>JAGIBP010000071.1 GCA_017744285.1 Variovorax sp.
CGCGCGTGTTTGAGCGAAGCGAGTTTGCGCGGACCCCGCGAAAAGCGAGCACCGCAGGTTGCCCGCAGCGAAGCGGAGGGACGCCCACAGCAGGGTCGCCTTTTCTTTGCCTACTTTCTTTTGGCGAAGCAAAAGAAAGTAGGTCGCCCGCCGGGGCGAGACCCGGCCGACAGCCTAAAGAAAAGCGCAACGCCAGAAAAGACCTTGAACAAGGAATAGCCCTTCAGCCCCCGAAAAGCTCCGGCACTTCCCTTCGCGCCCGCGGCATGACAGCCAGCGCCCGGCCGTTGAGGTCCTGGCGCACCCAGCCCCGCCGCAGCGCCAGCTGCAGCCAAGCGGCGCCGAGCGCGCCGCCCAGGTGCGGGCGCCTTTCGCTCCAGTCGAGGCACGCGCAGGCAAAACGCCGCCGGGCGCTGCGCGCCGCATCGATGTCGATGCCGAGGGTTTCGAGCGCCACGGCGCCTTCGGGCGTCAGGGTGTAGTCGCCGCCGCCCTCCGATGCGCCGCGCAGCCAGCCCTGGGCGTGCAGGCGGTCGTGCAACGCGACGCCGGCGCTGCCGGCCATGTGGTCGTAGCAGGTGCGCGCATCGCGCAGGCGGCTCGGCGTGGTGGATCGGAACTCGCCGCGCGGCGCGCCGGCGATCACGAGCAGTCCTTCGAGCGCGGCCGCCACCCGGTCGTCCGCGAGCCGGAAGTAGCGGTGCTTGCCCTGCGCGAGCGATTCAACGAGGCGCTGTTCCCGCAGCCGCGACAGGTGCGCGCTGGCGGTCGATGCCGCGACCTCGGCCACGGCGGCCAGCTCGGTGGCGGTGCGCGCATGGCCGTCCATCAGGCAGCACAGCATGCGGGCGCGGGCCGGCTCGGCAATGGCGCCGGCGAGGCGGGCGAGATCGGTGTCGGCGGTGGCATCCACATTTCGATCGTAGACGAAGCGTGTCCGCACGACAATCCCGACACTGGGCGCCATGACATGTCTTGCGCCTCCCGCCGACGCCATCGCGGCAGTCACCCATCCGAACCCCTACCCGTGGTACGCCGCGCTGCGCCGCGGGCCCGCCCTGGTGCGCGACGAGCGCCTCGGGCTGTGGATCGCGAGCCGCGCCGACGTGGTGCGCGAGCTGCTTGGCAACGACGCGCTGCGTGTGCGCCCCGCGGCCGAGCCGGTGCCGCGCGCGATCGCGGGCACGCCCGCGGGCGAGGTGTTCGGCTGGCTCGTGCGGATGAACGACGGCCCTGCGCATGCGGCCGCCAAGCCCGCGCTGCAGCGGGCGCTGGCCGCGCTGGACCCCGCGCGCGCGCAGCCGGCGGCGGCGCGGGTCGCCGAGGCGATGCCGCATGCGCCGCTCGCGGACTTCTGCTTCGCGTTCCCCGTTCGCGCGGTGGCGCACCTGCTGGGGTTCGCCGACGAGACGCTCCCCGCGCTCTCGGCATGGACGCGCGACTTCGTCGCCTGCCTGTCGCCGCTGTCGACGCCGCCCGCGCTCGACGCGGCCAGCCGCGCCGCCACCGCCCTGTTCGGCCGCATCGCAACCTTGGCCGGCGCCGCACCCACGCCGCAGGGCGTCCTGCTCGCGGCGGTGCGCGCCGAGACACCGGAGGCCGGCTCGCCCGCGCTGCCTGCCAACCTCGTGGGCCTGCTGTCGCAGACCTGCGAAGCGACGGCGGGCCTGATCGGCAACAGCCTCGTGGCGCTGGCGCGCGAGCCGGACCTGCGGCGCAGGCTCGCCTCGCGCTGGGATCTGCTGGCAGCCCTGGTGGAGGAGGTCGCACGCCACGATCCGCCGGTGCAGAACACGCGCCGCTTCGTCGCGCGGACCACGGTCGTCGCGGGCACGGTGCTCGCGCCGGGCGAGGCCGTGCTGCTCGTGCTGGCCGCCGCGAACCGCGATCCCGCGCTCAACCCCGCGCCCGCCACCTTCGAGTGGATGCGGCCGCACCGGCAGACGCTCGGCTTCGGCTGGGGCCTGCACGCGTGCCCCGGCCAGGCGCTCGCCCTCACGCTGGCCGCGGCGGGGTTGCGCTCGCTGCTCGCGCGCGGCCTGCGCACCGACCTGCTGCTGGAACGCGGCTGGGACTACCACCCTTCCGTCAACGCGCGGATTCCTCGCTTCCGATGAGCCGCACCACGTCGGGCCAAGCGCCGGTGTCCGCCAGGAACGGCGACGGCTGCGCGCCTCCCCAGCGCAGCGGCAGCGCCGCGGGACGATGCAGCGCCGACATCACCCGCATGCGAAGCAGCCGCTCCGCGCCCGCGAAGGCCGCCAGCTCGGGCCCTTCCCACACCACCTCCGCCACGACCGCGAGATGCAGCAGGTCGCCGGTCTCGAAGTCGACGAACAGCAGCCCTGCACGCGGATTCAGCGCAATGTTGCCGAGCGTGTTGAAGAACGCGTTGCCGTTGAAGTCCGGCGCGGTCAGCGTGCCGTCGGCCGACACGCGCACGAAGCCGGGCCGCCCGCCACGGTGCGACACGTCGACGCCATGCGGCGCCGCGCCATCACCGGTGGACGGGTGCGCGCTGGCGATGAAGAAGGTGTCCGCCTGCGCGATGAGGCGCCGCGCGCCGGCATCGAGGCCGTCCAGGCGGCGCGCGGCGGGTAGCGCGCGCCCCTCGTCCACGAACACCGGCTCGCGTGCCTGGATGTAGCGCGGGCAATTGCCGAAGCTCTGCCGCACCTGGACCATGAAGCCGCCCGCGCCGCGCTGCGCGACCACCCCGTTCATGCGATTGCGCCGCCGCGTGTGCGGCTCGATGCCGAGCAGCCCGAGCGGCGCGCCGGTCGCGAGCGTGCCCGCCAGCGGGTCGCCCGCGCCCGGCAGCGCGTCGATGCAGAGGTGCCGTGGATCGGGCGAATGCGCGAAGCCCGGCCGTCCCGCGAGCACGCTCGCCCAGGGCTGGCGTGCTTCGTCGAGGCTGCCCACGACGATGAACGGGAGCTGAGCGAAAAAGCTCCGATGCTGCTCCGGCATGAAGTCGCGCAGGACGCGCGGGCCGAGTTCCGCGAGCTTCCCGGCGGCGCCGGCGCGCGCCTGCATCGCGCGCTCGCCCTCGTGCCAGGGCGATGGAGGAAGGCCTGCGTTCACGTTCATGCCACCAGTCCGACGCGCGACACCGCCATCGGCAGGAAGCCCGGCAGCGCCTCGATGCGCGCGAGCCATTCGCGCACCTGGGGGTAGGCGTCGAGCGACACGTTGCCTTCCGGCGCGTGCGCCACGTAGCTGTAGTTGGCGATGTCGGCGAGCGTCGGCGACGTGCCGGCGAGGAAGGGCCGCGCCGCGAGTTCGCCCTCCATCACGCGCAGCAGGTCGTGCGAGCGCGCGATGATCTCCGTCGGGTCCTTGCCCAGGCCGAAGAGCACGATGATGCGTGCCAGGCTCGGTCCGCCCGCCAGTGGCCCCGCAGCGACCGACAGCCAGCGCTGCACCTGCGCCGCACCCACCGGGTCGCGCGGGTACCAGCGCCCGGGGTCATCCGCATAGCGCTCGTTCAGGTAGACCAGGATCGCATTCGAATCGGCCAGCGTCACCTCGCCGTCCTCGATCACCGGCACCTGCCCGAAGGCGTTGCGGCGCAGGAACTCGGGCGTGCGATGCGCCCCGGCACGCAGGTTGACCTCGACCACCTCGAAGGGCAGATCGAGCAGCGACAGGAACAGGCGCACGCGGTGTGCGTGGCCCGAGAGAGAGGCACTGTAGACCTTGATCGGCCGGGCGGGACGCTGGGCACTCATGTTCGCTTCTCCTGAAAAGGTGGGATGAAGGCGATTCTGGTTTGCTGCCTGCCGGGGAACAATGGCGTGGATTGCACATGACTCATCCACTTTCCGGTTTAATCGCCCCATGGACCGCCTCAAAGCCATGCAGACCTTCGTGCAGATCGCCGACCAGGGCAGCCTGACCCGCGCCGCCGACGCGCTCGGCAGTTCGCTCCCGGCCGTGGTGCGCTCGCTCGCCTCGCTCGAGGCGCACCTCGGCGTGCGGCTGTTCCACCGCACCACGCGGCGCATCTCGCTCACCGCAGAGGGGCGCAGCTACCTGCAGAGCGCGCGCGAGGTGCTGGCCGCCGCCGACGCGGCCGACCGCTCGCTCACGCAGGGTGCCGCCGAGCCCTCGGGCCAGCTCACGGTCACCGCGCCGGTGCTCTTCGGCCACATGTACGTGGCGCCTGCGATCGTCCGCTTCCTGCAGCGCTACGACAAGGTGCGCTGCAGCGTGCTGCTGCACGACCGGCCGGTGAACCTGCTCGAAGAAGGCGTCGATGTCGGCATCCGCATCAGCGCGCTGGACGATTCGTCGCTCGTGGCGCAGCAGCTCGGCAGCATCCGCAGCGTGGTGGTCGCGAGCCCGGCCTACCTGCGCGAGCACGGCCGGCCGAAGCACCCGCGCGAGCTCGCGGACGCGAACTGCATCCGGGTCAATCCCATCTCGGCCGGCCCCTGGCGCTTCCGCGACCCACGCGGCGCCTTCAGCGTCCCGACGACAGGCAACCTGGTGTTCAACCATGGCGCCCCCGCGGTCGAGGCGTGCGCGGCCGGCATGGGCTTCGGCAAGTTCTTTTCCTACCAGGTGCTGCCGCACGTCGCGCAGCAGCGGCTCGCGATCGTGCTCGAGGACTTCGAGCCGCCTCCGAGGCCCGTCAGCGTGATCTATCCGCACGCGCGCCTCGTGCCCGGGCGCACCCGTGCCTTCATCGAATGGATGAAGTCGGAGTTCGCCGGCATCGCCCTGTGACGCCCATGCGCCACAATGGCCCGGTGCCGACACCTCTTCTCCGGGCCCACGGCCTCCACAAGCGCTACGGCGAATCCGTGGTGGTCGACGACCTGTCCTTCGAGATCGCGCCCGGCGAATGCCTCGGCGTGATCGGTCCGAACGGCGCCGGCAAGACGACCACCATCCGCATGTGCCTGGGCCTCACCGCGCCGGACCACGGCACGATCGAGGCGATGGGCGGGCTCGCGATGCCGCGCGATGCGCGGGCGATCAAGGCGCAGCTCGGCGTGGTGAGCCAGTTCGACACGCTCGATCCCGACTTCAGCTGCGCCGAGAACCTGATGGTCTACGCGCGCTACTTCGGCATGCGGCGCGCGCAGATCACGCCGCGCATCCCGCAGCTGCTGGCGTTCGCGGCGCTCTCGCACAAGGCCGATGCGAGGCCGGGCGAGCTCTCCGGGGGCATGCGCAGGCGGCTGTCGCTGGCGCGCGCGCTGGTGAACGACCCGCGGCTGCTGATGCTCGACGAGCCCACCACCGGCCTCGACCCGCAGGCGCGCCACCTGATGTGGGAGCGGCTGCAGGTGCTGCTGCAGCAGGGCAAGTCGATCCTGCTGACCACGCACTTCATGGACGAGGCCGAGCGGCTGTGCTCGCGCCTGCTGGTGCTCGACCATGGGCGCAAGATCGCCGAAGGGCGCCCGCGCGACCTGATCGCCGAGCACCTGGAGCCCGACGTGGTCGAGCTCTACGGCGACGGCGCGCTCGAACTCGCGCACTCGCCGCTCAAGGAGCACGCGGCGCGCGTGGAGGTGAGCGGCGAGACGGTGTTCTTCTACACCCAGGACGCACGCGCGCTGATGAAGGCGCTGGGCGACCGCAGCGGCCTGCGCACCTTCCACCGGCCCGCGAACCTCGAAGACCTGTTCCTGAAACTCACCGGCCGCCAGATCCGCGAGGACGGCTGAGGCGCCCGACGAAGGAGACAAAGACATGTCCGCAGTGATCGACGCCGCCACGCCGGGGCGCTCCGTCTGGCGCCCGCCCGAACTCTCCACGCGCTGGTGGCCGGTGTTCCTGCGCAACCTCCTGGTGTGGCGCAAGCTCGCGATCCCGAGCCTGATCGGCAACATCGCCGAGCCGCTGATCTGGCTGGTGGCCTTCGGCTACGGCATGGGCGCGCTGGTGGGGCAGATCGAGGTGGAGGGCACGCGCATCCCCTACATCCTGTTCCTGGCGAGCGGCTCGATCTGCATGAGCGCGATGAACGCGGCCTCGTTCGAGGCGCTCTATTCGGCCTTCTCGCGCATGCACGTGCAGAAGACCTGGGACGGCATCATGAACGCGCCGGTCGGTCTCGACGACGTGGTGCTCGCCGAGATGCTGTGGGCCGGCTTCAAGGCGATCTTCACCACCACCGCGATCCTGTTCGTGATGCTCGGGCTCGGCATCAGCCACAGTCCGAAGCTCTTGGTCGCGTGGTTCGTGCTCGCGGGGTGCGGCATCACCTTCTCGTGCATCGCGCTGATTTTCAATGCACTGGCCAAGGGCTACGACTTCTTCACCTACTACTTCACGCTGTTCATGACGCCGATGATGTTCCTGTCGGGTGTGTTCTTTCCGCTGGAGCAGCTGCCGTCCATGGTGCGCGCGGTGGCCGACTGGCTGCCGCTGGCCAATGCCGTGATGCTGGTGCGGCCGCTCTTCATGGACCAGTGGCCCGACGACTGGCTGCGGCATGCAGGGGTGCTCGTGGCCTACACCATCGTCGCCTACTGGCTGGCGCTCGGACTGACACGCAGGCGCTTCAAGGCCTAGGGCGAACGGCTCGACTGGCACCGGCCGACAACCACGACGAAGGAGACAGCATGAAGCGGATCATCGGCGGCGCCCTTGCGGCGTCGGCACTCCTCCTCGGCGCATGCAGCACCATCGCGCCGCCGCCCACGCGGCCGGATGCCTGGGGCGCGCCTGAAGCGCTCGTCGCGCCCTCCGCCTTCGGGGGCGTGCATGGCCTCGCGGTCGACAAGCAGGGCCGGCTGCTCGCGGGCTCGGTGGTCGGCAACGCGCTGTGGGAGGTCGACCGGCAATCCGGTGCCGCGCACGTGATGATCCCGAGCCTCGAAGGCCAGGCCGACGACATCGCGATCGGCCCCAGGGGCGAGCTCGCATGGACCAACTACCTGATGGGCATGCTGCGCATGCGCGACAGCGACACCGCGCCGATGCGCGTCGTCGCCAAGGACCTGCCCGGCCTGAACTCGCTGGACTTCGACCGCCGCAACGGCAAGCTCTATGCCTCGCAGGTGTTCCTCGGTGACGCACTCTGGGAGATCGACCCCGCCGGCCAGAAACCGCCGCGCCTCATCAAGAAGGACATGGGCGGCTTCAACGGCTTCGAGGTCGGTCCCGACGGCATGCTCTACGGGCCGCTGTGGTTCAAGGGGCAGGTGGTGAAGATCGACCCGGCGAACGGCGCGATGACGGTGATTGCCGACGGCTTCAAGATCCCTGCCGCCGCCAACCTCGACGGCAAGGGCAACCTGTGGGTGGTCGACTCGCGCACCGGCGAGCTGGTGCGGGTCGAGCTCGCCACCGCACGCAAGACCGTGGCGAAGCAGCTCAAGCCCTCGCTCGACAACCTCGCGATCGCGCCGGAGGGCACGATCTACGTGTCGAACATGGCCGACAACTCGGTCGAGGCGTTCAACCCCGAGACGGGCGAAGTCCGGATGCTGACCAGCGGCAAGCTCGCGGTGCCCGCCGGCATGAAGATCGACGGCAACGACCTCTTCGTCGCGGACATCTTCGGCTTCCGGCAGGTCGACGCCACCACCGGCGCGGTGCGCGACATCTTCCGCATGCAGCGCGATCCGGAGCTCGACTACCCGTTCGCGGTCGGTCTCTCGTCCACGCACTTCGCACTCGCCTCGTGGTTCACCGGTACGGTGCAGCTGGTCGATCGCAAGACCTTGAAGACGACGGCGGTGATCCACGGCCTGAAGGCGCCGTACGACGCTATCCCCCTGCCCGACGGCAGCGTGATCTACGCCGAGATCGCCACCGGCAGCGTGACGCGCGCCAGCGGCCCGAAGTTCGAGGACAGGGACGTCATCGCCAGCGGGCTCGGCGGTCCGGTGCAGATGGTCATGGGCAAGGACGGCGCGCTCTACGTCACCGAGGCCGCGGGCAAGCTCACGCGCATTCCGCTCGATGCGAGCGCGCCACTGCGCGCAGTGGCCGAGGGACTGGCCCTGCCCGAGGGCCTGGCGCAGACGCCTTGGGGCAGCTTCATCGTGGCGGAGAGCAAGGCGCGGCGGCTGGTGGAAATCGATCCGGCCACCGGCATGCGGCGCACCGTCGCGGAAGACCTGCCGATCGGGCTCGAAGGCGGGCCGGGCCTGCCGCCGCCCTACGTTCCCACGGGCGTGGCGGTGGGTGCCGACGGCACCGTCTACGTGACCGCCGACCGCAACAACGCGCTCTATCGCATCCGGCCTCGGCGCTGACGCGTCAGCCCTGCGGCGTCGCGTTGCCGCAGTACGCGGAAAGGGCATCGACCAGGTGCGCGAACGTCGCGCGCACACGCCGCATGCGGCGCAGGTCCTCGTGCATGCTGACCCAGGTGTCGAGCCCATGGCTGAACGCCTGCGGAAGCACAGGCACCAGCTTCGGATCGCGCGCGGCGAGCGCCTTCTGGCACACGCCGATACCCAGTCCCGCGCGGATCGCGCCGAGCTGCGCGATCTGGTTGTCGGTGCGGCAAGCGAACATCGAGCGCCGGAGGTCCAGGCCGAGATCGCGGAACCAGCGCAAGTGGGAGGTCTCCCGATCCGGGCCGATCAGCGCGAAGCGGCCGAGATCGTCGAGGCTCGTCGGGGTGCCATGCTTCTTCAGGTAGTCGGCCCGCGCGAAGAAGCCGAGTTCGACCGTGCCCACGCGGGTCGCGACGAGGGCCGCCTGGGTGGGCTGCGCCATGCGAACCGCGATGTCGGCCTCATGCCGCAGCAGGTCCTCGGTGCGGTTGGTGAGGCTGAGCTCGAACGCGAGGCCCGGGTGCTTGCGCTGCAGGCCGGCGAGCATCGACGGCAGCACCTCCGCGCCGACGACCTCGCTGGCGGTGATGCGCACGGTGCCGGACACCGCGCCGGGGTCGGCCGACGCTGCGCGCGCAAAGGCATCCGCCGCAGCGGCCATGGTTTCGGCGTGGGCGCCGAGGTCGCGCGCCGCATCGGTGGGGGTGAGGCCTGTGGGCGAACGCGTGAACAGCGCCACGCCGATCGAGCGCTCCAGCGCATCGAGGCGCCGTCGCACCGTCGGCTGCGCCACGCCCATGGCGCGCGCGGCGGCGGAGAGGCTGCCTTCGCGCAGCACGGCGAGAAAGGCGCGCTGACTTTCCCAGTCGAGTAAGTTCATGCTCATACATTTCATACTAGCCGACTGAACAGTTAAGACAATTGTGTTTATCCGTGGCCGGCCGAAGAATCGGTCATCCACGCAACACGACAAGGAAGCAGTCATGGAAAGAGGTATGGCACTGGTGCTCGGCGCCACGGGCGGCATCGGCGGGGAAACCGCATCGGCCTTGCTGCGGCGAGGCTGGAAGGTTCGGGCGCTGGCCCGCGATCCGGCCCGGGCGGCAGCGCAATGGCCCGCCGGCACCCCGCGCCCCGAGTGGGTCGGGGGCGATGCGATGGACCCCGCCAGCGTCCTCGCCGCCGCGCGTGGCGCCGCGCTGATCGTGCACGCGGTCAACCCGCCGGGCTACCGCAACTGGGAGACGCTGGTCATGCCCATGCTGGAAAGCACCATCCACGCGGCCGAGGTGACGGGCGCGCGCATCGTGCTGCCGGGCACGGTCTACAACTACGGCCCGGACGCCTTTCCCGATCTCGTCGAGAGCTCGCCGCAGTACCCCGTCACGCGCAAGGGCGCCATCCGCGTGCGGATGGAGCAGCGCCTGCGCGAGGCAGCGGCGCATGGCGTGCGCACGCTGGTGGTGCGCGCGGGCGATTTCTTCGGGCCGCGGGCGGGCAACAACTGGTTCTCGCAGGGGCTGGTGAAGCCGGGCAAGCCGCTCGCGGCGATCACCGATCCGGGCCGGCGCGGCGTCGGCCATCAATGGACCTACCTGCCGGACATGGCCGAGACCATCATGCGGCTGGTCGAGCGCGAGCACGCACTCGGCGTCTTCGACAACTTCCACATGGAAGGCCACTGGGACCCGGACGGCACCCGCATGCACGCGGCCATCCGGCGTGCGAGCGGCCGACCCGACCTGCGGGTGAGGCGCTTTCCGTGGTGGCTCGCGACGCTGGCCTCGCCCTTCGTGCCGGTCTTTCGCGAGCTGCGCGAGATGCGCTACCTGTGGCAGCGGCCGGTGCGCCTGCGCAATGCTCGGCTGGTGGCGCTGCTGGGCAGCGAGCCGCATACGCCGCTCGACACCGCGGTCGCCGCGACGCTCGAGGGATTGGGTTGCCTGGGGGCACCTCGGCAGCACGGCGAGGGGCAGGCCGCGTGACGATCTGTAGCCACTTCCCGCAAGCGCCGCGCGTTCGGCGCGGCCTACAGTCTTCGGATCGGCACCACGACCGACGGAGACAGGCATGCAGTACACCCACGAACACCTCGAGATCCAGAAGACGCTGCACCGCTTCATCGACGAGGAAATCAATCCGCATGTCGACGAATGGGAGGCGGCCGAGCAGTTCCCGGCGCACCAGATCTTCCGCAAGCTCGCCGCGCTGGGCCTGCTCGGGCTCAACAAGCCGGAGCTCTATGGCGGCTCCGGGCTCGACTACTCGTATGCGATGGCGATGGCCGAGGCGCTGGGCCATGTGCGCTGCGGCGGCATCCCGATGGCGATCGGCGTGCAGACCGACATGTGCACGCCGGCCCTCGCCCGCTTCGGCAGCGATGACCTGCGGCGCGAGTTCCTGGCGCCCGCGATCGCGGGCGAGACGGTGGGCTGCATCGGCGTGAGCGAGCCCGGCGCGGGCAGCGACGTGGCGGGCCTGAAGAGCCACGCGCGCAAGGACGGCGGCGACTACCTCATCACCGGCCAGAAGATGTGGATCACCAACAGCCTGCAGGCCGACTGGATGTGCATGCTGGTCAACACCGGCGACGGCCCGGTGCACCGCAACAAGTCGCTCGTGATCGTGCCCATGGACAGCCCCGGCATCGAGTGCGCGAAGAAGATCCGCAAGATCGGCATGCATTCGAGCGACACCGGCCTGATCTATTTCGACGAGGTGCGCGTGCCGCAGCGCTATCGCATCGGCGAGGAGGGCCAGGGCTTCGTCTACCAGATGCAGCAGTTCCAGGAAGAGCGCCTGTGGTGCGCCGCGAGTTCGCTGGTGCCGCTGGACGAATGCATCGCCGAGACCATCGAATGGGCACAGCAGCGCCAGCTCTTCGGCGGCACGCTGGCGGACCAGCAGTGGGTGCAGTTCAAGCTGGCCGAGCTCAAGCGCTTTTTCTCGCCGCAGCTTGCCAACGCCATCCTTGCGGGCGGCGCGGACGATCCCCTCAAGAGCC
>JAGIBP010000072.1 GCA_017744285.1 Variovorax sp.
GGCTTCGCGCTCATCGCCTGGCCGGCCAAGTACGGCGAGACGGGCGTGATGAGCTTCATGGTCAGCCACGATGGCGTGGTGTACGAGAAGAACCTGGGCCCCGGCACCGACGCCGCCGCCCGCGCCATGACGCGCTTCGACCCGGACACGAGCTGGCAGAAGGTCAACGTGCAATAGACGAGAAAGCAGGAGGTACAGCGATGCAGAGAGACAAGAAGTCCGCCCGCCGCGATGTCGAGCCGGCGCCCGAGAATCCCACCGAAGCGCAGGAAGCCGCGACGGCCGCCGTGCCCGGCGGCCCGCTGTCCACCAAGGCCTACGACAAGCACCTGAAGGAGCTTCACATCGAACTCGTGAAGCTGCAGGAGTGGGTCAAGCATGCGGGCCTCAAGGTCTGCGTGATCTTCGAAGGCCGCGACGGCGCCGGCAAGGGCGGCACCATCAAGGCCATCACCGAGCGCGTGAGCCCGCGCGTGTTCCGCGTGGTCGCCCTGCCCGCGCCGACCGAACGGCAGAAGTCGCAGATGTACTTCCAGCGCTACTTCAGCTACCTGCCGGCGGCCGGCGAGGTCATCATCTTCGACCGCAGCTGGTACAACCGCGCCGGCGTCGAGCGGGTGATGGGCTTCTGTACCGAGCAGCAGGCCAAGGGTTTCCTCATGGGCGTGCCGCTGGTGGAGCGCGCCATCGTCGACTCGGGCGTGATCCTGCTGAAGTACTGGCTCGAAGTCAGCCCCGACGAGCAGACGCGACGCCTCAAGGGTCGCATCGAGGACGGGCGAAAGATCTGGAAGCTCTCGCCGATGGACCTCAAGTCCTACGACCGCTGGGACGACTACACCCGCGCGCGCGAAGACATGTTCAAGGCCAGCGATTCGGCCTGGGCGCCGTGGTACGTGGTGCGTTCCGACGACAAGAAGCGCGCGCGCCTGAACCTGATCCGCCACCTGCTCTCGCAGATCCCCTACAAAGACGCCCCGCGCGAGAAGGTCAAGCTGCCCAAGCGGCACATCAAGAGCGGCCCGCCCGAAAACGCCTATCCGGCCAAGGTCGTGCCCGAGGTCTACTGAGCCGCCACCCATGCCGCCGCGCGTCGTGCAGGCACTCCGTCAGTGGGCGCGGAGCGCGCTGGGCGCGGCCGCGCTGGCATCGCTCGCGCTGTTCGCCGGCTGCGCGGCGCTGCCTTCGCAGCAGGACCGCACCGAAACGCACGCGATCGCGCCATCCGACCAGGGGCGGCTCGGCAGCGCGGCCGTGCCGATGGCGCGGCAGCATCCGGGCCAGAGCGGCGTGGTCGGCATCGACGACGGCCACGTGGCTTTCGGGGCCCGCATGGCGCTGGCGCGCGCCGCGGCCCGCTCGATCGACATCCAGACCTTCATCTGGCACAACGACGCGACCGGCACGCTGCTCTTCGACGAGGTGATGCGCGCCGCCGAGCGGGGTGTGCGCGTGCGCATCCTGCTCGATGACCTCAACACCGACGGGCTCGATCCGACGCTGGCGCTGCTGGCCGCGCAGCCGAACGTCGAGCTGCGGCTCTACAACCCCTATGCGGGGCGCAGCGCGCGGGGGCTGGGTTTCCTCGCGGACTTCACACGGCTCAACCACCGCATGCACAACAAGTCGTTCACGGTCGACAACGTGGTCGCGGTGGTGGGCGGGCGCAACATCGCGGACGAGTACTTCGAGGCCGGCGCGGAAACCGGCCTGGTCGACCTCGACGTGATCGCCATCGGCGAGGTGGTGCAGTCGGTGTCCTCGGAGTTCGACCTGTTCTGGAACAGCGCCTCCGCCTACCCGGCCAGGAAGATCCTTGCGGGCGTCGAGCCGGAGCCGCGCGAGGCGCTGGCCCGCCGCGCGCAGGCCCTCCGCGCCGACCCGGCCACCGCGCGCTTCGCCGAGGCGATCGCGCATGCCGAAGCCGTGCAGCGCCTGCTCGCGCACACGCTCACGCCCGAATGGACGACCGCGACGGTGGTCCACGACGACCCGGCCAAGACGCTGAGCCCCGAGACCCGGTCCGAGCTGCTCCTGCTGCCCAGGCTCATCACGGCCTTCGGCAAGCCGGCGAAGTCGCTCGACATCATCTCGCCCTACTTCGTGCCGGGCAACGAAGGCGC
Source organism: Variovorax sp. (assembly GCA_017744285.1). Classification (GTDB taxonomy): domain Bacteria; phylum Pseudomonadota; class Gammaproteobacteria; order Burkholderiales; family Burkholderiaceae_C; genus Variovorax. The sequence goes on from JAGIBP010000072.1 coordinate 2,124, forward strand.
CCGCGCGCTTTCGGAGCTGGCGGCGCGAGGCGTGCAGGTGCGCGTTCTGACCAACTCGCTGGCCGCGACCGACGAGAAGTCGGTCCACGCCGGCTACATCAGGCACCGCAAGGAACTGCTGCAGGCCGGCGTGCAGCTCTTCGAGCTGAAGCCCGAGGCGTCGCCGATCCTGAGCCGCCAGAAGGAGATCGGCCGCGGCTCGAAGGCGGGGCTGCATGCGAAGACCTATGCGGTCGATGGCCGCTCGATCTTCGTCGGCTCGTTCAACTTCGACCCCCGGTCCGCGCGGCTCAACACCGAGATGGGCCTCGTGATCGCGAGCCCCGCGATGGCATCGAAGCTGCATTCGGTCGTCGGCGACGCCTATCCGGCGATCGCCTGGCGCGTGACGCTCGGCGAGGATGGCGCGCTGCGCTGGGCCGATGCCGGCGGCAAGGTCTACACGGCCGACCCCGAGACGGGCTGGCTGGAGCGCGCGTTCGTCGGAATTGGAGCGACACTGCCGATCGAATGGCTTCTGTGACTTCCTTTCTCTCCCGCTGGGCGCCGGGCTTGCGCATCCTGCGCGACTACAGCGCCTCGACCTTGCGCCACGACATCGTGGCGGGGCTCGTTCTCACCACGATGCTGGTGCCGGTGGGCATTGCCTACGCGCAGGCGTCGGGCGTGCCGGGCATCTACGGCCTCTACGCGACCATCGTCCCGCTGCTGGCCTATGCGCTCTTCGGCCCGAGCCGCATCCTCGTGCTCGGGCCGGATTCGGCGCTCGCGGCGGTGATCCTCGCGGTGGTGCTGCCGCTCTCGGGCGGCGATCCGATGCGCGCGATCGCCCTCGCGAGCGCGATGGCCATCGTCTCGGGGCTGGTGTGCATCGGCGCGGGCCTGGCCAAGCTCGGCTTCGTGACCGAGCTGCTGTCCAAGCCGATCCGCTACGGCTACATGAACGGCATCGCGCTCACGGTGCTGCTGAGCCAACTGCCGAAGCTGTTCGGCTTTTCCGTCGAGGGCGAGGGGCCGCTGACGGTGAGCTGGCAACTGGTCAAGGGCATCGCCGACGGCAAGACGCATGCGGTGACGCTCCTCGTCGGCGCCGGCACCCTCGCGGTCATCCTGCTGCTGCAGCGGGTGCCGCGCGCGCCGGCGGTGCTGATCGGCGTCGTCGGCGCCACCCTCGCGGCGGCGCTGTTCGACCTGAGCGAGCGCACCGGGCTCAAGGTGCTCGGGCCGCTGCCGCAGGGCCTGCCGACGCCCGCGCTGCCGATCATCGGGCTCGACGACCTCCGCCCGGTGCTGCTCGGCGGCCTCGCGGTGGCGCTGGTCTCCTTCGCCGACACCAGCGTGCTGTCGCGCGTGTACGCGATCCGCACGCGCACCACGGTCGACCCCAACCAGGAGATGGTCGGCCTGGGCGTGGCGAACCTGGCCACCGGTTTCTTCCAGGGCATGCCCATCAGCAGCAGCGCCTCGCGCACGCCGGTGGCCGAGGCGGCCGGCGGGCGCACGCAGGTCACGGGCGTGGTCGGCGCGCTCGCGATCGCGGTGCTGCTGATCGCGGCGCCCAACCTGCTGCGCGACCTGCCGACCGCGGCGCTGGCAGCGGTGGTGATCGCGTCGGCCATCGGACTGATCGAGATCACCGACCTTCGCCGCATCCACCGCATCCAGCGCTGGGAGTTCTGGCTGTCGATCATCTGCTTCGTCGGCGTCGCCGTCTTCGGCGCGATCCCGGGCATCGGCATCGCGCTGGCGATCGCCATCGCCGAATTCCTGTGGGACGGCTGGCGCCCGCACTCCGCGGTGCTCGGTCAACCCGAGGGCGTGCAGGGCTTCCACGACATCACGCGCTACCCCGAGGCGCGGCGCATTCCGGGGCTGGTCATCTTCCGCTGGGACGCGCCGCTGTTCTTCGCCAATGCCGAACTCTTCCGCGACCGGGTGATGGCGGCGGTCAGGGCTTCGCCCACGCCGGTGCGCTGGGTGGTCGTCGCGGCCGAACCCGTGACCAGCGTCGACGTGACCGCCGCCGACCTGGTGGCCGAACTTGACGACAGCCTGCAGGCCGAGGGCGTCGAGCTGTGCTTCGCGGAGATGAAGGATCCGGTGAAGGACAAGCTCAAGCGCTTCGGGCTCTTCGCACGCTTCGGCGCGGAAACCTTCTACGCCACGGTGGACGAGGCGGTGGCGGCGTACGAGCGGCAGCGGCCGGGCTGAGGCCCGCCATTTACGCGCGCGGCGATTGCACGGATAATCAACCAACCGTTTGATTGATTTTTCCAAATGACTGCTGCCGCTTCCGGTTCCCTCCGCGGGCTGCGCGTGCTCGACCTCACGCACGCGCTCGCCGGCCCCTTCTGCTCGCAGGTGCTCGCCGACCACGGCGCCGACGTCGTCAAGGTCGAACCGCTCGACGGCGACTTCTTCCGCCGCATGGGCCCCTTCCGCGACGACGACCGCCAGCGCACGCTGGGCGGCCTGTTCCAGTCCTGCAACCGCAACAAGCGCTCCATCGCCCTCAACCTGAAGCACCCGCAGGGGCAGGCGCTGCTCAAGAAGCTGGTGGGCGGCGCGCACGCGCTGGTCGAGAACTACCGCGCCGGCGTGCTCGACAAGATGGGCCTGGGCTACGACACGCTCAAGGCCATCAATCCCGCGCTGGTCTACACCTCGGTGCGCGGCTTCGGCGACCGCGCGGGCGGCGTCAGCCCCTACATGGAATGGCCCGCCTTCGACATCGTCGCGCAGGCGATGGGCGGATGGATGGGCATCACCGGGCCGGACGCGGCGCATCCGGTCAAGGTCGGCGGGGGCGCGGGCGACACGGTGTCGGGCCTGTTCGCCGCCTTCGGCACCATGGCCGCGCTGTGGCACGCGCGCGGCACGGGCGAAGGCCAGTACGTCGACGTGGCGATGACCGACAGCATCCTCGCGCTGTCCGAGCTCGTGGTCAGCCAGTTCAGCTACCGCGGCGTCTCGCCCAGCCCGGCTGGCAACGGCATCCCCGGCATGGCGCCGTTCGACACGGTGCGCGTGAAGGACGGCGTGATCGCGCTCGCCGCGCCGCACGACCCGCAGTTCCGTGAACTCGCGAAGCTGATCGGGCGGCCGCAACTGCCGGACGATCCGCGCTTCGCGAACGAGGAAACGCGCTGGACCCACCGGCATGCGCTGATGGAAGAGATCGAGCGCTTCACCACCACGCGCACCAAGGCCCAGCTCAAGGACCTGTTCGGCAGCCGGATTCCGTTCAGCCCGATCTACACCGCCGAGGAAATCTTCGCCGACCCGCACTTCGCGGCGCGACGCATGCTGCCCCAGGTCGAGCAGCCCGGGAGCGCCCAGCCGGTGGCAGTGCCGGGCGTGCCGGTGAAGCTCTCGCGCACGCCGGGCGAGGTGCGCCACCGCGCGCCGCTGCTCGGCGAGCACACCCGCGACGTGCTGCGCGAGGCCGGCATCGGCGCCGACGAGATCGCGCGCCTCGTGGCCGGCGGCATCGTTCTGGATAATGCCGCCGCATGACTGGAGCACGAACCGCCACCGAACCCACCCCCGCCGCACGGGCGCCCCGCGCGCGTGCCAGCTCGGGGCGCAAGAGCGGACCGGGGCTGAAGCACGAAGACAAGCGCACCGCCATCCTGCGCACCGCCGCCCAGCTCTTCGCGGAGAAGGGCTACGAGGCCACCTCGCTCGACAACATCGCCGAGCGGCTGGGCATGCACAAGGCGACGCTCTACCACTACGTGGAGAACAAGGAGAGCATCCTCTACCAGTGCCTGGTGTTCTCCTTCGGCGATCTCGACGAGGTGATCGAGAAGATGAAGGACCGCAGCGTTCCTGTGCTCGATCGCCTGCGGCTGTACGCGCGCAGCCTCGCGGCGGCGCAGAACAGCGACTTCGGCCGCTGCCTGGTGCTGGTCGGCTCGCGCCCCCTCGAAACGCAGGGCGGCGACATCCGCCAGTTCCAGCGCCGGCTCGACACGACGGTGCGCGACCTCGTCACCGAAGGCATCGCCGACGGCAGCATCAAGCCCTGCGATCCGCGCATGTTCTCGGCACTGTTCTTCGGCGCGCTCAACTGGGTGCCGCGCTGGCACAGCGAGAGCGGCAAGCTCTCGATCCAGCAAGTCGCCGACACCTTCATGGACATGCTGATCGACGGCATCGCCGCATCGCGGCGCTGAGCGCCGCGCCCGCCTACATCGAGCGGGCGATCAGGTCCTTCAGCGTCTCGTTCGAGCCGCCATAGATGCGGGCCACGCGCGCATCCATGTACATCTGCGCGATCGGGTACTCGGCCATGTAGCCGTAGCCGCCGAAGAGCTGCAGGCAGCGGTCGATGATCTGGCACTGCTTCTCCGAGCCCCACCACTTGGCCATCATCGCGTCGTTGGGCGCGAGCGGCCGGCCCTCGACCAGGTCCTGCACCAGCTTGTCGATGAAGATGCGGCCGATGCGGGCCTCGGTCAGGCATTCGGCCAGCGTGAAGCGGCTGTTCTGGAAGTCCCACAGCGTCTGGCCGAGCATCTTGCGGTTCTTCGCGTGCTCCACCGTCAGCTCGATCGCGCGCTCGGCGCAGGTGATGCCGACCACCCCGATCGACAGGCGCTCGCGCACGAACACGTCCATCAGTTGCCCGAAGCCACGGCCCTCGGCGCCGCCGATCAGGTTCTCGGCCGGCACGTACACCTCGTCGAGGAAGATCTCGCAGGTGTCGAGGCCGTTCTGCCCCACCTTCTCCAGCACCTTGTTGATGCGAAAGCCATCGGTCTTCTCGCGCTCGACCATGAACAGCGAGATGCCCTTGGCACCCGAACCCGCACCGCCGGTGCGCGCCGCCACCAGAGACAGCTCCGCCTGTTGGCCGTGCGTGATGAAGATCTTGTTGCCGTTGAGCACGTAGCCATCGCCCTCCTTGCGCGCCGTGGTGCGCATGGCCTTCACGTCGGTGCCGGCGTCGGGCTCGGTGATGCACACCGACAGCATCTTGCGGCCGGAGGCGATGTCCGGCATCCAGCGCGTGCGCTGCTCCTCGTTGGCGGTCTCGAAGAAGAACGCCGGCCCGTTCACCGCGCCGGGGATGAAGCCGAAGGTGGTGTCGCAGATGCGGGCCTGCTCCTCCATCACCACCACCTCGTGCGCGAAGGTCGCGCCCTGGCCGCCGTAGGCCTCGGGGATGCTCATGCAAAGCAGGCCGAGCTCGCCGGCGCGTAGCCAGACCTCGCGGTCGATGTGGTGCTGGGCGCGGGACTTCGCGGCGCGAGGCGCGACTTCTTCCTCGAAGAAGCGGCGCGCGGTGGCACGCAGCATGTCGAGTTCGTCGGTCATCCAGGGGGAACGGTAGGGGGCGGTCAATTCAATCTCCGAGTGCCAGGGGGCCGCGTGCGGGCCGTGGGGCGGGATTCTGTCGGCGTCCGCCTTGAAAGTCAACCAACCGTTTGGTTGACTTTTGAATTTGGCCGAACCACAATCCGCGCCACCCTGGAACCAACGAAACGGAGACGGAATGAACATCAGCCTTTTGGCCTCTGCCGACTGGAGCCGCTGCGCCCTCGCGGGCGAGTGGAAGCCCCTGGCGGGCGGCCAGATCGAAGTGAAGGAACCGGCCACGGGCCAACCACTCGGTTGGGTGGCCCGCGCAGCCGCCGAGGACGTGCGCGCCAGTGCCTCGGCCGCGCGCCGCGCCCAGAGGGGCTGGGCCGCCCTGCCCTACGCCGAACGCGCCCGCGTGTTCCGCCAGGCGGCGGGCCTGCTGGAGACGAACCGGGCGGACTACGCGGAATGGATCGTCCGCGAGACCGGCGGCATCCAGCCCAAGGCGATGTTCGAGATCGACTCGGTGCTGCACCTGTGCCACGAGGCGGCCGCGATGCTCACCCAGCCCCAGGGCCTGGTGCTGCCCAGCGCGGACGGCGTGACCAGCCTCGCGCGCCGCGTGCCGCACGGCGTGGTGGGCGTGATCTCGCCTTTCAACTTTCCCTTCCTGCTGTCGAGCCGCGCGGTGCTGCCCGCGCTCGCCGCCGGCAACGCGGTGGTGCTCAAGCCGGATCCGCGCACACCGGTGTGCGGCGGCGTGCTGCTCGCGCTGCTGCTGCAGGCGGCGGGGCTCCCCGCCGGCGTGCTCCATATGCTGCCCGGCGATGCCGAGGCGGGCGAGGCGCTGGCCACCGACCCCGACGTGGCGATGGTGTCGTTCACCGGCTCCACCTCTGTCGGCCGCCGCGTCGGCGAGCTCGCGGGCCGCCATCTCAAGAAGGTCGCGCTGGAGCTCGGCGGCAAGAACGCGCTGATCCTGCTCGACGACGCCGACCTCGACCTCGCGGTGAGCGGCGGCGCCTGGGCCTCTTGGCTGCACCAGGGCCAGATCTGCATGAGCGCCGGACGCCATCTGGTGCACGAGAAGATCGCGCGGACCTACGCGCAGCGCATGGCGGAGAAGGCACGCGCGCTGCCCGCGGGCGACCCGTTCCGCCAGCCCGTGGCGCTCGGCCCGCTCATCACGCCGCAGCAGTTGCAGCGCGTGGATCGCATCGTGCGCGAATCGGTCGCGATGGGCGCGAAGCTGCTGGCCGGCGGCACCTCCGAAGGGCCGTTCTATGCGGCGACGGTGCTGTCCGGGGTGACGCCGGCGATGCCGGTCTTCCGCGAGGAGATCTTCGGCCCTGTGGTGTCCATCACCGCCTTCGGCAGCGACGCCGAAGCGGCCGCGCTCGCCAACGACACCGAGTACGGCCTCTCGGCCGGCATCTACACCCGCGACGTCGGCCGCGGCATCGCGCTCGCGAAGCAGCTCGAAGTGGGCCTCGTCCACGTCAACGACCAGACGGTGAACGACGACGGCACCATGCCCATGGGCGGGCGCGGCGCGTCGGGCAACGGCTCACGCCACGGCGGGCCGGCCAACTGGGACGAATTCACGCAATGGCAGTGGATGACGCTGCGCGGCAACGCGCCGGTCTATCCGCTCTGATCGACATCGATACCGGAGACAGCACATGAGCCTCAAGAAGATCTTCCATCGTGCCATCGGCGCGAGCCTGATGGCCGCCGCGATCGGTTTGGCCTCCGCGCTGCCGGCGCATGCCGAAGACAAGCCCGTGGTCCGCGTGCTGGTGGGCTTTCCCGCCGGCGCGGGCACCGACACGCTCGCGCGCATCTACGCCGAAGCGCTCGCGCAGCAGCTCAACGTGACCACCGTGGTCGACAACAAGCCCGGCGCCGGCGGCCAGATCGCCGCGCAGGCGCTCAAGCAGGCCACGCCCGAGAGCAACACCATCATGTTCGCGGTGGACCACCAGGTGATCATGGTGCCGCTGGTGGTCAAGAACCCGGGCTTCGACGTGAAGAAGGACATGGTCCCGGTGGGCCGCATCGTCAACTTCTACACCTGCCTGGCGGTGCCGGCCAGCTCGCCGGCGCGGACCTTCAAGGACTACCTGGACGCGGTGCGCAAGAACCCCGAACTCGGCAGCTTCGGCATTCCCGCGCCGGGCTCGCAGGCACAGTTCGTGGGCTACGTGATGGGCCAGCACTTCAAGGTGCCGATGAATCCGGTGCCCTACAAGGGCGCGGCGCCGGCCATCACCGACCTGGTCGGCGCGCAGGTGCCGGCCGCGATCGTGCCGTGCGACGGCCTCGTCGAGTACCGCAAGGCCGGCAAGGTGCGAGTGCTCGCGATGGCAGCGGACAAACGCTACTCCGCGATGCCCGACGTGCCGACCTTCGCCGAGCTGGGGTTGAAGATGCCCGCCGATGCCTTCCTCGGCGTGTATGCCGCCACCACGCTCAAGCCCGAGCTGCTCAAGCAGATCACCGAAGCCACGCGCAAGATGTTCGACGACCCGCGCGTCGTCGCGAAGTTCGCCGCCACCAACATGGAGCCGGCCTATGCCCCGCCGGAAAAGCTCGGGGCCTTCGTCGACACCGCCACCGCCTTCTGGGCCGAACAGGTCCGCAAATCCAACTTCCAGGCCCAGTAACGAGCCCCAAGAACAAGCCATGACCCAGATCGTCAAGGTGGAGTGCCTCCCGGTCTCCACGCCCCTGAAGAAGCCCGTCATCATGCCCAACACGCGGATCACCTCGATCGACAGCGTGGTGCTCAAGCTCACGGCCGACGACGGCACGGTCGGCATCGCCGATTCGGGCGACACCTCGTCGTGGTATCGCGGCGAGCTGCAGGAATCGATCATCGCGATGATCGCCAACGTGATCGCGCCGCGCTGCCTGCTCGGCGAGGACCCGCGCCACATCGAGAAGATCGTCGCCAAGATGGACCTGCTGGTGCGCGACAACAACCAGGCCAAGGCCACGGTCGACTTCGCGCTGCACGACCTCAAGGGCAAGCTGCTCGGCGTGCCGGTGTACGAGCTGCTCGGCGGGCGCAGCATCGAGGCCGCGCGCCAGGGCTGGGTGCTGTCGGCCGGCAAGCCGGACGATGTCGCCGCCGAAGCCGCGCTCGCGAAGAAGACCGGCTTCGCGCTCTTCAAGATGAAGATCGGCTACGGCACGATGGCCGACGACATCGCGATGGTGCACGCGGTGCGCGACACGGTCGGCGCCGACGCCTACCTGACCATCGACGCCAACGGCTTCTGGAACTACGAGAAGGCGCTGCACATCATCCGCAAGCTCGACCCCTGCGGGCTCGACCTGATCGAGCAGCCGCTGCCGCACTGGGACATCGAGGGCATGGCGCGGCTGCGCGGCCAGGTGAAGACGCCGATCTACGCCGACGAATCGGCGCAGGAGCTGCATCACCTCAAGGAGATCGTCGACCGCCGCGCGGCCGACGGGCTCTTCCTCAAGCTGCAGAAGGCCGGCGGCCTGGTGAAGTCGCAGCGCTGGCTCACGATGGCGCGGCTCGCGGGGCTGCCGGTGCATTGCGGATGCATGATCGGCTCGGGCCTGGAGCACAGCCCCTCGGCGCACCTGTGGACCAGCAACGACTGGGCGACGCAGGGCCTCAACGAATCGATCGGGCCGCTGATGATCCACGGCACCATGGAGAGCAAGAACATCGCGCCCGGCACCGACATTGCGCTGAACATCCCGCGCTTCGAGGGCGGCCTGTGCTACCCCAACGAAGGACCGGGTTTCGGGGTGGATCTGAACGAGGCCTTCCTGGTGTCCAATGCCACTCCCGAAAAACTCTCGCGCACCGTGGCGCTCTGAGCGATGACGTCGCCTGCACGGCAGGGGCCGCTCGCCCATCTCACGGTCGTCGAGTTCGCGGGACTCGGCCCCGCGCCCTTCGCCGGGATGATGCTGGCGGACCAGGGCGCGCGCGTGATCCGCATCGACCGGCCGCCGTCGCCATCACGCCAAGGCGGCATGGCCGCGCTCACCGCGCGACGCAGCGACGTGCTCTCGCGCGGCCGCGAGTCGATCGCGCTCGACCTCAAGCACGACGCGGGTCGCGCGATTGCGCTGCGGCTCATCGAACGGGCCGACGTGCTGATCGAAGGCTTCCGCCCCGGTGTGATGGAGTCGCTCGGGCTCGGCCCCGACGAATGCCTGCGCCGCCGGCCAGCGCTGGTCTACGGCCGCGTGACCGGCTGGGGCCAGGACGGCCCGCTCGCGCAGGCCGCGGGCCACGACATCAACTACGTCGCGCTCTCGGGCGCGCTGCATTCGACTTCGCGGCAAGGCCAGCCGCCGACGCTGACGCCCGGCCTGACCGGAGACTTCGGCGGTGGCGGCATGCTGCTCGCGTTCGGCGTGCTCGCGGCGGCGGCGCACGCGCAGCGCACCGGCGAGGGCCAGGTGGTGGATGCGGCGATCTGCGACGGCTCCGCCCTGCTCGCCTCGCTGGTCTACGGCTGGCGCTCGGCCGGGCTGTGGAATGCCGAGGCCGGCACCAACAACGGTGACGGCGGCGCGCACTTCTACGAGGCCTACGCCTGCGCCGACGGCAAGTACATCAGCGTCGGCGCGATGGAACCGCAGTTCTATGCGCTGCTGCGCGAGAAGTGCGGGCTCGCCGATGCGGCCTTCGACGCGCAGTGGGACCCGGCGCAGTGGCCTCAGCTCAAGCAGCGACTCGCGCAGGTGTTCCGCGGCAGGACACGGGCCGAATGGTGCGCCCTGCTCGAAGGCAGCGACGCCTGCTTCGCGCCGGTGCTCGACCTCGACGAGGCGCCCGCCCATCCCCACAACCGCGCGCGCCGAAGTTTCGCCCAGGTGGACGGCATCGTTCAGCCCGCACCAGCACCACGCTTCAGCCGCACACCCGCATCGGAATGCCGCCCGGTGCGGCCGGCCGCGGCCGACAGTCGCAGCCTGCTCGAGGAACTGGGCTACGCCTCATCGGAGATCGCGCAGCTCCTGGAAGGTGCGGCGCGGCAGGCGTCGTAGCGCAGGGCCCGCCTCCGTCGCCTCGCGGCGCGCTCAACGCTGCCTGCGCCCCTTGAGCTCGTGCTTTTTCCAGAACTGGAATTCCTCCTCGTGGACTTCGATGTCCAGCTCCGAGACCCTCGCCTGGAGCCGCTCCTGGACTTCAGCCACCGCTCGATTGAAGACGACGGGGCCAAGCTCTTCGAGGAAGAAGTTCAGGAGCGCGCCGGCAGCGATGTTGCCGATCGGCTCCTCCATGTTTTCGCGGAAGTACCTCTCGATCGACGCGATGGCTTGCGTCCTCGCTTCCTTGTTGAGCTCGATGGTCATGATCCGCGGCCTCCAACGCCGCGCGGCACCGCCGCGATCCCGCGCTCCACCCCTTCCCGATACGCCGAGGGCGCCATCCCCGTCACCTTCTTGAAGAAGCGGCTGAAGTAGCCCACGTCCTCGAAGCCGAGCTGCGCCGCGACCTCGGCGACGGTGGCGCCGGTGTGCGCGAGCACGCGCTTGGCCTCCAGCGCCACGCGCTCGTGCAGCAGGTCGAGGGCGCTGACGCTGCCGACCGCGCGGCACACGCGGCTCAGGTGGTCCGGCGTGACGCCGAGCGCCTCGGCATAGAAGGCGAGCGGCTGGTGTTCGGTGAAATGCAGCTCGACCAGCGTGCGGTAGCGCCGCACCAGCGTGTCGCGCAGCGCCTGGCGCCGGCCGCTGCCGGTGGTGGCCTCCGCGTGCCGCAGGAACCACAGCGCGAGCAGCGTCACGTGCGACTGCAGCGCCTCGGCGCGGCCCGCGCGGCGCGCGTTGAATTCGTCCCCGAGCATCGCGAAGCGCTGCGCGCAATCGGCCGCGTCGGCCGGCAGCGCCGACAGGTCGAGCACCAGATTGCCTTGCAGCCGCGCGGCGATCTCGGGCGCATGCGCGCTGAGCGACGCAAGCGCATCGCTGGGCACCGTCACCTGCACGCCGGTGCTGTCGACGTCGTAGACGAAGCTGTGCACCACGCCCGGCGCGACCATCACCGCCGCGGGCGCGCGCAGCGCGTGGCGCTCACCGTCGAGCACGCCCACCATGGCGCCTTCGGTGAGGAGCTGGAACTGGTGCAGCCCCTCGTGCCGGTGGGCCGGAATCGTCCAATGGTGCTGGCTCGCCCGCACGCGGATCGCCTCGAAATGAAGCGCGTCGTCCGGCTTGAAGTGACGGACTTCGCTGAAGGGGACGACGAGCAGCGGCTGGGTTCGCATGGTGCAGGCGGAGGCCGGAAATCTACATGCGATCGACCGTTTCGTCCATGGCCGCGCGAGGGCCGCCCCACTAACCTCGCGGCACGACAACTCACCACGTCTGGAGACAAACCATGTGGAATCGGCGCGACCTGCTGCTGCGCGGCGCAGGGCTTTCGGCATTCGCGATCGCGGGCCTGCCCCGGCTGGCGCAGGCCCAGCTTCTCAACGGCAATGCATCCATCGTCTCGGGCTTTCCGGCCGGCGGCATGGGGGACAACGTGGCCCGGCCGGTGGCCGACAAGTTGCGCGGCCAGTACGCGACGAACGTGCTGGTCGATGCGCGCACCGGCGCCGGCGGGCGCATCGCGGTCGAGTACGCCAGGCGCGCGGCGCCCGACGGACTCACGATCCTGCAGATCCCGAGCTCGCCGATGGTGCTGTACCCGCACACCTACAAGAAGCTCAACTACCACCCGCTGACCGACTTCGCGCCGGTCACCTCGACCGTGACCTACGCGTTCTCGTTCACCGCGGGGCCGGGCCTGCCGGCCGAGATCCGCACCGTGGCCGACTACGTGAAGTGGGCCAAGGCCCACCCCAAGGAGGCGACCTACGGCGTGCCGGCCGCCGGCTCGGCGCTGCACTTCGTCGGCATGATGCTGCAGCGCGCCGCCGGCATCGAGATGACGAGCGTGCCCTATCGCGGCGGCGCGCCGCTGCTCAACGACGTCGTCGGCGGCCAGGTGCCGGTGAGTTTCAATGTGGTCGGCGAAGTGCTGCCCTACGTGCGCAGCGGCAAGCTGCGGTCGCTCGCGATCACCAGCGCCGAGCGCTCGCCCTTCCTGCCCGAAGTGCCGACGCTGGTCGAACAGGGCTACAGGGACATCGCGGTCGAGGAATGGCTCGGCTGGTTCCTGCCCGCGAAGACACCCGAGGCGACCGTGCACACGCTCAACAAGCAGGTGCGCGAGGCGCTGAGCGCGCCCGACTACATCGCGCAGCTCGCCACCTACGGCCTGCAGCCCAACCACCAGTCGCCCGAGGAATTCGCGCGCCGGGTGCGCGCCGACTACGACAAGTGGGCGCCGATCGTGCGCGCCACCGGTTTCACCGCGGAGGACTGATCGCATGCCTCGTCTGACCGGCGCCCAGGCCCTGGTGCGCATCCTGGCGCGCGAGAAGGTGCGCTTTGCCTTCGGCATCGTCGGCGGCAAGCTCGCGCCGCTGATGCATGCGCTCTCGCAGCAGCAGGCGGTGCGCTTCGTCGGCGTGCGGCACGAGGCCACGGCGCCCATGATGGCCGCGGCGGCGCACGCGGGCTCGGGCGAGATCGCGGTCGCGCTCGGCGAGATGGGGCCGGGCGGCCTCAACCTGGCCTCGGGCATGGGCGTGGCCCTGAACAACCACCTGCCGCTCGTCGCGATCACGACCAACCAGCACCGCGCGGCGGCCTATCCGCACAGCGGCATGTTCATGGACCTCGATGCGCGCGCGGTGTTCGCGCCGCTGACCAAGTGGAACGCGGTGGTGCACGATCCGCGCCGCATTCCCGAGCTCGCGCGGCGCGCGTTCCGCGAGGCGCTCTCGGGCCGGCCCGGACCGGTGCACCTGGACATTCCGCAGGACGTGCTCGCGGCCCCCACCGACTTCGCCGACGACGAGTTCGAGCTCGATCCGCCGCGCTACCGCGCGACGCTCGGCCCGCGCCCGGCCGCGCCGCTCGTGGCCGAGGCCGCCGCGCTGC
>JAGIBP010000073.1 GCA_017744285.1 Variovorax sp.
GATCCAGGCCGTGTACGTGCCGGCGGATGACTTGACCGACCCGTCGCCCGCCACGACCTTCGCCCACCTGGACTCGACCGTGGTGCTGTCGCGCGACATCGCCTCGCTCGGCATCTACCCCGCCGTGGACCCGCTCGACTCGACCTCGCGCCAGCTCGACCCGCACGTGGTCGGCGAAGAGCACTACAACGTCGCCCGCTCGGTGCAGGGCACGCTGCAGCGCTACAAGGAACTGCGCGACATCATCGCGATTCTGGGCATGGACGAACTCGCGCCGGAAGACAAGCTGGCCGTGGCTCGCGCCCGGAAGATCCAGCGTTTCCTGTCGCAGCCTTTCCACGTCGCCGAAGTGTTCACGGGCTCGCCAGGCAAGTACGTGCCGCTGTCCGAGACCATCCGCGGCTTCAAGATGATCGTGAACGGTGAATGCGACCACCTGCCCGAGCAGGCGTTCTACATGGTCGGTGGCATCGACGAAGCCTTCGAGAAGGCCAAGAAGGTCGCGTAAATGTTGCTCACCCCCATGCGCCTTCGGCGCTCCCCCTCTCCGGGGGCGCACCCGGCGGCCCGGCGAAGCCGGTTCCGCGGGTGCCCTGGGTTGGGCTGCGCCAAGGTCACGCATCGCGGGTCAGCGGAAAACTAAAGGAACGACGAGATGGCGAACACCATTCACGTGGACGTGGTCAGCGCCGAGGAGTCCATCTTCTCGGGCGAGGCCAAGTTCGTCGCGCTCCCCGGCGAAGTCGGCGAGCTCGGCATCTACCCGCGCCACACGCCGCTGATCACGCGCATCCGCCCCGGCGCGGTGCGCATCGAGACGGCCGACGGCGGCGAGGAATTCGTCTTCGTGGCCGGTGGCATCCTGGAAGTGCAGCCGACCTCGGTGACCGTGCTGTCCGATACCGCGATCCGCGGCAAGGACCTCGACGACGAGAAGGCGAGCGCTGCCAAGGCCAAGGCCGAAGAGGCGCTGAAGAACGCCAAGAGCGACCTCGACATCGCGCTGGCCCAGTCCGAACTCACGGTCATGGCCGCGCAGATCGCTGCCTTGCGCAAGTACCGCGACAAGAAGTGAAGTGATCGGCCCCGCCTGATCACGCCGCAGGAAAAGCCGCCCATGGGCGGCTTTTTCGTTTCCGGCCTCTGTGAGCGCGCACCGGTGGCAGGGGCGAAGCAAAGGCCTCTTTGGCCTGAAATTGTTCGAAGTTAAGTCTTGTTCGGCTGAAGCCACGAACCTAGTATTCGCGCCAGAACAGAACGGAGACGAACGCGTGACGCCCTGGAGTCGCCTGACCGAGGACGAGCTGCAACTGCTGGAGACGATCTTCTGGTCGGCCGGCGGCTCGCGTCATGGCATGGCCGAGCGACTGGGCTTTTCCAAGAGCAAGGCGAATGCGCTGATTGCCGGACTGGTCGATCAGGGCCTGCTCGCCGAGGCGGGCCTGCAGCGCTCCACCGGCGGGCGCCGGGCCGAGAACCTCCAGCTGCATGCGGGCCTGGGCGTGCTGGTCGGCGTGGACATCGGCGCGACCAGCCTCGACGTGGCGGTGCTCGCGCCCGACCTCGGCGTGCTGGCCCATCACGCGGAGCCGGCCGACGTGCGCGAAGGTCCGGGCGTGGTGCTCGCGCGGGTGCGCGGCCTGATCCGCGAACTCCTGGGCCGCGCCGGCTTCGAGGCCGGCCAGGTGCTCGGCATCGGCATCGGCGTTCCGGGGCCCGTCAATTTCGAGATCGGCCAGCTCGTGAACCCGCCGCTGATGCCGGCCTGGGACAGCTTCTCGATCCGCGACTACCTGCGCGAGGACTACGCCGCCCCGGTCTTCGTCGACAACGACGTGAACCTGATGGCGCTGGGCGAGCTGTGGCGGCTCAAGCGCTCGCTCTCCAACTTCCTCGTCATCAAGGTCGGGACCGGCATCGGCTGCGGCATCGTCTGCCACGGCGAGGTGTACCGCGGCGCGGCGGGCTCGGCCGGCGACGTCGGCCACATCTGCGTCGACCAGGAAGGCCCGCGTTGCCATTGCGGCAATCTCGGGTGCGTCGAAGCCATGGCGGCGGGCCCCGCGATCACGCGCATGGCGACGCAGGCCGCCGAGGCGGGCGAAAGCGCCGCCCTGGCCGAGTGCCTCTGCGCCCGCGGCCGCATCGAGGCCATCGACGTGGGCCAGGCCAGCCGTGCCGGGGACGCCGCGGCCAACGCGATCGTGCAGCGGGCGGGCAGCCTGATCGGGCAGATGCTGGCCTCGATCGTCAACTTCTTCAATCCCTCGCATGTGTTCATCGGCGGGGGCATCACGCGGATCGGCCCCTTGTTCCTGGCGGCCGTCCGGCAAAGCGTCTACCAGCGCTCGCTGGCGCTGTCGACGCGGCACCTCGAGATCCAGTACACGCCGCTCGAAGGCCAGGCCGGCCTGATCGGCGCAGGCGTGCTCGCGATGCAGGAAACCCTGCGGGTGAGAGGCGTGGCACCGTGACGGGCAGCACCGCCGTCGCCGTCGAGTTCGACCGGGTCGTGAAGTTCTTCGGCCCGGTGCAGGTGCTGCACGGCGTGAGCTTCTCGCTCGCGCCAGGGCGCGTGTACGGGCTGCTCGGCGAGAACGGCGCCGGCAAGTCGACGCTGATGAAGATCCTCGCGGGCTACGAGCCGCTCACCGGCGGCACGGTGCGCATCAACGGCGAGGCGCGGCAGTTCGCGAGCTCGCGTGACGCGGAGGCGCTGGGCATCGTGCTGATCCACCAGGAGTTCAACCTGGCTGAAGACCTCGGCATCGCGCAGAACATCTTCCTGGGGCACGAGAAGAAGAAAGGCTGGCTGCTCGACGATGCCGCCATGGCGCGCGACGCCGCCGCGGCGCTCGCGGAAGTCGGCCTGCACATCGACCCGGCGACCAAGGTGCGGCGCTTGATCGTCGCGGAGAAGCAGCTCGTCGAGATCGCGAAGGCGCTCTCGCGCCACGCGCGGCTCCTGATCATGGACGAGCCCACCGCAACCCTGACGCCGGGCGAGACCGAGCGGCTTTTCCAGCTGATCGGGCGGCTGCGTGCCGACGGCGTCACGGTGGTCTACATCTCGCACAAGCTCGACGAAGTCGAGCGCGTGACCGACGAGATCATCGTGATGCGCGATGGCCGATTCGTCACGCGTGCGCCCACGGCCGAAGTCACGCGCCACCAGATGGCGAACCTGATGGTGGGCCGCGAGATCGCGGATCTCTATCCGCCGCGCGACGCCGTCGATGCGAGCGCGGCGCCGGCGCTGCGCGTGCAGGACTTCAGCGTGCCGGGCTGGGCCGAGAGTGCGCGCTTCGAGGTGCGGCCCGGCGAGATCCTCGGGTTCGCGGGCCTCGTCGGCGCGGGCCGCACCGAACTGTTCGAAGGCCTGCTCGGCCTGCGCCCAGGCGCCGGCTCGGTGGAGGTCGGCGGTCGCGCAGTGCAGATCCGCCACCCGCGGGACGCCGCGAAGAACGGCCTCACCTATCTCAGCGAGGATCGCAAGGGCAAGGGCCTGCACGTCAATCTCGGCCTGCGCCAGAACCTCACGCTGATGGCGCTCGAGCGTTATGCGGCGCCGTGGCTCAAGCCCGATGCCGAGCGCGGCGCGCTGGCGCAGGCCGTGAAGGACTTCGGCATCCGCACTGGCGACCTCGATGCGCGCGCTTCGTCGCTCTCGGGCGGCAACCAGCAGAAGCTCGCGCTCGCGAAGGTGCTGCAGCCGCGCCCGCGTATCGTCGTCCTCGACGAGCCCACGCGCGGCGTGGACGTCGGCGCCAAGCGCGACATCTATTTCCTGATCCAACGCCTCGCGCGCGAGGGGCTGGCCGTGATCGTGGTGTCTTCCGAGCTGGTGGAGCTGATCGGCCTGTGCCACCGCGTCGCGGTGATGCGCGCGGGCCGGATCGTCGCCACGCTCGACGCCGCGCAACTGACCGAAGAGGAACTCATCGCCCATGCGACCGGAACCGTCATCGAGCACTGAGGCGCAGGCGCCGCACCGCGCCGACGCCAGGCCGCGCTGGATCGAGCGCCTGCACGGCTTCGGTCCGGTCATCGGCCTGGTGCTGCTGTGCATCGCGGGCACGCTGCTCAACAGCGACTTCGCGACGCTCGACAACGCGATGAACGTGCTCACGCGCACCGCCTTCATCGGCATCATCGCGGTGGGCATGTGCTTCGTGATCATCTCGGGCGGCATCGACCTGTCGGTCGGCTCGATGGCGGCGCTGATCGCGGGCTGCGTGATCATGTTCATCAATGCGATCGGGCCGGCGGTCGGATCGCCGCTGCTCGCGGTGGTGCTCGGCGCGCTGCTGGCAGTGGTGCTCGGCGCGGTGTTCGGGCTCGCGCACGGTCTGCTCATCACCAAGGGGCGCATCGAGCCCTTCATCGTCACGCTCGGCACGCTGGGCATCTTCCGCGCCTACCTCACCTACTTCGCCAACGGCGGGGCGCTCACGCTGGACAACGAGTTCTCCGATGTCTACGCGCCGGTCTACTACGCGAGCCTGCTCGGCGTGCCGATCCCCGTGTGGGTGTTCGCGATCGTCGCGGTCGTGGGCGGGCTGATCCTCAACCGCACCGCCTACGGCCGCTACGTGCAGGCCATCGGCTCGAACGAGCAGGTGGCGCGCTACGCGGCGGTCGGCGTCGATGGGGTGAAGGTGCTGACCTACGTCTTCCTCGGCGTGTGCGTGGGCATCGCGACGCTGCTCTACGTGCCGCGGCTGGGGTCGGCATCCCCCACCACCGGGCTCCTGTGGGAGCTGGAAGCGATCGCCGCGGTGATCGTCGGCGGCACCGCGCTCAAGGGCGGCGCGGGCAGCGTCACCGGCACCGTGATCGGCGCGATCCTGCTCTCGGTCATCAGCAACATCCTGAACCTCACCAGCATCATCAGCGTGTACCTCAACGCCGCGGTGCAGGGTTTCGTGATCATCGTCGTCGCGTTCCTGCAGCGCGGGCGCCGATGACGCCGCAGCGGTTTTTCGTCCGTTCCCGTTCATCCATCCACCAAGGAGACAGCAGCATGAAGATTTCCATTTCCAGGCGCACGGTCCTGAGCGCAGTCGCCGCGGCGAGCTTCGCCGCGATCCCGGTCCTCGCGGCGGCGGAGCCGGTGCATCTTGGCGTGTCGATCCCGGCCGCCACGCACAGCTTCATGGGCGGCATCAACTACTGGGCCAACCAGGCCAAGAAGGACCTCGAGAAAGAGCACAAGGACCTGAAGATCACGATCAAGACCGCTGCCAACGCGCCCGAGCAGGCGAACCAGCTGCAGGACCTCTCGACCGTGAGCAAGATCAACGCGCTCGTCATCTTCCCGTTCGAGTCGGCCGCGCTCACCAAGCCGGTGGCGCAGGTCAAGGCCAAGGGCACCTACGTGACGGTGGTGGACCGCGGCCTGACCGACACCAGCGCGCAGGACGCCTACGTGGCCGGCGACAACACCGCCTTCGGCAAGATCCCGGCCGAGTACATCGCCAAGAAGCTCGGCGGCAAGGGCAACATCGTCGCGCTGCGCGGCATCCCGACCACGCTCGACAACGAGCGCATGGACGCCTTCAACAGCGTGATGAAGAACTATCCCGACATCAAGCTGCTCGATGCCAAGTACGCCAACTGGAACCGCGACGACGCCTTCAAGGTGACG
The DNA here is from genome assembly GCA_017744285.1 of Variovorax sp. Taxonomy (GTDB): domain Bacteria; phylum Pseudomonadota; class Gammaproteobacteria; order Burkholderiales; family Burkholderiaceae_C; genus Variovorax. Next base: position 5,648 of record JAGIBP010000073.1, read on the forward strand.
CAGGACTACCTCACGCGCTTCAAGAACATCGACGCCATCTGGGCCGCCGACGACGACATGGCGGTGGGCGTGCTCAAGGCCATCGAGCAGGCCAAGCGCGACGACATCAAGGTGATCTTCGGCGGCGCGGGCGCCAAGGGCATGGTCAAGACCATCATCGACGGCAAGGACAAGCGCATCGATGCCGACGTGAGCTATTCGCCCAAGTTCATCTACGACGCGATCAAGCTCACGGCCGAGGCTCGCCTGAAGGGCGAGAAGCTGCCGGCGACGACGATCATTCCCTCGGTGCTGATCACCAAGGAGAACGCCAAGAGCTTCTATCACCCGGATTCGCCGTTCTGATCCCGGCGCGCTCGCCATGACCGACACCTCCCTTCGCAGACTACGCTACGCCATGGTGGGCGGTGGGCGCGACGCCTTCATCGGCGCGGTGCACCGCAAGGCGATCGCGCTCGACGGCCAGGCCGAGCTGGTCGCCGGCGCGCTTTCGTCCAGTGCGCAGAAGGCGAGGGCGTCGGGGTGCGACCTCGGGCTGGCCGATGCGCGCAACCACGGCGACTGGCGCGCGCTGCTCGACGACGAGTTGAAGCGGCCGCCGCACGAGCGCATCGACTTCGTCTCGATCGTGACCCCGAACCACATGCACTTCCCGGTGGCGCAGGCCTTCGTCGAGGCCGGCTTCCACGTGGTGTGCGACAAGCCGCTGGTGCACACCCGCGCGCAGGCCGAGGCGCTCGTGGAGGCGGTCGCGCGCCGGGGCACGGTCTTCGGCGTGACCTACAACTACACCGGTTACCCGATGGTCCGCCAGGCGCGCGAGATGGTGCGCTCGGGCGCGCTCGGCGAGCTGCGCAAGATCGTCGTGGAATACAACCAGGGCTGGCTCGCGACGCGGCTCGAAGGCGAGGGCAACAAGCAGGCCGCGTGGCGCAGCGACCCGGCGCAAAGCGGCGCCGCGGGCGCGATCGGCGACATCGGCTCGCATGCCGAGAACCTCGTGGCGACCGTCACGGGGCTCGCCATCGAGAGCCTCTGCGCCGACCTGAACTCGCTGCCCGGCCGCCCGCTCGACGACGACGCGAGCCTGCTGCTGCGCTTCGAGGGGGGCGCGCGCGGCGTGCTGGTCGCCTCGCAGATCAGCACCGGACTGGAGAACGACCTGCGCCTGCGCATCTCGGGCGCGCTCGGCACGCTCGAATGGCACCAGGAACGGCCGAGCGAGCTCACGCATCTGCCGCACGACGGCCCGAAACGCGTCTACACGCGCGGCACGCCCTGGCTCTGCGAGTCGGCGCGCCGCGCCAGCCGGCTGCCGAGCGGCCATCCGGAAGGCTTCATCGAGGCCTTCGCGAATGTCTACGGCGGCGTGATCGCCGACATCCGCGCGACGCAGTCGGGCGTGCCCGCCGACCCGCTCGCGGCGGACTATCCGCGCGTGGAGGACGGGGCGCGCGGCGTGCGCTTCATCGAACGCACGGTGGCCTCGGCACGCAGCGAGGTCAAATGGACGGCCTGGTGAGCGCCGCCCGCCCGGCGTCGGCCTGAGCCGACAGCGGATCGCGCCCGCCGCGCGGGGCACGGCGCGACCGCGCGGCCTACGATGGCGCATGGCCGAACCCGCGAACGCATCGTCTTCGCGCGACCTCGTCGTCGCGCGCCCCGAGGGCCTGTACTGCCCGCCCGGCGACTTCTACATCGACCCGTGGCGGCCGGTGGACCGTGCGGTCATCACGCACGCGCATTCCGACCATGCGCGCGCCGGCCACGGCCACTACCTCGCGCACCGCGACAGCGCGGGCGCACTGCGGGTGCGGCTCGGCGGCGACATCACCTTGCAGACGCTGGCCTACGGCGAGGCGATCGAGCATCGCGGCGTGCGGGTCTCGCTGCATCCGGCCGGGCACGTGCTGGGCTCGGCCCAGGTCCGCCTGGCGCATGGCGGCCGCGTCTGGGTCGCCTCGGGCGACTACAAGACCGAGGCCGACGGCACCTGCACGCCCTTCGAGCCGGTGCCCTGCGACACCTTCATCACGGAGTCGACCTTCGGCCTGCCGATCTACCGCTGGCCCGCGCAGCCGGTGCTGTTCGACGAGATCAACGCCTGGTGGCGCGCCAACGCGGCGCAGGGCCGGGCGTCGGTGCTGCTCTGCTATGCCTTCGGCAAGGCGCAGCGCATCCTGCATGGCGTGGATGCGGACATCGGGCCGATCGTGGTGCACGGCGCGGTCGAGCCGCTCAACCGCATCTACCGCGAAGCCGGCGTCGCCTTGCCGCCGACGCTGCGCGTGACCGACCCCGGCGTGGACGCGGCGATGCTGAGGCGCGCGCTCGTGCTCGCGCCGCCCTCGGCGCAGGGCACGCCGTGGATGCGGCGCTTCGGCAGCTATTCCGATGCCTTCGCGAGCGGCTGGATGCAACTGCGCGGCACGCGGCGGCGGCGCGGTGTGGACCGCGGCTTCGCGATGTCCGACCACGCCGACTGGCCCGGCCTGCAGCAGGCCATCGCGGGCACCGGCGCCGAGCGCGTCTTCGTCACCCACGGCAACGTGGCGGTCATGGTGCGGTGGCTCGCCGAAGCGGGGCTGGACGCGCAGGCCTTCCAGACCGAATACGGCGACGAGGATGCCGTCGAGAGCGTGGCGCAGGCGGGGCCATGAAGCAGTTCGCCGCGCTCTACAGCGAGCTCGATGCCACGACCTCGAGTCTTGCGAAGCAGGCGGCCCTGCAGCGCTACCTGCAGACCGCCGATCCGCGCGATGCCGCGTGGGCGGTCTACTTCCTCGCCGGCGGCAAGCCGCGCCAGCTCGTGCCCAGCAAGCTGCTGAGGCTGCTCGCGCAGGAGTCGGCCGGGCTGCCCGATTGGCTCTTCGACGAAAGCTACGAGGCCGTGGGCGATCTCGCGGAAACCATCTCGCTGCTGCTCCCGCCGCCCACCGACGCGCACGACATGGGCCTCGCGGACTGGGTCGAGCAGCACCTGCTGCCGCTTCGCCGCACGCCGCCGGAGGCGCTCGCCGCCACGCTGCGCCTGCAGTGGCAGCGCCTTGCGGCGCAAGAGCGGCTGGTCTACTTCAAGCTCATCACCGGCGGATTCCGCGTCGGCGTCTCGCGGCTGCAGGTGACGCAGGCGCTCGCGGCGGTCGGCGGGCTCGACCCCAAGCGCGTCGCGCAGCGGCTCATGGGCTACACGCACATCGGCGGGCAGCCTCGCGCGGCCGACTATGCCGCGCTCATCGCGCCCGAGGACCGCCTCGAACGCGACCGGCAGACCAGCGGCCAGCCCTATCCCTTCTTCCTCGCGCATCCGTTCAACCTTCCGCTGGCGGACTTCGACGCGGCGCTCGGCCCGACCACGGCCTGGATCGTCGAATGGAAGTGGGACGGCATCCGCGCACAGCTCGTCAGGCGCGCGGGCCAGGCGTGGCTGTGGTCGCGCGGCGAGGAACTGGTGACCGAGCGCTTCCCCGAACTCGCCGCGATGGCCGAGGCCCTGCCCGACGGCACCGTGATCGACGGCGAGATCGTGGTCTGGCGCGACGACCGCGCGCAGCCTTTCGCGCAGCTGCAGAAGCGCATCGGCCGCAAGACGCTCGGCGCGAAGCTGTTGCGCGAGGTTCCGGTGGTGCTGCTCGCGTACGACCTGCTCGAGGAAGCAGGCCACGACCTGCGCGCGCTGCCGCAGCACGAGCGCCGCGCGCGGCTCGACATGCTGATCGCCGACGTGCAGCACCCGTCGCTCATCGCCAGCCCCATGCTCCACGGCGAAGACTGGAGCGATCTCGCTCGCCAGCGCGAGGCCGCGCGATCGATGGGCGTCGAGGGCCTGATGCTCAAGCAGCGCGACGCGCATTACGGCGTCGGGCGCACCAAGGACGTGGGCGTCTGGTGGAAGTGGAAGATCGACCCGCTCTCGGTGGACGCGGTGCTCGTGTATGCGCAGCGTGGCCACGGCCGGCGCGCGAGCCTCTATACGGACTACACCTTCGCGGTCTGGGATGCGCCCCCCGGCGCGCCGGAACGCAGGCTCGTGCCCTTCGCCAAGGCCTACTCGGGCCTCACCGACGCGGAAATCGCGCGCGTGGACGCGGTGATCCGCCGCACCACCGTGGAGACCTTCGGCCCGGTGCGCAGCGTGCGGCCCACGCTGGTCTTCGAACTCGGCTTCGAGGGCATCGCCCGCAGCGGCCGCCACAAGAGCGGCATCGCGGTGCGCTTTCCGCGCATGCTGCGCTGGCGCGAGGACAAGCCCGTGGAGGATGCCGACACGCTGCAGACGCTGGCGGCGCTGCTGCCGGCGTGAGTGCTAGAGGACCACGGGCGCGTCCGGCAGCTCGTTGCTGTCGGCCTCGCCGTCGGCCAGTGGGAAGTGCTCGACCAGCAGCGCCGACACCTCCTCGAGCGCGAGCGTGAGGCCGTCTTCGAAGCGGCCGTCGCGGAAGGCCGCGCCCATGCGCTGCGCCATCGCGCTCCAGGCCTCGCCGGCCACGCGCGCATCGATGCCGCGGTCGGCCACGATCTCGATCGCGTGTTCGGCCAGCAGCAGGTAGATCAGCACGCCGTTGTTGTGCGCCGTGTCCCAGACGCGCAGCTTGCTGAACATCATGATCGCGCGCTCGCGCGCACTCGCATCGCGCCACAGGTAGGACATCGGCAGGCCGGCCTCGATGCAGATGCGGATTTCGCCGCTGTGCCGCCGCTCGCTCGCACCGACGCGGCGCGAGAGGCGGTCCAGGGCCTCGGCCGGCAGTGCGCGGCGCACGTCGGCTTCGTCGACCCAGCGGTGGCGCCACAGGCGCGCGAGGCGTGAAAGCAGGGAAGCCATGTCACCAGTCTCCCGAGGCGCCGCCGCCACCGAAGTCGCCGCCGCCGCCCGAGCTGAAGCCGCCGCCGCCCGACGAGCCCCCGCCCCATCCGCCGCCGCCGCGCCCAGCGCCCCAACCGCCGCCC
>JAGIBP010000074.1 GCA_017744285.1 Variovorax sp.
GAGACAGCCGCAAGCCCGCCCGGCGCTCCTGCGGCGGCCACGGGCGCGGCGGCCCCGAGCAGCGCCCCGGCGAGCGGCAGCGTGGGCGATCAGTCGCTGCTCGACCGGACCGTCGCGACGGGGGGCGCCAGCACCGGCACGGCAGCTCCGGGCGCGACGAGCGCCGGCAGCAGCAGCACCGCCGTCGCCGGCGGCGACGACGGTTCGGGCGTGGGCTCGGGCGGCACCGGCGTCAGCACGGCGGACGCGAGCGGCATCGGCTCGGTCGACGGTGCGGGCAGCATCCTGGTCAACGGCGTGCGCTACGACACGGCGGGCGCGGTGGTCGCGCTCGACGACGTGCCGGGCCTGCAGCTGGGCATGACGGCCAAGGTGGCGGGGCCCTTCGATGCCGAGCTGACGAGCGGCAGCGCCCTGCGCGTCGAATCGGCGATCGACCTGCGCGGTCCGGTGGGGTCCGTCGACGCGCAGCGGGGGAGCTTCACGATCCTGGGCACGACCGTGACCACCGACGAAGCCACCGTTTGGGCCGATGCGCGCGGCGCGGGCGATGTCGCGGCCGGTGCGACGCTGCAGGTGTGGGGCTTTCCCACCCACCCCGGCAGCCTGCGCGCGACGCGCGTGGAAGTGCGCGCAGGCGGTGCGCCGATCGTGAGCGGGATGGTGCAGAACCTCGACGCGGCGGCACGGCGCTTCAGCATCGGTGCCCAGGCGATCGACTACGGGCGGGCGGTCCTTCCCGGGGGAAGCGGCGGCGCGCCGCTGCTCGCCAACGGCGTGCTGGTGCGCGTGCGCGCGAGTGCGGGTGGCGCCGGCCTGCTCGTCGCCACGGCGGTGCAGGCGTGGTATCCGGCGCCCACGGCCGACGGCACGCGGCTGCAGATGGCCGGCGTGGTGACTGATTTCGCGGGGCCCGGCGCCCTGCGCGTGCTCGGCCTGCCCGTCGATGCATCGTCGGCGACGCTCTCCGGCGCACCCGCGACCGCCCTCGGCAACGGGGTGCGCGTGACCGTCGGCGGGGTGCTGTCGAACGGCGTGCTGCGGGCGAGCCGCCTCAAGATCCAGAGCGTGCCGGGCATCGGCGGCCAGCCTTCGTTCATCCTGACGGGGCAGATCGCGAGCTTCGCCTCGATCGCCGACTTCCGCATCAAGGGCCAGCCGATCGATGCGAGCGGGGCACAGGTGGGCTTCGTGAACGGCAGCGCGGCGGACCTGGGGCCGCTGGTGCGCGTGACCATCGAAGGTCACCGCGTCGTCGATGGCGTGCTGGTCGCCGACCGCGTCAGCTTCCCGTGAGTGCGCCTTCGATCGCGACGCACCGGCGATGGACCTTCTCAATCAGCTCGAATTGGTTCTGGCGCACGCCAGGACGGGATCGCTGACGATGGACGACCTGCTCAAGGAGCTGGCGGATTCGGACCTCGTCGTGCCGAGCCGGACCGCGCCCGTTGCGGGAGGCACGCCGTTCCGCCCGCTCCTGCTGGTGAAGGACCAGGGCACGCTGATGGCCTGCTTCACCGACCGCAGCCGCGTGGGCGACTTCACCTCGGTCGCACCGCATCTGGTCGTGATGACCGGCCGCGACGTCCTGAGCGCCCTGCCGGCGGGCATGGGGCTGGTGATCAATCCCGGCACCTCGCTCAACCTGGAGATCTTCCCGGACGGCACGGTCCCCGCGCACTCGCGCCTGTGAGCACTGGCCGGAACCTAGAACCGCTCGCCGAACCCGCGCAGCCCCTCCACGTCGATCACGGTGATGCCGCCGTACTCGATGCGCAGCAGCCCGGCATCGCGCAGGCGCCTGAGCGCCGCGTTGCAGCGCTGGCGCGAAAGGCCCGAGAGCGCGGCGATCTCCTCCTGCGAGGCCTGCAGGTGCTTTTGCCCGAGCGGATGCAGCCACGGGTGAAAGAGCCCCGCGAGCGCGCGCGCCACCTGGCTGTCGGCGTCGAGCAGGCGGTGCGCGGCGTAGTCGCCCATGAACCAGTGCAATCGCTCGTTGATCTGGGCGAGCACGAAATGGTTGAAGCTCATCTGCGTGCGGTGCAGCCATTCGAAGGTGTCGTGCGGCATCACGGCCACGCGGCTGTCGCGCAGCGCGATGATGTCCGCCGAGCGCGGCGCCTTGCGCAGCAGCGTGCCTTCGCCGAACCAGCTGCCGACGGTGAGGCCGCCCAGCGTGGCGGAACGGCCGTCGTGCGAGGTGACGGCCCACTTGAGCAGTCCCTCCAGCGTGCCGTACCAGTGCAGCGGCAGCTCGCCGCGCAGGCACAGCGCGCCGCCGGCGGGCACGGCCTCCTCGCGCATCTCGCCCCGCACGCGCGCCTGCGACGGGGCGTCGAGCTGCGGATACCAGCCGGAGAGTTCCAGCAGGCGCGCCAGGGTCAGGGAAAGGCGGTCCGCCTGTGTCTCGGGAGCGGGCTTGTTGCGCATCGGGTTCGTGTTCCTGCGCCTCGTAATCCCTGATCCCAAATGTCGTCGCGATGACTGTCAGGGCAAAGGCGGCCAAAAATAATAACGCGCTGTCCTCCAGGAGAAACGCCGATGAGCAAGCGCAAAGTGATCGTGACCATCGCCCCGACCGGCGGCATGGCGCACAAGGCCCAGAACCCGCATCTGCCGACGCAGCCCGCCGAGATCGCGGCGGACGTGGTGCGCTGCTGGAAGGCGGGCGCGAGCGTCGCCGCCATCCATGCCCGGCGCCCCGACGACGGCGCGACCTGCGATGCCGCCGTCTACCGCGAGATCAACACCCGCATCCGCGACGCCGGCTGCGACATCGTGATCAACAACTCCACCGGCGGCGGCGTGCACGGCGACATGGTGAAGCCGCTTCCCGGCAACCGCTGGGAGATCGCGTGGGAGGAGCGCATCAAGGGCATGGACGCCGGCGCCGAGATGTGCACACTGGACGCGACCACGCTCAACCTCAGCTTCGAGGGCCGCGAGATCCTGATGGACACGCCGCCGAGCCGCGGCCGCGAACTGGCCGCCGGCATGAAGGCGCGCGGCATCAAGCCCGAGTGGGAGGTGTTCAGCCCCACGCACATCCTGCAGGACACGACCACGCTCATCCACGAGGGGCTCGACGAGGCGCCCTACTTCATCAACCTGGTGATGAACGTGCACCGCAATTTCCAGAACGCGATGCCGTTCTCGCCGCGCCACCTGCAGATGATGGTGGACACCCTGCCCGCCGGCGCGATCTTCTGCGTGAGCGGCATCGGCCCCTCGCAGCTCGAGGCCAACATCAGCGCGCTGCTGCTGGGCGGCCATGCGCGCGTGGGGCTCGAGGACAACCTCTACTTCCGCCAGGGCGAGCTGGCCACGAACCTGCAGCTCACCGAGCGCATCGTGCGGATCATCCGCGAGATGGACATGGAACCCGCCACGCCCGCCGAGGCGCGCGAGATGATGGGCCTGCCGCGCGCCGGCCTCCCGCGCCCCGAGTTCGCGTGGGGCTGACCCCCCAGCCGCGAAGCGCAATGGACCACGGAACGAGAGGAGCAAGGGCGATGAGTGATGTGCAGCGCGTGGCGGTCGTTGCCACCGGTGTGATCGGCGCGAGCTGGGCCGCGTACTTCCTGGCGCGCGGGCTCGACGTCGACGCGACCGACCCCTCCCCCGGCGCGGAAGAGCGCCTGCGCGCCGCGGTGGCGCAGCACTGGCCCACGATGGAGCGCTTCGGCCTCGCCGAGGGCGCATCGCCCGCGCGCCTGCGCTTCCACGCGCGGCTGGAGGACGCGGTCGCGCAGGCCGACTTCGTGCAGGAGAACGGGCCGGAGCGGCTCGACGTCAAGGCCGACCTGTTCCGCCGCATGGATGCGGCGGCCCGGCCCGATGCGATCCTCGCGTCGAGTTCCTCGGGCCTTGCCATCAGCGGGGTGCAGGCCCGGTGCGCGCACCCCGAGCGCGTGGTGCTCGGCCATCCCTTCAACCCGCCGCACCTGATCCCGCTCGTGGAGGTGGTCGGCGGCGAGGGCACCTCGGCCGATGCGATCGCGCGCACGATGGCGTTCTATGCGGCCATCGGCAAGCGGCCGATCCACGTGCGGCGCGAGGTCAAGGGCCACATCGCGAACCGCCTCCAGGCCGCGCTCTGGCGCGAGGCCTTCCACCTGGTGGACCAGGGCGTGGCCTCGGTGGCGGACATCGACACCGCGATCGCGCACGGACCCGGCCTGCGCTGGGCGGTGATGGGGCCGTTCATGAACCTGCATCTCTCGGGCGGCGCGGGCGGGATCGCCCATGTGCTGGACCATCTCGGCGGGCCGATCGAGGACTGGTGGCGCGACCTGGGCGCGCCTTCGATGACGCCCGGGCTCAAGCAGGCGGTCGCCGACGGCGTGGCCGAGGCGCTCGGCAGCCGGCGTACGAGCGATCTGGAGGCCGCGCGCGACACCCTGCTGCTCCACCTGATTCGCGACAAGGCCGCCACCGGCACACTCGAATAAAGAACAAGCAACACCAGCGAAGCGGCCGCGGCCGCAAGGAGACAAGAAGACATGACCACGCCCGCCTTCTTCGAGGACGAGACCCAGCTCGCGCCGCCGCGCACGGTGCGCATCGACCTGGACGACGGCTCGTTCATCCTGCGTTCGCCGGTGGCGCTGCGGCCGTACGCGCGCTGCGTCGGCGAATGGCTCGAGCGATGGGCGCGCGAGACGCCCGATGCGCTCGCGCTGGCCGAGCGCGACGAGAGCGGCGACGGCTGGCGCCGCCTGAGTTACGGCGGCCTGCGCCGCGCGGTGGGCGCGGTCGCGCAGGGGCTGCTGCACCTGGGCGTGCCGAAGGACCGGCCGGTGGTCATCCTGTCGGACAACGCGATCGACCACGCGGTGCTGATGCTCGCGGCGATGCACGTCGGGCGCACCGTCTGTTCGCTCTCGAGCGCCTACTCGCGCCTGGCGAAGGACCCCACGCGGCTGCACGGCATGCTGCAGGCGCTCGACCCGGCGCTGATCTACGCCTCCGACGCGACGGTGTACGGGCCGTCGCTCGCGGGCTGCGGCGTGGATGCGACCTGCGTGTTCAGCCGCCACGCCGACGCGCATGCGGGCGCCCTGCCCTTCGAGCGCCTGCTGCAGACGCAGGAAACGCCCGCGGTCATGCAGGCCTTCGAGGCGATCCTGCCGGACGACCACGCCAAGTACCTGCTCACCTCGGGCTCGACCGGCCGGCCCAAGGTGGTGATCAACACGCACCGCATGCTGTGCGCGAACCAGCAGATGATGGCGCAGACCTGGCGCTTCCTCGACCAGGAGAAGCCGGTGCTCGTGGACTGGCTGCCCTGGAGCCACACCTTCGGCGGCAATCACAACTTCAACATGGTGCTCTGCCACGGCGGCGCGCTCTACATCGACGAAGGTCGGCCCGCGCCGGGCCTGATCGAGAAGACGGTGCGCAACCTGCGCGAGGTGCGGCCGACGCTGCTGTTCAACGTGCCGCGCGGCTACGACATGCTGCTGCCTTACCTGGAAGCGGACGAGGCGCTGGCCGCGCAAGTGCTGTCGCGCCTGCGGCTGACTTTCTACGCCGCGGCGGCGCTGGCACCCTCCACCTGGCAGCGGCTGGAGGCCGTGGCCGAGCGCGCACGGCCCGACCGGCCGCTGTGGCTCACCACCTCGTGGGGCGCCACCGAAACCTCGCCCGCCATCACCTCGGCGCACTGGCGGCTCGACGGCGCGGGCTGCATCGGCGCGCCGCTGCCGGGGCTGGAGCTCAAGCTGGTGCCCAACGGCGACAAGCTCGAGATGCGGGTCAAGGGCGTGTCGGTGTTCCCCGGCTACCGCAACGCGCCGCGCGAGAGCTCGGAGGCCTTCGACGACGAAGGCTACTACCGCATCGGCGACGCCGGCTTCCTGGCGCATGCCGAGCGGCCCGAACGCGGCGTGATGTTCAACGGCCGCGTGGCGGAAGACTTCAAGCTCTCCAGCGGCACGTGGGTGTCGGTGGGCACGCTGCGGGTCGATCTGGTGTCGCGCCTCGCGCCGCTGGCGCAGGACATCGTGATCACGGGCCACGATCGCGCGGAGATCGGCATGCTGGTGTTCCCGAGTCCGCAGGCCGCGCAGCGCCCGCGCGAGGAACTCCACGCGGCCCTGCAGCGCGTGATGCGCGAACTGCACGCCGCGGGCGCGGGCTCCTCGCAATGCCCGGTGCGCGCGCTGGTGCTGGGCACGCCGCCCGACATCGATGCCGGCGAGATCACGGACAAGGGCTACATCAACCAGCGCGCGGTGCTCGCGCGGCGCGCCGAAGAGGTGGCGCGCCTGCACCTCGACACGCCGGACGCCGAGGTGGTGCGCCTGACCTGAGCCCCTGCCGCGCGCGGCTCAGCCGGGCTATCCTTGTGGGTTCAGGCCCGCAAAGGAACGATCGCGTGAGAAGGTGGCTCGTGTTGTTGCTCGGCATCGTGGGGTGCCACGCCCAGGCGCAAATGGCGGCGCCCTGGTTCACCGTGCACGGCAACCCCCTGGACGCGACGGTCGACACGGTGCAGGTCGACCCGGTCGCGATCCGGACCGACGGGCACCTCAAGACGATGAACGTGCGGGTGAGCCGCGCGGTGCAGCGCTTCAACTGGGAGAAACTGCCCTACCGCTCCTACGAGGCGCGGGTGGTCTTCAACTGCCGCACGCGCCGGGCGGGCTACATGTTCGCCACCTTCTATTCGCAGCCGCTGTGGCAGGGGCCGCCGAGCGCATCGACCGACTACGCCGCCAGCCCGCAGCCGATGCTGTTCCTCGACATCGAACCGAATCCCACGCAGCGCATCATCCGCGCGGCCTGCCAGGCCCCGGGGTAGCGCGCGGCCTTCAGCCGCTGCGTGCGCCCGTGCCGCCGGGCGGGAAGCCGGCGAACAGCTTGTCCAGCGCCGCCCGCACGCTCGCCTCGACGCGCGAGGGGTCGTCGGGCAGCACGCCGCTGGCGCTGCCGCGCCAGACCGCCCGCTTCGTTTGGGCATCGAACATGTCGACCAGGAGCGTGCCCTTCTCGTAGTCGTCGGTCGACATGGTCACGTAGCCGGGCCAGTTGCTGCCGATGCCCAGCCAGTTGAGGTCGTGGCCGATGCCGCTGTAGAAGTTGTTGAAGGTCTGGCCCTGCACGCGGGTGACGTGGGCGGACACGCGGATGTCGCCGCCTTCGGGCACGCGCTTCCAGCCCCGGGCCTGCAGGCGCGAATCGATGCCCGCGATCACCGATTGCGGCACCAGCGCCCCGCCGTCGTCGCCGGAGATCCAGCTGTAGGTGCGGTCGTTGCCCAGGCGGGCGTTCGGATCGAAGTCGGTCTTGACGGTCGCGGTGCTCGCGCAGGCGGTCAGCAGGCAGGCCAGGACCAGGGCAAGGAATCTTCCAATCATGTTCGCTCCTGTTGCCGCCGCATGTTACGGCGCGGAGTGCCAAAAGTTGCCGCCGGTCGGAGGCGGCACGCTTCAAAACCAGAGCCCGCCGCCGAAAAGGACTGCATCCCAATCACTTACAGCGAGAAGCGAATGTCCAGACTCATTGTCCTGACACGGCACGGCAGCGTGCGGCAAGTCAATCTCACGGGGCCGGTCACCACCATCGGCCGCGACCCCACGTGCGGCGTGCACATCGACAGCCTCGGCGTGAGCCGCCATCACGCGGCGATCCGCTGGATGGGCGACCGCTTCGTGGTGCTGGACATGGCGAGCCGCAACGGCACCTTCGTGAACCGCTCGCGGGTGAAGGAAAGCACGCTGCGCAACGGCGACGCGATCGGCGTGGGCGATTGCCAGTTGCGCTTCCTCGCGGCACGCGCCGCGCGCGAAGACGAGGCGCTGCGGCTGGTCACGCTGGCGGAGGCGCCGATCGACATCGATGCCGCGCGGCAGCGCAGCGACTGGGCGGCCTTCTTCCGGCAGGACCGCGCGACACCGGCACCGGCGCCCGAGACGCGGCGCTACCCGGGCGTGCAGTGGCGCGCCTGAATGGGGGCGCGCAAAAAGAAGGCCCGCACGAGGCGGGCCGAATGATCTCTGGTGAGAAGATCCCTGGAGTACCAGCCCTGTTATCGACGCGCGCGGCGAAAAATTGAGAGCACACAAAAGAAGTGTGTGCTTACAGGATGGATTCCCCTCATGTGTAGCCTATGTGACTCGTGCGTGAAACTAATTCAACGTATACGTATCATATGGGGTCCCCATCCCTGATCATTGAAATGACGAAGACAAAACTGTTCGCGCTGGCCGCCGTGGCCGCGCTGGGTTCCGGCAGCGCCCTGGCGCAGAAAGCCGGCGACTGGCAAGTCGGTGCCGGTTGGTTCCACCTCTCGCCGCAGGATTCCAGCGGCGCGCTGACCTTCACCGCGCCGGTGCCCGCCGTGGTGCCGGGCTCGGGCGCCAGCGTCAGCAACTCCGACACCCTGGGCCTCAACGCCACCTACTTCATCGACAGCCACTGGGCGGTGGAAGGCGTGCTGGGCGTGCCGCCCAAGTTCAAGCTCTACGGCAGCGGCACGCTCGGCCCGATCGGCGAACTCGGTCAGGCGCGCCAGTGGAGCCCGACGATCCTGGCCAAGTACTACTTCAATGACGGCAACGCGCAGTTCCGGCCCTACGTGGGCCTGGGCGGCACCTACGTCTGGTACAGCGACGTGAAGCTCACCCCCGGCCTGCAGGGCGCGCTCGCGAGCCGCATCGGCATCCCGGCCGCGGTGTCGACGACGACGGCCGACCTGGACAGCTCCTTCGCGCCGGTGGCCAACGTGGGCGCGGCCTACCAGTTCGACAAGCACTGGGGCATGTCGTTCTCGGTGTCGTACATCCGCCTGAGCACCACCGCCAAGCTGACGACGACCGCCCTGGGCGTGCCGGTGGCGACGAGCGAGGCGAAGCTCAAGCTGAACCCGATCGTTCCTTACCTGGCGCTCACCTACACCTTCTAAGCCCCGGGTCACCGGGCCGGAGGGCGTCGCTTCAGGCGCCTTCCGTCTCCCCTCCTTCCCCCTTCGCTCAAGATTGCCGGCTTCCGGCCGATATGCGAATGCGCAGCGTGCGCACGTTTCACTCGCATTTCCCTGGAATCCCGACCATGTTCTTGAGCAATCTCTCGATCAGCCGGCGCCTGACCCTGGTGCTCGGCGCGATCCTCGCCCTCTTTCTGGCCAGCAGCGTCTTCGCGGTGCTGAAGCTTCACCGGCTCGGTGAGGAGATCGACCGCATGGTCAACGACAACGTGAAGACCGAGCGCGCCGGCTCCGACTGGCTGCGGCACACCACCTCGGGCGTGCAGCGCGCGGCGGCCATCGCCAAGAGCAGCGACTCGGCACTGATCGCCTACTTCGCGCCGGCGACCGCCGCCGCGATCAAGGAAACGAACGAGCTGCAGAAGTTCATCGAGAGCCAGATGGTCACGCCGGAAGACCGTGCGCTGTTCGACAAGGTGGGCGAACTGCGCAAGGACTACCTCGCGGCGCGCGAGGAGGTCAGCAAGCTCAAGCTCGCGGGCGACCTCGAAGGCGCCGACCGCGTGTTCACCACGCGCTTCGAGCCGACCTCGGTGGGCTACCTCGCCGGCGTGCAGAAGATGGTGGAGCAGCAGCGCTCCGAGCTCGATGCCGCGGCGCAGCGCGGCCAGGCGCTGCGCGCGCAGACGAGCCTGCTGCTCATGATCTGCACCGCACTGTCGCTGGCCCTGGGCGGCGCGATGGCGTGGTTCCTCGCCCGCAGCATCACCGGGCCGCTGCGCCGCGCCGAATCGATGGCGCAGGCCATCGCCGACATGGACCTGACCGGTGCGCCGCAATCCAGCTATGCCGGCGACGAAACCGGCCGCCTGCTGCACGCGCTCGACCAGATGCGCACCGCCCTGCATTCGTCGCTGAACCAGGTGCGCGACGTGGTGGTGAACGTGTCGACCGCCAGCTCCGAGATCGCCTCGGGCAACCAGGACCTCTCCTCGCGCACCGAGCAGCAGGCCAGCTCGCTCGAAGAGACGGCCGCCTCGATGGAAGAGCTCACCAGCACCGTCAAGCAGAACGCCGACAAC
>JAGIBP010000075.1 GCA_017744285.1 Variovorax sp.
GGCCGCACCCGCCGCACCCGCCGCGGCCCCGGCTGCTGCGGCACCGGCCGCGGAGGCCGCCGCCGCGCCCGCCGCGCCCTCGTTCAACAAGGGCGACGTCTCGTGGATGCTCGTGTCCACGCTGCTCGTCATCATGATGACCATCCCCGGCCTCGCGCTGTTCTACGGCGGCCTGGTGCGCAGCAAGAACATGCTGTCGGTGCTGGTGCAGGTGATGGTCACCTTCTCGATGATCGTCGTGCTGTGGATGGTCTACGGCTACAGCCTCGCGTTCACCGAGGGCAACGCCTTCGTCGGCGGCTTCGACCGCCTCTTCATGCGCGGCATCTTCGATCCGGCCACCGGCGTCTTCGCGCCGGGCGCGACCTTCAGCAAGGGCGTCTATATCCCCGAGCTGCTGTTCGCCGCCTTCCAGGCCACGTTCGCCGGCATCACCTGCTGCCTGATCGTCGGCGCCTTCGCCGAGCGCATCAAGTTCTCGGCCGTGCTGCTGTTCATGGCGCTCTGGTTCACCTTCAGCTATGCGCCGCTCGCGCACATGGTCTGGTTCTGGATGGGCCCGGACGCCTACACCAGCAAGGACGTGGTCGACGCCATGAACGACAAGGCCGGCCTGATCTGGCAGTGGGGCGCGCTCGACTTCGCGGGCGGCACCGTGGTGCACATCAACGCGGCCGTCGCCGGCCTGGTGGGTGCCTTCATGATCGGCAAGCGCATCGGCTACGGCAAGGAAGCCTTCACGCCGCACTCGCTGACGCTGACCATGGTGGGTGCCTCGCTGCTGTGGGTGGGCTGGTTCGGTTTCAATGCCGGCTCGGCCCTCGAAGCCGGCACCAGCGCCGTGCTGGCCTTCATGAACACCTTCTCCGCCACCGCCGCCGCGGTGCTCGCGTGGAGCCTGGGTGAAGCGCTGATGCGCGGCAAGGCCTCGATGCTCGGCGCCGCGTCGGGTGCCGTCGCCGGCCTCGTCGCGATCACGCCGGCCGCCGGCAACGTCGGCCTGATGGGCGCGATCGTCATCGGCTTCGTCGCCGGCTTCGCCTGCCTCTGGGGCGTCAACGGCCTCAAGAAGATGCTCGGCGCGGACGACTCGCTCGATGTCTTCGGCGTGCACGGCGTGGGCGGCATCGTCGGTGCGCTGCTCACCGGCGTGTTCAACACCCAGGCGCTCGGCGGCCCCGGCCTGGTGGGCGACTGGGTCACGGCCAGCGTCACCTCCAACGGCATCGGCGCGCAGGTGTGGATCCAGCTCAAGGGCGTGCTGCTGACCATCGTGTGGTCGGGCGTCGTGTCCTTCATCGCCTACAAGATCGTCGATCTCACCATCGGCCTGCGCGTGAGCGAAGAGGAAGAGCGCGAAGGCCTCGACATCACGACGCACGGCGAAACCGCCTACAGCCGCTGACCGCAGGAAGGGCCGCCCGGGGCGGCCCGCCGGTCAGCGAGTTTCCAGACGACATCCTTTTTTCGCTGCGAGGTTCTCCTCTGGATGTTCGGCCCGCGAGCGCTTCGGCGCCAGCGGGCCGTTTTTTTGTCGGCGGGGCGCAGCGATTTCCGCCTAAGCTGGCGCCATGTGGACCACCCTGACCGACACCCCGAGCCAACTCGGCGAATCGCCCTTCTGGCATCCCGCGGAGCGCTCGCTCTACTGGCTCGACATCCCCGGCCGCGCGGTGCTGCGCACGCGCGGCGACATCCACCAGCCGGCCATCGAGCGCTGGGACATGCCCACCGAGCCCGGCTGCATGGCACCCGCGCGCAGCGGCGGCCTGGTGATCGCGCTGCGCGACGGCGTCTACCGTGCGCGCGAGTGGGGCGGCACGCTCAAGCGGCTGGCGCGCGCGGACCACGACGTGCTCACGATGCGCTTCAACGACGGCAAGTGCGATCCGCTCGGCCGCTTCTGGGCCGGCACGCTCAACGAGGCGAAGGACCGCGCGAACGCGGTGCTCTACTGCCTCGACGCGCGCGGCGGCCGCGCGCCCACGCTCCAGCCCATGGCCAACGAGGCCACCACCGCCAACGGACTGGCCTTCTCGCCCGAGGGCGACACGCTGTACTGGGCCGACACCGCCGCGCACCGCGTGGACGCCTGGACCTGGGCGGCGCGCGCCAATACCTTGTCGCGGCGGCGCGTGTTCCGCCAGTTCGATCGCAAGCCGCCCGGATGGAGCCCCGAGTCGCCGCAGCGCTACCAGGGTCGGCCCGACGGCGCGACGGTCGATGCCGAGGGCCACTACTGGGTCGCCATGTTCGAAGGCGGCCAGCTGCTGCGCTTCGCGCCGTCGGGCGAGCAGGTGGCCGCGTTGCCCACGCCCGTGCAGTGCCCCACCATGCCCTGCTTCGGCGGCGATGACCTGCGCACGCTGTTCGTGACCACCGCGCGCCGCGGCCGGCCTGCGGCCGAGCTCGAACTGCGGCCCGCCTCGGGCCACGTGCTGTCGATGCGCGTCGACACGCCGGGCCTGCCCGTGCAGTTCTTCGACGACTGAGCGGCGACGGCGCGGCACGGCGGCGGTACGATCGCCGCCATGGATCCAGCCCTTCGCCAGATCACCGAGCGCATCCGCGCCGCCGCTGCCGACGGCACGGTGCTGTCCATCCGCGGCGGCGGCACCAAGGACTTCTATGGCGAGCCGCCGCAGGGCGAGCCGCTTTCCACGCGCGGAGTCATCGGCATCACGAGCTACGAGCCGAGCGAACTGGTCGTCACTGCGCGCGCCGGCACGCCGCTGGCCGAACTCGAGGCGGTGCTTGCCGCCGAGGGCCAATGCCTCGCCTTCGAGCCGCCGCGCTTCGCCGAAGGCGGCACGGTGGGCGGCATGGTCGCCGCGGGCCTGGCCGGTCCCTCCCGCGCGAGCGCGGGGTCGGTGCGCGATTTCGTGCTCGGCGCGGTGCTCGTGAACGGTCGCGGCGAGCTGCTCACCTTCGGCGGGCAGGTCATGAAGAACGTCGCGGGCTATGACGTCTCGCGCGTGCTCGCGGGCTCGCTGGGGGTGCTCGGCGTGATCGCCGAAGTGAGCCTCAAGGTGCTGCCGGTGGCGCCCGCCGAGGCCACGCTGGAGTTCGCCTGCTCGCAGGCCGACGCGCTGCGCCTCGTCAACGAATGGGGCGGCCGTCCGCTGCCGCTGAACGCGAGCGCCTGGCGCGAACGCGACGGCGCCGGCGTTTTGTCGCTGCGCCTGCGCGGGGCGAATGCGGCGGTGGAAGCCGCGTGCGCGCACCTCGGCGGCGAGCGTCAGGACCCCGCGCGTGCCGCGGCCGAATGGACCGCGCTGCGCGACCAGCGCCATCCGTGGTTCGCGGGCCATGCGGCGCACGACGTGTGGCGGCTCTCGGTGCCGCAGACCGCGCCGGTGCTCGGCATCGACGGCAGCGCGCTGGTCGAGTGGCACGGCGGGCAGCGCTGGGTCCTGGCGCCGCCCGACCAGCGCCCGCAGCTTCGCGCGGCGGCGCAGAAGGCCGGCGGCCACGCCACCCTGTTCCGCCCCTCGGATGCGCATGGCCATCGCGTGCTGGGCCGCTTCGATGCGCTGAGTGCGTCCATCGAGCGCATCCATCGCGCCCTGATGCAAGAGTTCGACCCACACGCCGTCTTTCACCGCGGGCGGCTCTACCCCGCAGCCTGAGCCCATGCAGACCGAACTCGCCCCCGAATTCAAGGACACGCCCGAAGGCCGCGAAGCCGAGGCGATCCTGCGCAAATGCGTGCACTGCGGCTTCTGCACCGCGACCTGCCCGACCTACCAGCTGCTCGGCGACGAACTCGACGGTCCGCGCGGCCGCATCTACCTCATCAAGCAGGTGCTCGAGGGCAAGGCACCGACGCGCAGCACGCAGCTTCACCTCGACCGCTGCCTGACCTGCCGCAACTGCGAGACCACCTGCCCGAGCGGCGTGCAGTACGGGCACCTGGTGGACATCGGCCGCAAGATCGTCGAGGACAAGGTGCCGCGTCCGGCGCTCGACAACGCCGTGCGCTGGACGCTCAAGGAAGGCCTGACCTCGCCGCTCTTCGCGCCCGCGATGAAGCTCGGCCAGTCGGTGCGCGGGCTGCTGCCCGCGAAGCTGCGGGCCAAGGTGCCCGAGGCGCGGCCGGCGGGCGTGTGGCCCACGCGCACGCACGCGCGCAAGATGCTGATGCTCGCGGGCTGCGTGCAGCCGGCGATGTCGCCCAACATCAACGCCGCGACCGCGCGCGTGCTCGACGCGGCCGGCATCCAGGTGGTGGTGGCGCCGGGTGCGGGCTGCTGCGGCGCCATCAAGTTCCATCTCAACGACCACGACGGCGGCAGGGCGCAGATGCGCGCCAACATCGACGCCTGGTGGCCCCAGGTGGAGCGCGGCGAGGTCGAGGCCCTCGTCATGAACGCCTCGGGCTGCGGCGTGACGGTGCGCGAGTACGGCCACATGCTGAAGGACGACCCGGCCTACGCGGAGAAGGCGGCGCGCATCAGCGCGGCCACGCGCGACCTCGGCGAGCTGCTGCCCGAACTCGCACCGGCCCTCAGGGCGCGCGTGCGGCCACCGGCCGGCGTCGTCGCCTACCACCCGCCGTGCACGCTGCAGCACGGGCAGAAGCTGCGCGGCGGCGTCGAGACGCAGCTGCGCGCCCTGGGCTTCGACGTGCAGGTGGCGCGGAACGAATCGCACCTGTGCTGCGGATCCGCGGGCACCTACTCGGTGCTGCAGCCGGACCTGTCCTACGCGCTGCGCGACCGCAAGCTCGGCCACCTGAACCAGCTGCGGCCATCGGCCATCGCGTCGGCTAACATCGGCTGCATCACGCACCTGCAGAGCGGCAGCGAGCTGCCGGTGCGGCATTGGGTGGAACTGCTGGACGAGGCGCTCGCACCCCCAGCCTGATCGCACAGCCACTGGGGGTCTGGTCCGACTCCGCTGGCTCCGGCGCGGCGCGAGGATGCCCGTGTGTTCCACCACGGGAGTGATTCGATGACAGGACCCATGTCCCTCCAGACACTGGCACGCGCCGCCGCGGTGTGCGCGTGCGTGCTGGCACCCTGGGCCGCGCCGGCCCAGACCCCGGTGCTCGCCCCCTCGATGAAGACCATGGGCGCGGCCCGCTACGTCTGCGGCGGTGTCGGCGCCGAGGAGTCGAACGCCATGCGCGCGGCCATGAAAGACCATCCGCTGTCGCTCTTGTTCGCCCGCGCGAGCGGCGCCTACCTGGCCGACGTCGATGTCACGGTCAAGGACGCCCAGGGCGGCACCGCGCTCGCGATGCGTGCCGACGGACCGGTGTGCCTGGTCGACCTGCCGGCGGGGCGCTACACCGTCGAGGCCGCGAGCGAAGGCGTCAGCAAGACGCAGGTGGTCTCGCTCGGCGAGGGCTCGAAGGTGGCCGACTTCCGCTTCTGACGCGGCGCGGCTTCAGGCCGCCAGCGCGGCCTCGATGTCGGCGGCCAGGGACTCGGGCTTGTCCAGCGGCGCGTAGCGGCGCACCACCTGCCCATCCTTGCCGATCAGGAACTTGGTGAAGTTCCACTTGATGGCGGTGCTGCCGAGAAAGCCCGGGGCCTCCTTGACCAGCCACTTGTACAGCGGCGCCGCGTTGGCGCCGTTGACCTCGATCTTCTCCATCATCGGGAAGCTCACGCCGTAGTTGCGCGTGCAGAACGCGCCGATCTCCTCGTTGCTGCCCGGGTCCTGGTGGCCGAACTGGTTGGACGGAAAGCCCACCACCGCCATCCCCCGGTCGGCGTACTTGCGGTAGAGCGCTTCCAGGCCCGCGAACTGCGGCGTGAAGCCGCACTGGCTCGCCGTGTTGACGATCAGCAGCACCTTGCCCCGGAACTCGGACAACGAGACCGGTTCGCCGTCGATCCGCCGGGCTTCGAAGTCGTAGACGCTGGTGGGGGTCATGGCATCTCTTTCTGCAGTTCGGGGCGCCGATCATCCTCGCCGCCGGGCGATCGCGCAAACGCCGACCATGCCGCCGCCAGCACGATGAGCGCGCCGCCGGTCCAGATGCGCGCGCTCATCGCGCCGGCGCCCAGCGCCACCGACGAGACGCTCGCGAACAGCACCTCCGACAGCATGATCACCGCCGTCACGCTGCCGGCCAGCCGTGCCGCGCCGTACTGCAGGCAGATGTTGGCGAACACGAAGCCCGCGCCCAGCACGGCCGCCCAGCCCCACCAGCCGGACTCGGTCCACGGCGGCGTGGGCATCGCGCCCAGGGCGGTCCCCGCGATCGCGGTGGCGCCGGCCACCAGCGCGCACCCGCCGAACATCGCGAGCGCCCGCGATTCGCCGGGCACGTGCCGCAGCCGGCGCAGCAGGATGTTCGTGACCGCGAAGCAGAAGCCGGCGCCGACGCCGAGCCAGTCCGGCAGGCTGCTGGGCACCGGCCATTGCACCTGCGGCGTCTTGAGCACGACAGCCACGCCCGCGAGCGCCAGCGCGACCCGCGCGAGCGCCGACGGCGTCGGGCGCTCGCCCAGGAGCACCCAGGCCAGCAGCACGCTCCACAGCGGCATCAGGTAGAAGAGCAGCACCACGCGCACCACGTCGCCCTGCGTCACGGCCCAGTTGAAGCCGACGTTGGTGAGGCCCGCCGCCAGCGCGAGCAGCCCGAGCGCCGGCTGCCGCGCGAACACGTGCCACATGCTGCGGCGCAGCAGCGCGATCACCATCGCGATCGCGGCGTAGACCAGGAAGGTCGTCCACACCGGGTGCAGGCCGTGCGCCTCGATCTGGCGGAAGGGGAACCACGACACGCCCCACACGAAGGCGTTGAAGACGAGCGCGAGCGCAGCCACGAACTACCGCCCCGGTGGACTCAGTGGTGCTTGTCGCTGCGGGCGATCGCCAGGAGGTGCTCGACCTCCTCGGGGTACTTGCGCAGGTTCTGCTCGTGCCAGCGCTTGATCAGCAGCATGAAGCCGGCCACCACGACGCCGAAGGCCGTGATCGCCGCGTAGGCCGACAGGCCGAGGCCCGTGCAGGCACTGTAGAAGGCGCCGAGCACCAGGATGCTGGCGTTCTCGTTGAAGTTCTGCACCGCGATCGAGCGGCCCGCGCCCATGAGGTTGTGGCCGCGGTGCTGCAGCAGCGCGTTCATCGGCACCACCAGGAAGCCGCCCAGGCCGCCCAGCAGGATCAGGAAGGGCACCGCCACCCACACGTTGTGGATGGCGTTCATCCCGATCAGCAGCAATCCCATGCCGATGCCCATCGGGATCACGCGCGTCGCCATGTCCAGCCGCATGCGCATCGACGCCACCACCGCGCCGATCGCGGTGCCGATCGCGACCACGCCGGTCAGCGAGGAAGCCTGCGCGGTGTTGTAGCCCAGGGCCAGCGAGGCCCAGGCCAGCACGATGTACTTGAGGTTGCCGCCGGCGCCCCAGAAGAGCGTGGTCGTGGCCAGCGAGATCTGGCCGAGCTTGTCGCGCCACAGGCGCGCGTTGCAGTGCCAGAAATCGGGCAGCAGCGACAGCAGGTTGCGCGTGACGCCGTACTGCGGATTGGCGCGCAGCGGGCGCATCTCGACGCCGGTGTCCGGGATGCGGGTGTTGAACCAGGCCGCGACGGCGTAGACCAGGATGAGCGTCGCGATCGCCGCCTCGGGCGGGGTGTCGATGCCCGTGTCGATCAGCGGGAAATCGAACGCCAGCAGGTGGCTCGACAGCGCGTGGCCGACCAGCTGGCCGCCCAGCACGATGCCCAGGATGATCGAGGCGATGGTCAGACCCTCGATCCAGCCGTTGGCCTTGACCAGCTGCGACGCCGGCAGCAGTTCCGTGAGGATCCCGTACTTGGCCGGCGAATACGCCGCCGCGCCCAGGCCGACGATCGCGTAGGCCAGCAGCGGATGCGAGCCGAACAGCATCATCACGCAGCCGACCACCTTGATCGCGTTGCTGATGAACATCACCCGCCCCTTGGGCAGCGCGTCGGCGAAGGCGCCCACCAGCGGCGCCAGCGCCACATAGAAGATGGTGAAGATCGGAACCAGCGCCGCGCGCTGCCATTCGGGCGCGCCGCTGGTGCGCATGAGTTCGACGGCAGCCACGAAAAGCGCGTTGTCGGCCAGTGACGAAAAGAACTGGGCCGACATGATCGTGTAGAAACCGCGCTTCATCGATGGGCAGACTGGCCAGCAACGAGTTCTGGCGATGGTGGAAGACAGGCCGCCTCGGAAGCGGCTGCGCGGTTATAGCATGGGGGTGCGATGTCAAAATCGCGCGAAGTCCCGTAGTGCGGGGCGTGTTTTTGTGCGGGTTTTCCGCATCTTCAAGGTTTTTGCCGTGCCGCGTCCGATCCTTGCCACCATCCATCCCGCCGCATTGCAGCACAACCTCGACAGGGTCCGCCGCGCGGCGCTCGATTCGCGCGTGTGGGCCGTCGTCAAGGCCAACGCCTACGGGCACGGCATCGAGAACGTCTTCGAGGCCCTGCGCGGCGCCGACGGCTTCGCGCTGCTCGACCTGGCCGAGGCCGAACGGGTGCGCGCGCTCGGCTGGCGCGGGCCGGTGCTGCTGCTCGAAGGCGTGTTCGACGCGCGCGACCTCGAACTCTGCTCGCGCCTGGGGCTCTGGCACGCGGTGCACTGCGACGAGCAGATCGACTGGCTGGCCGCGCACAAGACGCAGGTGCCGCACCGCGTCTTCCTCAAGATGAACTCGGGCATGAACCGGCTGGGCTTCACGCCGGGGCGCTTCCGCGCCGCCTGGACCCGGCTCAACGCGCTGCCGCAGGTCGACGAGATCTCGCTCATGACGCACTTCAGCGACGCCGACGGCGACCGCGGCATCGCGCACCAGCTCGCCGTCTTCGAGGACGCCACGCGCGATCTGCCGGGCGAACGCTCCATCGCCAACAGCGCGGCAACGCTGCGCCACGCAGAGGCCTCGCGCGCCGACTGGGTGCGTCCCGGCATCGTGCTGTACGGCAGCGCCCCGGACTTTCCGGCGCACGACGCGGCGCACTGGCAGCTGCAGCCGACCATGACGCTCGCCACGAAGCTGCTCGCGGTGCAGACCCTCCAGGCCGGCGACACCGTGGGCTACGGCTCGCGCTTCACCGCCGACGGCCCGCTGCGCATCGGCGTCGCGGCCGTGGGCTATGCCGACGGCTACCCGCGGCACTGCGACACCGGCACGCCGGTGCTGGTCGACGGCGTGCGCACGCGCATGGTCGGGCGGGTGAGCATGGACATGATCACGGTCGACCTCACGCCGGTGCCGGAGGCCGCGTTCGGCAGCGAGGTCACGCTGTGGGGCCGCGCGCCGAACGGCACGGTGCTGCCGATCGACGAGGTCGCGCAGGCGGCCGGCACCGTCGGCTACGAGCTCATGTGCGCGGTGGCGCGGCGCGTGCCGGTGGCGGTGGACGGCTGAAGGCTTCGGCGCGGCGTCAGTAGAGCCCGAGCTGCCGCGCCCGCAGCCGCGCCAGCCCCAGCAGCGCATCGGTGAACGGCGTGGGCACCTGCGCGAGCTGGCCGAGCTCGCGCACGGCCGACACCAGCGCATCGA
>JAGIBP010000076.1 GCA_017744285.1 Variovorax sp.
GCGCAGAAGGGCGCGCACTTCATCGAGCTGTGCTGCCAGCGCAAGATCCCGCTGGTGTTCCTGCAGAACATCACGGGCTTCATGGTGGGGCGCAAGTACGAGAACGAAGGCATCGCGCGCCACGGCGCCAAGATGGTGACGGCCGTGGCCACCGCCAACGTGCCGAAGTTCACGATCATCATCGGCGGCAGCTTCGGCGCCGGCAACTACGGCATGTGCGGGCGCGCGTATTCGCCGCGCTTCCTGTGGATGTGGCCCAACGCGCGCATCAGCGTGATGGGCGGCGAGCAGGCCGCGAGCGTGCTCGCCACCGTCAAGCGCGACGGCATCGAGGCCAAGGGCGGTGCCTGGAGCGCCGAGGAGGAAGAGGCCTTCAAGGCGCCGATCCGCCAGCAGTACGAAGCGCAGGGCCATCCCTACTACGCCACCGCGCGCCTGTGGGACGACGGCATCATCGACCCCGCCGACACGCGCCGCGTGCTGGCGCTCGGGCTGGCCGCGACGCGCAACGCACCGATCCCCGAGCCGAAGTTCGGCGTTTTCCGCATGTAAGAAAGGGTCCCCCATGACGCTGCCGAACTACTTCGCGAGCCTTGCGCGCTACCACGTCTGGGCCACGCACAAGCTGATCGACACCCATCTCCAGGGCCTCTCCGACGACGACTGGCACCGCGATTGCGGGCTCTTCTTCCGCTCGGTGCATCGCACGGTGAACCATCTGCTGCTGACCGACAACATCTGGTTCTCGCGCTTCGCGGAGGGGCGCTCGCTGCGGTTGCCGCTCGACACCGAACTGCATGACGACCGCGCCGAAGTGTGCAAGGCGCTGCGCGAGGCCGTGACGCGGTGGAGCCCCTGGCTCGCGACGCTGGCGCCCGATCGCTTTCAGGGCGACCTGGCCTACGTGCGCAACAACGGCGAGGAGGTGCGCATTCCCTTCGCGCCGGCGCTCGGCCACGTCTTCAATCACGCGACCCATCACCGGGGCCAGCTCACGGCCGCGTTGACCGCCATGATCCATCCCGGCCCCGAGCTCGACTGGGTCTATCTGCTGCAACAGGAAGCGCGTTCCTCCCTATGAGTACCTCCTCCTTCACCACCCTCGAACTGCGCCTCGAAGGCGCGGTCGCGCGCATCTGGCTCAACCGCCCCGAACTGCGCAATGCCTTCGACGACGTGGTCATCCGCGAACTCGGCGAGGCCTTCCGGCAGGCCATCGCGGCGCCCGAGGTGCGCGCGATCGTGCTCGGCGCCAACGGCCCGGCCTTCTGCGCCGGCGCCAACCTCAACTGGATGCGGCGCGCGGCGGACTTCACGCACGAAGAGAACCTCGCCGACGCCGGCCACCTCGCCGCGATGCTGCGCGCGATTCACGACAGCCCGAAGCCGGTGATCGCGCGCGTGCAGGGCGATGTCTATGCGGGCGGCATGGGGCTCGTGGCCGCCTGCGACATCGCGGTCAGCGTCGACAGCGCCTGGTACTGCCTCAGCGAAGTGAAGATCGGCCTGATCCCGGCCACCATCAGTCCCTACGTGCTGCGCGCGATGGGCGCGCGCGCCGCGCAGCGGTGGTTCCTGACGGGCGAGCGCTTCACGGCCGCCGAGGCGCATCGCATCGGTTTCGTGCACGAGGTCGTGGCCGCCGAGGCGCTCGATGCCAAGGTGGCCGAGATCGTGCGGGCGCTGACCAGCGCGAGCCCGGCGGCGGTGCGCGCCTGCAAGACCCTGATCGCCGACGTCGCCGGCCAGGAGATCGACGATGCGCTCGTCGCGAAGACGGTGCAGGGCATCGCCGACATCCGCGCGAGCGAAGAAGGACGCGAGGGTGTGCGGTCCTTTCTCGAAAAGCGCAAGCCCCGTTGGCTGGCCTGATACCCGGACTGCGCCATGGATTCGTTGGACATGCCTCAACTGCTGGCGCTGGCCGCCGCATTGGGCTGGGCCAGCGGCGTGCGGCTGTATCTGGTCGTGCTGCTGACCGGGCTCGCGGGCTACCTCGGCTGGGTGCCGCTGCCCGGCGCCTTGCAGTTGCTCGCGCATCCGGTGGTGCTGGCCGCGAGCGGCTTCATGGTGTTCGTCGAGTTCTTCGCCGACAAGATCCCCGGTCTCGATTCGCTCTGGGACATGGTCCATACGGTGATCCGCATTCCGGCCGGCGCGGCGCTGGCCGCGGGCGTGTTCGGTGCCGACCATGCCGCGATGGCGCTGGTCGCGGCGCTGCTCGGCGGCAGCTTTGCGGCCACGGCGCATGTGGCGAAGGCGACCACGCGCGCCGCGATCAACACCTCGCCCGAGCCGTTCAGCAACGTCGGCGCGTCGCTGGTCGAAGACAGCGCGGTGCCCACCGGCCTGTGGCTCGCGGTGGCGCATCCGCTGGCGTTCGGCGTTCTCTTCATCGCCGTGCTCGTGCTCAGCGTGTGGCTGATCCACAAGAGCTGGCGCTTCCTCAGATCCCTTTTCGGCCGTGTGGCCCGCATCTTCAGCGGGCGGCCCGATCCCGGCGTGGCGCCGGCCTTCCAGCTCAAGAAGCATCCTCCCGGAGACTCGTCGAATGTTTAAGAAGATCCTGATCGCCAACCGCGGCGAAATCGCCTGCCGGGTGGCCGCGACCGCGCGCCGCATGGCGGTGCGCACCGTCGCCGTCTATTCCGACGCCGACGCGCACGCCAACCACGTGCGCGCCTGCGACGAATCGATCCACATCGGCGGCAGCGCGCCGAAGGACAGCTACCTGCGCTGGGAGCGCATCCTCGAAGCCGCGAAGGCGACGGGCGCCGAGGCAGTGCACCCGGGCTACGGCTTCCTGAGCGAGAACGAAGAGTTCGCGCAGGCCTGCGCCGACGCCGGCCTGGTCTTCATCGGCCCGCCGCCGTCGGCGATCAAGGCGATGGGGCTCAAGGCGGAGTCGAAGCAGCTCATGGAGAAGGCCGACGTGCCGCTGGTGCCCGGCTACCACGGCGCCGACCAGGACGCCGGTCTGCTGCAGCGCGAGGCCGACCGCATCGGCTACCCGGTGCTCATCAAGGCCAGCGCGGGCGGCGGCGGCAAGGGCATGCGCATCGTCGAGAAGAAGGGCGACTTCGCCGCGGCGCTCGCGTCGTGCCAGCGCGAGGCGACGGGCAGCTTCGGCGACGATGCGGTGCTGATCGAGAGATACGTGCAGCGCCCGCGCCACATCGAGATCCAGGTCTTCGGCGACACGCACGGAAACTACGTCTACCTCTTCGAGCGCGACTGCTCGGTGCAGCGGCGCCACCAGAAGGTGCTGGAAGAAGCGCCCGCGCCCGGCATGACCGAGGCGATGCGCCGGCAGATGGGCGAGGCGGCCGTGGCGGCGGCGCGCGCGGTGAACTACGTCGGGGCGGGCACGGTGGAATTCATCGTCGAGCAGCGCGACGACGGGGCGCCGAGCGCCGCGCCGGGCCGCCCCAAGCAAGCGAGCACCCCCTCGGGGGGCAGCGAGGACACGTCAGTGCCGAGCGTGGGGGCCCACATGTCTTTCTTCTTCATGGAGATGAACACGCGGCTGCAGGTCGAGCATCCCGTGACCGAAGCCATTACCGGGCTCGACCTGGTCGAGTGGCAACTGCGCGTGGCCTCGGGCGAAGCCCTGCCGCTCCAGCAGGAGCAGCTGCAGATGCACGGCCACGCGATCGAGGCGCGCATCTGCGCCGAGAACCCCGACAACAACTTCCTGCCGGCCACCGGCACGCTGCAGGTCTACCGCAAGCCGCAGGCCACGGCCTTCCAGCGCAGCCGCGTGCGCATCGACGACGGGGTGCGCGAGGGCGGCGTGATCTCGCCCTTCTACGACTCGATGATCGCCAAGCTCATCGTGCATGGCGCCACGCGCGAAGAGGCGCTGGCGCGGCTCGACCAGGCGCTGGCGCAGACGCACATCGTGGGCGTGGCGACCAACGTGCAGTTCCTGCGCGGCATCCTGCGCACCGCCTCGTTCTCGCAGGCGAAGCTCGACACCGCGCTGATCGAACGCGAACGCGCCGTGCTGTTCGACCAGGAGCCGTTGGGCCTGCCGCTCGCGGCCGCTGCATCGATCGCGCGCACGCTGCTCGCCGAGCGGGCCAC
The DNA here is from genome assembly GCA_017744285.1 of Variovorax sp. GTDB lineage: Bacteria > Pseudomonadota > Gammaproteobacteria > Burkholderiales > Burkholderiaceae_C > Variovorax. The sequence goes on from JAGIBP010000076.1 coordinate 4,087, forward strand.
GGCGGGCGCCGATCCGTTCAGCCGCCGCGACGGCTGGCAGATGCACGGCGTGAGCACGCGGCCCTTCGAGTTCGAGTTCCGCGGCCAGACGCAGGCCGCCGAGTTGCGTTACCTGCATGACGGCGCGCTCGTGCTGCGCGTTGGCGATGTCTCCGGCCCGCTGGCGATCGCCGGCTTGCCCGGCGGCGAGATCGAGCTGGTGTTCGACGGCCGCCGCCACACGCTCGACGTGTATGAGGACCAGGCCACCGCCCACGTCTTCGCCGCCGATGGCGCGACGAAGATCACCGCCATCGACCGCCTCGCGCACGCGGGCGACACGCAGGCCGAAGGCGGCCGGCTGACCGCGCCGATGCCGGGCAAGGTCGTCTCCTTCTCCGTGAAGGCCGGCGACAAGGTCAGGCGCGGCCAGTCGCTCGCGGTGATGGAGGCGATGAAGATGGAGCACACCATCGCCGCGCCGGCCGACGGCACGGTCGAGGAACTGCTTTACGCGCCGGGCGACCAGGTGGCCGAGGGGGCGGAGCTGCTGCGGATCGCGACGTGATTAAGCTTGGGGGATGACTTCCCGAATGCGCATCCTCGTCAGCCTCGCCGACCTCCGCCCCGGACCCTGGATCGAGGGCCTGCGGGCCGCCCTCCCCGAGGCCGAGGTCGAGGCCTGGCAGCCCGGCGCCGCGCCTGCGGACCATGCGGTGGTCTGGGCGCCGCCGCAGCAACTGCTCGACGAGCAACCCGGCCTCTGCACGCTGTTCAACATCGGGGCGGGCGTCGACGCGCTGCTCGGCCTCCAGCTGCCGCCGCGAGCGCGCATCGTGCGGCTCGACGACGCCGGCATGGCGGTGCAGATGGCCGAGTACGTCTGCCACGCGCTGATCCGTCACTTCCGCGAGTTCGATGCCTACGAGGCCGAGGCGCGCGAGGGCCGCTGGAGCTTTCGCAAGCCGCGCGAGCGCGATGATTTCCCCGTCGGCATCCTGGGGCTCGGCGTGCTCGGCGAGCGCGTCGCGAAGGCGGTGGCGCATTTCGAGTTCCCGGTCAACGGCTGGAGCCGCTCGCCCAAGGACCTGCAAGGCGTGCGCTGCTTCGCCGGCCAGGACGGCCTGCGCGACTTCCTGCGCGCCAGCCGCGTGCTGGTCAACCTGCTGCCGCTGACGCCCGCCACGCGCGGCATCCTGAACCGCGACACGCTTTCTGCGCTCAACGGCGGCCAGCCGGGCGGCTACCTCATCAACGTCGCGCGCGGCGCGCACCTGGTCGAAGCCGACCTGATCCCGCTGCTCGACAGCGGCCAGCTCGCGGGCGCCACGCTCGACGTGTTCGAGGTCGAGCCGCTGCCGGCCGGGCATCCGTTCTGGCGCCATCCGAAGATCACCGTGACGCCGCATGGCTCGGCGCGCACCCTGCGCGACGCCTCGATCGCGCAGATCGCCGGCAAGATCCGCGCGATGGCGCGCGGAGAGCCTGTTGCCGGCGTGGTCGACCCCCAACGCGGATACTGATCCGCCCAAGGAAAACATGCCCATGAAACTCCCCACCCAGGTCAGGATCGTCGACGTCGGCCCCCGCGACGGTCTGCAGAACGAGAAGCAGCCGGTGCCGGCCGAGGTGAAGATCAGCCTCGTCCACCGCCTCCAGGATGCGGGCCTGAAGGAGATCGAGGTCACGAGCTTCGTGTCGCCCAAGTGGGTGCCGCAGATGGCGGACAACGCGCAGGTGATGCACGGCATCCGCCGCATGCCGGGCGTGCGCTATTCGGTGCTCACCCCCAACATGAAGGGCCTGGAGGCCGCCATCGCCGCGCCGCGTGAAGAATGGCCCGACGAGATCGTGGTGTTCGGCGCCGCGAGCGAGGCCTTCAGCCAGAAGAACATCAACTGCTCGATCGCCGAGAGCATCGAGCGCTTCGCGCCCGTGGCCGAGGCCGCGCGCGCCAAGGGCATCCAGGTGCGCGGCGCGATGAGCTGCACGGTGGGCTGCCCCTACGAGGGCGAGATCGCGCCCGAGAAGGTGGGCTACCTCGCGGGGCTCATGAAGGGCATCGGCGTGCAGCGCGTGGACGTGGCCGACACCATCGGCGTGGGCACGCCGCGCAAGGTGCAGCACGCCATCGAGGCCACGCTCGCGCACTTCGGCATCGACGACATCTCCGGCCACTTCCACGACACCTACGGCCAGGCGCTGGCCAACACGCTGGCGGCGCTGGAGCTGGGCGTGTGGAACTTCCAGTCGTCGGTGGCGGGCCTGGGCGGCTGCCCCTACGCCAAGGGCGCGACCGGCAACGTCGCGACCGAGGACGTGGTCTACATGCTGCACGGCATGGGCATCGCGACCGGCATCGACCTCGACCGGCTGATCGACGCCGGCGCGTACATCAGCGAGGCGCTGGGCCGCGAGCCGAATTCGCGCGCCTCGAAGGCCATCCGCACGAAGAGGGCGGCGTGATGTGCGGCGCCGAACTGACGTCGTTGCCCGAAGGCGTCCAGCGCGTCGCGCGCGTGCTGCAGGACAAAGGCCATCCGCATGCGCCGCGCATGCTCGACGACGCCGCGCGCACCGCGCAGCAGGCCGCCGATGCGCTGGGCATCGAACTCGGGCAGATCGCCAAGAGCATCGTGTTCCGCCGCAAGTCGGACGAACGCGCGGTGCTCGTCGTCACCTCGGGCGACCGCCGCGTCGACGAGAAGAAGGTCGAGGTCCTCGTCGGCAAGCTCGGCCGCGCCGATGCGGAGTTCGTGAAGTCCCGCACCGGCTTTTCGATCGGCGGTGTCTCGCCCTTCGCGCACGCCACCGAACCCGTGATGCTGATCGACCGCGAGCTGTTCCGCTTCGACGAGATCTGGGCCGCGGCCGGCCATCCGCATGCGGTGGTGTGCCTGCGGCCGCAGGACCTCGAAGGGCTGACCGGCGCGCCGGTGGCGGACGTGGTGTGAGCGTCGAGGCCGCACCATCGGCATCCGCGCTGGCCGAGCGCGCCGCCGCCGCGCGCGCGCTGGCGGGCGAGGTGCCGTCGCCCTGCGTCTCGGTCTGCCGCATCGATGCCGGCAGCGGCTTCTGCGAAGGCTGCCTGCGCACCATCGACGAGATCGCCGCCTGGCGCAGCCTGGGCGATGCCGACAAGCGCAGCGTGTGGCGGGCGATCGAACTGCGCGCGCAAGCCGGATTCCTTGCCAAGCCATGAAGCACATCACCTTCTATCTCGACTTCATCTCGCCCTATGCCTACCTCGCTTTCGAGCATTTGCCGCAGGCGCTCGAAGGGCTGAGCTACAGCGTGGCCTACCGGCCGGTGCTGTTCGGCGCGCTGCTCAAGCACCACGGCCAGCTCGGGCCGGCCGAGATTCCGGCGAAGCGCAGCTGGACCTACCGGCACGTGCTCTGGCTGGGGCGCGCGCACGGCATCCCGATCCGGATGCCGGCCACGCATCCCTTCAATCCGCTGCCGCACCTGCGGCTGGCGCTGGCGACGTCGACCGATGGCGACATCAACCGCCACGCGGCCGAGACGGTGCTGCGCGATGTCTGGCGCACCGGCGCCGAGCCCGGCGATGCGGCCCGCCTGGCGGCGCTCGCCGCCCAGCTGCGACAGATGCGCGACCCGGCCGGCGCCGCAGTGAAGGCCCAGCTCAAGAAGAACACCGACGAGGCGATCGCGCGCGGTGTCTTCGGCGTGCCGACCTGCGAGGTCGATGGACGACTGTTCTGGGGCTTCGACGGGCTCGGCATGCTGCGCGCCTATCTGGCGGGCGATGCTTGGTTCGACGGTGCGGAGTGGACCGGGGCCGACCAGCGGCCTTCGCTGCACCGGAAATAGGCCTCGCGATGTGGCGTGGTTATTACCGCAATGCCCCGTCTGGGGACGCGTCGTCGAACGCCTTGCCCTTGAACTCGTCGGCGAGGAACCGATAGAGATCCTCGAAGTTCGTTGTGCTTCCGGAATCACATTCACCGTTTGCCCCTCCGCCACCAAAGTCGCCGCCGCCGGCATCCCTCCGACCAGACGAAATTCCGCTATCGCTTTGCATGAGGATGGTCTCGATGGCATCGGATTGACCAGCAGCCAGACGGGGGTGCGAAGATTTCCCGCGATTTTCTACAGCCTGAAAAGCCCACTGCGGGTTAGACCCTAAGTCGTCAGTCTCGATTCAGTTTGGCGACAGGCTCGGGTCAGTCGGCACTCCAAGAATGCACCACGTCCCACGCCGTGGGCGCAACACATCAGAAGGAGACGACATGGCAGCCACGCTAGATTCACGGGGAGCGCCGACCAGCGGTCCCCGTCCCATGACCGCCGAGGAGAAGAAGGTCATCTTCGCTTCCTCCCTCGGTACGGTGTTCGAGTGGTACGACTTCTATCTCTACGGCTCGCTGGCGGCGATCATCGCCAAGCAGTTCTTCAGCGGGCTGGAAGCCGGCGCGGCCTTCATCTTCGCGCTGCTGGCC
>JAGIBP010000077.1 GCA_017744285.1 Variovorax sp.
GGCAATATTCAATAAAAACCAAACTACACAGCGCCGACAGACCTCTGGAGCGGGAGACGGGAATCGAACCCGCGTCATTAGCTTGGAAGGCTAGGGTTCTACCATTGAACTACTCCCGCCTTGCGACACAGCCCCTCTAGCCGGGCCACGCCACATCGCGGTCAGAGCCTATGCCTTCGCTTCAGCTCCGCACAACCACATTCAAGCGCTCTGCAAAATCCATTCTTCGCTGGTGGAGAGGGCTGGATTCGAACCAGCGTACTCGTAAGAGGGCAGATTTACAGTCTGCTGCCATTAACCACTCGGCCACCTCTCCGGCGAACCTCGAAATATAGCACGATTAACCGCACACGTCGATGACAGCTTGGTGATTCGTGCCTTCACGCCCCACGGCCGCATCATTGCGGCAGCGTTTCGCGTCGAGCCTTCGATTCTCGCATGAAATCAAGCACTTACTGCGTCAGCCGCGTTCAGCCTCGCGCCACGCGCGGGCTTGGCCGAAATGGCCGCAGCCGATGAAGGGCACCGGGGGACGCAACGCCGACAGGGGCGAGGGGTGATTGGCCACCAGAACTTTGTGACGATTTGTATCGATCAGCGCGCGCTTGCTTTGCGCGTGGGAGCCCCACAGCATGAAGACGCGCGGCCGCTCCCCGCTCGCGACGTGGCGGATCGCTGCATCGGTCAGCACCTCCCAGCCCCGGCCCGAATGGCTGGCCGGCTGTCCCTCCTCGACCGTGAGACAGGTGTTGAGCAGCAGCACGCCGTGGGTTGCCCACTTGACGAGGCTGCCGCCGGGGCTGGGAAATGCCGGCCACGGCGTGCCGAGGTCGCGCTCGAGTTCCTTGAAGATGTTGCGCAGCGACGGCGGCAGCGCGACGCCCGGCGCCACGGAGAAGGCCAGCCCCTCGGCCTGGCCGCGCCCGTGATAGGGGTCCTGGCCGAGGATCACGATCCGGACGTCCTCCGGGGGCGTCAGTTCGAGCGCACGCAGCGGGCGCGGCGGGAAGATCACGGCCCCGGCCTCCAGCCGTTCGCGCAGGAAACCCAGCAGCCGCTGCCCGACCGCACTGGCGAAGAACGCGTCGACCAGCGGCTTCCAGCCGGGCGCGACCGGCCAGTCGGCCGGATCGGCGCTCGTGAGCTGGTCCGCGCTCAACGGAACATCTCCGCCAGCGCTTCGCCCGGCTCCTCGGCGCGCATGAAGGCCTCGCCGACGAGGAATGCGTGTACGCCGGCGGCGCGCAGCGCGGCGACATCCGCCCGCGTGGTCACGCCCGATTCCGTCACGAGCAAGCGGTCCGCCGGCACCCGCGCGAAGAGATCGATGGTCGTCTGGATCGACACCTCGAAGGTCCGCAGGTTGCGATTGTTCACGCCGACCAGCGGCGTGCGCAGCTTGAGCGCGCGATCGAGCTCGGCGCCGTCGTGCACCTCGACCAGCACCGCCATGCCGAGCCCCGCGGCGATCGCCTCGTAGTCGCGCATCTGCGCATCGTCCAGGCAGGAGGCGATGAGCAGGATTGCATCGGCGCCCATCGCGCGCGATTCGTAGACCTGGTAGGCATCGACGATGAAGTCCTTGCGCAGCACCGGCAAGTCGCAGGACGCGCGCGCCTGCTTCAGGTAGTCGACGCCGCCCTGGAAGAACTGGCGGTCGGTCAGCACCGAGAGGCAGGCCGCGCTCACCTGGCCGTCGCCGGCCGCATAGCTCTGCGCGATGTCGGCCGGGATGAAATCGGGGCGCAGGACGCCCTTGCTCGGGCTGGCCTTCTTGACCTCGGCGATCACCGCGGCCGCGCCGGCCGCGATCTTCGCGCGCATCGCGCCCACGAAGTCGCGCGTGAGCACGCGGCTTTCCGCGTCGAAGCGGATGGCGTCGAGCGAGGTCTTCTTCTTCGCCGCGGCGACTTCGTCGCGCTTCACGGCAACGATCTTTTCGAGAATGTCCGACATGGTCTTGCCTCTCCTCAGGCTGCGGCCTTGGAAGCCGCCACGAGTTCCGCGAGCTTGGCTTTCGCCGCACCCGAATCGAGCGCCACGCGCGAGCGCTCGATGCCGGCCGCGATCGAGTCCGTCACGCCAGCCGCATACAGCGCCGCGCCGGCATTGAGCAGCACGATGTCGCGCGCGGGGCCGGGCTGGTTGTCGAGCACGCCCAGCAGCATCTCCTTCGACTGGTCGGGCGTCTCGACGCGCAAGGCGCGGTTGCTCGACATCGCCATGCCGAAGTCCTCGGGATGGAGCTCGTACTCGCGCACCTCGCCGTCCTTGAGCTCACCGACCATGGTGGCCGCGCCGAGCGAGATCTCGTCCATGCCGTCTCGGCCGTAGACCACGAGCGCGTGCTCGGCGCCCAGGCGCTGCAGGGCCCGCACCTGGATGCCGACGAGGTCGGGGTGGAACACGCCCATCAGGATGTTCGGCGCACCCGCCGGGTTGGTGAGCGGACCCAGGATGTTGAAGATGGTCTTGATGCCGAGTTCCTTGCGCACCGGCGCGACGTTCTTCATCGCGGGATGATGGTTGGGCGCGAACATGAAGCCGATGCCCACGTCGGCGATGCACTTGGCGATCTGCTCGGGCTTGAGGTTGATGTTGACGCCCAGCGACTCCAGCACGTCGGCGCTGCCCGACTTGCTGCTGACGCTGCGGCCGCCATGCTTGCTGACCTTGGCGCCCGCCGCCGCGACGACGAACATCGAGCACGTCGAGATGTTGAAGGTGTGCGAGCCGTCACCGCCGGTGCCGACGATGTCGACGAGGTGCGTGGTGTCGGCCACCGGCACTTTCGTCGAGACCTCGCGCATGACTTGCGCGGCCGCGGTGATCTCGCCGATGGTCTCCTTCTTGACGCGCAGGCCGGTGATGAGCGCGGCCATCATCACGGGCGAGCATTCGCCGCTCATGATGAGCCGCACGATGTGCAGCATCTCGTCGTGGAAGACCTCGCGGTGCTCGATGGTGCGCTGGAGCGCTTCCTGGGGGGTGATGGGCATGGTGTGTCTCCCTTGGATCAATGGACGGGGGTCGGGGCAAGAGGATTGTCGGCAAGCGCGAGCCTGAAGCCGAAGCCGACGAACAGCGCGCCGGCGCCGCGCTGCAGCCAGTGCATGCCGCGCTGGACGAGGCCGACGCGCCGCGCCGTCCAGCCGGCCAGCAGCGCCCACGCCACGTTGACGAAGATCGCGTTGAAGTTGAACAGCGTGCCCAGCAGGAAGAAGGCCAGCGGCTTGTTCTGCGTGCCGGGTGCGATGAACTGCGGGACGAAGGCGAGGAAGAACAGCGCCACCTTGGGGTTGAGCGCGTTGGTCCAGAAGCCGCCCAGGAAGACGCGCTTCAGGCTGTCCGCCCCGGGCGTACCGGCTGCGGAGAGCACCGGGGCGTTCGAGGCGCGGGACAGCAGCATCCGCGCGCCGACCCACAGCAGGTAGGCCGCGCCGACCCACTTCAGCGCGATGAACGCCGTCGTCGATGCAGCCATCAATGCGCTCACGCCCAGCGCCGCGGCGGTGATGTGCACGAAGCAGCCGGCCGTGATGCCGAAGCCGCCGACGATCCCGGCGCGGGTGCCCGAGCGCAGCGAACGGGTCACGATGTAGAGCACGTCGGGCCCCGGCGTGAGGTTCAGCAGCAGCCCGGCCGCGATGAAGAGCAGCAGTGAATGGAGCTCAGGCACGGAAGAAGCTCCGGATGGCGCCGATGGCCTGGTCGATGCCCTTGGCGTCGACGTCGAGATGGGTGGCGAAACGCAGGCGATAGAGCCCCGTCGCGAGCACGCCTTGCTGCTTCAGGTGCGCGAGCAGTTCGGCCGAGCGATGGCGCGCATCGCCCTCCAGGTCGACGAAGAGCAGGTTGGTCTGCGGCGCCTCGACGCGCAGGCCGGGAACGCCGGCGAGCCCGTCCGCCAGCCGGCGCGCCAGCTCATGGTCCTCTGCGAGCCGATCGATGTGATGTTCGAGCGCGTAAGACGCCGCCGCGGCCAGCACACCGGCCTGCCGCATGCCGCCGCCGGCCATTTTGCGGATGCGGTGCGCGCGCGCGATGAACTCGCGCGAGCCGCACAGGGCCGACCCCACGGGCGCGCCGAGCCCCTTGCTGAAGCAGACCGAAACGCTGTCGAAACACGCCGCGATGCGGCGCGCCTCGGCGCGCACGTCGCCGCCCTGCTGCGCCGCCTGCGCGGTGGCCGCGTTGAACAGCCGGGCGCCGTCCAGGTGCCGGGCGAGCCCCTTGCTGCGGGCCAGCGCGGTCGCCTGCTCCACGTACGCGAAGGGCAGCAGCTTGCCGCCGAGCGTGTTCTCGAGCGCGAGCAGGCGGGTGCGTGCGAAGTGGGCGTCGTCGGGCTTGATCGCCGCTTCGATGGCCGCGAGCGCCATCGTTCCGTCCGATTCGTGGTCGAGCGGCTGCGGCTGCACGCTGCCGAACACCGCCGCGCCGCCGCCTTCCCAGCGGTAGCAGTGCGCCTGCTGGCCGACGATGTATTCCTCGCCGCGCTGGCAGTGCGAGAGGATCGCGCACAGGTTGCTCTGCGTGCCCGTGGGAACGAAGAGCGCTGCCTCGAAGCCCAGCATGCCGGCGATGCGCTCCTGCAGCGCGTTCACGCTGGGGTCGTCGCCGAAGACGTCGTCGCCGACGGGTGCGGCGAGCATGGCGCTGCGCATCGCCGCGGTCGGCCGGGTGACGGTGTCGCTGCGCAGGTCGATCGGAGCCGAAGAAGAAGTCATGCCGATCTCCTGTCCGGGGTCATTCCAGGAAGTTCTTCAGCATCGCATGACCGTGCTCGGTCAGGATGGATTCCGGGTGGAACTGCACGCCCTCGATGCGGACCTCGTGCGCGAAGCCCGTGTGGCGCAGGCCCATGATCTCGCCGTCGTCCGTCCAGGCCGTGATCGCGAGCTCCGGCGGGCAACTGGCGCGCTCGATGGCCAGCGAGTGGTAGCGGTTCACGCTGAACTGCTCGGGCAGCCCCGCGAAGACGCCTTCGCGCGAGGTGGTGATCTGGCTGGTCTTGCCGTGCATCAGTTCCTGCGCGCGGATGATCCTGCCGCCGAAGGCCGCGCCGATCGACTGGTGGCCCAGGCACACGCCGAGGATCGGCAGCTTTCCCGCGAACTCGCGGATCGCGGCGACCGAGACGCCCGCCTCGGCCGGCGAGCACGGCCCCGGCGAGATCACCAGCCGCCCGACGCCGCCGGCGATGCGCGCCTGCAGTTCATCGAGCGTGATCTCGTCGTTGCGATGGACCTCGACCTCCGCACCGAGCTCGCCGAAGTACTGCACCAGGTTGTAGGTGAAGCTGTCGTAGTTGTCGATCATCAAGACCTTCGCGTTCATTCCAGTCCCTCCTCGACGAGTTCGGCGGCGCGAAGCAATGCACGCGCCTTGGCTTCGGTCTCCTTCCATTCGAGCTCGGGCACCGAATCGGCCACCACGCCGGCGGCCGCCTGCACGTGCAGCATCTGGTCCTTCAGGATGCCGGTGCGGATCGCGATCGCCACGTCCATGTCGCCGGCGTAGCTGATGTAGCCGCAGGCGCCGCCGTAGATGCCGCGCTTGGTCGGCTCCAACTGGTCGATGAGTTCCATCGCATGGACCTTGGGCGCGCCGGTCAGCGTGCCGGCCGGGAAGGTGGCCTTGAGCACGTCGATCGCGTTCATGCCGTCCTTCAAGGTGCCTTCGACATTGCTCACGATGTGCATCACGTGGCTGTAGCGCTCGATGGCGAAGGCCTCGGTCACCTTCACGCTGCCGATCTTCGCGATGCGGCCGATGTCGTTGCGCGCGAGGTCGATCAGCATCACGTGCTCGGCGCGCTCCTTGGGGTCGTTCAGGAGCTCGGCCTCCGCCGCCTTGTCGAGTTCGGGCGAGGCGCCGCGCGGGCGGGTGCCGGCCAGCGGACGGATCGTGATCTTCTGTTCGCCCTCGCCCGTGCGCTCCTGCCGCACGAGGATCTCGGGCGAAGCGCCGACCACGTGGAAATCGCCGAGGTCGTAGTAGTACATGTAGGGCGACGGGTTCAGCGAGCGCAGCGCGCGGTAGAGCGACAGCGGCGACTCGGTGTAGCGCTTGCTGATGCGCTGGCCCACCTGCACCTGCATGAAGTCGCCCGCCGCAATCAGTTCCTTGGCGCGCTCGACGGCGGCCAGGTAGTCGGCCTTGGCGAAGCTGCGCTGCGCCGGATGCGCCTGCGAGGGCCGCACCTGCGGCGCGCTCACCGAGTACTTGAGCTGCTCGCGCAGTTCGCGCAGCCGGCGCTTGGCATTCGCATAGGCCTCGGGCTGGGCCGGGTCGGCGTAGACGATCAGGTAGAGCTTGCCCGAGAGGTTGTCGATGACCGCCAGCTCCTCGCACTGCAGCAGCAGGATGTCGGGGCAGCCGAGGGCGTCGGGCGGGCAGGTCTTCTCGAGCTTCTTCTCGATGTGGCGCACCGCGTCGTAGCCGAAATAGCCCGCGAGGCCGCCGCAGAAACGCGGCAGGCCCGGGCGCAGCGCCACCTTGAAGCGCTCCTGGTAGGCCGCGACGAAATCGAGCGGGTTGCCCCGGACGCTTTCGACGACCTTGCCGTCGGTGACGACCTCGGTCACGGCCTCGGCGCCGAAGCCGGACGCTCGCAGCAAGGTGCGCGCCGGCAGCCCGATGAAGCTGTAGCGGCCGAAGCGCTCGCCGCCCACCACCGATTCGAGCAGGAAGCTGTTGCGTCCGCTGTCCTTGGTGTAGGCGAGCTTGAGATAGAGGGAAAGCGGGGTCTCGAGGTCGGCAAAGGCCTCGACCATCAGCGGAATGCGGTTGTAGCCCTGCGCGCTGAGGCTCTTGAATTCGAGTTCGGTGATCACGGGTGGGGTCTCCGTCTGCCAGCGACGCTCCACGGTCGCGGCGGTTCATTCAGGTTGGCTCATCGATCGGCATGACCGAGGGCCGAGGGCGCACGGCGGTGCGCCGTGCAATCAAGCAAGCAACGTCGATGGCGTACGCCAAGGCCAGGCTCCCCGGCTGCCTTGACCTGTCTGGATGACGTGATGAATGAACATGGAATCGGGAGTTTAGCCGAGGGACAGCCGGTACACAAAAAGATACATTCCGCGCATCCAACCCTCCCTGTTCACGGAGCCTGCCCGATGACCGCCTTGTGCCGCACCCTCGCGCTGACCGGCCTGTGCCTTGCCTCGCCGGCCGCCCCGGCCGCGCAGCTCGATGTGGCGGGCGTCAGGCTCGACGAGGTCATCGAACTGCGGGGCGCACCGCTGCAGCTCAACGGGGCGGGGATCCGCTACAAGACCGTGATCAAGGTCTACACCGCCGCGCTGTACCTGGGCAGGAAGGCGGGCACCACCGAGGAGGTGCTGGCCGCGCCGGGCGCCAAGCGCATCACGATCACCATGCTTCGCGACATCGACGCCAACGAGCTGGGCAAGCTCTTCACGCGCGGCGTGGAGGACAACTCGCCCAAGTCCGAGATGTCCCAGCTGATCCCGGGCCTGCTGCGCATGAGCGGGATCTTTTCCGAGCAGAAGCAGCTGAAGCGCGGCGAGACCTTCACGATCGACTGGATCCCGGGCAGCGGCACCGTGATCTCGGTCAAGGGCGTCGCGCAGGGCGAACCCATCAAGGAGCAGGCCTTCTTCAACGCGCTGGTGCGCATCTGGCTCGGCCCGAGCCCCGCCGACTGGCAGCTCAAGGACGCCCTGCTCGGCAAGCGCTGAGGCGCCGCCGCGCTTCAGCGCAGCAGCGCGAGATCGGCCAGCGAATCGACGAAGCCGTCCGCGTCGACGCCCCGGACCGGCTCGCCGTGGTTGTAGCCGTAACTCACCAGCACCACCGGACAGCCCGCCGCGCGCGCGGCCTTGGCGTCGTTGCTCGAATCGCCCACCATCAGGGTGCGCGCCGGCTGCGTGCCGAGCGCTTCGCAAGCCTTCAGCAGGGGCAACGGATCGGGTTTCTTGCGCTCGAAGGCATCGCCGCCGAACATCACTTCGAAGAAGCCGTCGAGCGCCTTGGCCGCCAGCAGCGGGCGCGCGAACGCGGTGGGCTTGTTGGTCAGGCACGCGAGGCGCAGGCCCCGCTCGCGCAGCGCGGACAGCCCTTCGACCACGCCTGCATACACCTGCGCATGCTGCCCGTTGATCGCGAGGTAATGGTGCTGGTAGCGCGGCCAGGCGCGTTCGAACCAGGCGTCGCCTTCTTCCGAGGTGCCGCGCACATGCCTCAGCACGGAATGGATCAGGTGTTCCGAGCCTTTGCCGACCATCGTCTCCACGGTCGGCCCGTCGATGTGCGGCAGCGCGAGGTCGTCGAACATGCGGTTGAGCGCGACGACGAAGTCGCCGATGGTGTCGACGAGCGTGCCGTCGAGATCGACGATCGCCGCATCGAAATTCGAGAGTTCCAAGGACATGCCCCGAGGATAAGGGGCTGCCGCCCCGCGGCTAGGCTTCGGTGAGCGACTGCGCGGCCACCACGGCCTCGGTGCGGTTGCGCACATTGAGCGCGCGGAAGATCGCCGCGAGGTGGATCTTGACCGTGCCTTCGCTGATGCCGAGCGCGCGCCCGATCAGCTTGTTCGGCTTGCCCTGCGAGAGCAGCTGCAGCACTTCGACCTGGCGCTCGGTCAGCACGTTGCGCAGGTGCTCGAGGGTCTGGGCCGGCCCGCCGGCGCGCTGCGCCGGATCGGCGCCCGGAATGCCGGCGATGACCCCGGGCGGCACCGACGACAGCATCATCGGCGGCACATAGACGCCGCCCGCCAAGACCAGCCGCACGGCCGAGAGCATGACGTCGGGCGAGTAGGCCTTGGGAATGAAGCCGAGCACGCCGCGCTCCAGCGCACTGCGCATCACCGCCGGGTCTTCGTAGCCCGAGAGCACGATGACCGGCACCGCCGGATGACGGCGGCGGATCTCGTCGATATGGGCCTGTCCCTCGGCGCCCGGCATGTTCAGGTCGATCATGGCCAGGTCGATGTCGTCGGATGCACCGGCGAGCAATTCGTCAACGCTCATTGCCAGGACGAACTCGATGTCGGGTTCGAGTTCCGACAGTTTGGCCTTGACCGCTTCGATGACGAGCCGGTGGTCGTCGGCGATCAGGATTTTCATGGCTTACCCCAGCGTTGCAATGGTGAACTCAGCGCGTCGAAGATACCGGCGAAATCGACGCGCATCAAGGCGGATTTGCCTTCCTAACGACATAGCTCCCAAGCGGTATGGTGCGTGCCGGACCCCCTGGAAAGAATCAGCCCCTATCCAGAAAACGACGGGGGGCCCGGGCATGTGCGATCGATGCAGGCGCCATCGCGGCGCGCCGCCCACCGTCGTCCAGGGCTAGCAGCGAGCATCGCATGACGCGCCTGCTGGACTGCTTCTCGGCCCTGATCTCGTTCGGTCTGGCGCTGGATGCCTCCATCGCGGCGGGACGGCCAAGCATTTCCCTCGAAGCGGCGCGGCGCCGGGCGATCGAACTGCTCGACACCGCACGCGCGGCCGCCGCCCGCCTGGGCCGATCGGCCGCGCAGGTCGAATCGGCGCAGTTCGCGCTCGTCGCGTGGTTCGACGAGATCCTCGCCCGCCATCCCGAAGGCGGGGCCGCGGCGCCGCCGCTCCAGCGGCAGCTCTTCAATTCGAGCAATGCGCAGACCGAGTTCTTCCACCACCTGTCGGCGCTGCCGGCCGAGGAGCAGGAGGTGCGCGAGGTCTACTGGCACGCGCTGGCCCTCGGCTTCAAGGGCCAGTACTACTTCGAGCACGGCGAGGACGGCGAGCTGGGCAAGCTCAAGGACCTGCACGGGCAGCAGTTGCCGGTGCGTCCGGCCTCGCTCGAGACGCTGGCGCATGACCGCATCACGCCGCAGCCCTATGGCGTGCCCGATCCGCCAGGCCCGCGCGATCCGCAGGCCCGCAAGCGCGCGCTCTTGCGCACGGTCGCGGGGCTGGCCGTGGTGGCGCCGCTCAGCTACCTGCTGTCGCATTGGCTGACCCACTCGCGCGCCGCGCCGCCGACGCTGGCCGAGCGCGTCGAGCAGCGCCTGCAGACCCACGCGTGCGCGGACCTCTCGGTCACGCAGCTGCGCGACGGGGCCGTGCGCGTCAGCGGCTTCGTCTCGACCGCGGAGGACGTGCCCCGCGTGCAGCGCGAGGTGCGCGCGACGCCGGGCGTGGGGGAGGCGAGCTTCGACCTGCGGCTGCGTCTGTGGCCGCACTGCGAGGTGGTCGAGATCCTGAAGCCCTACCAGGCGCGCAACCGCGAGATGGGCCACGGGCTGAAGGTGGCGGCCTCCAGCGCGCACAAGGGGCTGCTGCGCGAGGGCGATCCGGTGCGCTTCCAAGTCACCGCGCCCAACTTCGACGGCTATCTGTGGATCGACTACTACACCGCCGACGGCGCGGTGATGCACCTCAACGCGGGGCGCGGGCAGCGCCGGGTGCGCGCCGGCGAGGTCGTCGAGCTGGGCCGGGACATTCCGTCGAGCTGGCTGGCGGCACCGCCGTTCGGCACCGTGCTCCTGACCGCGTTGTCGTCGCCCATGCCCTTCGGGGAAGGCATGGAGCGGCCGCCGTTCGAACTGGCGTCCGCCTATCTGCAACGCCTGCGCGAATCGCTGGCGGCCGGCGAGTTCGGGATGCGGGTGATCGCCGACACGGTGTTTCTCGAAACCGTTCCCCGCTGAGGCCGGCAGCGATGAGCCCCTGGCCCACGGTCCCCGCGCACTTCTGGAGCTTGCTGGCGGCATGCCTCGGCATCCTCCTCGCGCTCTGGTGGATGCTGCTGGGCTCGGGCCGCGCGGCGCGCCGACGGTCCCTGCGCACGCGGATCGCAGCCCTCGAGCAAGGTGGCGGCGCGGCGCCGCTGACACCGGCGCAGGACGCCGCGATCCAGCAATCGCTGTGGCAGGAGCTTCCGCCGCCCCAGGCGCGCCTGCCGGCGGTGGACATGCCCCGGCGCAACGCGCTCTATGCGAGGCCGTGGTTTCTCTTCGTGGGCGACGAGAACGCGAACGTGGGTCGCCTGCTGACCGCGGCCGCCGGCGCGCAGGAAGAGGAAGCGGCACGCCACGCCGCGCCGGCCACGCGCCCCTTCTGGCGCTGGCACCGCCTGCCTGCCATGACGGCCATCGACGTGCATGCCGGCGTGCTGCGCCCCGCTTCGCATCCGCACGAGCACAGCCTCTGGTATCGCGCGCTGCTGGAACTCGCCGAGCGCCGCAAGCGCCTGCCGCTCAACGGGATCGTCGTGTGCATCGCCGCGGCGACCCTGCTGGAGGCCGCGCGCGAGCGGGACGATCTCGCCAGGCGGATGCGCGCCCTCGTTCACGAAACGGCGGACCAGCTGCGCATCCAGTTGCCGGTGTACCTGGTGGTGACGGGGCTGGAGCGGCTCGAGGGCTTCGGCGCGCTGCGCGCCGCGCTCCCTGTCGAGGTGCAGGGCCAGGCGCTTGGACACCGGCTGCACAACGGCGCCGCTGCGCGCGTTCCGGCCGGCCTCCAGTTCGACGGGCTGTCCGCCGAGCTCATGCGGCGCGTGCATGCGCTGCGGATGGCGCTGCTGCGCGCCGGCACGAGCCCCGCGCAGCGGCAGGCCATCCATGCGTTCGTGGAGCAGCTCGGCGCGCTGCAGCCGGGCCTGCGTGCCACGGCGGAACTGCTGTTCGGCAACGGCGCCGGGCCGAGGTCGCCGCGATGGCGCGGGCTCTATTTCACGGCCGCGCCGCCCGACGACGGCGGCAGCGTCTTCGCGCACGACCTGTTCGCGCGCTTCCTGCCCGCCGACCAGCCCCTCGCGCATTCGCGCCGCCCCGGCGCGTCCAGCGACAGCGACTTCGCCTCGACGCGCATGTGAGCCGCGGCGCCGCTCACTCCTCGTCCTTCACGCGATGCTGGCTCGTGAGCGTCTGCTGGATCGCCGGCGGCACCGCTTCGTAGTGCGACAGCACGATGGTGTAGCGGCCCTGCCCGCTGGTCATGGCGTTGAGCCGCGACTGGTAGCTTGCGAGTTCCGACATCGGGACCTGCCCCTTGACGACGACGGTGCCGGCCGCGAGGTTCGAGGTGCCGGTGACCAGCCCGCGCCGCGACGACAGGTCGCCCGTCACGTCGCCCATGGCGCCGTCGGGCGCGGCGATCTCGATCGTGACGATCGGTTCGAGCACGATCGGCCGCGCCTCGCGGATCGCCGCCATGAAGGCCTTGCGGCCCGCGGTGGCGAAGGCGATGTCCTTGCTGTCCACGCTGTGGTGCTTGCCGTCGTAGACCACCACGCGCACGTCGACCACCGGGTAGCCCGCGATCGCGCCGGTGGCGAGCACTTCGCGCACGCCCTTCTCGACGGCCGGGATGAACTGCCCGGGAATCGTTCCGCCCTTCACCTGGTCGACGAACTCGAAGCCTTCCCCGCGCCCGAGCGGTTCGATGCGCAGGTACACCTCGCCGAACTGACCGGCCCCGCCGGTCTGCTTCTTGTGACGGTGGTGGCCCTCGGCCGGCGAAGTCACGGTCTCGCGGTAGGCGATGCGCGGCGGGCGGGTGTTGACCTCGAACTTGTAGACCTCGCGCAGCCGGTCGAGCAGCGTGCGCAGGTGCAGGTCGCCCAGGCCGTACACCACCGATTCGTTGGTGGCGGCCACGTGCTCGACGCGCAGGCACGGGTCCTCGCCCACGAGCTTGCCGAGGATTTCCCACATGCGCTGCTCGTCGCCGTGGCGCTTGGGCTCGATCGCCAGCCCGTGCACCGGCACCGGGAAATCGAGCGGCGCGAGGTGCACGTGGTCATCCTCGGCCGCGTCGTGCAGCACGGCGTCGAACTTGATGTCCTCGACCTTCGCCACCGCCACGATGTCGCCCGGCAGCGCGCGCGCGACTTCGACGTGGTCCTTGCCCTGCAGCATGAAGAGGTGTCCGACCTTGAAGGGCTTGCGGCCGTCGCCGATGTAGAGCTGGCTGTCGCGCGTGACCGTGCCCTGGTGCACGCGGAAGATGCCCATCTTGCCGACATAGGGGTCCACCGTGACCTTGAAGACGTGCGCGAGCACGTGCAGCGACGGATCCGGCTTCGCCGCCATCGGCTTCGCGGCCGCGCCCTCGCCGACGAGGAAGTCCGGCGGATTGGCCTCGGTCGGATCGGGCAGCAGCCGCACCATCACGTCGAGCAGCTCGCCGATGCCGGCGCCGGTGCGGGCCGAGACGAAGCACACCGGGATCAGGTGCCCCTCGCGCAGCGCCTGCTCGAGCGGCGCGTGCAGCTCGGCCGCATCGACATCGCCGTCATTGAGGTAGCGGTCGACGAAGGCCGCGTCGACCTCGACCACCTGCTCCACGAGCGCGCGGTGCGCCGCCTCGACCGCGCCGAAGTCACAGCTGCCCTCGCGGTTGAAGAAGCAGTCGACCACGCGCGCGCCGCCGTCGGCGGGCAAATTGAGCGGCAGGCACTCGCGCCCGAAGGCTGCCTGGATCTGCGCCAGCAGGCCCGCGAGATCGACGCCCTGCGCGTCGATCTTGTTGACGACGATCATGCGGGTCAGGTGGCGCGAGGCCGCGTAGTCCATCATGCGCACCGCGGTCTGCTCGATGCCGCTGGCGGCGTTGATGACGATGGCGGCCGTCTCGACCGCCTCGAGCGCCGGCAGGCTCTGGCCGAGGAAGTCCGGGCCGCCGGGCGTGTCGATGAAGTGCACGCGGGTGTCGCCGTGCGTCAGGTGCATGATCGACGCGTTGAGCGAGTGCTGCATTCGCCGCTCGAGCGGATCGTGGTCGCTCACCGTGGTGCCGCGCTCGACGCTGCCGGCCGCGCCGATGGCGCCGGTGCGCAGCAGCAGGGCTTCCGCGAGGGTGGTCTTCCCGGAGGCGGACGCTCCAACGAGCGCCAGCGTCCGCACCGCTTCCATTTCGGCCGCGAGGCCGTTCGATCGGCTTGGCATGAGTGGTCTCCTCGACACCCGGCGGACGTTTCGCTCGGTCCGAAAGAGGACGGCGCGGCGTCTGGACGGCAACCCAGCGTACGGGATTGACCGACCAGACGCAAGCCGGCGCGACTGGCGGACAATGGGCGTCCACGCCTATCAACGCCTGCGGCTTCGCATCGAGAACTCCATGGCAGCGCCCTCTCCATCGGCCCGTTCCACGGGCTACGCCCGCACCCAGTTCATGGCGGTGAAGATCCCGGTCGTGGCCGACGTGGACGACCTCTACCACCAGCGCGAGGACCGCATCGACCAGGCCCTCAGGGCCAAGGGCCTGGGCAGCGTGCTCGGCTGGGGCGACTCGCTCGGCGAGGGCCGTGTCGGCCGGTCGCGGCGCGTGGCCTTCACCCGGGTCGATCTCGACGTGGTCGACGTGGAGGCCGCCAGGCGCGAACTGCAGTCCGTCCTCACGGCCATCGCCGCACCCGCGGGCACCGAGATCCACTACAGCATCGCCGGCACGAGCCTGGCCGACATCTTCGCGCCGCCCGAGTGGCGGCTCGGGCAACCCGTGGTCTTCGGTCCGCGCTAGCCGCTGGTCAGGAAGAACCCGGCGGCAGCGGCTGCGCCGCCTGCTCGCCGTCGTCGTGCAGCCAGATCGCGACGGCGGTGTAGTTGTCATGGCCCGGCGCGGCGCGCAGGCGGATCTCGGCGTCGATGCGGCCGATCCACTGCCGCGGATTGAGCGACGCGCGCAGCAGCTCGCCCAGGCGCCGGTCGCCCAGCACCTCCCAGACGCCGTCGCTGCACAGCAGGACCGCGTCGCCGCCGCCGACCCGCATGCGTTCGCAGACGTCGATGTCGACCGCGCCGTCCGGCGCCCCGAGCGCCGACAGCAGCAGGTTGCGCTGCGGATGCGAGCGCGCGCGCTCCTCGTCGATCACTCCGCTGCTCACCAGCTGCTGGACCAGGCTGTGGTCGATGGTGCGCGCCACCTGCTCGCCGCCGCGGAAGAGATAGGCGCGGCTGTCGCCCGCATGGGCCCATGCGAGTTCGCCGGCCCGCAGGTCGACGACCGCGAGCACCACGGTCGAGCGCATGTCCGCGAGCCGGCCGCCTTCGGCCTGTCGCGCGACCACGTCGCGGTTGGCCTTTTCGAGCAGGCGCCGCAGGCCCGCGCGCGCGAGCCCCGGCGACGCGGCCAGCGCGCCGAGCACGCTCGCACGCGCGACATCGGCCGCGACGTCGCCGCCGCCGTGCCCGCCGGCGCCGTCGGCCACCAGGAAGGCAGCGAAGCGCCCGTCGCTCCATTGGCCGAAGACGTCCTCGTTGTAGGCCCGGCCGCCCTGCTTCGATACGGAGGCGATGTCGATGTCCATCGAATTCCCCGTCCAGGCATCAATGGCCGCCGAAGACCCACCAGGCCGCCAGGGCCATGACGAGCGGGAGCGCCAGGGCCATGGAAGCCGCCACGGCGAGCAGGCTGCGCTCCCGCCGGCCCGCCGCCGCGATGCCCTGCGCCGGCGTGGCC
>JAGIBP010000078.1 GCA_017744285.1 Variovorax sp.
CTCCGGCCCTGGCCTACAAGCAGACCCAGTTCGAGAGCCGGGGTCGCGTGGTGCTGGTGCTGGCGCTGCTGCGCATCGTGAACTCGCCCTTCGGCCGCGTGCTGCAGGCGATCCGCGAGAACGAGTTCCGCGCCGAGGCCATCGGCTACCGGGTGGTGGTCTACCGCACGACCGCCTCGGTGCTCTCGGCGCTCTTCGCGACGCTGGCGGGCGCGATGCTCGCGATCTGGCTGCGCTACAACGGACCCGACACCTCGCTGTCCTTCGAGATCATGATCGACGTGCTGCTGATCGTGGTCATCGGCGGCATGGGAACGATCTACGGCGCGGTCATCGGCAGCGTGATCTTCCTGATCGCGCAGAGCTACCTGCAGGACCTGCTGCGCATCGGCAGCGAGGCCGCGGGCGCGGTGTCGTGGCTGACCTGGCTCGGGGCGCTGCTGTCGCCCGACCGCTGGCTGCTGTGGCTCGGGGTGCTGTTCGTGCTCTCGGTCTATTACTTCCCCACCGGCATCGTCGGCCGGCTCAGGAAACGATGATGAACCCACCGACTTCCAACTACGCGCAACTCGCGGGTTACGAGATCCACTGGATGGACTGGGGCCGCGCGGGCGATCCCGTGGTCATCGCATGGCACGGCCTCGCGCGCACCGGCCGCGACATGGACGAACTGGCCGCGCATTTCTCTGCGCGCGGCTTTCGCGTGATCTGCCCCGACACGCTCGGCCGCGGGCTGAGCCAGTGGAGCCGGGCACCGGACGACGACTACCGGCTTTCGTTCTATGCGCGGCTTGCAGCGGCGCTGTGCGACGAGCTCGCGCTTGCCCGCGTGCACTGGGTTGGCACCTCGATGGGCGGCGCGATCGGCATGGTCTGCGCGGGCGGGCTGATCGAGCCGTCGATGAAGCCGCGCATCGCCAGCCTGGTGCTCAACGACAACGCGCCGCAGCTGGCGTCCGCGGCCCTCGAACGCATCCGCGCCTACGCGGGCCAGCCGCCGGCCTTCGAGACGGTGACGCAACTCGAAGCCTTCTTCCGCACCGTCTACAAGCCCTATGGCTGGCTGAGCGACGCGCAATGGCGGCGGCTCACCGAGACATCGACCCGCCGGCTGCCCGACGGCCGCGTGACCCCGCATTACGACCCCGCGATGGCGCGGCAGTTCGTGGTCCACACCGACGACTACCTGCTGTGGCCGCACTACGACGCGATCGAGGCGCCGGTGCTGTGCCTTCGCGGCGTGGATTCCGACCTCGTGCTGCCGCAGACCCTGGACGAGATGCGCCGCCGCGGCCCCGGCGCGAGTCAGCGCCTGCAGATCATCGAGGTGCCGGGCTGCGGCCATGCGCCGGCGTTGAACGTGGCGGAGCAGCTGGACCCGATCGAGGCCTTCGTGCGCGCGGCCGGCGCGTAAAGGGTCCGCCCGTCGCGGCCGGCGCGTCAATCCGCCAGTTGCGGCGTGTAGCGGCCCAGCGCGCGCGCCGCACGTTCGAGCAGTTCGAATTCCGCGTCGGTCAGCGAATGGCTGCTCATGTCGAAGTGGCTCATGGTGCCCCAGAGCGCGCCTTCCTCGTTCAGGATGGGCGCGCTGTGATAGGAGACGACCACGCCCCGGTAGGGATGCCCCACGAGCCGTTCGTCACTGGCGGAATCGTCGGTGCGGAAGACCTGGTCCCGGCGCACGAACTGGCAGAAGCTCTGCTTGAACGGCACCGCAATCAGGAACTGGGGACGCAACTGCCCGCGCTTGTCATGGAGGAGAACATTGCGAAGCAGTTCTCCTTCGAATCGATAGACGGCGGTGTAGCGGTGCGGGACACCGCTGTTCAGGTATTGCAGGGCCGCCTCCGGCCCCACGCTCGCAAGCCACGTCGAGAACGTGTCGATATTGCGTTCGGAATGCTTCATGCTCCTCCCGGTCCAGTCAGTCATCATCCTTGCCGTCGTTCTGGCAAGGGCGTCGAGGCACTATAGGACCGCTCGATGACATTGCATGGAGCACCCCCACGGCTGAGTCCTGCAATTCCGGGGGGGCGGCGGCTCCGCGCCGGGCTATTCGATCGCCAGCGCGCCGCTGGGCAGATGCACGCGGATCGACTTGCGTTCCGCGGCCGGTTCCGCCTCGCCCTCGGCCGGCTGCTCTTTCGAGCGCACCAGCAGGACCGGCGCCGGTGCGGAGCGCAGGATGTATTCGGCACTGCTGCCGAGGAACAGGCGCTTGGCGCCGCGGCGGCCGTGGGTGCCCAGCACGATCAGGTCGGCGGGCCAGTTCGCGGCTTCCTGGGTGACGACCTCGTGCACCGGGCCGTCGAGGGTGTCGCGCAGCACGGTGTCGACGGTCACACCGGCGGCCTCGACCTTCCGGCGGCACTCTTCCAGCAGCTTGGCGCCGTTCTCGCGCAGAAGGCCGGTCCAGTCGCCCGCGTAGCCGGCATACGCATCCATCGCGAGTGCGGCAGACAGTTCATCGACCACATGGATCAGGCGAAGGCGGCCCTTGACGAGCTGCGCCACCTCGATGGCGTGTTCGAGGCCCTGCATCGAGGTGCTGCTGCCGTCGACGGGGACGAGAATCTGCTGGTACATGGAGCGCTCCTTGTCGCATGTGAAACGATCAGTATGCGTCAGAGGCGCGCGATCGCGGTTGACGCGGGTCAATTCCGGCGGCGGCAGTGCGGCCGCGCCGAGGGTCACCCAAAGGAACCGTCGTCGTACGCGGCCGCGTAGGTCGACCAGTCCCGCCGCACCTGCGCGGCCGCTTCGACCGAGGCATCGAGCACCCGCGACTTCCACTTGCCGCGCCGGGCGAAGTCCATCAGGTCATCCGCGATGTCGGAGCCTTCGCGCCCGCCGCTGCGCAACTGGGCCCACGCCACCAGGTTCGCCATCACGGTGATCACGCCCTGCAGGTCGGCCGCGCTGCGGGCAGACCGGCCGCCCAGGGCCACGCGGTCCTCGGCGGGCTGCAGGGCCCGCAGCACGTAGGGCACGCGCTGCACCACCACGGGCTGAAGGAAGGCCATGGAGACCGCCTGCACGCGCCGCTGCAGCGCCACGACGCGATGCGCCTCGGATTTCCACTTCGGCTGCGCAACCTTCAGGTGCGGCACGAGCGAAGAGGGCAGGGCCTGCTTCATGTCCAGCACATAGTTGCCGTTGGGCGAGCCCTTGCCCTCGACCAGGACGGCATAGCGCTCGACCCCCAGGCTGCCCGTGCCCGCAATGCGCCGTGCCACGTCGAGGACTTCGTAGAACCCGGGGTTCGGCTGCTGCGCCGCGTACTGCCGCACGACCTCGAGGACCAGGGCGCGCTGCGCCTCGGAGGCGGGCAGGGCCTTCTTCCCGTCCGCGCGCAGCACGCGCCGGCGCCCTTTCATGTCGGTGCGGCTCGCGAGGAACTGCGGGCGCTGGCGATCGCGCAGGCCGTCGAGCAGCTCGCGCACGAGGCCCTGCGCGGTGTCGCGCTCCACCCAGTAGGCCTTGCCGAGTCCGAGGGCCGATGCGTAGCTGTCGATGAAGACCTCGCAGAGCCTGGCGGCTTCGCGCTGCCCGACCGCGATGCTCTCGGCGCCGACGCGCAGGCTGGTCAGGAAGCGGACCAGGTCCCAGGTCGCCGGCGCCAGGGCCGCCTCGTCGAAATCGTTGATGTCGAAATAGACGAGCCGGTTGTCGCCCTTGAAGCTGCCGAAGTTCTCCAGGTGCAGGTCGCCGCAGACCCAGGCCAGCGGCGCCGAGCGCGGCGCGCCGATGCGGGCCAGGCGGTCATAAAAGAGATGGCAGGTGCCGCGCAGGAACACGAAGGGGCTCGCGCGCATGTTGCGGTACTTGAGCGCCAGCCGTTCCGGGTCGCGGCCCTGGTTGAAGGATCGGATTTCACGCACGACATCCATCACGCACCTCCTGGCCGGAGAGTCGCGGCCACCGGGACGATACGCGAATCGGCGCGCGGCGGCGCGCAATTCGTCAGGCAATGCTCAGGTCGCGCGCATGCCGGGGCGCGTGCGGGGCGGCGGCCGCACAATCGGGCCACGACAACACGGAGAGATCCCATGGCCTTCTCGCTTTTCGACGCTTCGGTCCCGGTCTTCACCCGCGGGCTGGGGCAGCTGTCCCACATCCTCGACAAGGGGCTTGCGCACGCGCAGGCCTCGGGCATCGATCCCGCACGGCTGTTCGACGCGCGCCTCGCGCCGGACATGTTCACGCTCGCCGGCCAGATCCAGAGCGCGAGCGATGCCGCCAAGTACGGCGCGGCGCGCATCGCGGGCGCCACCGCGCCGAGCTTTCCCGACGACGAGGCGAACTATGCGGCGCTGCAGGCGCGCGTCGCGAAAACCATCGACTACCTCGGCAGCGTGGACCGCGCGGCGATCGACGGCCACGAGGACCGCGAGGTCGTGATGAAGGTCCGCGGCAACGAGCTGCGGTTCACCGCGCAGCGCTACCTGCTGCAGTTCGCGGTCCCGAACTTCTTCTTCCACGTCACCACGGCCTACGACATCCTGCGGCACAGTGGCGTGCCGCTGGGCAAGCTCGACTATCTCGGGCGCTTCTGAGCGGCAGCGCGGCAGCTCAGGCCGGCCAGCCGGCCAGGTGCCGCTGCGCGATGCCCGCGAGCGCGGTGATCCAGGCGCTGCTGTCGTTCAGGCACGGGATGTAGTTGAACTGCTGGCCGCCCGCCTGCAGGAAGGCGTCGCGCCCCTCCATCGCGATTTCCTCCAGCGTCTCCAGGCAGTCGGCCGGAAAGCCCGGGCACATCACGTCGACGCGCTTCACACCCCTGGCGCCGAGTTCGCGCAGCGTGGGTTCGGTATAGGGCTCCAGCCATTTGGCGCGCCCGAAGCGCGACTGGAAGGTCACGCGGTACTGGTCGGGCGTGAGCTGCAGTTGCTCGGCCAGAAGGCGCGCGGTGACCACGCATTGCGCCTGGTAGGGATCGCCCAGCCGGATGTTGCGTGCCGGGATGCCGTGGAAGCTCATCACGAGCTGGTCGGGCCGGCCGTGGTGCTGCCAGTGCCGCGCGACGCTGCGCGCGAGCGCGTCGATGTAGCCGGCATCGTCGTGGTAGTCGCTCACGAACCGGAACTCGGGCACTCGCCGCACACGCGCGCTCCAGGCGTTCACTTCGTCGATCACGCTGGCCGTGGTGGTGGCCGAATACTGGGGGTAGGCCTGCAGCACCAGCACGCGGGTCACGCCCTCGGCCTTGAGCTCGTCGAGCCGGCTGGCGATCGAGGGCTGGCCATAGCGCATCGCGTCGCGCACCATCACGCGGTGGCCCCGTTCGCCGAGCCACCCCGAGAGCAGCAGGGATTGCTTGCGGGTCCAGACCTTGAGCGGCGAGCCCTCGGGCAGCCAGATGCTCGCGTACTTGGCGGCCGACTTCGCGGGCCGCGTGCGCAGGATGATGCCGTGCAGGATCGGTCCCCAGACGGCCTTGGGAATCTCGACCACGCGCGGGTCGCCGAGGAAGGCTGCGAGGTAGGGCCGCACCGCTTTCGCGGTCGGCTCGTCGGGCGAGCCGAGGTTGCACCAGAGCACGGCGGTTCGCCCTGGGGCCATGTCGGCGGCGGGCGGTTCTTGTCGAAAAGGCATGCGATATTCTCGACCATGCCCACCGCGACCTCCGATTCCCTGAAGCTCGACGTCGAACGCATCGCCGCGATCTCGCTCGACCTGGACGACACGCTCTGGCCGATCTGGCCGACCATCGAACGCGCCGAGCGCGCGCTGCACGCCTGGCTGGTTCGCGAGGCGCCGAAGACAGCCGACCTGCTGGTCACGCCCGGCGTGCTGCGCGAGTTGCGCCAGGCCACGGAGAAGGAGCGCTCGGACCTGGCGCACGACCTCAGCGCGCTGCGGCGCGAATCCATCCGCGCGGCGCTGAAGCGCGCCGGCGAGGACCCGGCGCTGGCCGAGCCGGCCTTCGACGTCTTCTTCGCGGAGCGCCAGCGCGTCGAACTGTTCGACGACGTGCTGCCCGCGCTCCAGTGGCTCAGCGAGCGCTATCCGCTGGTCGCGATTTCCAACGGCAATGCGGATGTGCACCGCACGGGCGTGGGACGCTGGTTCCGCACCGCGTTCAACGCGCGCGAGTTCGGCAGCGGCAAGCCGCATGCGCCGATCTTCCGCGCGGCGGCCGCTTCGGTCGGGCTGCTGCCCAAGGACGTGCTGCACGTGGGCGACGACGCGGCGCTCGACGTGGTCGGTGCGCTCGGTGCCGGCATGCAGGCCGCATGGCTGGTGCGCGAGGAGCGCCCCTGGGAACACGAGGCGCGCCCGCAGCTCATCGTGCCCAACCTGCACGCGCTGTGCGTCGCACTGGGGTCGGCCTACTGAAGCTCAGCGGCCTCCTACCGCGGCCGCGAGCGAATCGTTCAGCGTCGAGAGGATGTTGAGGCTTCTCACCATCCCCGCCGAGTTGGTGCTGGCGTTGATCACCGTCTGATTGACGATGTTCTGGTTGCTCAGCGAGTTCTGGATGACGGTGCCGAAGTTCGACGCGCCCGCCTGCGCCTGGTAGGTGTTACCGGGGCCGTTCTGGACCAGGTTCAGGCTTGCGAGCTGGCGGTCGAGCTGGGCCGCCTGCACCGGCGTCAGGTCGGTGAGATGGCCGAAGTCGAGCGTCGTCTGGGTCACGAGGTCGCCGTTGATGTAGACCGCGCGCGTGATCCCGAAGCTCACCATCAGCCCGGTGCCAGCGGGATCGAAACCGCCGCGCATTTGGTCCAGGTCGTGGTTGCTCGCGGCCAGCCAGACTTCCTCGGACCGAGGCGGCTGCCCGTATTCCGGGTCTTCTGCGCGCGCCGGCGAAAGAACGCTCCCCACCATCAGGGCGTACAGCCCGATGGCGACCTGGACGAAAGGGAAGCGCGCCGCAGTCATCAGAAGTCCCCGGGCCCGAGCTTGGGCAGTGCCAGTTGCTCCAGTCCGGCGCGGTCGATGCCCTGCCCCAGGGGCGCGCGCGGGACCACGCGCCAGTCGGCCGCCAGGTTGAACTTCGCGACGTCCATGCGGTTGTGGATCACGAAGAGCAGTCCGTTGTGCCAGGCCTTGTCGAAGTCCTTGCGCGACATCGCCCGCGTGCCCTGGGCCGGATCGCCGATGAGCACGCGGTCCGCCTGCAGGCCCTTCACGACCACGAAGTGGTGGTAGCCCTCGGTGTCGATCAGCACGATCGCCGGCACGCGCGCCTGCGCGAGCTTCTCCAGCGGCTGCTCGAAGCCATCGGCTTCGAAGCCCTGCGTCTTCAGGTAGCGCTTCATGTCCAGCAGCGAGAACCCTTCCTTGTGGATCTTGGCCTGGTCGCCGTGCTCGTACATCCAGGTGAACACCTGCTGCTCGTTCACGGGGTAGTTGAAGTGATGCGTGAGCAGGGTGGCGACCGCGGCCGAGCCGCAGCTGAAGTCGTACTTCTGGATCAGCGTGCGCGCCTGGCGCTGCTGCTTGAGGCTCTTCACGGGTATGGAAAAGTCGCCCATGCCCATGGATGGCATATAGGCCCGCTCCTCCTGGGCGGGCGCGGCGGTGGCCAAGGCCAGCAAGGTGAGGGAAAGCAGCATGCCGCGCATGACACTCTCCCTCAGTTCATCTGGACGTTGACGATCACCGCGTTCTGGATCAGCACGTTCGCGCCCGAGTTCTGGACCACGACCGGCAGCCCGCTCATGTTCGAGAACGAGCCCGAGCTGATGACGTTGTCGCCTGTCTCGACATTGCGGGCCGAGTTGCCGGCCGTGGTGCCGCTCAGGGTCATGTCGTTGCGAACCACTTCGGCCCCGCCGCGGGTGCCTTCGAGCGTGGCCGAGTCGACCGGCGTGGCGACGAAGGCCACCGTCTCCTCGGCCTGTCCCGGCGCGCCCTGGGCCGCCGCCGCGATCGGCCATAGCAGGCCCAGGGCCGCGCAAGCGGTCCCCAGGCGTGTGGTGGATGTCATGGCATCTCCCTTTGCTCTGGGTGAAGGCGAGCCGACGCGCGCCGCGCCGCCCGAACGGGCCGGGCGCGCGGCACGCATCAGGCTGCGCTATCGCTCAGCGTCCTCCTACGTTCAGGTTCGACTGGACGTTCACGCTCTGCTGCACCAGCGACGAGAGGCCGCTGTTCTGGTTCGCGACCATGATGCCGGCCGCCGTCTGGCCCACGCTCGACATGTGGTTGGACATGTCGAAGGTGCCGGCATTGACCGTCACCGTGCCGCCAGCGCCGCCGGTGCCGCCGTTGCCCGCGCCGCCCGTGCCACCGTTGCCGGTGTTCGTGCCGCCGCTGCCCGCGCCGCCTGCGCCGCCCGCACCGCCCGCGCCGGCGGTGTTGCTGCCATTGCTGGCGCCACCGTTGGTCGCGCTGCCGACCGTGCTCGAGCCGCCCGCGCCGCCGGTGCCCGCGCCGCCGGTCTGCGTGCCGGTCGCCGTGCTGGTGGC
>JAGIBP010000079.1 GCA_017744285.1 Variovorax sp.
ACGGCGTCCATCGCGGCGCGAGCCGCCGTGCCGCCAGCCCGGCGCGCGCGGCTTCGAGCGCGCCGCGGCGCAGGGCGGCGAAGGGCTCCATCGCGGTCATCGCCACCAGCAGCGCGAGCGCCGCGCCAGGCACCCCGATCGCGCCCTTGCCCGCCAGCCAGCCGACGGCCAGCAGCACCGCGGCGAGCGCCAGCGTGCCCGCGATGCCGTAGGCCGCGCCCGCACCGGTCTCCAGCCGGTTGAGCGCCATGTCAGCCTCTGCGAGATGGCGGTCCGCCGCGGCCAGCAGTTCACGCTGGCCATCGATCCGGCCGGCCATGACCAGTTCGGTCTGGCCCGCCACCAGGTCCACGGCACGGGCGCGCAGTGCTTCCATGGCCTGCGCGCGGCGCACGGCGGGGCCGCGCGCACGCATCGCCACCATCGCCGCGATGCCCCAGCCCGCGGCGATCAGCCAGAGTGCCAGCAGCGCGCCCATCCAGGCGCTCATCGCACCGAGTACGACACCGGCGAACACCGCCGCAGCGAGCGCCGCGCCGGCGGGCACGACCAGACGCAGGTACAGCGCCTCGAGCGCATCGATGTCGGCCGTCAGGCGGAACAGCAGGCGCGACGGCCGCGCGAGCAGCTGGCGCGTGGCGCCGGGCGCCGCCCAGCCCCGGAACAGGCGCTCGCGCAGCGAGGCGAGCACGCCGAAAGTCGCATCGTGCGTCACCAGCCGCTCGCCATAGCGCGAAGCCGTGCGCCCGAGCGCCAACAGCCGGATGCCCGCCGAGGGCATGAAGACGTCGAAGCGGATCGCGCTCACCGCGTTCAGGCCCGCCAGCGCGGTCGCGGTGATGAACCAGCCCGAGAGACCGAGCAACGCCATGCCCATCAGCACCGTCAGCGCGGCCAGGGCCGCGCCCATGGCGAGCCGCTTCGGTTCGGCGGCGAAGAAGAGGCACAGGGCCGAACGAAGTTCACGCCACGCCTTCATGCCGCCTCCTGCCGCGCGCTCGCGTCGAGCCGGACCACGCGGTGCATGCGCGCCGCCAGCACCGGATCGTGCGTCGCGGCGATCAGCGTCTTGCCGCGCGCGAGCTCGATCAGCGCATCGGCCACGCGCTCGGCGGTCTGGGTGTCGAGGTGCGCGGTCGGCTCGTCCACCAGCAGCAGATCGGCCTCGCGATGCACCGCGACGCGCGCGAGCGCCAGCCGCACCGCCTCCCCGCCCGACAGCCCGCGGCCGCCCTCCCCGAGCGACATGCCCGGATGCGCCTGCGCCACCTCGTCGAGCACCGCGAATCGCATGGCGGCTTCCACGTCGCCGGCCTGCACGCCGGCACGGCCGAGCGCCACGTTGGCATGGACCGAGCCGGCGAACACGTGCGGCTTCTGCCCCATCCACGCGATGCGCGCGCGCAGCGCGGCCGCGGTGCGGTCGGTCCAGGGCGTGCCGCCGATCGCGATCTCGCCGCGCTGCGCCGGCACCAGGCCCGCGATGAGACCGAGCAGCGCCGTCTTGCCGGAGCCGCTCGGCCCCATCAGCGCGACGTGCTCGCCGGCCGCCACGCGCAGGTCATAGTTCTCGAAGAGCGGCTCGCCGCCCGGCTGCGCGAAGTACAGGCCGTGGATGCGCAGCGTGGGAGCGCCCGGTGCCGCCGGCGCCTGCTGCGCCGTGGCGCCCGGCAGGGGCGTGCCGTCGCGCGACAGCGCATCGAGCGACAGCAGCGCCGCCTCGCCGGCGGCGCGGTCGTGCCAGACCGCGGACAGCTCGCGCAGCGGCTCGAAGAAAGCCGGCGCCAGCAGCAGCACGAACAGGCCCTCCCCGAGCGTCAGGCGCCGGCCCCAGGTGCCGAAGTCGAAAGTGCCCAGCAGGTGGAAGCCGACATAGGCCGCCACCATCGCGACGCCCAGCGCCGAGAACAGCTCGAGCACGGCGGACGAGAGAAACGCGATGCGCAGCACCGCCATCGTGCGCACCCGCAGGCCCTGCGCGGCTTCGCCGAGGCGCTTCGCGGTGGCATCGACCGCGCCGAGCGCGCGCAGCGTCGCGAGGCCGCGAAGGCGGTCGAGCAGGAAGGCGTTCATCCCGCCCATTTCCAGCATCTGCGCCTCGCTGGCCGCCTTCGCGCGCCAGCCGACGATGGCCATGAACAGCGGGATGAGCGGCGCCGCGACGACCAGGATCAGCGCGGCGATCCATGAGAACGGCAGCACGGCGATCAGGATGACCACGGGCACCGCCATTGCGCGCCACCGCGCGGGCCCGTAGCGCACGAGGTAGGGCACCACCGCTTCGGCCTGCTCCGCGATCACGCTTGCGGCGAGGCCGGAGGCCGGGCGCGTGGGGTCGACCGGCGACCGCGCCGCGAGCGCCGCTGCGACGCGCGCGCGCAGTGCCGCGAGCTGCGCACGCGCCGACGCGTACACCCGCCTGGCGCCCCAGGCCTCGCACGCCGCGCGCAGAAGACCGAACAGCACGATGCCCAGCGCCGGCAGGGTCACCGCGCCGATCCCCTCGCCCGCGCCCAGCCGGTCCACGGCCCACGCGAGGCAGGCCGCCTGCGGCAGCCACAACAGGGCGGAGGCACCCTGCACCCCATGCCCCGCGCCAAGGCGATGGAACGAGCGCAGGTCGGAGACGGGCGGAAGAGGAGAGTTCACGAATATCTTGGAATTTCAGTATTTACTGAAATTACGGCAATCATAAGAGAAGTCACTCTGCAGCGCGCATCTTGGGCCCAAAAGTGCGCCGTTGGATGACAAGTTCCGCGCTTGGCAACGGCTAAGCTGCGACGTCCCCTGGTGGAGAACCCCATTGAAGATTCTTTCCATCACGCCGACGTACTACCCCGAGGTGGGCGGTATCGAGTCCGTGGTACGAGAGCTTGCCATGCGCATCAGCGCCGGCGGAACGCAGGTCGACGTGGCCCACGTGTCGCCCAAGCATCCGGCGTTTTCGAAGCGCCGCGTGGACGGCCTCGACGTCTATTGCGTCCCCGTGTGGGGCAACCGGCTCGTGGGCTATGCGCGCGGTTTCGGGCAGCTCGCGGCGGGCTATGACCTGCTGCATGTGCACGACCCGCAGCTGATGATGCTCACCGCCAACGTGCTGCTGCAGTGCCGCCGCATCCCGGCG
The DNA here is from genome assembly GCA_017744285.1 of Variovorax sp. Taxonomy (GTDB): domain Bacteria; phylum Pseudomonadota; class Gammaproteobacteria; order Burkholderiales; family Burkholderiaceae_C; genus Variovorax. The sequence goes on from JAGIBP010000079.1 coordinate 3,125, forward strand.
ATCCTGAGCACGCACGGCGGCTTTCGCCACACGCGCAAGCACCAGGCCTTCAAGTGGGCGCACGAGCACTTCCTGATGCGTCCCCTGCTGCGTCACTACCGGCGCGTCCTCGCGGTCAGCGCATCGGACGCCGACTACTTCAGGCATTTCTCCGCGCGCGTCCACACGGCCGAGAACGGCATCGCCTATGCGAAGTTCCAGCGCGGCCGCACGACGGGCACGCCCGACCCGACGCGCTGGATCTATTGGGGCCGCTGGTCGCGCAACAAGCGCATCGACGCGGTGATCGACGCCGTCATGCTCGCGCGCGATCACGGCATCGGCATCAACCTCCTGATCGCGGGCCCCGACTTCGACCAGCTGGGCGACGGCTTCAAGGCCAGGATCGAGGCGCTGCGGCTGGGCGACATGGTTCGCCTGCATCCCTACATCGAGGACGAGCGCCTGATGGAGGAGCTGCGGCACCGCGCGGTCTTCGTCACCGGCAGCGAGTACGAGGGCTTCGGCGTCGGCATCCTCGAAGCCATGGCCGCCGGCAAGATCGTGGCCTGCCGCGACATGGAGCCGATCAACGGTTTCGTCGAGCCCGGCGTCAACGGCTTCTTCCTGGATTTCGACGGCGGGCCCCGGGACCTCGACGTCGTGCGCGGGATCGCCGACCTTGGCCCCGACCGCTGCGCCGCGATGTCCGAGGCCGCGCAGGCGACGGCCAGGCGCTACGACTGGGACGCGGTGGCCCGGCAGTTCGCCGAGCACTATGCGAAGGCCGTGAGCCGCTGCTAGCCCGCCATCATCGAGGCCAGCACGCCGCAGACGAGCAGCCCGGCAAACAGGCCCAGCAGCCGTCGCCAGGTCGCCGGCCGCGACTCGACGAAGCGATACAGGACCACGGCCGCGCCGATCGACAGCACGCCGGTTGCCAGCAACCCGGCCATGCCGACCCAGGGCGTGACGGGTGCGCCATGGCTCACGGCCGCGCTCACCAGCAGCAGCACCGGGAAGTGGATCAGGAACAGCGAATACGAGATGCGCCCGAGCCGCACCAGCGGTTCCCCGGCATGCGGCCAGGCACTCGGCGCGAGCCCGTCCAGACGCTGGATGACCACCACCGCCAGCGCGGTCACCAGGGCCGTCGCGATCCGGCTGCGCCAGTCGAGCGCGAGCGTGGCCGCACCGAGCAGCACGAGCACCAGCACCGCGAAGCCCCAGGTGCTGCGCCGCGTCGCGCGGCCGATCCAGAAGACGAACATGCCCAGCCCATACGAGCCGAAGAAATAGAGCGCGGTGACGTCGAGCTCCGCATGCCGGTTGAAGACCGCGAGCGACGCCACGACCATCGCGAGCAGGAGCCCCGCCATCAGCCAGCGCGACGTGTCCGGCCGCAGTGCCCAGCGCCGCTGCAGGATCTCCGATGCGCCGATCGCGGCAAGCGCCAGCACGAAGAGCTGGAAGTCGATCGCCACGTACCAGACGCCGGTCGACAGCGCATCGAAGCCCAGCAGGTCCTGCAGCAGCAGGCCGTGGGCGATGAGCTGCGCGATGCCCGGCGGCCCCGGCACCACCTCGTCGTCGAGCCAGGGGCGCACCACCGCGGCCACCAGCACGCTGAAAGTCAGCGCGGCCAGGTACGGCATGACCAGGCGCGCATAGCGCTGGAAGACGCGGGACAGCGGCTTGTCGATGCGCAACGCGCCTTCGGGCGCCAGGCTGCCCGCGGCGAGGAAGCCCGCCAGCACGAGGAACACCTGCACCGCGAGCCGGCCGTACTGCGACAGCCAGCCGAAGACGCGCGGCGCCAGCGCGGCCGCGCCCTCGGGCAGCGGCCCGTAGCGCGAGAGATGATGGCCGACGATCAGCAGGCACGCCACGCCCTTGACCGCATCCAGCAGCGGCATGCGGCTCGTGGTGGAACTCATTTCAACCTTCCCGGACCCCCAGCCGCGCAGCGGCTCGGGGTGTTTTCACTCCAGGGCGAGGCGCGCGCGCGCCTGGTCATATTCGCGCTTGAGCTTCTCGATGAAGGCCGCGGCCGTGGCGACCTCGGTCACCGCGCCGATGCCCTGCCCCGAGCCCCAGATGTCCTTCCAGGCCTTGGTCTTGCTGCCCTCGCCGCCGGCGAAGTTCATGGTCTTGAGATCGCCCTGCGGCAGGTTCGCCGGGTCCATGCCCGCGGCCACGATGCTGGGCGCGAGGTAGTTGCCGTGCACGCCGGTGAAGAGGTTCGAATAGACGATGTCGTCGGACGTGCCGTCGACGATCGCCTGCTTGTATTCGGCGCTGGCGCGCGCCTCTTCGGTCGCGATGAACGCGGTCCCGATGTAGGCGAAGTCCGCGCCCATGGCCTGCGCCGCGAGCACCGCGCCGCCGGTGGCGATGGAGCCCGACAGCGCGAGCGGCCCGTCGAACCACTGGCGGATCTCCTGCACCAGCGCGAACGGGCTCTTGATGCCCGCGTGCCCGCCGGCTCCGGCAGCCACAGCGATCAGGCCGTCGGCGCCCTTCTCGATCGCCTTCTTCGCGAAGGCGTTGTTGATGACGTCGTGCATCGTCACGCCGCCGTAGCTGTGCACCGCGTCGTTCACGTCGGTGCGCGCGCCGAGCGAGGTGATCACGATCGGCACCTTGTATTTCACCACCAGGCCCATGTCGTGCTCCAGGCGGTCGTTGCTCTTGTGCACGATCTGGTTGATCGCGAACGGGGCGGCCGGCCTGTCCGGGTTCGCCTTGTTGTAGGCCGCGAGCTCCTCGGTGATCTCGGCGAGCCAGTCTTCCAGCTGCGACGCGGGCCGCGCATTGAGCGCGGGCATCGCGCCCACCACGCCGGCCTTGCATTGCGCGATCACGAGCTTCGGGTTGCTGATGATGAACAAGGGCGAGCCGATGATCGGCAGCGGCAGGTTGGCGAGCACGGGCGGCAGCTTCGACATGGGTGTCTCCGGAAATGAAGAGGACGAGGGTTCGGGTCTGGGTCAGAACGCTTCGGGCGCGAGCGCGGTGACGCTCTCGGCGCCGTCGACGATGCTGTCGCGCAGGCCGGGCGCCTTGATCAGGATGTGCTCCGCGTAGAAGCGCGCGGTCGCGATCTTGGCCTTCATGAAGGGCGCGTCGGTCCCGGCCTTCGCCAGGTCCTGCGCGACCAGCAGCGAGCGCGCGAGCTGCCAGCCGGCCACCACGTTGCCGGCCAGCATCAGGTAAGGCACGCTGCCCGCGAACACTGCGTTGGGCGAGGCCTTGGTCTGTCCGGCGACAAACCCGATCACGTCGACGAAAGCCTCGCGCGCGGCCTTCAGGCGCTTTGCCACGGCCTGCGCATCAGCGCTGTCGCACTTGGCGAGCTCGGCTTCGGTGGCCTCGATCTGCGCCGCGACCGCCTTGGCGACCTGGCCGCCGTCGCGCGCGGTCTTGCGGCCCACGAGATCGTTCGCCTGGATGGCCGTCGTGCCTTCGTAGATCGTCAGGATCTTGGCGTCGCGCAGGTACTGCGCCGCGCCGGTCTCCTCGATGAAGCCCATGCCGCCGTGCACCTGCACGCCCAGCGATGCCACCTCCAGGCTCATCTCGGTGCTGTAGCCCTTGACCAGCGGCACCATGAATTCATAGAAGGCCTGGTTCTGCTTGCGCGTCTCGGCGTCCGGGTGGTGATGCGCCGCGTCGTAGGCGGCGGCGGCCGTGATCGCCATCGCGCGGCAGCCTTCGGTGTAGGCGCGCATCGTCATCAGCATGCGCTTCACATCAGGGTGGTGGATGATGGGCGCGCTCGCGCTGATCGAACCGTCGACCGGACGGCTCTGCACGCGCTCCCTGGCATAGGCCACCGCATGCTGGTAGGCGCGCTCGGCGATCGCGATGCCCTGCATGCCCACTGCGTAGCGGGCCGAGTTCATCATGATGAACATGTACTCGAGGCCGCGGTTCTCCTCGCCCACGAGGTAGCCCACGGCGCCGGGTCCGGCGCTGTCCGCGATGCTCGCCGCCGTTCCGTCGCCATACTGCAGCACCGCCGTGGGCGACGCCTTGATGCCCAGCTTGTGTTCGATGCTCACGCAGTGAACGTCGTTGCGCGTGCCCAGCGACCCATCCTTGTTCACGAGGAACTTGGGGCAGACGAACAGGCTGATGCCCTTCACGCCTTCGGGCGCGCCGGTCACGCGCGCCAGCACGAGATGGACGATGTTCTCGGCCATGTCGTGTTCGCCGTAGGTGATGAAGATCTTCGTGCCGAAGACCTTGTAGGTGCCGTCGGGCTGCGGCTCGGCGCGGCTGCGCACCAGCGCGAGGTCGCTGCCGGCCTGCGGCTCGGTGAGGTTCATGGTGCCGGTCCATTGGCCGGTCACCAGTTTTTCGAGATAGACGGCCTTGAGTTCGTCCGAACCCGCCGTCAGCAGCGCCTCGGTCGCGCCGTCGGTCAGGAGCGGGCACAAGGCAAAGCTCATGTTGGCCGAATTCAGCATCTCGACGCAGGCGGCGCCAATGGTCTTGGGCAAGCCCTGGCCGCCAAAGTCCACGGGATGCTGCAGGCCCTGCCAGCCGCCGGCCACGTACTGCGCGAAGGCCTCCTTGAAGCCGGGCGTGGTCGTGACCTGGCCGTCCTTGAACGAGGATGGGTTGCGGTCGCCTTCCACGTTCAGCGGCGCGATCACGTCCTGGTTGAAACGGGCGCACTCCTCGAGCACCGCCTGGGCGGTTTCGAGGCCGGCATCTTCCAGGCCCGGCATCCGCGACACCTGCGCGATGTCGGCGAGGTGTTCGATGTCGAACAGCATGTCCTTGAGGGGGGCGGTGTAGCTCATCAGTATCTCCTGCGAACCGACGTGAAAAAGGGCACCGCGAACGATGCCCCTTCAGGTCTCAAACAACGATCTCCGGGCGAATCAGAGCGCCTTGACCAGTTCCGGCACGGCCGTGAACAGGTCGGCCACCAGGCCGTAGTCGGCCACCGAGAAGATCGGGGCCTCCTCGTCCTTGTTGATCGCCACGATCACCTTGGAGT
>JAGIBP010000007.1 GCA_017744285.1 Variovorax sp.
CGCCGGTCTTGGTGAAGAAGGCCGGGATGCCGGCGCCGCCCGCACGCAGCTTCTCGGCCAGCGTGCCCTGGGGCGTGAACTCCAGTTCGAGTTCGCCCGCGAGGTACTGGCGCTCGAACTCCTTGTTCTCGCCGACGTAGCTCGCGATCATCTTCTTGATCTGGCGCGTCTCGAGCAGCTTGCCCAGGCCGAAGCCGTCGACGCCCGCGTTGTTGGAGATGCAGGTGAGGTTCTTGACGCCGGAGTCGTGCAGTGCATCGATCAGCGCCTCGGGGATGCCGCAGAGGCCGAAGCCGCCGACGGCGAGCGTCTGGCCGTCGGCCACGACGCCCTTGAGCGCCGCGTCGGCGGAGGGGTAGATCTTGTTCGCCATGGTTCCTCGTTCGGTGGTGGTGGAGAGGGTTGAAGCCTGGACTGCGACGATACTACGTACGGACATACGTAGTATTTCGTAATGGAGACACCCGAAACAACTCTGCCGCTGGTCGACTACCGGCTCGCCTTCGAGCTGGCGCCGGTCGGCATGGTGCTGTCGCGCCACCGCATCATCATGGACTGCAACGCCCGGGTGTGCGAGATGTTCGGCGCCACGCGCGATGCGCTCGTCGGCCAGTCGTTCCAGGTGCTCTACCCGAGCGTCGCCGAATTCGAGCGGATCGGCAAGCGCATGGAGCCGATCCTCAACGCCAGCGGCCGCTACGCCGACAACCGCATGATGAAGCGGCTGGGCAACCTGCACGGCATGTTCGCGGGCGAAACCTTCTGGTGCCACGTGAGCGGCCAGGCGCTGAACCGCGAGGCGCCGCACGAGGCCGGCATCTGGACCTTCGAGGACTTGGGGTCGCGCCGTTCGCGTTCGGATTCGGCCGGGGCCGACCTGACGCCGCGGGAGCGCGAGGTGGCGGCGCAGGTGATGCAGGGCCGCACCTCGAAGGAAATCGGCAAGGCGCTCCAGATCAGCCACCGCACCGTGGAGATTCACCGCGCCCGTCTGATGCGCAAGTACGCCGCGGCGACCACGGCGGAACTGGTGCAGAAGCTGATCGCGGGATAGCGGCGCGCCCGCTCACCCCGCCTTGCGGAACGTGAGATTGATGCGGCAGCGCCCCGTGAGCGGGTGCCCCGCTTCCTTCAGCGGCAGCACGCCGTGGTAGTGCAGGCGCGCCGGTCCGCCCCACACCACCACGTCGCCATGCGCGAGCGGCACGCGCTGCGCCTTGTGCGAGCGCGTGGCGCCGCCGAAGAGGAACACCGCCGGGATGCCCAGCGACACCGAGACGATCGGCTGGCCGTAGTCGCGCTCGTTGCGGTCCTGGTGCAGCGACAGCCGCGTGCCGGGCTCGTAGCGGTTGAGAAGGCAGGCATCGGGCACGAAGCCGTCGAAGCCGGCCTGCGCGGCGGCGCGCGTCGCCAGGCGCAGGAAGGCCTCGGGCAGGCGGGGCCACGGCCGGCCGCTCTCGGGATCGAGGCGGTCGTAGCGGTAGCCGGTGCGGTCGGTCACCCAGCCGAGATCGCCGCAGTTGGTCATCGCTACCGACATCGTGAACCCGCCGGGCGTGACCATGTGGCGCAGCGGCGCCTGGGCGGTCACCTGCTGGACGGCGCTCAGCAATCCATCCTCGTCCGGCAGGGCGAAGCGGCGCAGGACCATCGCGCCCTCGCCCAGCGGCAGGCACGCGGGTTCGTCGCCGCCGTCATCGAAAAGGTCGAGCGTGGCCGTCATCACTGCGCGTCGTGGAAGATGATGCCCGCCGTGTGCCGCCGCCCCGAGCGCACGCGGCTCACGCCATGGCGCAGGTTCACGCGATAGGCGCCGCGCGTGCCCCGCACCGGGCGGTGGTGCACCGCGATCACCGCCGCGTCGCCCTGCCGCAATGGCAGCACCATCGGGCGCGACTGCATGCGCGGGCGTTGCTCGGTCATCACGAACTCGCCGCCGGTGAAGTCGCGGCCGGGCTCCGACAGCAGGATCACGACCTGCAGCGGAAAGACATGCTCGCCATACAAGTCCTGGTGCAGGCAGTTGTAGTCGTCCTGCCGGTATTGCAGCAGGAGCGGCGTCGGCCGCTGCTGGCCCGCGGCATGGCAGCGCGCGATGAACTCGTCGTGCCGCGCCGGATACCGCGCCTCGATCTCCATGATCTCGTTCCAGCGGTTCGCGATCGGCACGAGGTGCGGGTAGATCCGCTCGCGCAGCGCCGCGACCAGCGCGGGCAGCGGATAGGCGAAGTACTTGTACTCGCCGCGCCCGAAGCCGTGCCGCTCCATCACGACGCGGCTGCGGAACGGCTTGTCGAACGCGTAAAGCCCGGCGACCCCTTCGCACTCCCCGGGCGTGAGCAGCGCGGGCAGCACCGCGCAGCCCTGGTCGTCGAGGTCGGCTTCGGCCTGCATCCAGTCGAGCTTGTCGACGCGCTCGCTCCAGTTGCTCATTCCTGGCCGGCCTCGCGTTCGAGCAGCGCGCTCTTGCGCTCCACGCCCCAGCGGTAGCCCGAGAGGCCGCCGTCGCTGCGCACCACGCGATGGCAGGGAATCGCCACCGCGAGCGCGTTGGCCCCGCAGGCTTGCGCCACCGCGCGCACGGACTTCGGCGCGCCGATGCGCTGCGCGATGTCGCTGTAGCTCGCGGTGGCGCCGGCCGGAATCTCGCGCAGCGCCTGCCACACGCGCTGCTGGAACGCGGTGCCCCGCACGTCGAGCGGCAGGTCGAGCCCCAGGCGCGGCGCCTCGACGAAACCGACCACCTTCGCGACCATCGCCTCGAAGGCGGCATCGCCGCCGATGAGCCGCGCACGCGGGAACTGGTCCTGCAGTTCGCGCGCCAGCGCTTCCGGGTCGTCGCCCAGCGCGATCGCGCAGATGCCGCGTTCGCTCTGCGCCACCAGGATGGCGCCGAGCGCGCATTGGCCGATCGCGAAGCGGATCTCGGTCTCGGCGCCGCCGGCGCGCCAGGCGGTCGGCGTCATGCCCAGGATCTGGTCCGAGCCCTCGTAGAAGCGGCCGTTGGAGTTGTAGCCGGCGTCGTAGATGGCCCCGGTCACCGTGTCGCTGCGCGCCAGTTCGCGGCGCACGCGGCTCGCGCGGTGCGCCGCGGCATAGGCGCGCGGCGTCAGGCCGGTCGCGCCCTTGAAGAGGCGGTGCAGGTGCGAAGGACTGAGCCCGGCGCGCTCGGCGAGTTCGCCGAGCGTCGGCGCCTGCTCGGCACGCTCGATCTGGCGGCACATCTCGGCCACCAGCGCGGCATGCGCGGCCGCACCCGCAGGCTCGTCGGGCCTGCACCGCCGGCACGGCCGGAAGCCCGCACGCTCGGCATCGGCTGCCGTCGCGTGGAACGCGATGTTCTCCGGCCGCGCCCGGCGCGAAGCGCACGAGGGCCGGCAATACACGCCGGTCGTGCGGACCGAATAGAAGAAGCTGCCGTCGGCCTTCGCATCGCGCGTCGCCACCGCGGCCCAGCGGGGATCGCTCACCGTGGCCAGCGCACGCGTCTCGTTGTCATTGCGCATGTTCATGTCCTGCATCCTTCAGTGTCGTTGATCGATGGGTTCACTGTAGGCAACGGCGCGGGAACCCGCACTCCGGCGCTTGCTTTCGAATTCGGCACGCCGGGATGTAGGACACGGCCGACACGGCCGTGCCGATTCAGCCCTCGGCCTACGGGGGCATCGCGAAGCCCTCGTTAACATTTGCGGCCCATGAAGATCGATCGTCGCTCTCTCCTTACCGCCGGCGGCGCCTCCCTGGCGCTGGCCTCCCTCGGCATCTCCGCCGACGCCTTCGCGGCCGCAGGGCTCCAGTTGGGCCAGCCGAGGCCGTTCTCATTCGAGCGTCTCGTCGCCTTCGCGAAGACGCTGGGCTCGCAGCCGTACGTGGCCGACACATCGCTGCCGGCGGACATCCTGCAGCGCATCGACTACGACGCGCACGGCAAGATCAAGTTCGACACCGACAGCGCCCTCTTCCGCGACGGGCCGGGGCAGTTCCCGGTCACCTTCTTCCACCTGGGCCGCTACTTCCAGGTGCCGGTGCACATGCACGTGCTCGAGAACGCGGGCGGCGACGCGTTCTCGCGCGAGATCGTCTACGACCCCGCCTACTTCTCGATGCCGCCCGACAGCCCGGCGCGCCAGTTGCCCGACGGCGCCGGCTTCGCCGGTTTCCGCCTGCAGGAAAGCCGGTTCGGCGACCAGAAGAAGCTGCCGTGGCAGACCAACGACTGGGTGGCCTTCCTGGGCGCGTCGTACTTCCGCTCGATCGGCGAGCTGTTCCAGTACGGCCTGTCGGCGCGCGGTATCGCGCTCGACGCGGCCATGCCCGACCGCGCGGAGGAATTCCCCACCTTCACCCGCTTCTACTTCGAGCCGCCCGCGAGCGACAGCTCGAACGCAATGACGGTCTATGCCCTGCTCGAAGGCCCGAGCGTCACCGGTGCCTACAAGTTCGTGATGCAGCGGAACAAGGCGGTGCTGATGGACATCGACGCGCGCCTCTTCCTGCGCCGCGACATCGGCCGCTTCGGCCTCACGCCGCTGACCTCCATGTTCTGGTATTCGGAAACCGTGAAGCCCACTGGCATCGACTGGCGCCCCGAGGTCCACGACTCCGACGGGCTGGCGATGTGGAACGGCGCGGGCGAGCGCATCTGGCGCCCGCTCAACAACCCGGTGCAGACACGCGCATCGGCCTTCGCCGACAACAACCCGCGCGGCTTCGGCCTGCTGCAGCGCGACCGCGCCTTCGACCACTACCAGGACGGCGTCTACTACGAGCGGCGCCCGAGCCTCTGGGTCGAGCCGCTCGGCCAGTGGGGCGAAGGCTCGGTGCAGCTCATCGAGATCCCGACCGACGACGAGATCCACGACAACATCCTGGCCTGCTGGGTGCCCAAGGCGCCGGCCAAGGCGGGTTCCAGCTTCGAGCTCAAGTACCGGCTGCACTGGGCGGCTGAGGAGCCCTTTCCGTCGCCGCTCGCACGCTGCGTGGCCACGCGCATCGGCCGCGGCGGCCAGCCCGGCACGCCGAGGCCGCAGGGCGTGCGCAAGTTCATGGTCGAGTTCCTCGGCAAGCCGCTCGAATCACTGCCCTTCGGCGTCAAGCCGGAGCTGGTGCTGACGGCGTCGCGCGGCAAGTTCTCGTACATCTTCACCGAGGCCGTGCCCAACGGCGTGCCAGGGCACTGGCGCGCGCAGTTCGACTTCACGCCCGAGGGGACGGAGCCGATCGACATGCGGCTTTACATGAAGAATGGGGATCAGACGTTGACGGAGACGTGGCTGTATCAGTTTCAGCCGTCTTGAGGCGGCGTTCTTGGCACGGCCCCGGACGCGTCGCGCCAGGGGCCGTGGCCCCAAGCTCACGACGCTTTGCGAAGGTAGGTCGTGATGATGTGGCTGTCCGACACCATGTTGATGGTGAAGGTGCGGAAGTAGCCGTTCTGCGGATATTTGCCAGCCGGGAGAAGCACGAACCCGCTGAGTCCGATGTAGCTCGATTGGGTGTCGAGGTTGCAGGGCGTCTCCCCGGCTCCGGCTGCGTCCTGAGCGGTCATGTTCAGGGCGAACATGTTCTTCTTCGAACTTGGGTCGAGCTGGGTCGCGGTGCCCGACAGACTGCAGACGCCGTCGGCGCCGGAAGTCGTCCCGGTGAAATCGCCGTTCGCACCGAAGGTGATCGACATGCCGCCGTCCTTGTAGGTCCACACCGTCCCGAGCAGGCTTTCGGACGTGATGGCGAGCGCGTTGGACACGCTGTAGTCCAACGGCCCCCAGACGGAGGGCGCCAAGTCACCGTCCTTTTGATAGGTGCCGACCATCGTCTTGCCGAGGAAGTTGCCGCTGCCATTCATGAACCCCTCCGGCTCCGTTCCATCAGGAACGTAGACGCTGAGATCGTGGTTGAACGTCCACTTCGGGCTGAGAGGGGTCGTCGTGTCGTCGACCGTGATCGTTCCCACCGACCAGCCATGTTGGGCCCTGCGCATCAGACCGCCGCCGGCGGTGATAAAGGTCACGCCGTAGGCGTCCTCGTAGATCCCTTCCCACTTGTTGGAGCCGGACCCGGCATCAGCGATCGATCCCGACTGTGGACTGGAAAGCGACGGCAGCAGTTCGGTGCCAGGAAGCTGCGCGAGATCCTCAGGCGAGGGTGTCGGCGTGGTCGGCGTCGTGGGAGTCGGCGAGATGTTGCTGGTGGTGGGCGGAAGCGGCCCGGCATAGCCGCCGCCTCCTCCACCGCCGCCACACCCCTGCAAGACCGCCAGCGCAGCGGTCAGCGCCAGAAGGTTGGATATTGATTTCTTCGTCATGGTTACTCCCTTGGTTGATGAACGTGCGTGAGGGCGCCCCCGTGAATCGCTAGAACATGGGCATGGATGTCGTCGACGCGCGCGAGCGAGCGCGCGCGCCAGGGCACGCGGAGACGCGCGCAGCAGGAAGCCGCCGGCTCACGATGGCCGGCAGAGCAAAAGACGATGGAGGTGACGACTGCCGCGCGCAGGCACGCGGACTTGCTCTCGCAAGGTGAATGGCAACACGGTGATCTCTCTTTTTTGCGGCACTCAGGCGTTGCGCCCCAAGTGCTCTCCCTGTGAACCACTCCCTTCCAGGAGTGCGCAACTAACTATGGGCGATTGTAGTGATCGCCATGGGCCTGCAAAGGCACTCCGGGCCGCGACGCACCTCGCGCGCCGCCCCCGGGGCCATGCCGCCTCACTTGCCCTTGATGGCTAGCAGCTCGATCTCGAAATGCAGCGTCGCATCCGGCGGGATCACGCCGCCCGCGCCGCGCTTGCCATAGGCGATGCCGGGCGGGCAGATCAGCTTCGCCTTGCCGCCGACCTTCATGAGCTGCACGCCTTCGGTCCAGCACGGGATCACACCGTTCAGCGGGAACTCCGCCGGGCTGCCGCGCTTGTAGGAGCTGTCGAATTCCTTGCCGTCCGGGAAGGTGCCCCGGTAGTTCACCTGGACGACGTCGGTGGCGGCGGGCGACGCGCCCTTGCCGTCGACCAGCGACTGGAAGACGAGTCCGCTCGGCTTGGTCACCGGCGCCGATTGCGCGAAGGCGGTCGGCAGGACGAACAGCGAAACGGCGGCGGCACAAAGAATGGATCGCACGGGAACCTCTTTTGATGATTGAATGAACGGGTTCATTATTGCCGCCCATGCGCTACCGAACCACGATCGATTCGCAGGTCTTCGAGTTCGCCGACCTGAAGCAGGTCATGGCCTGCGCGAGCCCCGCCCGCTCGGGCGACGAGCTTGCGCAGATCGCCGCGGCGACGGCGCAAGAGCGGCTGGCCGCGCGCCACGTGCTTGCCGAGACACCGCTCAAGCAATTCCTGACCGAGGCCCTGGTGCCGTACGAGGACGACAACGTCACCCGGCTCATCATCGACAGCCATGACGCACCCGCCTTCGCGCCGGTGTCGCACCTCACCGTCGGCGACTTCCGCAACTGGCTCTTGTCGGAACGGGCGGATACGCAGGCGCTCGCCGCGCTCGCGCCCGGCCTCACGCCGGAGATGGCGGCCGCGGCCTGCAAGCTCATGCGCAACCAGGACCTCATCGCGATCGCGCGCAAGTGCAGCGTGGTCACGCGCTTTCGCGACACCCTCGGGCTGCCCGGCCATCTGGCGGTGCGCCTGCAGCCCAATCACCCCACCGACGACCTGCGCGGCGTGGCGGCATCGATCCTCGACGGGCTGCTGCTCGGCGCAGGCGACGCGGTGATCGGCATCAATCCCGCGTCCGACAGCCTGCAGGGGCTCGGCCAGTTGCTGCGCATGCTCGACGAGGTGATCCAGCGCTTCGGGATCCCGACGCAGAGCTGCGTACTCACGCATGTCACGAACACGCTCAAGCTGGCCGAGCGCGGCGCGCCGGTCGATCTGGTGTTCCAGTCCATCGGCGGCACCGAGAAGACCAATCGCTCGTTCGGCATCACGCCCGAGCTGCTCGACGAGGCGCACGCGGCGGCGCTCGCGATGAAGCGCGGCACGGTCGGCGCCAACGTCATGTATTTCGAGACCGGCCAGGGCAGCGCACTGTCGGCCAATGCGCACTGCGGCGTCGACCAGCAGACCTGCGAGGCGCGCGCCTACGGCCTTGCGCGGCGCTACCGGCCGCTCCTCATCAACACGGTGGTGGGCTTCATCGGGCCGGAATATCTCTACGACGGCAAGCAGATCATCCGCGCGGGCCTCGAAGACCACTTCTGCGGCAAGCTCCTGGGCCTGCCGCTGGGCTGCGACATCTGCTACACCAACCACGCCGAGGCGGACCAGGACGACATGGACACGCTGCTGGTGCTGCTCGGAACCGCGGGCGTCAACTTCATCATGGGCGTGCCGGGCGCCGACGACGTGATGCTCAACTACCAGAGCACCTCGTTCCATGACGCCCTTTTCCTGCGCGAGACGATGGGCCTCGCGCGCGCGCCGGAGTTCGAGGCCTGGCTGCAGCGCATGAAGCTTACCGACCCCGCGGGCCGGCTCGCGCCACCCTCTTCCAACGCCATGCTCTCGGGCATGGGCTCGCTGAAGGCACTCGCAGGATGAACGACCTCACGACGACCGACAGCCCGCTGGACGCCTGGCGCGCTGCGACACCGGCGCGCATCGCACTGGGCCGCGCCGGCTCGGGTATGCCGACCCGGGAAGTGCTGCGCTTCGGGTGGGCGCACGCGATGGCGCGCGACGCCATCCACGCCGCGCTCGACGTGCAGGCGCTCGCGGCCACCTTGCACGCGCAGGGATGGAACAGCATGCAGGTCCGCAGCCGCGCGGGCGATCGCGCGACCTTCCTGCGGCGGCCCGATCTCGGCCGCCAGCTCGCGCCCGAGGATTCGGCGCGACTGCGCGCGATGGGCGGCGGACCGAAGGACGTGTGCATCGTGATCGGCGACGGGCTGTCCTCGCTCGCCATCGAGCGGCATGCCGCGCCGCTGCTCGCCGAGCTGCGGCCGAAGCTGCCGGCGGCCCTGTCGCTCACGCCGCTCGCGACCGCCTCGCAGGCGCGCGTCGCGCTCGCGGACGAGATCGCCGAAGATCTCGGCGCGCGCCTGTCGATCATCCTCATCGGCGAGCGCCCAGGGCTGAGTTCGCCGGACAGTCTCGGGATCTACATCACGCACGCGCCCAGGCGCGGCAGGCACGACGCCGAACGCAACTGCATCTCCAACATCCGCCCCGAAGGGCTGGGCTACGCGCCGGCGGCGCTGCGGCTGGCCTGGCTGGTGCGCGAGGCGCTGCGGCGCGGACTGACCGGCGTCGAGCTCAAGGACGAAAGCCATCTGGCCCTCGTCGACGACAACGGCTCCCTATGATCGCCGCACCACAAGGAGACCCCATGACCGAGCGCTATCCCCTCGCCGAGATCAAGGACCTGCCTGACGACATCCGCGCCGCCGTGCTCGAGGTGCAGGAAAAGGCCGGCTTCGTGCCCAACGTGTTCCTCGCGCTCGCGCGCCGGCCCGCGGAGTGGCGCGCGTTCTTCGCCTATCACGACGCGCTCATGCTGAAGGAGGACGGCTCGCTCACCAAGGGCGACCGCGAGATGATCGTTACCGCCACCAGCGCGGCGAACCAGTGCCTCTACTGCGTGGTCGCGCATGGCGCGCTGCTGCGCATCTACGAGAAGAAGCCGCTGGTGGCCGATCAGGTCGCCGTGAACTGGCGCAAGGCCGACATCACGCCGAGGCAGCACGCCATGCTCGAATTCGCGATGAAGGTCTGCGAGCGTTCGCACGAGATCGACGACAGCGACTTCCCGCCGCTGCACGCGCACGGCTTCAGCGACGAGGACATCTGGGACATCGCGGCGATCACCGCGTTCTTCGGGCTCTCGAACCGCATGGCGAGCTTCAGCGGCATGCGGCCCAACCCGGAGTTCTACCTGATGGGACGGCAGCCGCGCGAGAAGAAGTAGCCGGCTGCGCCGCCGCCGTCAGCGGCTCGCGACGGACGCGGTGGTGCGGCATGCGGCCAGCGCGTCGAGCGACCTCTCGTAGGTCGGCGTGCCGACATCCATCAGGCCGAGCACGGTGTGATAGAGGTTGTCGTGCGTGAGCGGCTTGTCCACGCCGGACTCCATGCAGGAACGCGAGAGCTTGCTGCGCGCGACCATGCCCTCGCCGAACCACGTCACCATCGGCACGTGCTTCTGCACGTCGGGCGCGAAGCCGTAGGGCACGCCGTGCAGGAACAGGCCGTACTCGCCGAGCGATTCGCCGTGGTCGCTCAGGTAGAGCAGCGCCGGATCGAAGGCGCTGGAGTGCGCCTGGAGCCAGTCGATGGTCTTGCCGAGGAAGCGGTCGGTGTAGGCGATGGAGTTGTCATAGCCGTTGATCAGCTCGGAGTGGCTGCACTCGTCGAGCGCGTTCGTCTTGCACTCGGGCATGAAGCGCTTGACTTCCTGCGACGAGCGCTTGTAGTAGGCCGGGCCATGGCTGCCCATCTGGTGCATCACCAGCACGATGCCCTTGGCGCGCCGCTCGGCCGGCAACGCGGCGATGCGTTCGTCCAGCCCGCGCAGCATGACGTCGTCGAGGCATTCGTCGGCATCGCACAGCGTGCTGCGCACCGCCGCATCGACGTGGTCGAAGGCCGAGGCATGCGGAACGCGATCGCACACGCCCTTGCAGCCGCCGGCCTGGTTGTCGAGCCAGAGCACGGCCAGCCCCGAGGCCTGGAGCACGTCCATGAGGTTCTCGTAGTCGTCGCTGCGCGCTTCGAAGCCGTCCTTGGTGAGCGGCGAGAACATGCATGGCACCGACGCCAGCGTGTTCGTGCCGCACGAGCGCACGTCGCGATAGCTCAGCACGTGCCGCGCCGCAAGCTGCGGCGTGGTGTTGCGCGCATAGCCGTTCAGGCCGAAGTGGTCGGCGCGCGCGGTCTCGCCGACCACGAGCACGAAGAGCGGCGGCTTGGCCTGGCCCGCGTAGCTGGCGCCCAGCACGGTTCCTCCGCTCACCGGGATCAGCTTGCGGCCATGCACGAGCCACGGCCTGACCGCCGCGACGGTCGTCGAATAGATGCTCGCGAGCGGATTCAGCATGTAGCGCAGGTGCACGTTGTTGCGCATCAGGGGCGCGAACTGCCGGCTCATCGCGAGCGCGCCGCCGGCCGCCACGGCGGCGGCGATCAGCAGCAGCGCGGCGTTGCGCCAAGTCTGCGAGAACACCGGCTCGGCAACGACCCGCGCGCGCCACAGGGCCCAGGCCGGCAAGGCGGCCACCCACAGGACATTGAAGGCCATGCGCCAGCTCATCAGGTCGTGCACCTCGTTGGCGTCGGTCTGCAGCGCATTGGCCATCATGGTCGGGTCCATCACGACGTGATAGGTCAGCATGTAGTGCTGCACCACCGCGGCCAGCACGACCACGCCGAACCACAGCGGCTTCATCGCCCGGGACCAGGCCGTGAACGAAAGGATGGCGACCATGCCGCAGACCAGCAGCAGCGACATCAGCGCGATGGACGGAAGGTAGACGCTGGGCGCACCGCCGATGCGCGCGAGTTCGCGCCACAGCGGCCAGTTCGCGAAGACGGCGAGATAGAGGCTCAGACCGACGACGACATGGCGCGCCGGACGCGGGCGCGCGAACCATTCATCGACGACGCGCCAGGGTGTCGTGCCGGTCGAAGGGGTTTCTGAATCGAGAGCGGGGGAGAGGGAGGAAGAAGAAAACTGCGCGGGAATCCGGGACATCCTTCGAGCTTAGAAAGCAGGACTGAAATGTCACTGAATGAACCGGTCAGCTTTCATTCAGCTTTGGCGAGCGAAGCGACGACCGGAGCGGAGCCGCTTCGGCGCCGCGCGCTCCACTGCATGCCCGCATCGACGGCGTAGCCGGTGACCCAGCACAGCCACGCGGTCCAGAGCGTGTGGCTCATGAAGTGCGCGCCGCGCCATTGCTGCGCGAGGCCGAAGACCAGCCCCGCGACCAGCGCGGAGGCCAGCCACGCGCGCGCCACGGCCGGCGAGGTCCGGCGCCACACGAAATAGCCGCCCACGTAGGCGAAGGCGGCCGAGGCGTGGCCGGCCGGAAAGCAGTTGCCGCCCCCACCGTCGCGCAGGCCCCATGACCAGTGCGACACGTAGTGCGCCATGCCGCCGAAGGCCTGCAGGTCCCAGGGGCAGCTCGTGCTGCTCGCGCGCTTCATCAGGGTGATGACCGTCACCGATGCCAGGGTGGCGAGCGCGAGCTGCACCCGGTCGCGCCGGCCGAGCCGGCGCAGGAATCCGAAGGGTCGGGCGATCGCGATGAACAGTGCCATGAGCAATGCCCAGCTCAGGGCCTTGCCGCCTTCGTGGATGACGTCGACAAGGAACCAGTTGTGGCGCCACGGAAACCCCAGGGGCGTGCCCATGGCCCGCGCCAGGACGAGATCGATTCCGCTGGCGTCCCACAGGAGCAGCAGGATCAGGAAGAACAGGGTGAGGGGAAAAAGACGTGCGCGCGGAAACCGGGACATCCGGTCGAGCGTAGCTCGCCCGCATGAATCCAGCCTGAAGGTGGCACTAGACTTCCGCCTTTACCTCTTTAAAGGACGACAGCGGTGCGCATATTGCTGGTCGAAGATGACGCTGCCCTCGCGAGCGCGGTCTGCAGCTACCTCGAGGCGAAGGCCTTCGTGGTCGACGTGGCGCCGAGCCTCGCGCAGGCCCGGGCCGCCCTCGCCGCGGTCCAGTACGCCGCGGTGCTCCTGGATCTGCATCTGGGGGACGGCGACGGGCTGTCGCTGCTGCCGACCGTGCGCGCGCTGCGCGACCGGCCGATCGTGATCGTCCTGACCGCGCGCGACCAGGTGACCGACCGCATCCGGGGCCTGGACGCCGGCGCGGACGACTACCTGATCAAGCCCTACGACCCCGCGGAGCTGCTTGCGCGCCTGCGTGCCGTCGAGCGGCGGCGCAGCACCAGCAGTTCGCCGGTGCTGCAGCTGGGCAGGCTCGAGATCGACCTCGCGCGCGACATGGTCCGCAAGGACGGCATCCCGGTCACGCTCACGCAGAAGGAATGGGCGCTCTTGCGCGTGATGGCCACCCGGCCCGACCGCATCCATACGCGCGACAACCTGGCCGACGCCCTCTACGGCTTCGGCGACGAGGCCGACAGCAACACGCTGGAGGTGTTCATCAGCCGGCTGCGCCGCAAGCTCGGACGCAACCACATCCAGACCCTGCGCGGGCTCGGCTACCGCCTCTCGTTCACGCCCGACGACGAAGAATGAACCTCGGCTTCATGGGCCTCTCGGCCGGCGGACCACTCGGCAGGCGGGATTCCCTCGCCGGGCGCCTCACGCGCACGCTCATCGTGTGGGTCGGGGGCGTGTGGCTGCTGTGCGTCCTCGGCGTCGTGTGGTACGTGGACCGCGAGATCAACCACAACTTCGACAACGAACTCGTCGAGGTGTCGCACCGCATGTTCAACATGGCGCTCACCGAACTGGACAAGCTCGAAGCGACCAACCCGGATTCGCCCAAGCCCCTGACCGCCCGGCCGCAGCTCTTCTCGTCGGACGCGGTGATCTACCAGGTGGTCGCGCCGGGGGAGCGCATCCTGCTGCGCTCCGCCGAGGCCGCCGACGCCTCGTTCGACGTGCCGCTGGCGCCCGGCTTCGCGAACGCCGAGCCGTGGCGCATCTACACCGTGCACCATCCGACGCGCGACCTCTACTTCCAGGTGGCCGATCCGCTCGACGAACGCCGCACCGCGCTCAACCGCACCCTGCTGGGCCTGATCATTCCGCTCGTCGCGGTGCTGCCGCTGCTCGCGCTGGTGCTGCGCAACGTCGCGCGCAGCGAGCTGCGGGGGCTGGAGGAACTGGCCGGCGAGATCGAGCAGCGCAGCGGCACCGACCTGCGTCCGATCCGCCTGCCGGGCCTGCCCCGCGAGCTGCGCTCGGTGGGCGATCACGTCAACCAGCTGCTGGAGCGCCTGTCCCATTCGCTCGACGTCGAGCGCGCGCTGGCCGCGAACGCGGCGCACGAACTGCGCACGCCGCTGGCCGCCGCCCGCCTGCGCCTGCAGACCGCGCTCGAGCACGAGGACCTCAAGCGCGACGAGGTGCTGGCCGCGCTCGAGGCGCTGCGGGTGCTCGGCCACCGCACCGAAAAGCTGCTGCAGCTGTCGCGGGCCGAATCCGGTGCCTCGCTCACGCGCGAGCGGATCGACCTGGTGCAGCTCGCCGGTACGGTGGCCCAGGAGTTCTGGCAGGACCCGCGCGTGTACGAGCGCCTCGCGCTGAAGGTGCCCGACAGCGAGCCGCCGATTGCGCTGGGGGATGTCGACTCGCTGGCCATCGCGCTGCGCAACCTGGTGGAGAACGCGCTGCGCTACGGAAAGGGCCGCGTCTCGATCGAGGTGATGTCGCCCTGCATCCTGTGCGTGCGCGATTTCGGCCCGGGCGTGAGCGCGGAACAGTTGCGCACGCTGCAGCAGCGCCATGTGCGCTACGCCTCGGACCGCGCAGGCTACGGACTGGGCCTGTCGATCGTGAGCACCATCGTCGAAAAGCTCGGCGGGACGCTCGAACTGGCCTCGCCGCCGGCGGGCGCTTCGACGGGATTCGAGGCGCGGATCGTGTTGCGTCCGGCCTGAGGCGTGCTAGAGCGAGAAGCCGTCGTCCGCCGCGATGACCGCGCCGTTCACGAAGTGGCTCTGGCCGCTGGCCAGCAGCACGATCAGCCCGTCGAGGTCCTCGGGCTTGCCCACGCGCTTGCGCGGCAGCATGCCCACCAGCTTCTGGCCGCCGTCGGTGACCCAGTGCTCCTCGTTGAGCTCGGTCGCGATGTAGCCGGGGCACAGCGCATTGACGTTGATGCCGAAGCGGCCCCACTCCAGCGCCATGGCCCGCGTCATCTGCACCACGGCTGCCTTGCTCATGCAGTACACGCCGATCTGCGGCAGCACCTTGAGCGCGGCCACGGAGGCGATGTTGATGATGCGCCCGCCGATGTAGGTGCCCGGCGCCGCACCGCTGGCGCGCGCGAGCATGCGCCTGCCGACCTCCTGGGCGACGAAGAAGGAGCCCTTGACGTTGGTGTCGAAGATGTAGTCGTAGTCCTCGCGCGACACCTCCTGCAGGCGCTGCGTGGTGCTCACGCCGGAGTTGTTCACGAGGATGTCGATCGCGCCGACCTCGGTCTCGGCGCGGGCCACCGCGGCGCGGATGCTGTCCTGGTCGGTGACGTCGAGCTCGACCACGTGGGCGTCGCCGCCCTCGCCCTCGATGCGCGCGCGAAGCTCCTTGAGCCGGTCGGTGTCGCGGCTCGCCAGCACCACCGCGGCGCCCGCCCGGGCCAGCGTCTTGGAGAACTGGGCGCCGAGTCCGCTCGACGCGCCGGTGACGAAGGCCACGCGGCCGGAAAGATCGATGCTGTACGCCATGAAGAACGCCCTCTCGCAATCGCGGGCGCGATGGCCCGGGGACCGCGAAACCGCCGCATAAAATGCCCGGGCACAGCGGTGCCTCGCACCCTCAGATCATTATCGACGAGACCCACATGACGAACGAAGAAATCCTTGCCCAGTTCGGCCCCCGCGAATCCATGGAATACGACGTGGTGGTGGTCGGGGCCGGCCCTGCGGGCCTCTCGACCGCGATCCACCTGAAGCAGCTCGCCGCTTCGCATGGCAAGGAGATCTCCGTCGTCGTGCTCGAGAAGGGTTCCGAGCCCGGCGCGCACATCCTGTCGGGCGCGATCATGGACCCGCGCGCGCTCTACGAGCTCCTGCCCGACTGGGAGGAAATGGGGGCACCGCTGAACCAGCCCGTCACGCAGGACACCTTCCTGATGCTGACCGAGAACGGCGCCACCCGCACCCCCAACTTCATGCTGCCCCACAACTTCCACAACGAGGGCAACTACATCGTGAGCCTCGGCAACGTGGTGCGCTGGCTGGCGCAGCAGGCCGAGGCGCTGGGCGTCGAGATCTTCCCCGGTTTCCCGGCGGCCGAGGTGCTCTACACCGAGGACGGCAAGGTGCGCGGCGTCGCCACAGGCAACATGGGTATCGGCAAGGACGGCGAGCCCACCGAGAACTTCCAGCTCGGCATGGAGCTGCTGGGCAAGTACACGATCTTCGCCGAGGGGGCGCGCGGCCATCTCGGCCGCCAGCTCATCGCCAAGTACAAGCTCGACGACGGCAAGGACCCGCAGAGCTACGGCATCGGCATCAAGGAACTGTGGGAAATCGATCCCGCGCGCCACCAGCCCGGCCTCGCGGTGCACACGGCCGGCTGGCCGCTGCCTTCGGACACCTACGGCGGCTCGTTCCTCTACCACGCCGAGAACAACCAGGTCATCGTCGGCTTCGTGGTCGGCCTCGACTACCAGAACCCCTACCTGAGCCCCTTCGAGGAGTTCCAGCGCTTCAAGACGCACCCGAACATCCGCTGGTACTTCGAAGGCCAGGACAAGGGCCTGAAGGCGCCCAAGCGCCTGAGCTACGGCGCGCGCGCGATCACCGCGGGCGGCCTGCTCTCGCTGCCCAAGACGGTGTTCCCGGGCGGCGCGCTGGTGGGCTGCGACGCCGGCTACCTCAACGCCAGCCGCATCAAGGGCAGCCACGCCGCCATCAAGACCGGCATGCTCGCGGCCGAGGCCGCCTTCGAGGCCATCCTCTCGGGCCGCCAGCACGACGAACTCACCTCGTACCCGGCCGCGTTCGAGCGCAGCTGGCTGTACACCGAGCTGAAGAAGGCGCGCAACTTCAAGCAATGGTTCAAGAAGGGCCTGACGGTCGGCACGATCATGACGGGCATCGAGCAGTTCGTGCTGCGCGGCCACGTGCCGTGGACCATCCACCGCAACCAGCCCGACCACGAACGGCTCAAGCGCGCCTCGGCCTCGAAGAAGATCGCCTACCCCAAGCCCGACGGCAAGCTCACTTTCGACCGGCTCTCGTCGGTGTTCGTCAGCAACACCAACCACGAAGAGAACCAGCCGGCCCACCTGACGCTCAAGAACGCGGCGGTGCCGACCGAGATCAACCTGCCCGAGTACGCCGGCCCCGAGAGCCGCTACTGCCCGGCGGGCGTGTACGAGTTCGTGCCCGACACGACGACCGGCAAGGAGCGCCTGCAGATCAACGCGCAGAACTGCGTGCACTGCAAGACCTGCGACATCAAGGACCCGACCCAGAACATCGTCTGGGTGACGCCCGAGGGCGGCGGCGGGCCGAACTACGTGGGCATGTAAAAGAAAAGGCGCCGCAAGGCGCCTTTTTCGTGGCCGAGCCCGGCTGGCTCATTTGCCGATCAGCTGCGTCAGCCGGTCGGCCTCGAAGACCTCGTCCTTCGCCGCATCGCAGGGCACGCAGTCCTTCTTGCCCGGCTGCTTCGACAGCGCCTCGATCGCCTGCCACAGCATCGCGATCTGGTGCTCCTGGCTCGCGGTGTGATCGATCAGGCCCTTCATGGCCTGGCTCAGGGGATCGTCCTCCAGCGTGACGCCGTAGGCCGAGAACTTGGCCGCCGCGGGCTGGGTGACGTCGGCGCTCTCGCCCGACTTGGAGGGGATGATGCGCGCCGGGATGCCCACCGCCGTCGCCCCCGCGGGCACCGGCTTGATCACCACCGCATTGCTGCCGATCTTGGCGCCGTCGCCCACCACGAAGCCGCCGAGCACCTTCGCACCCGCGCTCACCACCACGTTGCGGCCCAGCGTCGGGTGCCGCTTGGTGCCCTTGTAGAGCGAGGTGCCGCCCAGTGTGACGCCCTGGTAGATCGTGCAGCCGTCGCCGATCTCCGCGGTTTCGCCGACCACCACGCCCATGGCATGGTCGAAGAACACGCGCTCGCCGACGATCGCGCCCGGGTGGATCTCGATGCCGGTGAACCAGCGCGAGAACTGGGAGATGAAGCGCCCGATCCACTTGAAGCCGTGGGTCCAGAACCAGTGCGCGAAACGGTGCAGCACGACCGCGTGCAGCCCGGGGTAGAGGGTCAGGACTTCCCAGCGCGAACGGGCCGCGGGATCGCGGTCGAGGATGCACTGAAGGTCGGAACGCAGCCGCGAGAACATCGGTTGTTGTTATATCGATATGGGGCAGGCAGTCTATTACCGCGGCTCTTTTCGCACGGACGATGGGGTTTTGCCCGGTGCCTCCGCATCCACGGCGTCGGCCATGGCCTTGGCGATGCCGCGCAGGATGTGGATCTCCTCGGGCGTGGGCTGGGCGCGGTTGAAAAGCTGCTGCAGCCGCGGCATCAACTTCTTGGGCGCCTTCGGGTCGAGGAAGCCGATCTGCACCAGCGAGCGCTCCCAGTGATCGAGCATGCCCGCGACCGCCTGCGCGTCGGCCGCGCGCACCGGCGCGGTCGCGTCGCGCACCGCGAAGCCGCCGAGCGCCTGGCGCCATTCGTAGGCGATCACCTGGATCGCGGCCCCAAGGTTCAGCGAACCGAACTGCGGATCGGTGGGAATGCTGAGCGCGACGTTGCAGCGGTAGACGTCTTCGTTGCGCATGCCGAAGCGCTCCGAGCCGAAGAGAAAGGCGACGTGCTGGGCCTCGCCCTGGGCCAGCGGCTCCAGGTGCTCGCGCGGCGTGCGCGTGGGCGGGCCGAAATCGCGCGGCACCATCGCGGTGGCGCACAGGTGCGTGACGCCATCGAGCGCCTCGTCGAGCGTGTCGACGACGCGGGCGTCGGCCAGCACGTCGAGCGCGCCGCTCGCGCGCTGGATGGTCTCCTCGCGCCGAAGCACGTTGGGCCAGCGCGGCGCGACCAGCACCAGGTCGCCGAAGCCCATGGTCTTCATGGCGCGGGCGGCGGCGCCGACGTTGCCGGCGTGGCTGGTCTGGATCAGGATGAATCGGGTACGCATGGCATCTGGGGAATCGCGCCGACAGGCCCGGCGGCGCGGAGCCGGTAAAATCCCCCGATTCTCGCCGCCTGCATCGCCGGGCCGCATTTCAGGGGGCCACATGCAAACGTCGTCGTCGCTCCCATTCCGTTCTTCGCACAATTCATGTCGTCCCCGAACCTGCACCCCATGCTCAACGTGGCCATCAAGGCCGCCCGCGCCGCCGGCGCCATCATCAATCGCGCCGCGCTCGACATCGAGGCCGTGCGGGTTTCCCAGAAGCAGGTCAACGACTTCGTGACCGAAGTCGACCACGCGAGCGAGCAAGCGATCATCGAGACGCTGCTCACCGCCTATCCGGGGCACGGCATCCTCGCCGAGGAATCGGGTAGCCAGCACGGCGCCAAGGATTCGGACTACGTGTGGATCATCGATCCGCTCGACGGCACCACCAACTTCATCCACGGCTTCCCGGTCTACTGCGTGTCGATCGCGCTCGCGGTGCGCGGCAAGATCGAGCAGGCGGTGGTCTACGACCCCACGCGCAACGACCTCTTCACCGCCACCAAGGGCCGCGGCGCCTTCATGAACGAGCGCCGCATCCGCGTGAGCAAGCGTACCCGTCTCGCCGAATGCCTGATCTCCACGGGCTTTCCGTTCCGCACCGGCGACAACTTCAAGCAGTACCTGGCCATCATGGCCGACCTGATGCCGCGCGCGGCCGGACTGCGCCGCCCCGGCGCCGCGGCGCTCGACCTCGCCTACGTGGCCGCGGGCTTCAGCGATGCCTTCTTCGAGACCGGCCTCAACATCTGGGACGTGGCGGCCGGTTCGCTCCTGGTCACCGAGGCCGGCGGGCTGATCGGCAACTTCACCGGCGAACCCGACTTCCTCGACCAGCGCGAGTGCCTCGCGGGCGCGCCGCGGGTGTACGGCCAGATCGTGCCGCTGCTTTCCAAATATTCGAAGTTCGCGGGCGTGGACGACAAGCTGCGCGCCAGCGACCGCATCCGCGCGGTCGACCCGGCCCGCGCGAACGCCGACCTCTATGCGCGCAGCACGGTCGGCCTCGCGGAAGAGAAGTCCGGCGAGGCGAGCGCGGCCCCCGCCGAAGCCGCGCCGCAGCCGCGCAAGCTCACCCGCATCCGCCGTGACGCATCCGCGGCGCCCGCCGAGGGCGACGCCCCGGCCGAGTGATGTCGTCGCAGCGCGCGGCCACCCAGCGGGGCCGCGCGGCCCTGCGCGTGGCGCTGAGCCACTACGTTCTGAACGGCATCGCGGTCGCCTTCGGGCTGCTGCTGATCTCGGGCGGTGTCCATCTCACGCTCGGCGCCATCGCCGCCTCGGCGGCCTCGGTCGGCGTGATCGTGAGCGCACCGCCCGACCTCGCCGCGCCACGTCGCGGCAAGTTCTTCCAGATGCTGCCGGCCCCGCTCATCGGGCTGCCGCTCTTCTTCCTGGTCCAGATCCTGCACGCGGCGCCGCTGCAGCTGGGCCTGCTTCTGGTGCCGGCGACCTTCCTCGCCTTCCTCGCGATGGCCTGGGGCAAGCGCGGGATCCCGATTGCCATCGCGGTCATGTTCTCCATGATCTTCTCGATGGCCACGCCCCCGCCGACCGGCATGCCCGAGGCGCTGCAGCGCACGATGCACTACGGCCTCGGCGCCGCGCTGTACGTGGTCTACGCGGTCATCGCCAATTCGGCGCTCAACGCGCGCTACCGCGTGCAGGTGATGGCCGACCTGCTGCTGTCGCTGGCCGCGCTCATGCGCACCGAGGCGCGGCAGTTCATGCCGATCGACGAATCGGGCGACGTGCGCGAGATCCCGCCCTCGCTGCTCGGGCAACTGCTGCGCGAACAGGCCGCGCTGGCCGACCAGCTCCAGGCGGCGCGCGACATCGTGCTCGAATCGCCTCGCACGCCGCGCCGCCAGCAGTTGGCCGGCATGCTGATGACGGTGCTCGAGCTGCGCGACCTGCTGCTGGCGAGCGAGCTGGACCTCGACGCGCTGAAGTCGCACCCCGACCATGCGCCCGCGCTCGCCGAGATGCGCGACATCCTGCAGGGCCTGGCGGAAGACACCACGGAGCTCGCGGATGCGCTGCTCCTCATGCGCAAGCCCGAGGCGATGACCGACCGCCGCCCTCGCCTCGCCGCGATCCGCCTGCACGACGACGTGCGGCACGCCGGCTACACCGGCCCCACGCCCGCCATGCTCGCGCGCGGGCTCGCGAACCGCATCGGCCACATCAACGACGAAGTGCTGCGGCTGTCGGCGCTCGCGCGCGGCGACCGCGAGCCCGACCTCGCGGTGGTGCGCGCGAGCTGGCAGGTGTTCGTGAGTCCCACCGAGTGGTCGCTGCGGCCCTTTCTGGCGCTGTGGCGCTGGGACGCGCCGCCGCTGCGCCACGCGATCCGCGCAACGCTGGCGATCGCGGCCGCCTACGGCATCGCGCTGGCCATGCCTTGGGGTTCGCATGACTACTGGATCCTGCTGACGATCGTGGTGGTGCTGCGCGGCAGCCTTTCGCAGACGCTGGAGCGTCGCAACAGCCGCGTGGCCGGCACCTTGCTCGGCTGCGTGTTCGCGGTCGCGCTGCTGTCGGCGCACCTGTCGCCAATGGCCCTGCTGATCGGAATGACGCTGGCGCAGGCGATCGCACACGGTTTCGCGGTGCGCCGCTACCTCGTCACCGCCGTGGCTGCCACCGTGCTCGGACTGGTGCAGGCGCACATGCTCAACACCGGCGTGAGCACCGCCTTCGCGCTGTTCGAGCGCGTGGCCGACACGCTGATCGGCGCCGCCCTTGCCTGGGCCTTCTGCTACGTGCTGCCTTCGTGGGAGCGCAGCCAGATCCCGGCGCTGGTGGCGCGCACGCTCAAGGCCCAGGCACGGCACGCGCGGCTCGCGCTGGGGCTCGGGCAGCTGCGCTCGGTCGATGTCAGCCCCGAACTCGACTGGCGGCTCGCGCGCCGCGAGGCCTATGACAGCCTGTCCGCCCTCGTGCAGGCCACGCAGCGCTCGCTGTCGGAGCCGCGCGCGGTGCGCCCGCCGCTGGAGCCGCTGGAGCACCTGCAGGCGCACAGCTACCAGCTGCTGGCGCAGTTGAGCGCGGTCAAGTCCATGCTGGTGCTGCGGCGCGACCGGCTCACGCTGTCCGAGATCGAAGGCCCGCTCGCGCGCACCACCCAGCGCATCGAGGCCGCCATCGGCGCCGCGCCGACCGGCGGCCCGGCCATGCCCGAGAGCGCGCCGGCCACCACCATCGCGGGGACGGTCTCGCTGCCCGACCCCTTCGACAACGACATCACCCCTTGGCTGCTGCGCCGCCTCGACATGGCGACCGGCATCGCCGCGCAGCTGCGCGACGACGCAGCGCGCATCCTGCAGTCGCTCGACGACACCGAGGCCGAGGGCAAGACACAGACCGGAACCGCATGATCAAGGACCTGTTCGACCATCCCTGGGTCGGCCCGATCGTCGCCGCCATCGTCGCGGCCGCGATCGCGCTGCTCGCACACGCGCTCGGCGGCATGGTGCTGCGCCGCGTGACGCGCTCCATGCCGGTGCTCGCCACCCTGTTGGAACGCATCCGGCGGCCGGCGATGTTCCTGCTGCCGCTGATCGCGATGTCGCTGGTGTGGCAGGCCTCGCCCGACGACCTGCCCCTGGTCGACAAGATCCGCCATCTCAACGGCCTGCTGGTGATCGGCGTGTCCATCTGGCTCGGCGTGAAGGCCGTCAACGGTTTCGCCGAAGGCATCGTCAAGCAGAACCCGTACGACGTGACCGACAACCTGCACGCGCGGCGCGTGCTCACGCAGGCACGCGTGCTTGCGCGCACCGCGAACTCGGTGCTGATCGTCGCCGGCGGCGCCTTCATGCTCATGACCTTCCCCGGCGCGCGGCAGGTCGGCGCCAGCCTGCTGGCCTCCGCGGGCGTGATCGGCATCGTGGCCGGCCTCGCGGCCAAGCCGGTGTTCAGCAACCTCATCGCGGGGCTGCAGATCGCGCTGGCGCAGCCGATCCGCATGGACGACGTGCTGGTGGTCGAAGGCGAATGGGGCCGCGTGGAAGAAATCACCGGCACCTTCGTGGTGCTGCGCATCTGGGACGACCGGCGGCTGATCCTGCCGCTGAGCTACTTCATCGAGAAGCCGTTCCAGAACTGGACCCGCCACGACTCGCAGCTGCTGGGCTCGGTCTTCGTCTACGCCGACTACGGCATGCCGCTCGCGCCGCTGCGCGCGGAGGTCGAGCGCATCGTCCGCGCCGCGCCCGAGTGGGACGGCCGCTTCTTCAACCTGCGCGTGACCGACACCACCGAGCGCACGATGCAGATCCGCGTGCTGTGCACGGCGGCCTCGTCCTCGCTCGCGTTCGACCTGCGCTGCACGGTGCGCGAAGGGCTCATCGACTTCATGCAGCGCGAATACCCGCAGTTCCTGCCGAAGGTGCGCATCGAGGGCGAGCCGCGGCCGGCCGCCGCGCAGGCGCCGACGCCAGCCTGATCGCCGCCGCGCCTCAGGCGGGGTTCTTGCGCCGCACCTTCGCCGCCTGGGGCGCGGCGGCGGCGCCGCGCTGCGCGATCACCGTGCGGATCGCCTCGATCAGCCGCCGCGCGCCCTCGCCCGGCTCGCTGCCACGCCGCATCGTCATGCCCACCGGCCCTTCGGTGCTGGCGGTGTCGATCGCCAGCCGCCGCAGCTCGCCGCCCGCCACGAAGCCTTCGACCGCGCCCTGCGGCGCGAACCAGACGGTGTCGGAGCATCGCAGGAGACCCAGCGCGAAGCTCGTGTCCGTGGCCTCGACGAGGCAGCGCGGCGGCGCCATGCCCTGCGCGAGCAGGAAGGCGTCCGCCGTATGGCGCACCAGCGTGCCCGCCACCGGCACCAGGAGCGGGAAGGCCGCCAGCGCAGCAAGCGTCGGACGGCGCATCGCCGCGACCGGATGCCCGGGCCGGGCCACCAGCAGCAGCGGTTCGCTGTAGAGCAGCTCGAAGGCCAGGTCTGCCATGGCCGACGCCTGCGCGATGCGGCCGAGCACCAGGTCGATCTCGCCCTGGCGCAGCTGCGTCATCAGCTGCGCGTTGGTGCCGCTGACCACGCGCACCCGCAGGGCCGGCGTGTGCGCCTGCAACAGCGCGATGGCCATGGGAAGGAGGTGCGCCGCGGTGTTGGGCAAGGCGCCGACCGCCACGCGCGGCTGGTCCACGTCGGGCTGGTCGAGGGCGAGGCTCAGGCCGTCGCGCAGGCCGCGCAAGGCGACGACCGCGTGGCGCACCAGGACCTCCGCGGCGGGCGTGAGCTCGACGCCGCGCCGGCGCCGAAGCAACAGCTGCCGCCCCACGATGTCCTCCAGCTCCGCGATGGTCTTGGAGACGGCAGGCTGGGTCAGCGCGAGCGCCTTGGCGGCGCGCACGAGGTTGCGCTCCTGCGCCACGATCACGAGGCATTGCAGATGTCGCAGCTTGAGTCGAGCAAAGTTCATGGCAAAGATCGGGCTTTCCCTGGAGCGAGGCGCGGCAAATATAACCATCCGGAATAGCAGGCGGAAGAGCTTTCAGTTGTGCCGGCGCGGCGGCGCACCTAGAGTGCGTCGCATGGGCGCACCGCACGCGCCGCCCCATCGGAGACAAGACACATGACACGCCCCGCCTCTTTCGGCGCGTTGCGCCGCCTCGCGCTCGCGGCCGCCTGCACCCTGCTCGCCGCGCCGCTCGCCACGAGCGCTCACGCCGACACCTACCCCGCCAAGCCGGTGAGGTTCATCACCAACTTCCCCGCCGGCGGGCCGCTCGACATCCTCGGCCGGGCACTGGCGGATCCGCTTCAGAAGGAGCTCAGGCAGCCCTTCGTGGTCGACAACCGCCCGGGCGCGGGCGGCAACATCGGCGCCGACGCGGTCGCCAAGAGCCCAGCGGACGGCTACACCGTGCTGCTGTCGATCGACACCACCTTCACCATCAATCCGCACCTCTATGCGTCGATGCCCTTCGCAGCGAAGGACCTGAAGCCGCTGATGATCTTCAGCTCCTCGGGCCTGACCTTCGGCGTGGGCGCGCCGGTCGCCGCCAGGACGCTGCCGGAGTTCGTCACGCAGAGCAAGGCCGAGGCATCGACCTTCGCCTCCGCCGGCAACGGCAGCCCGGGCCACATCGCGGCGGAGATCTTCTCGACGTCGACCGGCGCGAAGATCACGCACGTACCGTACAAGGGCAACGCGCCCGCCGTGCTGGCGCTGCTGTCGAACGAGGTGCAGGCCGGCATCCTCGCGACGCCGGGGCTGCTCTCGCAGATCCAGGCCGGCAAGGTGCGGCCGCTGGCCGTGACCGGGCGGCAGCGCTCGCCGCTGCTGCCGCAGGTGCCGACCGTGGGCGAACTCGGCCTCAAGGACCTGGAATTCGAGGTGCTCTATCTCGCGATGGTGCCGGCCGCCACGCCCGAGCCGGTGATGCAGACCCTGCGCACCGCGCTGCAGTCCGCGCTGGCGCTGCCGGAGGTGAAGTCGCGCCTGGCCACGCTGGACATGGTGCCGCTCGGCGAAACCGGCGACGCCGCGGCCCAGCATCTCGAAAGCGCCCGCGCCCGCTACGGCAAGATCGTCAAGGCCACCGGGATGAAGCTGGACTGAACGATGCCCGCACGCGCCGCCGCTCAGCCCGCCTGCGCGCCCCGCCGCCGGCGGTCGGCCTTGGGCAGCACCGCCCGCGAGACCATCTGCTCGGCATGCGCCTGCAGGCGCGCGAGCGATTCGTCCAGGCGCGCGGCTGCGTCGGCATCAAGCGTGCCCATGAGTTCGGCGTTGATCCGCGCCACGACCGGGAACAGTTCGTCGTACATGTCGCGTCCACGCTCGGTCAGGCCCAGCAGCACCTGCCGCCGGTCGCCCGCGGCGTGCGAGCGCGTCACGAGCCCCTTCTCGACCATGGAGCCGACGGCCTTGGAGGTGCGCGCGCGATCGAGCTGCGCGTGCTCGGCCAGCCCCGACGAGCTCAGCTCGCCCCGGCTCGCGAGCACGGCGAGCAGCCGCCATTCGCGCCGCGTG
Source organism: Variovorax sp. (assembly GCA_017744285.1). Classification (GTDB taxonomy): domain Bacteria; phylum Pseudomonadota; class Gammaproteobacteria; order Burkholderiales; family Burkholderiaceae_C; genus Variovorax. The sequence continues at coordinate 25,862 of JAGIBP010000007.1, forward strand.
ATGCCGAAGCGGCCCTCGCAGATCTTGATGACCATGCTGCCCGCGACGGCGACCAGCCGCGACAGCCGGTACAGCAGCAGGTCGTCCAGCGGTCGGCGCGGCTCGTTCATCTGGGGTTAGTCCGGAGAATGGTTGATTAGATCAATCGAATGCCGCAACTCTAAAGTCATCCCGGGCCGGGTCGCCGCAGCGCCCGGGACACGAACACTTTCCAGGAGACCCCCATGCCCCGCACCGCCGCCCTCGACCGACGCACCCTGCTCGCAGGCCTCGGCGCCCTTGCACTCTCGCCGCTGGCGGGTGCCGCCGACGCGGTCTTCACGCCCGGCCAGCCGATCAAGGTGCTCATCGGCGTGCCGGCCGGCGGCACGCAGGACGTGCTGACGCGCGCCATCGCGCAGGAGGTGCGCGAGTCGCTCGGCCCGCTGATCGTCGACAACCGCTCGGGGGCTTCCGGTCGCATCGCGGCCGAGGCGGTCAAGAACGCGCCGCCCGACGGCCGCACGCTGCTGCTCGGCACCGCGAGCATGATGACGATGTACCCCAACGCGTACGCGCGGCTGTCGTACGACCCGATCAAGGACTTCGTGCCGATCATCAACGCGGCGCGCTTCGAACTCGCGCTCGTCGTGAGCAAGGACGTGCCGGCCAACAACCTGGCCGAGTTCATCGCCTGGGCCAAGGCGCAGGGCGACAAGCTCAGCTTCGGCTCGTACGGTTCGGGCACGCCGTCGCACTTCCTGGGCGAGATGCTCAACCGCTCGGCCGGGCTCAAGATGGTCCACGTGCCGTACCGCGGCTCCACGCCGGCGCGGCAGGACGTGATGGGCGGGCAGATCCCCGTGTACTTCGACACCGTGGGCGGCGCGCTGCAGATGCAGCCCGGCGGCCGCGTGAAGGTGCTCGCGACCAGCGGCGAGAAGCGCTCGCCGCTGATGCCCGAGCTGCCGAGCTTCGTGGAGGCCGGGCTCAAGGACGTGGTCGCGACGGCCTGGTTCGCGTTCTACGCGCCGGTGAAGACGCCCAGGCCCATCGTCGACAAGCTGCGCGCCGAGTTCAGCCGCGCGGTCGATTCGCCGGAGGTGAAGCAGCAGTTGCACCAGAACGGCATGTATGCCATCAACGACGACGCGAACGCGGTGCTGAAGACCATGCGCGAGGACACCGCTCGCTGGGGCGTGATCATGAAAGCCGTGAACTTCCAGGCCAACGACTGATTCGGAAACCGCCCATGTCCCTTCGCCATTTCTTCCCGCGCGTCGCCCTCCGCCTGGCGCTGGCAGCCGCATCGCTCGCCGCCTCCGTGGCCGCCCACGCGCAGACGCTCGAAGGCGGCCCGCTGCACATCGTGGTCGGCTATGCGGCCGGCGGTGCGACCGACCGCGTGGCGCGCATCGTCGCCGACAAGCTCCAGGCCAAGGTTGGCGTGCCGGTGATCGTCGACAACAAGCCCGGCGCCGGCGGCCGGCTCGCGGCGCAGCAGGTGAAGTCCACCCCCGCCGGGCAGAACGTGCTGATGGTCGCCAACCCGGCAGTGATGGTGGTCGCGCCGCTGGTCTTCAAGGACAACGGCTACGACGCCGAGCGCGACTTCGTGCCGGTCTCGCACGTCAACGACTACGAGTTCGCGCTCGCGGTGTCGACCGCGGTGCCGGTGCGCGAGCTGTCGCACCTGCTCGCCTGGATGCGCGCCAACCCCGAGAAGTCGAATTTCGGCGTGCCGGCCACCGGCAGCCTGCCGCACTTCTTCGGGCTCATGATGGGCGAGAAGGCGAAGGTGCAGGCGCAGGTGATCGGCTACCGCGGCTCGGGCCCGCTGCTGACCGACCTGGTGGGCGGCCAGGTGCCGATCGCCTTCGACACCTTCGACGTCGACCTGCCCCAGCACCAGGCCGGCAAGATCCGCATCCTCGCGGTGTCGGGCGCGAAGCGCTCGCCCTTCGCGCCGGACATCCCGACCTTCAAGGAAGCGGGGCTCGACCTCGTCGCGACCGGCTTCAACGCCTTCTTCGCGCCGGCCACCATGCCACGCGAGAAAGTCGCGCGCCTCGCCAGGGACATCCACGCGGTGATGCAGGACCCCGACACCCAGCGCCGCTTCAAGGACGCCCTGATGACGCCGGTCGTCAGCACCCAGGACCAGACGGCCGCCATGCTCAAGGCCTACCGGGCGCAGTGGGCGCCCGTGGTCCAGAAATCCGGCTACCAACCCTGACCCCCATGCAAAGACCCAACATCATCTTCATCGTCGCCGACGACCTCGGCTACGCGGACCTCGGCTGCTACGGCGGGCGCGATGCCAAGTTCGGCCCCGTCTCGCCGGTGCTCGACCGCCTGGCGGCGCGCGGCATCAAGTTCACGCAGGGGTACGCGAATTCGCCGGTGTGCTCGCCCACGCGCTTCGCGATGATCACGGCGCGCTACCAATACCGCCTGCGCGGCGCGGCCGAGGAGCCGATCCGCACCGGCAACCGCAGCAGCACCACGCTGGGCATGCCGCCTTCGCACCCCACGCTGCCCTCGCTGCTGCGCGACGCGGGCTACCGCACCGCCCTCATCGGCAAGTGGCACCTGGGCTACCCGCCGGCCTTCGGGCCGCTGCGCTCGGGCTACGAGGAGTTCTTCGGCCCGATGGCGGGCGGCGTCGACTACTTCACCCACTGCGACTCCTCCGGCCGGCACGACCTGTGGTCGGGCGAGGAGGACCACCCCGAGGAGGGCTACCTGACGGACGTGCTCTCGCGCCGCGCGGTCGACTACGTGGACCGCATGGCGAAGCAGGAGGCCCCCTTCTTCCTGAGCCTGCACTACACCGCGCCGCACTGGCCCTGGGAAACACGCGAGGACGCGGGCCGCGCGCCGGCCGTGAAGGACAACCTCTTCGACCTCGCGGGCGGCAACATCCACACCTACCGCCGCATGATCCACCACATGGACGAGGGCATCGGCTGGATCATGGACGCGCTCGAGAAGCACGGCATGGCCGACGACACGCTGGTGGTCTTCACGAGCGACAACGGCGGCGAGCGCTTCTCCGACAACTGGCCGCTGGTGGGCGGCAAGATGGACCTGACCGAGGGCGGCATCCGCGTGCCATGGATCGCGCATTGGCCGAAGGTGATCGCCGCCGGCGGCGAAAGCGCCCAGCACTGCATGACGATGGACTGGTCGGCCACCATGCTCGACGCGGCCGGCGTGAAGGCCGATCCGGACTATCCGCTCGACGGCGTCTCCATGATGCCGGTGCTGCGCGACGCCGCGCACAGCTTCGCCCGGCCGCTGCACTGGCGCATGAACCACCGCGGCCAGCGCGCGCTGCGCGAGGGCGACTGGAAGTACCTGCAGGTCGACGACAACGAATACCTCTTCAACATCCCGGCCGACGAACGCGAACGCGCCAACCAGGGGAAGAAGGAGCCCGAACGCCTGGCCCGCATGCGCGAGGCGTGGCTGGCCTGGAACGCCACCATGCCGCCCATTCCGGACGACGCGACGGTGAGCCTGGGCTATTCGGTCAAGGACATGCCGCAGCGCTGAGCGCACCACGAATGAAGAAAGCCCCTCGACGAGGGGCTTTTTTCATGGCGGCCGGGACGCGGCTCAGCGCCGCTGGGCCGATGCGCGCAGGAAGTGCACCGCCTTCACCAGGCCGGCGAAGGCCGCCGCGAGGCGCTCGAAAACCGGCGCGAGGAGGGACGGCTCGTCACGGCCGATGTGCAGGACATCGTCGTTCGCCAACGCGCGCTCGAACGAGTCCGTGAACTTGGGATTACGGGGGAAGTACGAGGTCGAAGCAGTCATGCGCCCTATTTTAAGGGTTTACCCTAGATCCTGCTGGCTCGCACCCTATCTCCCGCGACGCTGAAAGGCAACCGCACTTGACTAAGATACTATTCAGATATATCGTTATTGAATCCGATAAGACTTCGAGGTGAATCCATGCGCCATTTCAGGCCTTTTTTACACGGCACCCGCCGCGACGAACATGACGACGGCCTCGGCGGCGGGCGGCACGGCGGCGGCTTGCGCGCCGGGCGCGGCGGCGGCCGGATCTTTGGCCACGGCGGGCTGCGCTTCGTGCTGCTGCAACTGATCGCCGACAAGCCGAGCCACGGCTACGAGCTCATCAAGGCCATCGAGGAACGCCTCGGCGGCCGCTATGCGCCGAGCCCCGGCATCGTCTATCCCACGCTCACGCTGCTCGAGGAACTCGGCTACGTCAGCGTCGACACCGCCGACGGCGGCGGCCGCAAGCGCTACAGCGCCACCGACGCGGGCCGCGAATTCCTGGCGGCCAACCGCGCGATCACCGACGAGCTGATGGCCCGCATGGAAGGCGGCGTCGACGGTGCGGGCCCGCGCGCTGGCCGCCCGCCCCAGGTGGTCCGCGCGCTCGAGAACCTCAAGCTCGCGATGCGCCTGCGCCTCGCGGCCCCCCTCACCGAAGAACAGGCCCACGAATTCGCCGCGGTGCTCGACCGCGCCGCCCAGCAACTGGAACGCATCTGAACCTCATGACCCCCTCCGATTCCGCCGCCCTCCCCGACCGCCTGCCACGCCGCGTGCGGCACGAACTGCGCTTCCGCGCGCTGACCGTGCGCGCGGTGCAGCGCGTGACCCCGCACCTGATCCGCGTCACGCTCGAAGGCGACGCGCTCGCCGGCTTCCACAGCCCCGGCTTCGACGACCACGCCAAGCTCTTCTTCCCAGACCCGGCGACGGGCGCGCTCGCGCTGCCGACCGCCGGGCCGGACGGCCCGATCTGGCCCGATGGCGCCAAGCCCACGATGCGCGACTACACGCCGTTGCGGCACGACCCGGACGCCGGCACGCTCGCCTTCGATTTCGCCCTGCACGACGCAGGACCGGCCACGCGATGGGCCGAGGCGGCGAAGCCCGGCGACCGGCTGGGCGTGGGCGGGCCGCGCGGTTCCTTCATCGTGCCCACGGATTTCGACTGGCACCTGCTGGCCGGCGACGACACGGCCCTCCCGGCCATCTCGCGCCGCCTTGCGGAACTGCCCCGCGGCGCCCGCGCCGTGGTGCTCGCCGAAGTCGACAGCGAGGCCGACCGGCTGCCGCTCGCGTCCGACGCCAACGTCGAGCTGCACTGGGTGTACCGGCACGGCGCCGAGCCCGGCAGGGGCACGCCCCTGCTCGACGCCTTGCGCCAACTGACGCTGCCTGCGGGCGACTTCCACGCCTGGGTGGCCTGCGAATCGAGTGCCGCCAAGGCCTTGCGCGCGCACCTGGTCGGCGAGCGCGGCGCCCATCCCCAGTGGACCCGCGCTTCGGGCTACTGGCGCCGGGGAAGCATCGCCACCCACGACACGCACGAAGGCTGAGCCTCGCGCCGCGCCCCCACCGAAAGCGCTATGCCGCGTGTCCGGTTTGACGACCGCCGGAGCGCGTCTCAGAATTTCCCGGTTTGAATACTTAGGGAGTAGATCCCTCGACGGGAGAGCGGATGGAGACCGGGATGGCGCAGTGGCATTACCTGGCGGCGTTGGTGGCCGCCGTCCTGCTTCTGCTCGCAGTGATGTGGGTCTGGCGGCGCGCGGCCGGCCGCCGCGAATCCGAGCGGCGCATCGAGGCGGCGCGGATCCGGTCGGGCCACTTGCCGCTCGAGATACCCACGGTGCGCAGCAGCCTCGAGCCCTCCGACGATTCGGTGCCCGACACGCTGCCCGAGTGGTTCATCCAGGGCAAGGGCGAGCATGCGGTGGTCGACGAGCACCCCCGCATCCGCGTGCGCTACATCGACGCGCATGACAAGAAGATCGAGTGCGTGATCCAGGTCGACCACCTCGACCTGCAGAAGAAGATCATCACCGGCCGCGGCGACATGCCCGGCGAGACCCGGCGCGTTCCCCTGCACCGCATCCATTCCGCGCGCATCGCGGAATCGGGCCAGCGCTTCAACGTCGACACCTGGGTCGAGGCGGTGCGCGTCGCGCGGCGGCGGCGCGGGCGGGTTTGAGGGGCACGCGCCCGGGGTGGCGCATCCGTTCCTTATGATGCGTGCCTCTGCCGGCCGATCGGCCGGAGGCTGCCTCCGCTTTCGATGACCCTCCCCGCGACCGCTCCCCACACGCCCATGATGGCCCAGTACCTGGGCTTGAAAGCCGACCACCCGGACACCCTGCTGTTCTACCGGATGGGCGATTTCTACGAGCTCTTCTACGCCGACGCCGAGAAGGCCGCGCGCCTGCTCGACATCACGCTCACGCAGCGCGGTCAGTCGGCGGGGCAGCCGGTGGTGATGTGCGGCGTGCCTTTCCATTCGGTCGATACCTATCTCGCGCGTCTGATCAAGCTCGGCGAATCGGTCGCGATTTGCGAACAGGTCGGCGAGGTGGGCGCCGCCAAGGGGCCGGTGGAGCGCAAGGTGGTGCGCGTGGTCACGCCCGGCACGCTGACGGATGCCGAGCTGCTCAACGACAAGAGCGATGCGCTGCTGCTGACCGTCCACGCGGGCACGCGCAACTTCTGCGGCCTCGCGTGGCTCAGCGTGACCGGCGACGAGCTGCGGCTGGCCGAATGCCCCGCCGATGCGCTCGAAGCCTGGATCGCCCGCATCGGGCCCAGCGAGGTGCTCTACAGCGCCGAAGTCACGCCCGCGTTCGAAGAGCGGCTGAAGGCCATGCGCAACGGCGCGTCGGCGTTCACGCTGTCGGTGCGGCCGGCCTGGCAGTTCGATGGCGGGCTGGGCGAGCGCAAGCTCTGCGAGCAGATGGGGAGCAACAGCCTCGCGGCATGGAACGCCGAGTCGCTCGCCAACGCGCACGCCGCCGCCGCCGCGCTGCTGGGCTATGCCGAGCACACGCAGGGCCGCGCGCTGTCGCACGTGCAGCGGCTCGCGGTGGAGCGCGACGGCGACCTGATCGAGCTGCCCCCGGCCACGCGGCGCAACCTGGAACTGGTGCAGACGCTGCGCGGCGAAGACTCGCCCACGCTGTTCTCGTTGATCGACACCTGCATGACCGGCATGGGCAGCCGCCAGCTCAAGCGCTGGCTGCTCGCGCCGCGCCGCGACCGCAGCGATGCGCAGGCGCGGCTCGACGCCATCGACGCGCTGCAGGCCACGCCGCCCGGCGGCACCAGCGCGCCGTGGCGCATGCTGCGCGAGCGCCTGAAGAACACGAGCGACGTGGAGCGCATCGCCGCGCGCATCGCGCTCAGGCAGGTGCGCCCGCGCGAGCTGGTCGCGCTGCGCATGGCCCTCGCGAAGGCGGAGGAACTCGCACCCGCGTTGCCGGCCGCGGCGCCGCTGCTCGAATCGATCGCCTCGCGCCTGGCGCCGCCGGCGGGCTGCGTCGAGCTGCTGGTCGCCGCCATCCAGCCCGAGCCGGCCGCGCTGGTGCGCGACGGCGGTGTGATCGCCACCGGCCACGACGCCGAACTCGACGAGCTGCGCGCCATCAGCGAGAACTGCGACGACTTCCTGCTGCAGCTCGAAACCAGCGAGCGCGAACGCACCGGCATCTCGAATCTGCGCGTGCAGTTCAACCGGGTGCACGGCTTCTACATCGAGGTCACGCAGAGCGCGCTCGACCGCGTGCCCGACAACTACCGCCGCCGCCAGACGCTGAAGAACGCCGAGCGCTTCATCACGCCCGAGCTCAAGGCGTTCGAGGACAAGGCGCTTTCGGCGCAGGACCGCGCGCTGGCGCGCGAGAAGTGGCTGTACGAGCAGTTGCTCGATGCGCTGCAGCCCCTCGTCGCCCGGCTGAACCGGCTCGCGGGCGCGCTTGCCACGCTGGACGCGCTGTGCGCGCTGGCCGAGCGCTCGCACACGCTGCACTGGCGCGCGCCGAGTTTCGTCGCGCATCCGTGCATCGAGATCGACCGCGGCCGGCATCCGGTGGTCGAGGCCCGACTGGCCGAAAAATCATCGGGCGCGTTCATCGCCAACGACACCCGCATGGGCCCGCAGCAGCGCATGCAGATCATCACCGGCCCCAACATGGGCGGTAAATCGACGTACATGCGGCAGGTGGCGATCATCGTGCTGCTGGCCTCGATCGGCTCGCACGTGCCCGCAGACGCCTGCCGGCTCGGGCCGATCGACGCGATCCACACCCGCATCGGCGCGGCGGACGACCTCGCGAACGCGCAGTCGACCTTCATGCTGGAGATGACCGAGGCGGCGCAGATCCTGCATGGCGCGAGCGCCCATTCGCTGGTGCTGATGGACGAGATCGGCCGCGGCACCAGCACCTTCGACGGACTGGCGCTCGCGGCCGGCATCGCCGCGCAGTTGCACGACCGAACGCGCGCCTTCACGCTCTTTGCCACGCACTATTTCGAGCTGACCGAATTCCCCGCCACGCACCACGGCGCGGTCAACATGCACGTGAGCGCGACCGAGGCCGGCCGCGACATCGTCTTCCTGCACGAGATGCAGCCGGGCCCGGCCAGCAAGAGCTATGGCATCCAGGTCGCGCGGCTCGCCGGCATGCCGGCCGCGGTGGTCAACCATGCCCGGCAGGCGTTGCAGGCGCTGGAGGCCCAGCAGACGCAGACGCGCGCCCAGGTCGACCTCTTCGCGCCGCCGCCGGCGGCCGAGGCGCCCGCGGCCAGCGCCGTAGAATCCGCGCTGACGGCGCTGGACCCCGACGCGATGAGCCCGCGCGAGGCCCTCGAAGCGCTCTACACCCTGAAGAAACTCCAGGCGCGCGAGCAGGGCTGATGGCCCGATTCGTGCAACAAGACCTCATGACCTACTGCGTCGGCATCAAACTCAACGCCGGGCTGGTGTTCCTCTCCGATTCGCGCACCAATGCGGGGGTCGACCACATCAGCACGTTCCGCAAGATGATCGTCTACGAGAAGCCGGGCGACCGCGTCATGGTGCTCCTGTCGTCGGGCAACCTGAGCATCTCGCAGTCGGTGCGCGAGATCTTGCAGATCGAGGAACTGCGCGAAGTGCGCGAGGATGGCGAAGAAGGCGAGCCGATCACCATCTGGAACGCCAAGAGCATGTTCGACGCCGCCCGGGTGCTCGGCTCGGCGGTGCGCCACGTCTACGACCGCGACGCCGAGGCGCTCAAGCACGCGGGGCTGGACTTCAACGTCTCGTTCATCTTCGGCGGGCAGGTCAAGGGCGAAGGCATGCGCCTCTTCCTGGTCTACTCGGCCGGCAACTTCATCGAGGCCACGACCGAGACGCCCTACTTCCAGGTCGGCGAGTCGAAATACGGCAAGCCGGTGCTCGACCGCGTGCTGACGCCCGAGACCCCGCTCGACGAAGCCGCCAAGTGCGCGCTGGTGTCGATGGATTCGACGATGAAGTCCAACCTCTCGGTCGGCCTGCCGCTCGACCTCGTGGTGTACGAGGCCAACCGCCTGCAGACCGACAAGGTGATCTGCATCGACGCCGAGAACCCCTACTACCGCATGCTGCACAGCAGCTGGGGCCAGAAGCTGCGCGAGGTGTTCGACAGCATCGAGGACCCGGTGTGGGACGACAGCTTCACCGAGCACCCGCTCAAGATGCCCGCCACGCGCCACGGCGCGCTGCGCAAGATCTCCACGCCCGACGAAAAGCTCATCTGACGATGCGCCCGCGGCCGGCACGCGCCGGGCCGCGCATGACCATGCTTCCTCCCGTCATCTTCTCCCACGGCAACAGCTTTCCCGCGAGCACCTACCGGGTGATGCTCGACAACCTGCGCAACCGCGGCTTCGACATCGATGCGGTCGAGAAATTCGGCCACGATCCGAAGTACCCGGTCACCGACAACTGGCCGCATCTCGTGCAGCAGCTGGCCGACTTCACGGCCGAGCGCGTGCGCAACACCGGCGCACCGGTCTTCCTGGTGGGCCATTCGCTCGGCGGCATCCTGAGCCTGATGTGCGCGGCGCAGCACCCCGAGCTGACGCGCGGCGTGGTGCTGATCGACTCGCCCGTCATCGGCGGCTGGCGCGCGGGCACCATCAACCTCATCAAGCGCACCCCGCTGATGAAGAGCGTCTCGCCCGGCGCGATCAGCCGCAAGCGCAAGAACCTCTGGGAACACCGCGAGGCCGTGTTCGAGCACTTCCGCAGCAAGAAGGCCTTCGCGAAGTGGGACGAGCGCGTGCTGCGCGACTACATCGAGCACGGCACCTTCGACGCCGAGGATGCCCGCGCCCTCTGCTTCGACCGCGATGTCGAGACCGCGATCTACGACACGATCCCGCACAACCTCAGCGCCCTTCTGCGTGCCCACCCCCTGAAGTGCCCGGCCGCCTTCATCGGCGGACGCCAGTCGGTCGAGATGCGCCGCGTGGGCATGGCGATGACGCAGCAGGTCACCAAGGGCCGCATCACGATGCTCGACGGCACCCACCTCTTCCCGATGGAAAAGCCGATCGCCACCGCGGCGGCGGTCGAGGCGGCGCTGCGGAACCTGCTGGGCTGAACCCTCCAGCGGGCCTCGGGGGCTCGCTCAGTCCGCCCAGACCACCACGCCGCTCCACGCGGTGGCGAGCACCACGATGCCAAACGCGATGCGATACCACGCGAACGGGATGAAGTCGTGCGTGCTGATGTAGCGCAGCAGCCAGCGCACGCACAGCCACGCGCTCACGAACGAGAACACGAGCCCGACCAGGAACAGCGGGATGTCGGCCGCAGACAGCAGCGCGCGTTCCTTGTAGAGGCTGTAGACGCCCGCGCCGATCAGCGTCGGGATCGCGAGGAAGAACGAGAAATCGGTCGCCGCCTTGCGCGACAGCCCCAGCAGCATGCCGCCGATGATGGTCGCGCCGCTGCGGCTGGTGCCCGGGATCATCGCGAAGCATTGCACCAGGCCGACCTTGAGCGCGTCCCACGGCGTCATGTCGTCGACGTGCTCGATGCGCACCGAGCCCGGTGGCCGCTTCTCGGCCCACAGGATGATGAAGCCGCCGATGATGAAGGTGCTGGCCACCACCAGCGGCGTGAAGAGATGCGCCTTGATCGCCTTGCCGAAGAGCAGCCCCAGCACCACCGCCGGCAGGAAGGCGATCAGCACATTGAGCGCAAAGCGCCGCGCCTTCGGCTGGCGCGGCAGCGCCACCACGGTCGCATGGATCTTGTGCCAGTAGACCAGGACGACCGCGAAGATCGCACCGGTCTGGATCGCGATCTCGAAGACGGTCCACTTGTCGCCGCTGAGGCCGAGCAGCGAACCCGTGAGGATCAGGTGGCCGGTCGACGAGATGGGAAGAAATTCGGTCAGCCCTTCGACGATGCCCATGATGGCGGCCTTGACCAGCAAAACGATATCCACGCGCGCTCCTTGAAAGAGCGTCGATTATCGCGATGGCGGTGTCAGGTGGCGATCAGCTCAGCGCGTGCGCTCGCGCAGCGCGCGCACCGCGCTGTCGACCGTGGTCAGCACCGGCAGCCCCGCGGCCGCCTCGCACGCGGGCCGCGCGCGCGCCATGCTGAACTGGGCGAGCGCGAAGCGCGTGCAGCCGCGATCCCGCAGGGCGCGGGCCTGCGCGGCGATCAAGGCGTCGTGCTGCTGCAGGTCGCCGCCATCGAGCGCCGCCAGCGCGCCCGCCGCCAGCGCCGGCACGAGCTCCACGCCGGGCGGGAACTCCGGGGGCATCGACTCCAGCGTCGGCCCGAAGGTGGCGATCAGGCCGAGCCGGCCGCTGCCGGCCGCGGCTTCGGCCACCATCGCCTCGTTGGGCTTGAGCACCGGGATGCCGGCATGCCGGCGCGCGACCGCCTCGATGCACGGGCCGAAAGCCGAGCAGGTGAACAGGATGCCCCGGGCGCCCGTGTCGACCGCGTACTGCGCGAGCCGCTGGAAACGATCGTGCATGGCCGCGTCGAGCCCGCCGCCGCGCGCCAGGTCGGCGGACAGGCTGTCGTCCAGCAGGTTCATCCGCACGGCCTCGGGCCAGTCGCGCTCGAAAGCGTGATTGACCGGGGCGACGGAATGGCTGAGGGCGTGGATCAGGGCGATGCGTGTCATGCCCGCGAGCGTAGCTCAGGAACCCGCAGCGGCGACGGGCTGGTCGGCGGGCGCCATCCAGTCCGCATGCCAGCCGCCCCCGAGCGACTGGATCAGCGCCACGGCGGCCGTCTGCCGGCTCGCCTGCACCTGCAGCAGCGTGCGCCGCGCATTGAGCGCCGACACCTGCGCGACGACCACGCTTGTGTAGTCGATGGTGCCCGCGCGGTAGCGATTGAGGAACTGCTGCTCGGTGCGGTCCGCGGCGGCCGAGGCCTGGCGGCGCATGGTCTCCTGCTCGGCAAGGCTGGCGCCGGCCGTGAGCTGGTCCTCGACGCTCTGGAACGCGGTCAGCACCGTCTGGCGATAGCGCGCCACGGCGGCCTCGTGGCTCGCCTTGGCCGCATCGACGCTGGCGCCGATCGCGCCGGCGTCGAACACCACCTGCGCCACCGAGAGGCCGAGCGACCACAGCGTGTTCGAGGCGCTGAACAGATCGCCCACGCGTGTCGCGCTGCTGCTGATGCTCCCGCCGAGCGTGAAGTTAGGGTAATAAGCCGAGCGCGCGATGCCGATCTGCGCATTGGCGGACGCCACCTCGCGTTCGGCGGCGGCAATGTCGGGCCGGCGCTGCAGGAGCAGCGTCGGCACGCCGGCTGGCACGCCCGGGACCACCGGCTTCCACTCGGCGGCCGGCAGGCTGAACTCGGCCGGCGCGGCGCCGACGAGCACGGCGATCGCGTGCTCCAGCGTGTCGCGGGTGCGCTTGAGCGCCACGCGCTCGGCCCGCGTCGTGACCAGCAGCGTCTCGGCCTGCAGCACGTCGCTCTGCGCGGCGATGCTGGCCTCGTAGCGGTTGCGCGTGATCTGCAGGCTGCGCTCGTAGCCTTCGAGCGTGACGTCGAGGATGGCCAGTTCCGCATCGGCCTCGCGCAGCGAGAAGTAGTTGCTGGCGAGGTCGCCGATCGCCGACAGCCGCGCCAGCGCAAGATCGGCCTCGCTCGCTTGCGCGTTGGCCTGCGCGCTGTCGACCGCGCGGCGCAAGCGCCCCCACACGTCGGGCGCCCAGTCGGCGTTGAGCGAAGCGGCCATCGCGTTCGACGGCGACGCGTTGCGCGCGCCGCTGCGGCGGGCGCTGCCGTCGACGGTCACGCTCGGAAAAAGCGCCGCGCGCTGCCCGCGCACCAGCGCCTGGGCCTGCGAGTAGTTGGCCACGGCCGCGGCGATGTTCTGGTTCGAGACCTGCACGCGCGAGGCGAGATCGTCGAGCGTCGCGTCGCCGAAGAACCTCCACCACTCGCCGCGGTCGAGTGCATCCGCGGGCGCGGCCGGAAGCCAGCCTTCGGCCGCCGGGGCCGACTTCCAGGCCGCCGGCCCCGGGGTGGCCGGCTGGACGTAGTCGGGCCCCACCGCGCATCCGGCGAGCGCGGCGGCCAACGCGAGGGCCAGCATGGGGCGCGCCAGCGATCGAGATGGACGGAAGGTCAGTCGGATGCGCCCCCTGGAGGGGGAGGCGGCTACACGAAGTGAGCGGCAACGGGGGTGGGTCATTGATTTCGGCTCAGATGTCTTTCGTTGGCGGGGCGGCGGCGCAGCTTGTCGAGCAGCACGTAGACCACCGGCGTGGTCAGCAGCGTGAGCAGCTGGCTCGCGATGAGCCCGCCGATGATCGCGATGCCCAGCGGCTGGCGCAGCTCCGAGCCGAGGCCGAAGCCGATCGCGAGCGGCAGCGCGCCGAGCGCGGCGGCCAGCGTGGTCATCAGGATCGGGCGAAAGCGCAGCAGGCAGGCCTCGCGCACCGCCTGCGTGGCCGTGAGCCCGCGCGAGCGCTCGGCTTCGAGCGCGAAGTCGATGATCAGGATGGCGTTCTTCTTGACGATGCCGATCAAGAGGAACACGCCGATCAGCGCGATGATGGAGAACTCCATGCGGAACATGAGCAGCGCCAGCACCGCGCCGACGCCGGCCGAGGGCAGCGTGGTCAGCACGGTGATCGGGTGGATCAGGCTCTCGTAGAGCACGCCGAGCACGATGTAGATCACCACCAGCGCCGCGAGGATCAGGAACCACTGCTGCCCTTGCGACTGCTGCGCCGCCAGCGCCGTGCCCTGGAAGCTGCCGCGCACGTTGATCGGCATCGCGATGTCGGCCTCGGCCTGCGCGACGATGCGCTTGGCATCGCTCAGACTCACGCCGTCGCCCAGGTTGAACGACACGGTGCTCGCCAATTCGGTGTCCTGATGGTCGATCGAGGTCGGCACCGCCCGCTCGCTGAACCTGGCGAAGGTCGACATCGGCACCATCAGCGTGGTGTCGGTCGCGATCTGCTGTCCGGTGGACGCGGTGCGCGACGAGGGATTGGCCGAGACCACCGTGGAGGTGCCGGTGGCGGCGTCCTTGTTGTTCTCGACCGAGCTCACGATCGAGGCTCCGCTCGCGGTCGTCGTGGCCGCCAGCGTCGACGGCACGTGCAGGTCGCGCAGAACGATCGGCGAGCGCTGGAAGCGCGGCGCCCATTCCATGATCACCGAGTACTGGTTGAGCTCGTCGTAGATGGTCGCGACCGAGCGCTGCCCGTAGGCGTTGTAGAGCGCCGCGTCCACCGCGCTCGAAGTGACGCCGAGGCGCGCCGCCGCATCGCGGTCGACGTCCACGAAGGTCTCCACGCCGTTGTCCGCATCGTCGGCATCGACGTCGGTCAGCGCGGTCTCCTGGCGCAGCCGGTCGGCGAGCTTGCCGGTCCAGGTGCGCAGGTCGGCGAGGTTGTCGCTCTTGAGCGTGTACTGGTAGGTCGAGTTGCTCGATCGCCCACCCATGCGCAGGTCCTGCACCGGCCCGAGGAAGACGCGCAGCCCCGTGAGCTGGTTGAGCTGCGGACGCAGTCGATCGATGACCTGCTGCGTGCGATCGGCGCGCTGCGACACCGGCTTGAGGTTGACGAACATGAACCCGCCGCCCGCGCGGCTGCCACCCGAGAAGCCCACGACGGTGTCGACCGCCGGGTCCTTGCGGATGATGTCCACCGCCTGCCTGAGCTTCTCGGCGACCGCCACCGAGGAGATGCTCTGGTCCGCACGCAACCCGGCGTTGAGCTGGCCGTTGTCCTGCTGCGGGAAGAAGCCCTTGGGAATGGCGTTGAAGAGATAGACGTTCAGCCCGATGACTGCCAGCAGCACGGCGATCACCACGCCCTTGCTGGCGAGCGCCCAATCGAGGCTGTGGGCATAGGCGCCGAGCGTGCGCTCCCAGAGCCGCTGGGCGATCCGGATGAACCACGCGCGTACCTTGCCCGGCTGCTTGCCGCCCTCTTCCGCCTCGCTGCGCAGCAGCATGGCGCACAACATCGGCGTGGTGGTGAGCGAGATCACCAGCGAGATCAGCACCGCAACCGACAGCGTGACCGCGAACTCGCGGAACAGGCGCCCCACCTGCCCGCCCATGAAGAGCAGCGGGATGAACACCGCCACCAGCGACACGCTGATCGACAACACCGTGAAACCGACCTCGCGCGCACCGCGCAGGGCCGCCTCCACGCGGTTCATGCCGCGCTCGACGTGGCGCATGGTGTTCTCGAGCACCACGATGGCATCGTCCACCACGAAGCCGGTGGCCACCGTGAGCGCCATCAGGCTCAGGTTGTTGAGGCTGTAGCCCAGCAGGTGCATGACGCCGAAGGTGCCCAGCAGCGACACCACCGTCGCCACGGCCGGAACGATGGTCGCGCGCGCCTTGCGCAGGAAGAGCCCCACCACCAGCACCACCAGCACGACCGAGATCATCAGCGTCATCTCGATTTCGCGCAGCGAGGCGCGGATGGAGTTGGTGCGGTCGGACGCCACTGCGATCTCGATGTCCTGCGGCAGCTGGGCGCGCAGCTCGGGCAGCAGGTTGCGCACGCCGTCCACGGTCTCGATGATGTTCGCGCCGGGCGCCTGCGTGACCAGCACGACCACCGCGGGCTCGCCGTTGAACAAGCCCAGCGTGCGGGTGTTCTCGACGCTGTCGATCACGCGCGCCACGTCGCCCAGCCGCACCGGTGCGCCGTTGCGCCAGGCGATCACGAGGTCGCGGTAGTCGGCCGCGCGCCGTCCGGGCGCCGGCGTGTAGATCTGCAGCTTGCGGTCGCCGCTCTCGATTGCGCCCTTGGGGCGGTTGGCGTTGTTGGCCTGGATCGCGGCCCGCACGTCCTCGGTGCTGATGCCGAACTGGTTCAGCGAAAAAGGCTCGAGCTCGACCCGCACTGCCGGCAGCGAGCCGCCGCCGATCTCGACCTCGCCCACGCCCTCGACCTGCGACAGGCGCTGGCTCACGATGTTCGAGACTTCCTCGTAGATCTGGCCGGGCGTGCGCGTCTTCGACGTCAGCGCGAGGATGATGACCGGCGCCGACGCCGGATTGCGCTTGCGGTAGGTCGGGTTGCTGCGCAGCGTGGCCGGCAGGTCGACGCGCGCGGCATTGATCGCGGCCTGCACCTCGCGCGCGGCGCTGTCGATGTTGCGGCTCAGGTCGAACTGCAGCGAGATGCGCGTCGAGCCCTGCGAACTCGTGGAGGTGAGCTCGTTGACGCCCGGGATGATGCCCAGGCGCCGCTCCAGCGGCGTCGCCACGCTGGAAGCCATGGTGCTCGGGCTCGCGCCGGCGAGGCTCGCCTGTACCGAGATGGTGGGGTAGTCGACCTGCGGCAGCGGCGACACGGGCAGCACCAGGAAGCCGATGATGCCGGCCAGGGCGATCGCGATGGTCAGGAGGACGGTGGCGATGGGGCGCTGGACGAAGGGTTTGGAGAGGTTCATTTCTTCCTCGCCCTATGCAGTGATTGAAGGCCGACAGCCCCAAGAGAAACAACGCGAGACGCAGTCACGCGACCTCCTCTGCCCCGCCCACGCGCCGGCCACTCAACCTCTGCCCCAGCCGATCAAACGCCAGATAAATCACCGGCGTCGTGAACAGCGTCAACACCTGGCTCACCACCAGCCCCCCGAAGATCGCGAGCCCCAGCGGCCGCCGCAGCTCCGCCCCCTCGCCCCAGCCGAACATCAGCGGCAGCGCCGCGAACAGCGCCGCCAGCGTGGTCATGAGGATGGGCCGGAAGCGCAGCAGCGCGGCCTGGTGGATCGCCTCCAGCGGCGACTTGCCCTGGTGCCGCTCGGCGTCGATCGCGAAGTCGATCATCATGATCGCGTTCTTCTTGACGATCCCGATCAAGAGGATGATCCCGATGATCCCGATCACGCCCAGGTCGTTGCCCGTCACCATGAGCGCGAGCAGCGCGCCGACGCCGGCCGATGGCAGCGTCGAGAGGATCGTGAGCGGATGGACGTAGCTCTCGTAGAGCACCCCCAGCACGATGTACACGCACACCACCGCGGCGAGGATCAGCCACAGCTGGTTGGTGAGCGACTTCTCGTAGGCGCCCGCCGCGCCGAGGAAGCTCATGCTCACGCTGCCCGGCATGCCGATTTCCTTGGCGGCGGCGCGGATCGCGGCCACCGACTTGCCCAGCGCCACGCCGGGCGCGGTGTCGAAGCCGATCGTCGCCGCCGGGTACTGCGCCACGCGCGTGACCTGCAGCGGCGCGTACTGCTCGCGCACCGTCGCGAGCGACGACAGCGGCGTGGCCGCGCCCGAGCCGGTGCGCAGTTGCAGGTTGCCCAGCGCCTCGGGCGACGAGAGCGGCTCGCGCTGCGCCTCCAGGATCACGCGGTACTGGTTGGTCTCGGTGAAGATGGTCGAGACGATCCGCTGGCCGAAGGCGCTGTAGAGCGCGTCGTCGACCGAGCTCGCGGTGACCGACAGGCGCGAGGCGGTGTTGCGGTCGATGTCCACGTAGGCCGCCAAGCCCTGCGCGCCCGCGTCGGTGGTGGGGTTGCGCACCAGCGGCTCGGTGCGCAGGCGCTCGACCAGCTTGCGCGCCCAGGTGTTCACCGTGGTGGTGTCCACGCCTTCGAGCGACACGCGGAACTCGGTCGGCCCGGTCTCGGCGTCGATGGTCAGGTCCTGCGTCGGCTGCAGGTAGAGCGTGACGCCGGCCACCTCGGTGCGCACGCGCTCGCGCAGGCGCTGCATCACCTCGGCCTGCGCATCGTGGCCGCGGCGCAGGTTGATCTGCATGCTGCCGATGTTGAGCGCGGTGTTGTTGGCGGCATCGACGCCGACCACCGAGCTCAGGCTCTGCACGTCCGCATCGGCCAGGATCGCGTTCGCGGCGGCCTGCTGCAGGTCGGCCATGCGCGCATACGAGACTTCCTGCGCCGCCTCGATGCGGGCCTTGAGCTGGCCCGTGTCCTGCGTCGGGAACAGGCCCTTGGGAATCACAACGTAGAGCACCACGGTGAGCGCCAGCGTCAGGAGCGCCGCGACCAGCGTGAGCGGCTGGTGGCGGAACACCCACTGCAGCCACAGGTCGTAGCGCGCGATCACGCGCTCGAAGAAGCGCTGCACGCTCGCGCCGAAACGCCCGCCCTCCTGCGACGCGGGCTTGAGCCAGCGCGCCGACATCATCGGCACCAGGGTCAGCGAGACCACGGCCGAGATCAGGATGGTGATCGCCAGCGTCACCGCGAACTCGCGGAACAGCCGCCCCACCACGTCGCCCATGAACAGGAGCGGAATCAGCACCGCGATCAGCGACACCGTCAGCGAAATGATCGTGAAGCCGATCTGCGTCGCGCCCTTCAGCGCGGCCTGGAACGGCGGCTCGCCTTCCTCCAGGTAGCGCGCGATGTTCTCGATCATCACGATCGCGTCGTCCACCACGAAGCCGGTCGCGATGGTCAGCGCCATCAGGCTCAGGTTGTTGAGGCTGTAGCCCAGCAGGTACATGAGGCCGAAGGTGCCGATCAGCGAGATCGGCACCGCGATGCTCGCGATGATGGTCGCGCGCAGGCTGTGCAGGAAGAAGAAGATCACCAGCACCACCAGCACGATCGCGAGCGCGAGTTCGAGCTGCACGTGGTTCACCGAAGCGCGGATGCCGGTCGTGCGGTCGCTCAGGATCTCGACCTTGACCGCGCCGGGCAGCGAGGCTTCGAGCTCGGGGAGCTGCTTCTTGATCGCGTCGACGGTGCCGATCACGTTCGCGCCGGGCTGGCGCTGCACGTTCAGGATGATGGCCGCATGGGACTTCAGCGCCTCGTCGCCCGCCTGGGCATCGGGCCGCACCGCGGCCCAGGCGCCCAGCTGCGTGTTCTCGGCGCCGTCGATCACGCGGGCCACGTCGCTCATGCGCACGGGCGCGCCGTTCTTCCACGCGACGATCAGGTTCTTGTAGTCGGCCGCCGTCACGAGCTGGTCGTTGGCGTTGATGGTGTAGGCGCGCTTCGGGCCGTCGAAGCTGCCCTTGGCGCTGTTGGCGTTGGCCGCCGCGATCGCGGTGCGCAGGGTATCGAGGCCGATGCCGACCGACGCCAGCGCATTGGTGTTGGCCTGGATGCGCACCGCCGGACGCTGGCCGCCCGAGAGCGACACCAGCCCGACGCCGCCGACCTGGCTGATCTTCTGCGCGAGGCGCGTGTTCGCGAGGTTCTGCACCTCGGTGAGCGGCATGGTGGCGGAGCTCACCGCCAGTGTGAGGATCGGCGCGTCGGCCGGGTTGACCTTGGCGTAGACCGGCGGTGCCGGCAGGTCGGCCGGCAGCAACGAGCCGCCGGCATTGATCGCGGCCTGCACCTGCTGCTCGGCCACGTCCAGCGTCTGGTCGAGCGCGAACTGCAGCGTGACGATCGACACGCCCGTGGCGCTGGTCGAGCTCATGCGGTCGAGACCGGCCATCTGGCCGAACTGGCGCTCCAGCGGCGCGGTGACGGTGCGGCTCATGACCTCGGGGCTCGCGCCCGGGTAGAGCGTCTGCACCTGGATCGTGGGGTAGTCGACCTGCGGCAGGGCGGCCAGCGGCAGGAACCGGAAGCCGACCAGGCCCGCGAGGACGATCGCGAGCATCAGCAGCGCGGTGGCGACCGGCCGCTCGATGAAGACGCGCGAAGGGCTCATCGTTCTTCCCTGCCCGTCACTGCGGCGGCGGACGCTGGCGGCGGCCTTGCTGCGGCCCTTCGCCGTTCGGGCCACGCGGACCGCGCTGGCCGTTGGCGCCCTGGCGCGGCGGCGCCGGCTTCTCGCCCTGCAACTGCACGCGCGCGCCGTCCTTGAGGCGGTCGCCGCCCTCGGTGACGACGAGCTCGCCTTCCTTCACGCCATCGGTGATCGCCACCAGGTCGACGGTGGCCTCGCCGCGCTTGACCTGCCGCATCGACACCGTGCGGTCCTCGTTCACCACATAGACGAACGGTCCGTTGGGACCGGTGCGCACCGCGGTCACGGGCACGACGATGGCGCTGATGGTGCGCAGCGTCATCTGCACGTTGACGAACTGGTTGGGAAAGAGCGGCGCCCCGGCATTGGCGAAGCGGGCCTTGGCGCGCACCGTGCCCGTGCTGGTGTCGACGATGTTGTCGAGCGTGGAGAAGGCACCGGTGTCGAGCACCGAACTGCGCACCCGGTCCATCGCCTTCACCTGCAGCGGCTCGCCCTTGGCGAGCTGCGCCTGGATGTCGGGCACGCGGTCCTGCGGGACCGAGAACTGCACGTCGATCGGGTTCATCTGCGTGATGACCGCGATGCCGGTGGCCGCGTTGGCGGTCACGGTGTTGCCCGGATCGACCGTGCGCAGCCCGATGCGGCCCGCCACCGGCGCGGTGATGCGCGTGAAGTCGAGGTTGAGCCTGGCCGCCGCTTCCGCGGCACGGTCGCTGATCACGGCGCCTTCGAGCTGCTTGACCAGCGCCGCCTGGGTGTCGACGTCCTGCCGCGCGATCGAGTCCTGGCCGAGCAGCGTGCGGTAGCGCGCCAGCGTGACGCGCGCGGCCTCGAGCTGCGCCTCGTCGCGCACCCGGGTGCCCTTGGCCTGCTCCAGCGCCTGTTCGTAGGGGCGCGGATCGATGCGCGCGAGCAGCTGGCCCTTGGCGACCGTCTGGCCCTCGGTGTAGAGCACCTCGGTCAGCACGCCGCCGACCTGCGGCTTGAGCGTGATGGTCGCCAGCGGCGTGACGGTGCCGAGCGCATCGATCAGGATCGGCAGGTCGGCCCGGTGCGCCGCCGCGTGACCGACGGTCTGGCTCATGCCGGCGAAGTTCGCACGCCCGCCGGCTGGCTCGGCCGAGCGCTTGATCAAGTACCACGCGCCCGCCGCCAGCCCCGCCACCACCAGCAGCGCCAGCGCGGTGCCCAGCCAGCGCCGTCCGCGCGACGGGGGCCGAGGTTCGGGAGGAAGAGGAAGGGTGGGCTCGGCGTTGGTGGACGACATGTTGTTGGAGCAGGCTTTCGGGACGTTGCCTCTGAGTGGATCGCGAAATCGTAGCGCCCAGCCCTTACCAACCGTAAAGGCACGGTAAAGGCGCGGTTGAGCTGTGCGTCCGGCGACGTCCAGGTGCAACTGGCGCCGCCGGTATGCATTTCGTCGCATCGCCATGGCGGGCGGATCGACCCCTCGGCACAGTCCGCCCATCGATTCAGGAGCCCGCCATGCAGATGTCCCCCATCATTGCCGTCCACCTCACCGCCGCCGTCAGCGCCCTGGTTCTGGGGCCGGTGGTGCTCTGGGCCCGCCGGGGCCGCACGCAGCGTCCCCGGCTGCATCGCGCGCTCGGCTACGCCTGGGTCACGCTCATGGTCATGACCGCCGTCTCCGCCATCTTCATCCGTGACTTCAGGCTGCCCAACCTCGCCGGCTTCACGCCGATCCACCTGCTGGTGCCGGCGGTCTTCTTCGGACTCGCGCGCGCGTTCTGGAAGCTCTTCAGGGGCGACGTGCGAGGCCATCGCGTCGCGATGCAGGTGACCTATATCGCCGCCTGCATCGTGGCCGGCGGCTTCACGCTGCTGCCCAGCCGCTATCTCGGCCAGCTCCTGTGGAGCCAATGGCTGGGCATCGCCTGACGCCTTGGCTTTCCGCTTTTCTTCTTCCACTTTCCTTCCAGGAGCCCGCCATGCTGACCCAGATCGTCCTTCACACCCCCAAGTGGGTCTTCGTCCTCTTCGCCCTTCTGCTCTGGCTCGGCGCCCGCCAGCTCATGGCCACCACCGTCGGCATGGCCCGCATGACGCTGATGCCCGTCGTCATGGGCGGCCTGTCGCTCTCCGGGGTGGCCTCGGCCTTCGGCGAATCGCCGGCCTCGCTGCTTGCCTGGGCGGCCACGGCCTTCGCAATGCTCGTCGTCGTGCTGCAGCGGGACGTCCCCGCCGGCACACGCTACGACGCCGCGGCCCGCCGCTTCCACGTGCCCGGCACCGCCGTGCCACTGGTGCTCATGATGGGAATCTTCTTCACGAAGTACGCGGTGGGCGTCATGCTCTCCTTCCATCCGGCGTGGGTCCATGAGGTCTTCTTCGCGGTCGGCATCAGCGCGCTCTACGGCGCCTTCACGGGCCTCTTCGCCGGACGCGCGATCCGCCTGTGGCGCCTCGCGATGCGCACCGGGACGGCGGCCCTGGCGGCCTGACACCTTGCTTCGAACCACGCAGGAGTTTCACCATGAGCAACGACGAGATCGACCGCCTGGCCCGCAAGCGCGCGAAGGCCAAGATGGGCTGGTTCATCCACGCGGCCGTGTACGCGGTCGTCAACCTGGGGCTGGTGGCCCTCTCGGCGGCGAACGGCCGCGCCTGGGCCGTCTTTCCGCTGCTGGGCTGGGGCGTGGGCCTGCTGGCCCATGGCCTCTCGGTCTGGATGCTGCCGCCCGGCGGGCGACTGCTCGAGCGGATGATCGAACGCGAGCGCACCCGGCTCGGCCAGGGGGTCAAGGGAGACCCGTGGTGAAGACGGCCGCACGGCGGCTGCTGGCGCTCGCGCTGTCCGCGCTCCTGGGCCCCGCCGCGGGCGCCGCGACCGGCGTGGCGGAACTGCCGGCGCCGCCGGGCACCGGCCCGGTCACCGTGTTCTACCCGACCGCCGCCGCGCCGGCCCGCTTCACGCGCGGGCCCTTCTCTTTCGAGCTGGCCGCCGATGGCGCCCCGCTTCGCGGCAACGGCCACTTGGTCGTCATCTCGCACGGCTCCGGCGGCTCGCCCTGGCCGCAGGCCGACCTGGCGATCACTCTGGTGAACGCGGGCTTCACCGTCGCCATGCCCGAGCATGCAGGCGACAACTGGCACGACATGAGCAGGGTCGGCCCGCCCAGCTGGCGCCACCGGCCGAAGGAGGTGTCCCAGGCCATCGATGCGATGGCCGCCGACGCACGCTTCGCGCCGCTGCTCGACTTCGGGCATGTCGGCGTGTTCGGCATGTCGGCCGGCGGGCTCACGGCGTTGACCCTGGCCGGCGCGCGCTGGTCGCCGGCCTTGCTCAACGCGCACTGCCAGGCGCATCTGGCGCAGGATTTCCCGGCCTGCGTGGGCCTCGCGACCTCGCTCACCGGCGGCGCACTCGATGGCTTGCGCCTCGCCGTCGCCCGCCGCGCCATCGATTGGCGCCTGGGCAGCCAGCACGCGCTCGAATCCTGGACCGATCCGAGGATCACCGCCGCCGTGGCGGCGGTGCCGATGGCCGCACCGGTCGAGATGGCCTCGCTCGCGACGCCGCGGATTCCTCTTGGACTGGTGCGCGCCGGCCACGATGACTGGCTCGCCCCGCAATGGCACGTCGACGCGGTGCATGCCGCCTGCAGCCCGCGCTGCACGCTGGTCGCCGACATGCCCGCCGGCGGGCACGGCTCGATCCTGTCGCCCCCCGTCCCGGACCTGCCCGCCCGCGCCGCGCGGCTGCTCGACGACCCGCCGGGCTTCGACCGCGCCAGCCTGCCCGCCGTCTACGCCGCCATCACCCGCTTCTTCGTCCAGAATCTGGCGCCATGAAGATCCACTGGTCCAGCGTCGGCCGCCACTACCTGCAAGTCATCGCCTTCTGCTGCGTGGTGGCGGTGCTGACCACCGCCATCTGGCCGAACAAGACCTACGTCATGCAGGTCGGCTACGCGCTGTCCGTGGGCACCGTCATCTGGTTCGTGATCGAGTTCGGTCGCTACCTCGTCGACGAGCGGCACTGCCACACCGACAGCTCCGGCGGCCACGGCTGGCCCAAGGGCTGGCGCGGCCTGCTGCTGACCGTCGTGGGCATCGGCGCAGGGTTCCTGGTCGGCGACCGCGTGGGCGACTTTCTCTTTGCGTACCCCAACGTCTCGTCGCCGCGCGACAACGCCATCAGCCTCGTGATCACCATCGTTGCCGGTGCCGCTGCGAGCTTCTACTTCCACGCGCGCGGACGGGCCGCCGCGCTGACCGCCAAGATCGCCACCGCCGAACGCGACGCCGGCGAAGCCCGGCTCAAGCTGCTCGAAACCCAGCTCGAACCCCACATGCTGTTCAACACGCTGGCCAACCTGCGGGCGCTGATCGCGGTCGACCCACCGCGCGCGATCGAGATGCTCGATCACCTGAACGATTACCTGCGCGTCACGCTCTCCGGCTCGCGCGCCACCTCGCATCCGCTGGCCAGCGAATTCGACCGCCTGCGCGACTACCTCTCGTTGATGTCGGTGCGCATGGGGCCCCGGCTGCACTACGCGCTCGACCTGCCCGACGCCTTGCGCGGCCAACCCATTCCGCCGCTGCTGCTGCAGCCCCTGGTCGAGAATGGCATCCGCCACGGTCTCGAACCCAAGGTCGAGGGCGGCGAAATCAGCGTTCGCGCGCGGCGCGACGGCCCGCGGTTGCTCATCGAGGTGACCGACACCGGCGTGGGCATCGACACGGCCGCACCGTCCGGCGACGGCGACGGCGGCTTCGGCCTCGCGCAGGTGCGCGAGCGCCTCCAGACCGCCTACGGCCCGCAAGGCACCCTGACCTTGGCCCCGCTCGCCACCGGCGGCACCCGGGCCGCCATCAGCCTTCCCCTGTCCGCATGAACCCCACCGCCCTGATCGCCGAGGACGAGCCGCTGCTCGCCCAGGCCCTGCAAGCCGAACTGACCGCCGCCTGGCCCGAGCTGCGCGTCATCGCCATCGCCGGCGACGGCCGCAGCGCGGTGCGCGAGGCGCTCGACCAACTGCCGCAGGTGCTGTTCCTCGACATCCGCATGCCGGGGCTCGACGGCCTGGGCGTGGCCGCCGAACTCGCCGACGCGTGGCCGCTCGACGAGGCGCCGATGCCGCAGCTCGTCTTCGTCACCGCCTACGACGAATACGCCGCGCGCGCCTTCGACGCCCAGGCGATCGACTACGTGCTCAAGCCGGTGCAGGCCGAGCGCCTGCGCCGCACCGTGAGCCGCGTCCGCGCGGCGCTCGAACAGCGCACGGCCTCGCCCCTGCCCGCCGACGACGCGCTGGCCGGCACGCTGGCCCAGTGGCGCCGCGCGCTCGCCGCCGCCGAAGGCGCGCCGGCCGCCGCACCGCTCAAGCTGATCGCGGCGAGCCAGGCCGGCTCCTCGGGCAACAGCGTGCGCATGGTCCCCATCGACGAGGTGCAGTACTTCGAGGCCGCAGACAAATACGTGCGCGTCGTCACGGCGCAGCACGAATACTTGATTCGTACACCGCTCAAGCAATTGCTGCCGCAACTCGACACCCAGGTCTTCTGGCAGGTCCATCGCGCCGTGGTGGTGCGCAGCGACGCGATCGAGTCGGTGCATCGCGACGAATCGGGTAGGCAGCATCTGACACTGCGCGGCCGGACCGAAAAGATCCCGGTGAGCCGGCTCTACGCCCACCTCTTCCGCGCCATGTGATTCACCCAAAGAAAAAGCCGGCCCCTTGAACAGGGCCGGCTTTCTCGGGTGACAGCAGGCGATTCGGTGGCGCGAAGCGGTCGTTCAGCGCCAGTCGCCGTGGCGGTGGCCATGGCCGCGGTAGTACGGACCCGGGTAGTAGCCCGGACGGTAGTACACGCGCGGCGGCGGCGGCGGTGCGTAGTAGACCGGGGCCGGGCGAACGTAGACCGGCGGCGGCGCCACATAGGCCGGCGCGGGGTAATAGACCGGCGGCGGCGCCACGTAATACGGTTGCGGCGATGCCACGCCCACGGCCACGCCGGGGACGTTGACACCCACCGACCAGGCAACATTGGCTGCGCTCGCCGACGCTGCGGCAAAGAGCGCGCCTGCGGCAACAACGCCGGCGGCGGCCCATTTGAAGAGTGTGGATCGCGTCTTGCTCATGTCTGGAACTCCTGTTTGATGCGGGCGTATCGAGCGCCCGTGCCTGTATTCAACGCGGCAAGTGTCAATGTGGTGTACGCCGCTCTGTGAAGAAGGTTGCCAAAGGTAACGCCCTTCGAGCGGCACCTAGAATGCGTGAATGACTTCCGCCGCTGCCGACAACGATTCTGCCAAGCCAAGCAATTTCCTGCGCCATGTGATCGAAAATGACCTCGAGCAGGGCACCTATGCCGGCCGCAAGTGGGGCGGCGACCCCGGCGACGCCGCGCACCATGCACAGGGCATGCAGGACCCGGCCCGGGTCCGCATGCGTTTTCCGCCCGAGCCCAACGGCTACCTGCACATCGGCCACGCCAAGAGCATCTGGCTCAATTTCGAGCTCGCGAAGGAATACGGCGGCGTGTGCCACCTGCGTTTCGACGACACCAACCCCGAGAAGGAAGAGCAGGAATACGTCGACGCGATCCGTGATGCGGTCAAGTGGATGGGCTACGAGCCCGTGATGGCCGACGACCCCGCGCACCCCGGCGCGCGCAACGACCACGTCTACTTCGCGAGCGACTATTTCGACTTCATGTACCGCGCGGCCGAATACCTCGTCGGCGCCGGCCATGCCTATGTCGACGAGCAGAGCGCCGACGAGATCCGCGCCACGCGCGGCGACTTCAACACGCCGGGGACCGACAGCCCCTTCCGCAGCCGCACGCCCGAAGAGAACCTGGCGCGCCTGCGCGACATGCGCGACGGCAAGCTCGCCGACGGCGCCGCCGTGCTGCGCGCCAGGATCGACATGGCGAGCCCCAACATCAACATGCGCGACCCGGCGCTCTATCGCATCCGCCGGGCCACGCACCACAACACCGGCGACCGGTGGTGCATCTATCCGATGTACACCTTCGCGCACCCGATCGAGGACGCGCTCGAGCAGATCACCCACAGCATCTGCACGCTGGAGTTCGAAGACCAGCGCCCGTTCTACGACTGGCTGCTCGACCGGCTCGCCGAGGGCGGCCTGATCGCCTCGCCACATCCGCGCCAATACGAGTTCGCGCGCCTCAACGTCACGCACGTCATCACCAGCAAGCGCAAGCTGCGGCAGCTGGTGGAAGAAGGCCACGTCGACGGCTGGGACGACCCGCGCATGCCCACGCTCGCGGGGCTGCGCCGACGCGGCTACACGCCCGAGGCGCTCAAGCTCTTCTGCGAACGCTCGGGGGTGACCAAGTCCGGCGGCTGGATCGACTACGCGAGCCTCGAGGCCGCGCTGCGCGACACGCTCGACCCGGTCGCGCCCCGCGCGATGGCGGTGCTCGACCCGGTCAAGCTCGTCATCACGAACTGGGGCGAGCTCATGGGCGGCGACGACGTGCTCGACGACTGCAGCGCCCCCGTGCACCCGCACCACGCCGAGAAGGGCCGCCGCAGCTTCAAGCTCGGCCGCGAGGTGTGGATCGAACGCACCGACTACGAGGACGTGCAGCCCAAGGGCTTCTTCCGCCTGTTCCCCGGCAACAAAGTGCGCCTGAAGTACGGCCACGTGATCGAATGCACCGGCGGCACGCGCGATGCGGGCGGCAAGCTGATCGAGGTGCAGGCCAAGCTGGTGCCCGACACCAAGAGCGGCACGCCCGGCGCCGATGCGATCAAGGTCAAGGGCAACATCACCTGGGTGGCGGCGGCCGATGCCCTGCCCGCCGAGGTGCGCCTTTACGAGCGGCTCTTCGCGGCCGCGCAGCCTGGCAGCGGCGAGCTCGTGGACGAGCTGAACCGCGACAGCCTCGTGGTCACGCAGGCCTTCGTCGAGCCTTCGCTTGCATCTGCCCTGGACGGCGCGCCCTACCAGTTCGAGCGGCACGGCTACTTCGTGCTCGACGCGCACGTGGGCGCCGAGGGCCAGCGCGTGTTCAACCGCGCCGCCGGCATGCGCGACAGCTGGGGCAAGTAGCCCTCGTGCGCGCAGCCGCCGCTCAGAGCGGCTTCGTCAGGTAGACGGCCTCGCGCCCCACGATCACCCGCTGCGCCGGCATGAAGACGGTGCAGCGGTCGCATGGCGCGCGAATCTCGTCGGGCCCGTTGATGGCGATGAGCTCGCCCTTGTCGAAGGTCTCGAAGCCGACCAGCGGGCGCACGAAGCGAAAGTCCTCCGACTGGATCACGTGCGTCTGCAGCAGCTCATAGCGTTGCTGCGGCGCGGGCGCGGCGGCGGGCCCGTGGTCGATCAAGCCGAAATGCGCGAGGAAGCGCAGCGTGACCTCGGTCGCGAGGTCGGCCGCCGACTGCCGGAAGTGCTGGCCGCACTCCACCACCACCGCCGCGCCGGGCGCGTCGGCGCCCGCATGCAGGCCGTGCTGGATCAGGGGCGTGCCCGAACCCAGGCCGCTCGGCATGACCAGGTGGATCGGCGGCAGGCCGATCGCCATTGCCACCGAGGCGTTGCGCTCGAAGGCCGGATACACCCAGAACGGCACCACGTCCTGGCTTGTGGAGTGGATGTCGAGGATGTGGTCCGCCGCCGCGACCACCGGCCGCAGCTCGCGGGCACGGCGCAGCTCGGGGCTGTTCTCGGGCCCGTCCAGCCACTCGTCGGACCAGACGCGGTTGAGGTTGTGCACGATCTGCCGATTGTCGAACGGCCGGGCCGGATCGAAGGCGTTGTAGGCTTCCACGTGCGCGAAGCTCACCGTGAGCGTGCCGGACTGGGGCCGCACGCCGGTGTCGAGCAGGTGCGTCGCCGCCACCATGCCGCAGATCTCGTTGCCGTGCGTGAGCGCGTTGATCAGGACATGCGGCCCTGGCCGGCCGGACTCGAAGCGATGCACGTAGTCGATGCCGGTGTTGCCCTCGCGATAGGCCGAGAGATCGCGCGGAAGCACCTCGAACTCGTGGCGGGCTTCGGTCATGTGGCCGCCTTCTGCTTCGCCCCGGCCAGCTGCTTGCGGCGGTACTCGCCCTGCCGCACGAACATCCAGCCGGGGTACTCGGCCGGCAGCCGGCTGACCGCATCGAGCTGCTCCAGCTCCGCCGCGCTCAGCGCGACCCGCGTCGCCGCGATGTTGTCCGCGAGCTGGTCGGGCCGCTTCGCGCCGATGATGACGCTCGTCACCTGCGGCTGATGCAGCAGCCAGGCGAGCGCGATCTGCGCGACCGACACGCCATGCGCCTGCGCGATCGGCCGCATGGCGTCCACGCAGTCGAAGGCGCGGTTCTTGTCGACCGGAGGGAAGTCGAAGGTGGTGCGCCGGCTGCCCTGCTCACCCTGCTGCTCGCGGCCGTACTTGCCGCTGAGCAGGCCACCGGCCAGCGGGCTCCACACCATCAGGCCGAGGCCTTCGCTCGCCAGCATCGGCACCAGCTCGCGCTCGAGATCGCGGCCCGCGATGGTGTAGTAGGCCTGCAGCGATTCGAAGCGCGACAGCCCGAGCCGTTCGGCCACGCCGAGCGCCTTGACGATCTGCCATGCCGCCCAGTTGGAGACGCCGACGTAGCGCACATGCCCCTGGCGCACGAGCTGGTCGAGCGCGCGGACCGTCTCCTCGATCGGCGTGGCAGGGTCGAAGCCATGGATCTGGTAGAGGTCGATGTGGTCGAGCTGCAGCCGCCTGAGGCTCGCCTTCACGCCGTCCATGATGTGCCCGCGCGAGGCGCCGCGCGCGTTCGGGCCCGGGCCCATCTCGCTGAAGACCTTGGTCGCGACGATCACGTTCTCGCGCGGCACCTTGAGGTTCTTCAGGGCCTGTCCGGTGATCTGCTCCGCGAGGCCGCCCGAGTAGGTGTCGGCGGTGTCTATGAAGTTGATGCCGGCATCGAGTGCCGAACCGACCAGCCGCTCGGCGTCGGCCTGCTGCAGGTCGCCGATCTGGGCCCAGATGCCCTCGCCGCCGCCGAAGGTCATGGTGCCCAGGCACAACTCGGACACGAACAGGCCGGTGCGGCCCAAAGGAAGGTAACGCATGGGAAGACTCTCCTTGAAGCGAATGCGCGAGCATAGGGCGCTCCAGGGAATCCTGCTGGCGCCGCGCCCTGCTGGCCCGCCGCGACGCCGTCATGCGAATGTCGTCATCTCCGCCGCCAAGCCCGGCTGGCGCCGCCCTGGAGATTTCTCATGATATACCGCACCGTTGACGCCGAACGCCTCAGAGCCCGACGAGGAAGTGCGAGAGGTTCTCGATGTCCTCGTCGCTGAGGGTGTTCGCCACGCTCGTCATCGTGCCGGCATCGTTGGTGCGCTTCTTCGTCTTGAAATCGCTGAGCTGCTTGACGATGTAGTCGTGGTTCTGCCCGGCCACCCGCGGGATCTCGTTCTGGCCGGCAAATCCGCCGAGGTGGCACATGGTGCACAGCGTTTCCTCGGCCTTGAGCTTGCCCAGCTTCGCCTTGGCCGGATCGGCCGCGAACTTCTGGGGCGGCGGCTTCTGCTTCGAGAAGTAGTCCGCCAGCTCGCGCATCTCGTCCCGGCTCATGTCCTTCACGAGCGGCGCCATGATCTCGTTCACGCGACGCCCCTCCTGGAAGTCGCGCAACTGCAGGTAGAGATAGCGAGAGGTCTGGCCCGCGATGATCGGGTAGACGGGCAGGATCGGCTGCCCGTCGGCGCCATGGCAGGCCGCGCACGCCGCCGCCTTCGCGGGCACGGCGGCCGGTTGCTGCGCGCCCGCGAGGCCGCTCGACAACGCCACGCCGGCCACGAGGGCCAGCGCGGCGACACGCTTCAGGCGGGTGATGGAAGCGCCCGCCACTACAAGCCGAACACCACGACCGAGTTGCCGCGCTTGAAGTCGAGCTGCGTGTTGCCGCCCGCCGCGACCGCGATGTACTGCTTGCCGTTCACGGTGTACGACACCGCCGGCGCATTCACGCCCGCCCCGCACTGGTACTCCCACAGCTTCTTGCCGGTCTTGGCGTCGAAGGCGCGGAAGAGACCGTTGCCCTCGCCGTTGAAGACCAGGTTGCCCCCGGTCGCGAGCACGCCGCCGATGAGCGGCTGCTCGGTGTCGAACTTCCACGCCAGCTTGCCGGTGTCGAGGTTCACCGCCGCGAGGCGCCCCCACTGCTTCTCGGAGGGGATCACCTTGAACGCGCCGCCGAGCCACAGCTTGCCGCCGGGGTATTTCGATTCCTCGACGTGGTAGGTCATCGGCTGGTGCAGGTTGGCCGCGTAGGCGATGCGCAGGTTGGGGTTGATCGCCATCGGGCTCCACTCGACGCCGCCATTGGCACCGGGCAGCATGCGCGCGCCGTCCTTGGTCGGCAGCACCCACATGTTCTCCTGCGGCACCATCGCTTCGCTGTAGCGGATGAGTTCGCCGGTCGCGCGGTCGTGCACGTAGACGTGCCCGGTCTTGCCGCCGTGGATCGCGACCTTGCGCGTCTTGCCGTCCTTGCCCTTGGCCTCGGTCAGGATCACGGGCGAGGCGGCATCCAGGTCCCACACGTCGTGCGGGACGTACTGGTAGTGCCACTTGTAGGCGCCCGAATCGAGATCGATCGCCACGATCGAGTCGGTGTAGAGGTTGTCCCCCGGCCGCTCGGCGCCATAGAGGTCCGGGCTCGGGTTGCCGACCACGAAGATCACCGACTTGGTTTCCCTGTCGATCGCGGGGGCCATCCACACGCCGCCGCCCAGCGTCTTGTAGAAGTCGCCGCCGGCTTTCTCGAACTGCGCCTTCTCGGCCGCGATGTCACGCAGCATGTCGCGCTGGGTCGCATCCTTCGGCGCCCAGACGCCTTCGTGGCCCTTCTCGGGGATGGTGTTGAAGGTCCACAGCAGCTTGCCGTCCTTCGCGTCGAATGCCTTCACGAAGCCGCGCACGCCGTACTCGCCGCCGTTGGTGCCGATGAGCACCTTGCCGTCGATCGCCACCGGCGCCATGGTCTCGGAATAGCCGAGCTCGGGGTCCGCGATCTGCGTGGACCACAGCAGCGCGCCGGTCTTCGCGTCGAGCGCGACCAGCTTGGAGTCGAGCGTGCCCATGTAGAGCCTGTCGTCCATCACCGCCACGCCGCGGTTGTTCGGTCCGCAGCAGAAGGTCGTGACCGGCCCCATCTTGTGCTTGTAGTGCCAGAACTCCTTGCCCGTCGCCGCGTCGATCGCGTAGACGTGGTTGTACGAGGTGGTGAGGAACATCACGCCGTCGACGACGATCGGCGCGGTCTCCATCGACTCGACCACCTCGGTCTGGAACGTGAAGACCGGGTGCAGCTTCGAGACATTGGCGGTGTTGATCTGCCTGGCCGGATGGAACCGGGTCTGCGCATAGCTCATGTTCGAGTGCAGGAAGTTGTTGGCGTCCTTGTCGGCCGCGTCGAGCTTCTGCTGCGGCACCGAGATCGACTTGGGCACCGGCGCGCCGGTCGCTCCCTGGTTCGGGACTTCGGCCTGGCCGAAGGCACCGACAGAGATGAGGCCGAGCACCGGCCCGGCAACGAGCGTACGGCGCAAGTGATGCGTGAACCTGGTCTTCTTCATCGCGGGTCTCCTCAGGCTGTTCTTGAGCCACTTAGCCACCGCGGCGGCACCGGGAACCGGCGTCGCAAGGCGTATGCGGGGCGTCGGTGGATGCGCGCCCGCGAAGGCCCCAACCGCCGATCAAATGGCGGCCCTGCCTCGCCTCGCTTGCAAGCGTAGCCACATTCAGGTCCACTGAATAGCGGATTCTTGCGGTGCACCGCAACATTCGATGATGGAGAAGCGACCATGAATCGACCCGCCTCATTGACCGGCCTCGGACTGCCCGCGCTCATGCTCTGGAGTTGCGCGCTGGCGCTTTCGACCCTCTGCAACGATGCGGCCGCGCAGGCCGAGACCGACCCGAGTCCGCATGCGCAATTGCTGGTGGCGGCGCGCACCGGCCAGACCGAGCGCGCGAAGCAGCTGATCGCGCAGGGCGCATCCGTCAACGCGCGCAACCCGGTGGGCAAGACGCCGCTCTTCATCGCCTGCGAGAAGGGCAACACCGCGCTCGGCGTCGCGCTGATCGAGGCCCGGGCCGACGTCAACATGCCCTCGACCAGCCACGTCACGCCCCTGATGGCGGCCAGCTACAGCGGCAACGCCGAGCTCGTGAAGCGCCTGCTCGCCGCCGGTGCGCGCACCGACCCGGTGGACCGCATGAACAAGTCAGCGCCGGTTTACGCGGCCGCCCAGGGCCACACGGCGGTGCTCGATGCGCTGCTCGGCGCGGGCGTGGACGTGAACGCCACCTACGAGCACGAGCTCACGCTGCTGATGTGGGCTGCCGGGCAGGGGCACGCGGACACCGTGCGGCTGCTGCTCGCGCGCGGGGCGCGCAGCGAGATGCGCGACGACCGGGGCCTCACGGCCTTCGACATCGCGCGAAGCGCCGGGCAAGGCGAGACGGTGCAGGCCGCCGGATTGCACTAGGGCTCTTCCGTGGGCGCCTCGTCCGCGTCCGGCTGGCCGCCTTTCTTGCGCGCCTTGCGCGCGTCCTTCTTCGCCTGGCGCCGGGCGTCGGCCTCCTGGCCGGCCGCGAGCCACTGCGCGAACTCCTCGGGTGTCTCGAGCGTGATACGCCCCAGGTTGCCGCTGCGGAATTCGTGCATCACGATTTCTGCCGCCTTCTGCAGGTTGACGCGTCCCTTGCCCAGCAGCGCACCGCGCTTGCGGCCGATCGCATCGAGCACCTCTTCGTCCGAGAGGCCGGCGATCGGCTCGATGGCGAAGCGCGCCTGGACCTGCGCCGCATAGTGCTGCTTCAGGTAGGCGAGCAGTTCGAGCGCCACCTCCTCCTCGTCGAAGGCGTTGCGCCCCACCGCGCCGCTGGCGGCCAGGTTGTAGCCGCTCTTGGCGACGATGATGCGCGGCCACAGCATGCCCGGCGTGTCCCACAGGTAGAAGTCGTCGGCCAGCACGATGCGCTGTTCCAGCTTGGTGATGCCGGCCTCGTCGCCCGTCTTGGCCTTGCGGCTGCCGGTGAGCGTATTGATGAGCGTGGACTTGCCGACATTGGGAATGCCGCAGATGAGCACGCGCATCGGCTTGGCCATGCCGCCGCGCGTCGGCGCGAGCGCGTGGCAGGCATCGATGATCTGGCGTGCCGGCGCGGTCTGGCTCGCGTCGAGGCCGATGGCGCGCGTGTCGGGCCGGGCGTTGTAGTGGGCGAGCCAGCGCTCGGTGCGCTCGGGGTCGGCCAGGTCCTGCTTGTTGAGCACCTTGAGCGCCGGCTTGTGGCCGGTGAGTTCGGCCAGCATCGGATTGGCGCTGGAGCCGGGCAGCCGGGCATCGAGCAGCTCGATGACCACGTCGATGTCCTTGATGCGCTCGGCGATGGCCTTCTTGGTCAGGTGCATGTGACCGGGGAACCACTGGATGGCCATCGCGAATGTCTTTCTCTGGTGTGTCGGTGAAGCGGAGCGCGGATTGTCGCGCCTCTCTCCTCAGGCGCTGAGCGCGGAGCGGTAGCGGCGGCTGCACGGGATGCGGGTGCCGTCGCGCATGTGCAAGCGGGCCTCGCCGCCCTCCAGCGGTTCGATCTCGGCGATGCGGTCGAGGTTGGCCGCGTAGCTGCGGTGCACGCGCACGAAGCGCGCCGGGTCGAGCTGCGCGAGGAAATCCGTGAGCGTGGCGCGCAGCAGGTAGTCGTGGCCGTTGACGCGCAGGCCGACGTAGTTGCCCTGGGCCTGGAGCCAGTCGATGTCGGCCGCCGCGATCAGGAACTCGCGGCGCAGCTTGCGCACCAGGAAGCGATCGGGCCGCTGCGCCGGCGGCGCGGTCACCTCGTCGGGCACGGACGCGGCGACCGGTTCCGGCCCCGGCGTGCCTTCGGGCGGATCGAGCACCCGGGCCTCCCCCTGCAGCCGCAGCATGAACGCCCGGTAGCTCCACAGCGCGATGAGGATGAGCGCGTAGGTCCGCGCGTCCTTCAGGTACTCGTAGGGCCAGGTCGACAGCCAGTCGCCGAAGTCGTAGCGCAGGCCCGCCCCGCGATAGACAAGCTTGCGCATGCCGACCATCAGCGCCACGTGCAACAGGCTGAACACGACACTGCCCAGCACATGCCAGCCGATGTCGCGGCGCCAGACGGGCCAGCGCAAAGGAAAGCGACGCTCGAACGCGACCACCGCCGGCACCAGCGCCAGCAGCGCGAGATGGCTGGTCAACTCCCAGGCCACCGGCTGCCAGGCGGGAATGCCGCGCCCGGACTGGCGCACGTCGATCACCGCGACCGTGGTGGCGATCGCCGCCTGGACGGCCATGACTGCCACCCAGAATCCCGCCTCGGCCCATCGCCGATATGGCTGGTAGCGCTCGAAGAGGTTCTTCCCAGGCTCGCTCATGAACTGCGGATTCTCACGAATCCGGGCCCTTTTTCGTCCCTCCCGACCCGCCGCTCGTCACAAAAGCGCCGCGGCTCGTCCCCCGGCCCCTCTTCGGCCCGGCGTGCGCTCCCACCATCCGCCCAACAAGGAGCGACACCATGACCACCACCGAACGGCGCCACGACATCGATGCACTGCGTGCCCTGGCCTTCGCCTTGCTCATCCTCTACCACGTCGGCATGTACTACGTGGCGGGCTGGCCCTGGCACCTGAAGAGCCCCCACGCGGCCGAATGGCTGCGCTGGCCGATGGTGGTCGTCAACGTCTGGCGCATGGACCTGGTGTTCCTGATCTCGGGCGTGGCCTTCGGCTTCCTGAGCCGCAGCCGCGGCCCGCTGTCGCTGATCGGCCATCGCAGCGTGAGGCTTCTGGTGCCGCTCGTCTTCGGCATGGCGGTCGTCGTGCCCTACCAGGCCTATGCGCAGGGCGTCGCCAACGGGCTCGTCGCGCCCGGCTTCGCGGCCTTCATGCTGCGTTATCTCTCGGGGGGTCCGTGGCCCAGGGGCGCCTTCGACGGCTCGGATTTTCCGATGACCTGGAACCATCTCTGGTACCTGGCCTACCTCTTCGTCTACACGGCGCTGCTGGCCTTGCTGCTGCCGCTGCTGCGCTCGCGGGCCGGGCTCGCGCTGCGCGCGGCCTTTGTCGGCCTGCGCGGGTGGCGGCTGATCGCGGCGCCGACGCTGCCGCTGCTCCTGTTCACGCTCTGGCTGGGCCCGCGCTTCCCGGCCACGCACGACATGGTGCACGACTGGTATCTGCATGCGCTGTACTTCACCGTGTTCCTCTACGGCTACTGGATGGGCGTCCATGAAGAAATCTGGCGCGAGCTCGATCGCCTGCGCCGGCCCGCGCTGGCGCTGGCGGCGGCGTGCCTCGGCGCCTACCTTGCGCTGCGCTTCACCGCCATCGGCGCGACGGCGCCCGCCTGGGTCGCCCGTGCGCTGCGCGCCCTGTACCTCTGGAGCGCGATCATGGCCGTCCTGGGTTTTGCGCACCGCCATCTCGACCGCCCCTGGCCATGGCTGCGCTGGGCCAACGACTCGGTCTATCCCTGGCACATGCTGCACCAGACGCTGATCATTCTGGCGGCCGTCGCGCTCGCACCGCTGCGGCTCGGGCCCTGGCTGGAACCGGCGGCCATCGTGGCGCTCACGGCGGCCGGGTGCTGGGTGCTGACCGATGCGCTGATCCGGCGCGTGCGGTGGCTGCGCCCGCTGTTCGGGCTGCCGCGCCGGGCGCCGCCGCGGCGGCCGTCGCCGAATGGAAGTACCGCCATTGTGGGCATTTGACGGCGGCGCGGGAGCACGCATGCTAGAGGCTTGCCCACCCTGCCGCAAAAGGTGCAAGACATGCAGATCCAGGTCAACACGAGCAACGGCGTCGAGAACAAGGAAGCACTGGAGCGCTGGGCCGACGGCCAGCTGCGGCTGAACCTCGGCCGCTTCGCCGATGCGGTGACGCGCATCGAGGTCCACCTGAGCGACGAGAACCACGAGGCCAAGGGCGGCGCCGACAAGCGCTGCAGCATGGAGGCGCGCCTCGTCCACCACCAGCCGCTCGCCGTCACCCAGCACGGCGCCAGCCTCGACGAGGCCTTTCGCGGCGCCGTCGAGAAGCTGAAGCGTTCGCTGGACAACGCGGTCGGGCGGCTCTACGACCACCGCCGCCATCGCGAGACGATCCGCACCGGCCCCGACGGCGCCGACGCCGGGGAGACCGCGCCTTGAGCCCCTGCGGCGCCGTGCGCGCGCTGGCGCTGGCGCTCCTGGCGTGCGCCTTCTCGGGCGCAGGAGCCGCCGGGTCGGTCCGCGGCAAGGTCATGCTGGGCGGCGCGCTGCCCGCCTCGGCCAAGGTGCCGGTCACGATCGACCAGTACCTCTGCGGGCAGGAGAAGCCGGCCGACGACCTGCTGGTGTCGGCCGGGCGCGAGGTCCGCAATGCCGTGGTGTGGATCGAGAACGCCCCGCCCGGCGCGGCGCCCGCGCCGCCGCAGAAGGTGGAAGTCGACCAGAAGGGATGCACCTTCGTGCCCCGCGTGGTCGTGGTGCCGGCGGGCGGCACGGTCGACTTCCTCAACAGCGACCGGCTGCTGCACAACATCCACGCCACGCCGAAGGCCAACGTGTCCTTCAACCGGACGCAGCCGATGGGGCGGACGATCCCGATCACCTTTGCACAGCCGGAGATCGTCCGCATCAACTGCGACCTGCACTCGTGGATGACCGCATGGGTGGTCGTGGCGGCGCACCGCTTCTACGCGGTCACCGGCGCGGACGGCGGATTCGCCTTCGACGACCTGCCGCCGGGCCAGTACAGGCTGCAGGTGTGGCACGAACGCCTGGGCACGGTGCCTGCCAGCGTGACCGTGGACGACCGGCAGCCGGCGCGGCTCGTGGTCGAGCTGAAGGCGCGCTGAAGCCGCATCAGGGCACGACCGTGATCTTCTTCGATGCCTCCCAGGCAGCGGAATGCGTCGGCTCGGCCACGGCGCGCAGCGAGCCGCCCTCGTCCAGCGCCACCGTGAAGGTCACCGTCGGCGACGAGTACACCGGATGCAGGTAGGCCCGGGCGATCTCCACCGTGTCCTTGTAGAGCGCGATGTAGCGCACGAAGTGCTCCTGCAGCGACGGGTGCTGCGAGTCCACGCCGATGCTGATCGTGACGTTGAACCAGGCGCCGCGCTTCACGCTGTCCGGCGCGACGATCTTCGGCGTGTGCTTGCCGTCGATGCCCTTGTGGACCTCGCGGAACTCGGGCGTGAACTGCTGTGCCTGGTCTTCCTCGGCGTGCACCGCGACAGGCGCGAGGCTCGCCGCGAGGGCCAGGGCGGCCGCCACCGCGTGGCGCGCGTGGGCGGGGGTCATCGTCATGTCGCCACCTCCGGTGCCGGTCAGAGATCGGGAAGAAACTGCTTGACCATCTTCATCAGCTCGCTCGGGCTGTAGGGCTTGGCGATGTAGCTCGCGGCCCCGGCCTGCATGGCCTTCTCGCGGTCGCCGCTCAAGGCGTACGAGGTGATCACGATCACCGGAATGTGACGCGTGTCGGCTTCCGTCGTCAGCAGTCGGGTCGCGTCCAGGCCCGACATCTTCGGCAACTGCACGTCCATCAGGATCAGGTCGGGCCGCTCGCTGTGCGCCAGCGCCACGCCGGTCTCGCCGTCGGCCGCTTCGAGCAGCTTGCAGGCCGAGCGGCTGAGCAGTTGCCGGACGATCTTGCGGTTGTAGGCGTTGTCCTCTACGTGGAGGATCTTGCGTTCGGTCATGTCGCGCCCCCGTCTGCGCGCAGCGGCACGGAAAAGCGGAAGGTGGACCCCTTGCCCGGCTCGCTTTCGACCCAGATGCGGCCACCGAGCCGTTCGACGAACTTCTTCGAGATGCTCAGCCCGAGGCCGGTGCCGCCGAACTCGCGCGTGATCGTGGTGTCGACCTGGCGGAACTCGACGAAGATGTTCCCGAGCTCGTCCTGCGCAATGCCGATGCCGGTGTCGGACACGCTGTAGACCAGGTCGTCGCCCGCCAGTTCGACCGCGATGTCGACCTGCCCCTGGCGCGTGAACTTCAGCGCGTTGCCGGCGAGGTTGGTCAGGCACTGCGTGAGCCTGCCGCTGTCGCCGCGCGCCGTCGGCAGGTCGTCAGGCACATGGGCGGTGAACGCCAGCCCCTTCTCGGCCGCGATGGACCGCAGCGAGGCTCGCACGGCGTGGACCACGTCGCTCACCACGTACTCGTCGATCGCCAGCTCCATGCGGCCGGCCTCGATCTTGGAGAGGTCGAGCACGGCGTTGATGGGCCGCAGCAGGGTGCGTCCGTTCACCTGGATGTCGGCGAGCGGCTCCTTCAACTCGGCGGGCACGTCGCCGTAGATGCCGTCCATCATCATCTCGCTGAAGCCGAGGATCGCATTCATGGGGGTGCGCAGCTCATGGCTCATGTTGGCGAGGAACTCCGACTTCGCCTGGCTCGCGCCGGACAGTTGCTCGTTGAGATCGACCAGCTCCGCGGCAGCCTGGCGCTGCGCCTGGTCGAAGCGCTGCAGCTGCTGGCTCATGTGATTCATCCGGTCCGCGAGCGCGCCGAATTCGTCACGGTTGGGCACCGAGATTTTGCGCCCGAAGTTGCCCGCCGCGACATCGTCGAGAAAGGCGCCGGCCGCGCGCACCGGGAGAATGAAGGACCACGAGATCACGAAGCCGCACAGCCACGCCAGCACCACCGCGCTGACAGCGAAGACCGAAGTCAGGATCAGCGAGCGGCGGTTGGCCGCGCTCACGCTGTCGCGCAGGCGGGCCATGCGGCCTTGCTCCATCTCCACGAGCTGGCCCATGTAGCGCGCGATCAGCTCGTCCAGCCGCTCCTGGCGCTGCAGCAGGTCGCTCGTGATGCGCTCGAGATTGCCGTCGCGGATGGCGTTCGCGATGTCGGCCACCACGCCCATCGCGTCGTCCTGCGAGGCGCGGATGCGGTCGATCAGCCCCTTCTGGCCCGAGCCGGCCGTGTTGTCGAGCTTGGCCAGCGATTCGTTGAAGCGGTTGTTCTCGCGCAGGATGCGCTCGATCGCGGCCTCGTCCTTCGAGAGCATCGCCAGCGCGGTGAAGTGCATCTGCCGGTCCAGCGCATGCTGGCTCTGCTGCGACCAGTTGACGCGCTCGTGCGCCTCGTCGAGCAGGCGGCTCTGCTCGGTGGTGGTGGCCAGGATCAGCAGGCTCGCCACCGCCATCGCGATGAACAGCAGCGTGATGACCAGGAAGGCGAGCAGCAGCTTGGTATGGACCGAGGCGCGAACGCGCGCCACCCTGTGCACCAGCCCGGCAAAGGGCGACCGCTTCAACACGCGCGTGACAAGCTGCTCGAGTCGGATGACGGGCTCCCTCAGTCGATCGAAGGGCCCTCCCTGCGCAGCATCGGATGGTGCCGCGACTGCGCGCCCAGCGTCAAGGTTTCGCTTGCCCAAATAGGACGCGCGCCTGTGCTCCAGGGCGAGCATTTCTGCCACATTTGCAAATGGGTTTGAATTGGCAATTCACTCGACTGCTCCTCGAAAACAAAGGGAGTTATCCAATGACTGCCACATTCGCCGCGCTTCGCCAGGTCGATGTTGTTGGCGCATGGTGCACGTGCAGATCTGAAAGACGCTCGTGGCGCGACGCCATTGGACGCCGCGTTGATCCTGCAGCAGCGATTCTTTTCACCTGAGCGAGCTGAAGCCATCAAGCTTCTTCAAGCCGCACGGTGAACGGGCATCAGATCCCGGGCGCCCGTGCCTTCGCCATCGCCTTGCCGACCTCGTTGCTGCCCTGCGCGGCGCCGCTTTCCGGAACGACCTCGCCCGTGCGGTCGGTGACTTCGCCCAGGCGCTGCGCGAGCTGCTCCGGCGCGTCGGCGCCGAAGCCGATCCAGGCGCCCTGCGTGAGCGTGATGTGCGCGGCCTCGAAGACGCCCGCGCCGGCGCAGAGGATGCGGCGCGTGGGCGCGTCCTCGGCCGCGAGCACCAGCATCGCGGGCACCACGGCCTCGGGCTTCAGCGCGTCGAGCACTTCCTGCGGCATCAGGTCTTCGGTCATGCGGGTGGCCGCGGTCGGTGCCAGGCAGTTGACGCGGATGCCGTGCTTGGCGCCTTCGAGGCTCAGGGTCTGCATCAGACCCACCAGCGCGAGCTTGGCGGCGCCGTAGTTGCTCTGGCCGAAGTTGCCATAGAGGCCCGACGACGAGGTCGTCATCACGATGCGGCCGTACTTCTGCTCGGTCATGAGGGGCCAGACCGCCTTGGTGCAATGCACCGCGCCCATCAGGTGAACGTCCATCACGAGGCGGAAGTCGGCCAGGTCCATCTTGGCGAAGCTCTTGTCGCGCAGGATGCCGGCGTTGTTGACGAGGATGTCGACCCGGCCCCAGGCGTCCACGGCCTGGCGCACCATGGCCTGCACCG
The DNA here is from genome assembly GCA_017744285.1 of Variovorax sp. GTDB lineage: Bacteria > Pseudomonadota > Gammaproteobacteria > Burkholderiales > Burkholderiaceae_C > Variovorax. Next base: position 67,202 of record JAGIBP010000007.1, read on the forward strand.
CCTCGAAGTCGGTCACTGAGGCGCCGTTGGCCATTGCCTCGCCGCCGGCGGCGCGGATCTCGTGGACCACCGCCTGCGCCGCGCTCGCCGATCCGCCGGAGCCGTCGCGCGCACCGCCCAGGTCGTTCACCAGGACGCGGGCGCCGCGCGCCGCGAGGGCCAGCGCGTGCTGGCGGCCGAGACCGTTGCCGGCGCCCGTGACGATGGCGACGCGGCCCTTGAAATCGAGATGGCTCATGCTGGAATGCTTTCGTTGGAGTCGTTGACGCGCTGCGTTTTACCCCAGAAAGCGGCCGCTCCGGCCCGGTGACATCCCCGCTTCAGTCGTGTGTGTGACTCAGCTTCTCGCAGTAGTCCAGCAGCAGGTCGATCTCGGCCGACTTGTCGAAGAAGGCATCGGCGCCCAGCGCCTTCGAGCGCGCGCGCATGTCGGGCGTGGCGTAGTTGCTCAGGACCACCACCTTCTGGTCGGCCCGGCGGTGCCGGCACGCGTCGATCACGCCGAGCCCGTTGCCCTGGTCGAGGAACAAGTCGACGATGGCGACGTCCCAGGCGTCGCCGTGCTTCTTCAGCCAGGTGACCGCCTCGGCCTCGCCACTGGCGTGGGCCACCACGACGGCGTCGGCGATGTCCTCGAGGAAGCCGGTGAGGTTCTCGCGGATCACGGGGTTGTCTTCGACCAGGTAGGTCTTGAACGGCATGGCGGGCATGGGCGAGGCGATCGGTTGAACAGGATGGCGGTGAAACCGCCTTTGGTGTCCATCTTTCTCAGCCTCGCCCGCGCCCCGGGTGAGTCTGGGGGGCCAACGCGGGTAGGCAGGAACCTACCCAGCAGTGACGCCGCGAGGCGGCGCTCCTGCCTCAGAGCGCCGCGCTCTGGCTCAGCGGCCCGGCGGCAACCTCCGGCCAGTGGTTCTTGAAGCCCAGGCGCGCCGGCGACACGTACTGCTCGCGGTAGATTTCAAACGGCATCGTGTCATTGGCCTCGATGCGCTTTTGCTCCTCCAGCGACTCGCGCGTGACACGCTCGAACGCGGCGCGCTGCTCGGCGGAGAACGGCAGCGCCAGGAGGCGCTCGCGCGTCTGCGCCGACTGCGCGCGCACGAAGCTCACGAAGGAATCGCCATGCGCCTTCATCGCGGCCAGCACGCGGGCCGAGGGCAGCGTCGACGGATCCTTCAGGGCCGCGAGGGCCGCCTGCACCGCCTGCGCATGCGTCGACCCGCCATGCGCGGCGTCCAGCGCGGCGGCGATCGGCTCGAATTCCTGCAGCAGTTCGGCGCCCCACTCTGTGAGCAGCGCGGGCCGGCCGCCGCGGCGCAATTGCAGGCCGGGCTCGCGGCCGCGCGCGGCCGTGAGGTGCTGGTTGTGCGCAATATCGGCGATTTCCTCGCGACTGTCCGGCGGGCTGTCGCTCAGGAGGCAGTGCAGGAGAAAGACGTCGAGGAAGCGCATCGTCTGCGCGTTGATGCCCACCGGCTCGAACGGGTCGAGGTCCATCAGCCGCACCTCGACGTACTCGACGCCGCGCTCGCGCAGCGCGTGCAGCGGACGTTCGCCGGGATAGATCACGCGCTTGGGCCGGATGGTGCCGTAGAACTCGTTCTCGATCTGCAGGAGCGTGGTGGCGAGCTGGTTGTAGTCGCCGCCGAGATTGCGGATGCCGATCGCCTCGTAGGCGGGCCAGGGGCGCGTCAACGCGTCCTGCAGCGAGGCGGCGTAGCCGTCGAGGCTGTTGTAGCTCACCGCCAGCGAAGCCTGGGCCTCGCTCTGGTAGCCCAGCCGGCCCATGCGCAGCGAGGTGCCGTAGGGCATGTGCATGCTGCCCTCGCCGAGCGGCTGCAGCTCATGCGGCCGGCCGTCGACGAAGCTCGAACACAGGGCCGGCGACGCGCCGAACAGCACCAGCAGCAGGAAGGCGTGGCGGCGGAAGTTGCGGATCAGCGCGAAATACTGCTCGCTCGACACTTCGGGCAGCGACCAGTTGTAGTGGATGCCCGAGATGGTCTGCATGCGCCGCCCGTAGCGGTGGCTCAGCCCCATGCGGTAGACGCTCTTGGCGCGGCCCACGTTCGACGAGCCGTAGAGCCCGATCGGGATGGTCTCGTCCGTCGGCAGGCCGCAGGGCATGCTCGACACCCAGAGGCGCTCGTCGCCCGCCTCGTCGAGCACGTGGTAGGTGAACTGGTGCACCGCCACGAGTTCCTGCAGCGCAGCCTCCACGTCCTTGTGCGCGCCGGTGATCAGCTCGAGCTGCGATTCGCTGAAATCGGTCGTGATGTGCGGATGCGTCAGCGCCGAACCCAGCGCGGCCGGATGCGGCGTCAGCGCCAGCTTGCCGTCGGGTTGGGCGCGCAGGCTTTCCTTCTCGATCCCCCGCCGCACACCCCTCAGCCGTGCGGCCGAGAGCGCTTCGATGCGCTCTTTCAGTTTGTTCATATGGATACAACCCGTCTTTTCTTCGTGGGGCTGGAAGGTAGCACGCCGAAAATACTGTTGCTGGCCGAGGACTGTTCGCCCCGCGCCCCACGACGGGCCGCCCGCTAGGCGAGCACTTTCAGCAGGTAGCGATTGAGATCGGCGACCTCCTCCATGCAGACCGAATGCTCCATGGGGTACTCGTGCCATTCGACCGCATAGCCCAGCGCCGCCAGGGCATCGCGGCTCTGGACGGCGCGCGCGATCACGATGACGCCATCGCGCGTGCCGTGGGCCTGGAAGATCGGCGTGGCCTGGTTGGCGGGATGCCGCTCGGCGGCGAGGGTGCCCGCCAGCGGGAGGTAGCCCGACAGGCCGACGATGCCCGCCAGCCGCTCCGGATGGCGCAGCGCGGTCATGAAGGTCATGGCGCAGCCCTGCGAGAAGCCCGCGATCACGATGCGGCCGGCCGGGATGCCGCGCGCCTTCTCGCGGGCGATGAGCGCCTCGATCTCGGCCTGCGAGCGGCGAAGGCCCGCTTCGTCCTCGGGCCGGCCCGGGCCGAGGATGTCGTACCACGCCGGCATGCGATAGCCGCCGTTGATGGTGACCGGCATCACCGGCGCATTCGGGAACACGAAGCGCACTGGCCCCACCGCCGCCAGGTCGAGCTCCTTGGCGATCGGCACGAAGTCGTTGCCGTCGGCACCCAGGCCGTGCATGAGGATGATGGCGGCCTTCGGGTTCGGACCGGTTTCGATTTCGACGGGTGGGAGTGACATGCCCCCGACGTTACCGCAAACCGCCCGCGCCGCGGCCACGCGCTTCAGCCGGCGGCGTGCGGGACAGCCGCGCTCTGGATGCACTCCACGAACTGCTGCGCGGCCGGGGTGAGCTGCTGGCCGCGGCGCTTGATCACGCACATGGTCAGGGTGGGCAGGGTCTCACGCACCTCGATGCGGCGCACGCCATAGCGCCTGAAGGAGACATCCACCAGCGGCTCGACGAACAGGCCCACGAGGTCCATCTCGCCGACCAGGCCCAGGGCCACGGTGACCGAGTTGCCGAAGATGATGCGCGCCGGCGGCGTGAGTCCCATGGGCGAGAAGATCGGCGCGACCGACTCGCGCGCCATCTCGCCCTCGCCCGGCAGGATCCATTCGGCGCCATGCAGCTCGATCAGCGAGCGGCAATGGCGCAGCGGATGCCCCGCGCGCATGCCGACCGCGAGGCGCACCGGGAAGAGCGGGAGCGCCTCGAACTCCGGATCGAGCCCCTGCGGCGCGACATGCGCCACGGCGAGGTCCAGGGTGCCGTCGCGCATGCGCGTGAGCATCCAGGGCAGCACCGCTTCGCTGATGTGCACGTCCACCGCGGGCAGGCGTGCGTGGAACGCCCTGAACGCCGCCGGAAGCACCGTGAGCGCGGCCGAGGTGCTCACGGCGAGCGCGATCCGGCCGGTCACGCCGTCGCGGAGCTGCTCGATCTCCTCGCGGGCACGGCGCATGTCCGCCAGCAGCAGGCGCGCGCGGGGCGCGAAAGCCTCGCCATAGGGGGTGAGCCGCACACCCTTCACGCTGCGCTCCACCAGCGGCGCGCCGAGCGCGCGCTCCAGCTCACGCACGATCTTCGTGACCGCCGGCTGCGAAATGCCGAGCACCCGCGCGGCGCCCCGGATGCTCGCGTGCTCGGCGACCGCGACGAAGGCGAGAAGCTGGTTCGTCTTCATGAAAACTGAAAGTTATCGTGAGGTCGCAATTATTGTCTTTTCATGATCATGGCGCCCCCCTAGCATCCCGGCGCGACAACAACAGCTTCATTCAGAGACACCATGACCACACTCTCAGACCGCGCTCCTTCGAGCCGCCCGGCCGCGCCGCAGGCGCATTCCGCTCCCGCGGTGCCGCGCGAGGGCGCCCGCATGTCCCGGCGCAGGACGATCGTCGCCACCACCATCGGCAACGGCCTGGAGTTCTTCGATTTCACGGTGTACGGATTTCTCGCCCTGGTGATCGGCAAGCTGTTCTTCCCCACCTTCAGTTCGTACGGGCAGCTCCTGCTGACGGTGGCGAGCTTCGGGGTTGGCTTCGTCATGCGGCCCCTCGGCGGGATCGTGATCGGCAGCTACGCCGACCGCGCAGGCCGCAAGAAGGCGATGACGCTGACGATCTTCCTGATGGCCCTGGGCTGCGCCATGATTGCCTTCGCGCCCACTTATGCGCAGATCGGCGTCGCGGCGCCGGTCCTGATCGTGCTGGCGCGGCTGATCCAGGGCTTCTCGGCCGGCGGCGAGGTCGGCGCCTCCACCACCCTGCTGGTCGAACACGCCACGGCGCGCAATCGCGGCTACATGGCGAGCTGGCAGTTCGCCAGCCAGGGCCTGGGCATCCTGATGGGCGCGGTCGTGGTCGGCGTGCTGCTCACGGCGCTGTCGCCGCAGGCCATGGAAAGCTGGGGCTGGCGCGTGCCCTTCGTGCTCGGCATGCTGATCGCGCCGGTCGGCATGTACATCCGCCGGCACCTGGAGGAGTCGCTCGACGAGGCGCGCCATCAGCCGGCCGCCGGTGCTGCAGCAGGCGCCCTGCGCCGGCGCGGCAGCCTGGCCGCCGTGTGCCGCGACCATGGCAAGACGGTGCTCGCCGCGATCCTCGCGATCATCGGCGGAACGGCCGCGGCCTACGTGGTCACCTTCTACATGCCGACCTACGCGATCCGCGAACTCGGCCTGCCGCCGCCGGTGGCGCTGTTCGGCGCGGCGCTCACGGGCCTGCTGTCCTTCGCGCTGGCGCCGCTGGTGGGCCTGTGGTCCGACCGCATCGGGCGCAAGCCGCTGATCGTGGGCAGCCGCATCGCGCTGGCGCTCCTGATCTACCCGGGCTTCCTGTGGCTCAACGCCTCGCCGACGCCGGCCGTGCTGTTCACGGTGGTCGGGCTGCTGAGCATCACGCTGGTCCTGCAGACGGTGCCCGGCATCACGATGCTGCCCGAGATGTTCCCCAAGCATGTGCGTGCGACCGGCATGTCGCTGGTCTACAGCGTCGGCGTGGCGCTGTTCGGCGGCTTCTCGCCCTTCATCAGCACCTGGCTGCTGAACGCCACCGGCAACAAGCTCGCGCCGGCCTGGTACCTGCTCGTGGTGTCGATGGTGTCGCTGCTCGGCCTGCTGTGGATGCGAGACTTCACGGGCCGCGACATCGATGCCCCCGACGCCCATCCCGCCGCCTGACCCGACAAGGACGAACCCCACGATGCATGCCACCGCAGCCACCCGCCACTTCTCGGGCACCTACGCCGAGGCGCGGCAGAAATTCCTGGACGCCGCGGCCGGCCGCGGCGCAGCGATCGAGTCCTTCGAACTGGAGGCGCACCGCGGCGCCCTCGGCGAGACGCTGGCCACCGACGTGGCCTACCTCGGCGCGCCCGGCGCCGCCCGGCTGCTGATCGTCAGCTCCGGCACGCACGGCCCCGAGGGGTTCTGCGGCTCGGGCTGCCAGGTCGCGACGCTGAACGACACCGAGCTGCTATCGCGCATCGAGCAGGCGGGCATCGGGCTGCTGCTGGTCCATGCGGTCAACCCGCACGGCTTCTCGCACCTGCACCGCACGAACGAGGACAACATCGACCTCAACCGCAACCACATCGACTTCGACGCGCCGCTGCCGGTGAACGCGGCCTACGCCGAGGTGGAGCCCTTCGTGCTGCCGGCCCACTGGCCGCCGGCCGCGACCGACCAGACGGTGATGGCCGCCTACATCGAGAAGCACGGCATGCGGGCGTTCCGCGCGGCCGTCACGGCCGGCCAGTACACCTCGCCGCAGGGCGTGTTCTATGGCGGCAAGGCGCCGTCGTGGAGCAACCGCACCATGCGCGGCATCCTGCGCCGCTACGGCGCCGGCGCCACGCACATCGGGTGGATCGACATCCACACCGGGCTGGGCCCCTACGGCCACGGCGAGAAGATCTACCCGGGCCGCAACGCCCCGGCCGACCTGGCCCGGGCGCGCGCCTGGTGGGGCGCCGACGTGTTCGCGCCCTTCGACGGGCAATCGGCGTCGGCCGATGTCTCGGGGCCGGTCGTGTCGGCCGTGTACGACGAGTGCCCGCAAGCCACCGCGTCGCTGATGGGCCTGGAGTTCGGCACCCTCCCCGACCAGGAAGTGCTGACGCGCCTGCGCGCCGACACCTGGCTGCGCCGCCACCCCGAGGCGCCCGAGGACCAGAAGCGCCAGATCCGCCAGGACCTGCGCGACGCCTTCTACTGCGACAACGACGAATGGAAAGGCATGGTGCTCGGCCAGACGCGCGTGGTGCTGCTGCAGACCGTGCAGGGGCTCAAGGCCGCCTGAGCCTCACCGGGCGATGGCCCGGCACTTCTGCAAGTTGGTGTCGAAGCGCTGCTGCATTCCGGGCTCGCAGGTGTCGGCGGTGGTCATGATGCGGCACATGCCGACGACCAGGAAGTCCGACACCGCCTCGGTGCACATCGGATAGCGCGCAAGTTGCGGGTTGTCGCGCACCTTGAAGCCCCACTCGTCGGAGAACGCGAGCATGCGCGACATCGCGTCCTCGAAATAGTCGCGGTCGCGCTCCTGGATCGCGGTTTCCATCTTCGGCAGCTCGATCCCGAGGAATCCCACCGCCGCCGCGGGAAACTGGCTCGCGTCCTGCTGCGCGGAAGCAGCGCCAGCGACGAGGGCCAGGAGCAGCGGCGCCGCAGCGCGCGCAAGGGTCGGAAGGACGCGAGGACGGGGAAATTCCATGGTGTTCGAGTCGGGCATCGGGGATGAAACTGCCGCGCGCGCCGGGCGGCGGCAGCCCCTATTTGAACCGAAAGCCGCAGGCGCGCCGGCACCCGGCTACCAGCTCACCCGGATCCCGAGCGAACCCTGCACCGAGGACTTCACCCGCGCATCGCCGCCGACGTCGAACAGGTGCCCGACTTCGCCATACAGCGTGGCCCCGGGCGAGAGCGCCAGCGTGAGGCCGCCCGCGACTTCGGCCGAGGTGTAGCCGGTGGCGCTCGCGATCGGCGTGTTCGCCGCGGGGTTGATGAAGCTCGCCACGTCCGTGCCCGAGCTCGCGCGGTACAGGTTCACGCGGCCATAGGGCTGCAGGCGGCCGGCGCCGGTCGCGAAGTCGCCCTTGACGCGCACGCCGAGGCGCGCGATCCAGCCGCTGTCGGCGTCCTGGTGTACGGTCGCGCCGCTGATGAGCACGTCGTCGAAGCGGCTGCGCTGCCAGGCGACCTGCGCCTGCGGCTCCACGATCCAGTTTCCGGCGAGCGCAAAGGCCTTGCCGGTCTCGATCGAGGCCGTGAGGCTGTCGGCCTTGCCCGCGACGCTCGGGTTGCCGTCCGGACGCACGGTGTAGCGATGGCTGCCGCCCTGCAGCACGCCGTCGGCGTAGAGCCCGCTGCCGTCCATCCAGGTCGCGTAGCCGCCGAGGTAGCGCGACTGCAGGTCGTTGCGGCCCACGCGGCCCACGGTGCCTCGTGCGTTGCCGCCGACCTCGGCCCCGCCGTCGAGATAGCCCACGTAGACACCGGCACGCCACGGGCCGCTCGCCAGCAGGTCGGTGCCGGCCTGCAGGCCGCTCACGTGGCCGCGGCTTTGCGCGTCGGCCAGGCCGTCCTGGTGGAGGTCGAGGTCGGTGTAGACCGCGCGCGCCCAGGCCTGGCGCCCGGCATCGCCGGTGCCCGCGCCGGCCGCCGCCGGGGCGGCCTCGTCGCCGATGCGGCGGTGGAGGTTGCCGAGCATCGCGAGATCGGCCTGGCGCAGCTGCGCGGGCAGCGCGGCGAAGAGCGGGACTTCGGCACGGTAGGTGGGCCGGGGCGCCCCGGCCGCGTCCACCGTGGGCGGCTTTTGCGTGGGGATGACCTCCGGCTGCACCGGCGGCACGAGCGGCGGCTGCGCCGGCGCTTCGGTGCGCAGGTACCAGTTCTCGCCCGCGCCCTGGGCATCGGCAGCGTACAGCCGGTACTCGAAGGCGCCCGCGTCGACGTGGCCGCCGGCCAGCGCGAACGCATCGCGGGTGGTCTGGGCGGTGGTGGTCGCGCCGTTGCGCGCGCTCACCACCTCGATGCCGTTGCCGGTGGTCTGCGCGCCGAGCCCGGCCAGGTTGGTGATGCGGACGGTGGTGTTGCCGCTCGCGCTGGCCGAGGGGCCGTTCAGCACCAGGCGGTCGCTGACGCTGTTGCTGCCGCCGAGCGCGGTGCCCAGGCTCAGCACGCCGTTGTGGCCGACGTAGGCGCCGTTCACGGTCAGCGTGCTGCCGGGTGCCCCGCTGAGCAGCTTCACGGTGCCCGCGTTCTGCAGGGAAGCCACGGTCTGGTCGAAACCGCCGGTGTCGAGCGTGGCCCCCGCCGCAACGACGTGCGCAGGGCCCGCCCCGAGGACATGGGCCGCGCCGGCCTTCAGAGTGCCGGCGCTGACCAGCGTCGTGCCGGTGATGGCCTGCGTCCTGGCCAGCGTCAGCGTGCCGGCGCCCGTCTTCTCGAGGCCGCCGCTGCCGGTCAGCACCCCTTGGTAGGTCGCATCCGCGGGCTGGGCGAAGCGCACGAGGCCGTTGTCCGCGATCGCCAGCGGCGCATGTTCGGCCCGGGTCTGCAGGGTGCCGGCCGGATCCACCGTCATGCTGCCGGTGAAGTCGCTGGCGTCGGTCGTGAGCACCAGCGTGCCGCCGGCCACTCGCGCGCTCGTGAAGCCCGAGGCCTGCAGCGAGGTGCCCAGGCTCCAGGTGCCGCTGTCGTTCTTCACCAGCGTCTGGAAATGGGAGATCGGCTGGTTGAACGTGCCGTTGCCCGTGCCGTTGAGCGTCAGCAGGTTGCGGCCTCCGCCGCCGTTGATCGCTCCCGTGATCGAGGAGCCGTCGTAGAGGGCGAGCGTGTCGTCCCCATCGGCGAAGTTCAGCGACCCTTCCACCCGCCCCTTGTTCGTGAAGTGGATCGCCATGGTGCCCCCGACGCCCAGGATGTTGCCGGTGGTGCCGTCCTGGTAGCGCATCAGGCCAGTGTTGACCACGGTGTTGCTGCCCGAGGTCGATTCGAACCAGATCGCCGCGCCGCCGCCCTGCGAGTCGACGGTGCCGTGATTGATGATGGTGTTGCCGCTGCCCATCGGATTGATCGCCTCGGCGTCGCTCGCCGAGCCCCTGGACAGGACCTTGGCGCCCTGCTCGATCGTCAGCGTCGTGCCGCTGCCGAACTCCACGGTATTCGCGCCGGTGTTGCCGTCCGCGCCGGGGAAGTTGCCGGTGTTGCCCTCGATCGCGCCGTTCTGGACCGTGGCGCCGGTCCGAATCGTGATGCTGCCGCCATCGCCCAGGCTGATCGCCGACTGGCTGCCGGTGCTGATCAGCGCGCCCTGCTGCACCTCCACCGTCGCGCCCGCGGGGGTGGCGGGGCCGGCGCCCACGGTGGCGGTCTGGGTGCTCGCCGACGAGCAGACGGTATCGATGCCGCTGGTCACGCAGGCGGCCGACGCGGTGCCGGCCACGGCCACCAGCGCCGAGGCCACCGCCACCGACTTGCCGGCCGTCGCCGCCAGCTCGGAGGCCACGGCCCAGGTTTGTTGCGAGGAGTTCCAGACGACCCTGAAAACACGGTTCATGCAGCTTGCTCTTCTTCTGAAATTAATACTTAAGAATGTAGTTCCTAGGTACTCATTTCCGTTGGAAGAAAGTCACAGATCCGGCATCAATTCGCTTCTCCGCAACGAAGAAGTTACGAAAGGTGCTACGCGGCCGCGCACGTACACTCGCCCGATGCCCTCCAGACCGACCCGAGCGCCGCGCATGTTCGAACGCGGCATCCTGTGCATCCTGATCGGCGCGGCCGTGCTGGTCGCGCCCCACTTCCTGAGCTCGCCGGCCTGGCGGGAGACCATCGGCGGCGCCTACATCGTGGGCTGGTTCGCCCTCGTGCTCGGGATCGCGCTGGTGGTGGTGGATCTGGTCCAGCGCATGCGGTCGGGCGGCGGGCGCCGCTGACCGGGTTTCAGCGCCGTGCGCGGCGCAGGCGCTTCACGCCCTCGACGACCGCCAGCACGATCGCGCCGGCGACCAGGCCGACGCCGATGCCGGCCGCCATGCCAGCGAGCGGGCCCCAGGCCTGGACCGCGTGCCCGAGGGCCGGCACCCCGTGCAGCAGGATGCCGCCGCCCACCAGGAACATCGCGACCGTCCCCGCGACCGAGAGCGCCTTCATGAGCCACGGCGCCGCACCGAGCAGCGCCTGGCCGACCGTGCGGGCGGCGGCACTGTCCCGCTGGCTCAGGTAGAAGCCCACGTCGTCGAGGCGCACGATGCCCGCCACCAGCCCATAGACGCCGATGGTCATGACGATCGCGATCCCCACCAGGACCACGAGCTGCGTCAGGAAGGGTTGACCCTGCACCGTTCCGAGCGTGATCGCGATGATTTCGGCCGACAGGATGAAGTCGGTGCGCACCGCGCCCTTGACCTTGGCCTTCTCGGCCGCGACCACGTCGATCGACTCGTTGGCGACCGCCTGCTCGTGCTGCTCGATCTCGATCGCGTGCTCGGCCTTGTGCAAGTAGCGGTGCGCGAGCTTCTCGCAGCCTTCGAAACACAGGAAGGCGCCGCCGACCATGAGCAGCGGCGTGACCAGCCAGGGCAGCCAGGTGCCGATCAGGAGCGCCGCCGGCACCAGGATCGCCTTGTTGACGAACGAGCCCTTGCACACCGCCCAGACCACCGGCAGTTCACGGTTCGCGCGCACGCCGGCGACCTGCTGCGCGTTCAGCGCGAGGTCGTCGCCCAGCACGCCGGCCGTTTTCTTGGCCGCCACCTTGGTGAGCACCGACACATCGTCGAGCACCGTCGCGATGTCGTCGAGCAGCAGCAGCAGACTGGCGGCCATCGATGCGTCGCCGGGTCAGACGTTCCGCTTGAGGCGGATTTCCTCGATCTTGACGGTGCCGATCGCGGTGGTCTTGGCGGTCTTCATCTCGCGCTTGAAGCCGGCCAGCTCGCAAAAGCGCAGCGCGCGGTCATTGCGCAGCGGCACCCAGATCGTGACCACCGTACAGCCCTCTTCCTCCAGGCCTTCGCGGCCGGCGTCCCACAGCGCGACGCCGACACCCTTGCCCCAGTGCTCGGGCTTGACATAGAGGGCCCAGATCTCGCCGGTAGTCGACGGCGTCTTGGGATCGCGCGAGCGGTCGAAGCCGACGAAGCCGACGACCTCGCCGCCGAGCTCGGCCACATGCACCTGCGGCTCGCTGAATTCGATGGCCTCGCGCCACTTCGCCTCGCGCGAGGCGGGCGCCAGCGCGCTCAGCTGATCGTCGGGGAGGATGCCCGCATACGCGGCCCGGACGGCGGCGGCATGGACTTCGGCGATGGCTTTGGCATCGCGCAGGGTGGCGGGGCGGACTTCGTAAGCAGACATGAAATACGGGAGAAGCGGAATCGATAAAGGGACGTATTGTCGCCGCGCCGCCAAGGCAGGTCCGAGGGCTAAACTGAACTGCGCATTCTCATCTGCATTCACCCCCCGGAGGAACCCCGCATCGTGACCCACTTGCCGCCGCCGCCCGCAGCAGCGCAGAAGCAGCCGCGCAACCCGCTGCACGGGATGACGCTGGAAGCCATCGTCACCGCGCTGCACGCGCACTACGGATGGCAGGGCCTGGGCGAGCGCATTCCGGTGCGCTGCTTCACCAGCGAGCCGAGCATCTCGTCCAGCCTGAAGTTCCTGCGCAAGACGCCGTGGGCGCGCGAGAAGGTCGAAAGCCTTTATCTCTTCATGCTGCGCGACCAGCGTCGGCGGCAGTCGTCCCCGGCCCGGACCTCCCGATGAAGGCACGGGTCGAACCCGGCGGCTTCCATTTCGAGGCCGAAGCCGGCCGCACGCTGCTGCAGTCGGCCGAGGCCGGCGGCGTCGAGCTGCCGAGTTCCTGCCGCAACGGCACCTGCCGCACCTGCCTGTGCCGGCTGGTGTCGGGCCGCATCCGCTACCGCATCGAATGGCCGGGCGTGAGCGCCGAGGAGAAGGCCGAGGGCTGGATCCTGCCCTGCGTGGCCGAACCGCTGGGCGATGTCACGCTCGACGTGCCCGCCGCGCGCGCCATCGTCTAGGGTCGGGTGAGCCGGTCGCGCCGCGCGAGCGAGGGGAACAGCCGGAACCACAGCCCCGCCACGACGATGGTGCCGATGCCTCCCGCCACCACTGAGCCGACCGGCCCGAGCAGCGCCGCCGTGGCGCCCGATTCGAACTCGCCCAGCTGGTTGCTCGCGCCGATGAAGATCGAATTCACGGCGCTCACGCGGCCCCGCATCGGATCGGGCGTTTCGAGCTGCACGAGCGTCTGGCGGATCACGACGTTGACCATGTCCGCGCCGCCCGACACCGCCAGCGCGACCAGCGAGACGGCGAAGCTGCGCGAGATCCCGAAGACGACCATGCACACGCCGAACATCGCCACCGCGAAGAGCAGCGTGCGGCCCACCTGCCGCTCGATCGGGCGGCGTGTCAGCAGGATCGAGGTGGCCAGCGCGCCCACCGCCGGCGCGCCGCGCAAGAGCCCCAGGCCCCAGGGGCCGGTGTGCAGGATGTCCTTGGCGTAGATCGGCAGCAGCGCGACCGCGCCGCCGAGCAGCACCGCGAACAGGTCGAGCGACACCGCGCCGAGCACCGGCTTGCGACGCCAGATGAACTCGACGCCGGCAAGCACGGACTTCATCGTCACCGGCTCGCGCGGCGGCGCCGCATGGTGGTACTTCAGGCGCAGCACGAGCGCGGCCGCCGCCGCGAAGAGCGCCAGGGCCACGCCGTAGACCACGCCCATGCCCGCCACGAACAACATCCCGCCAAGCGCCGGGCCGCCGATGATCGCACCCTGGATGCCCGCCGAGCTGAAAGCCATCGCACGGGGCAGCATCTGCGGGGACACCAGCAGCGGCGTGAGCGCCTGCTGGGCCGGCATCTGGAATGCACGCACCCCGCCGAGCACCAGCGACAGCCCCAGGAGGAGCGCGCGCGAATCCTCACCGCCGTAGACCGCCCCGAGCAGCGCGAGCGCGACCGCGGCCTGCACCCCGAAACAAGCGGCGACGATGCGCCCGCGATGGTGCTTGTCCGCGACATGGCCGGCCCACAGCGCGAGCAGCAGCGCCGGCATGAACTGGTAGAGGCCGACCAGCCCGAGATCCCAGGCACTGTGCGTGAGCTCGTACATGTGCCAGCCGATGGCGACCAGCAGCATCTGGCTGGCCGCGGTGCCGCAAAGGCGTGCGAACCACAGCCGCATGAAGGGCCGCTCGCGCGTGAGGTCTGAAAAACTGGAGGCGCGATCGGGAGCGGCGGCAACGGACATCCGATCGAGAATAGCCGAGCCATCGCCTCTAGACTTCGGGCTCCATGAATGACCTGCAAGTGATCCACGAGGACACGCACCTCCTCGTGCTCGACAAGCCCGCCGGGCTGCTGTGCGTGCCCGGCCGCGGCGAGGACAAGCAGGATTGCCTGAGCGCACGCGCGCAGCGCCGCTGGCCCGATGCGCTGGTGGTGCATCGCCTGGACATGGCGACCAGCGGCCTCGTGCTGATGGCGCGCAGCCTCGACATGCAGCGCGCGCTCGGCGAGGCCTTTGCAGCCCGCCAGGTGAACAAGCGCTACGAAGCCATCGTGGACGGCGCGATGCCGATGCACGGCGAATGGTCGCTGATCGACGCGCCGCTCGCGGCCGACTGGCCCCGCCGCCCGCTGCAGAAGATCGATGCCGCCGGCAAGCCGAGCCAGACGCGCTGGCGCGTCAAGCAGCGCCTGCCCGAGCGCGAGGCGACCCACGTGTGGCTCGAACCGCTCACGGGGCGCAGCCACCAGCTGCGCGTGCACCTGCTGTCGATCGGCCATCCGATCCTGGGCGATGCGCTCTATGGCAGCGCGGCCGTGCAGGCGCGCGCGCCCAGGCTGCTGCTGCACGCGACCCTGCTCGAGTTCGCGCATCCGGCCGACGGACGGCCGTGCCGCTTCGAAAGCCCGGCGCCTTTCGCCTGAGACGCGCCCCGCATCGGGCACCCGCATGCGCAAAGGCCGCCAGGCCATCACGCCTGGCGGCCTTTGCCCGGGTATTTTCTAGAGCGCGCCTTTCACCACCAGCACCGGGATCTTCGCGTCCTGCAGCACGCGCTGCGTCACGCTGCCGAGCAGCAGCTTCTCGATGCCCGTGCGGCCGTGCGAGCCCATCACGATCAGGTCGGCGCCGATGGCGATCGCGGTGTCGACGATGCCTTCGTGCACCACATGGCCGTCGATCACGCGCTGGTCGCTGTGCAGGCCTTCGGCCGCGAGCGCAGCCACCCCGCGTGCGAGCGCCGCGTTGGCGCTGCTGGTGGCGGCCGCGAGGTATTCGTTCTGGCCGAGCGCGTAGTCCGCGCCCACGCCGATGAAAGGATAGTTGTCCACCACGTGGATGAGCGTGATGCGACTGCCGAATGCCAGGGCCAGCCCGCTGGCCTTGCTGACTGCCAGCATCGAGGTCTCGGACCCGTCGATCGGCACCAGGATGTGATTGAACATGGACAACCCTCTCAAGTGAAGAGAACAGATTCGCGGGCGAACCGGGCCTCGAATTTACATCCAAGCCCGGTCATGCGGATGTAGGACGGCCGCGGCCCGCGGCCGCGCCTCAGTCGCCCTGGAAACCGCCCGCGCGGCAGGTCACGACCAGCGTGTCGCGCCATCCCGCCTCGCCTTCCACGAGCGGCTGGATCGGCGTCGTCTCGTGGATGACGCGGGCGTCGTCGATCAGGAGCAGGCTCCACGGCTCGGTCAGCGTGAAGCGTTCGCCGCGCCGGCCCGCGGCCTCGAAGACGCGCGTCTCGCCGCCCTTGATGTTGTGCCGGCCCACGAGCGCGACGGCCACCAGGTCGACCCCGTCGCGGTGCGCGCCTTCGGGCGTGGGACGCCCGATGCCGTCGGTGGTGTCGATGCGGAACTGATGCGCCTCCACGTACCAGCGCTGCGTGCCGCGCAGGCCGCTGGACGCCTCGGCGAGCGCGTGCATGATCTTCTGCCAGGCGGCTCGCGCCACCGTGGCCTCCTGCATCGGCGCGAACCAGCGCTGCATGCCGCCATGCAGCGCGTTGTATTCGACCGGCTGCCAGTGCGCGCGGTGCGGCACCTGCACCAGCGCGGCGCCGTCCACGGTGAAGCAGGCATGGCGCCGCGTGCGGTAGCGGCCGCCATCCTTCAGGTAGTCGTCGGGCGGCAGCTCGAACCAGTCGGCGTGCAGCGCGTCGAGGTCCGACAGCGGCACGCCGAGCCACTGCGACACGCCTTCGGGGCTCAGGACCGCATAGCCGTCCTGCCGCAGCGTGGCCACGAGCCGGTCGGGCGGGGTGAAGGGCGGGCTGAAGGCCGCGCTCACTCGCTCACCTTCACGCCCTTCCAGAAGGCGACGCGGTCGCGCACCATCTCGGCTTCGGGCTTGGGATCGGCGTAGTACCAGACGGCGTCGGGGTTGAGCTCGCCATTGACCAGCAGCGAGTAGTAGCTCGCGGTGCCCTTCCAGGGGCAGGTCGACTTGTGATTGCTGAAGGTCACGTGCTCGCGGTTGAGCGAGGCAGCGGGAAAGTAGTGATTGCCTTCGACGAGCACGGTGTCGTCGCTCTCGGCGAGTACGACGCCGTTCCAGGTTGCTTTCATGGGGTGACTCCAAGGCGCGATGCGCGCCACTCAGAACGACGAAAGTAGCACATCCGCCGTCATGCGCCCCGGCGCGCCGCCTCGATCGCGGCGACGTCGATCTTCTTCATCGTCATCATCGCGTCGAAGGCGCGCTTGGCCGCCGCGGGGTCCGGGTCGGCGATCGCTTCCATGAGCACGCGCGGCGTGATCTGCCAAGACAGGCCCCACTTGTCCTTGCACCAGCCGCATTCGCTTTCCTGGCCGCCGTGTCCGACGATCGCGTTCCACAGCCGATCGGTCTCGGCCTGGTCGTCCGTGGCGACCTGGAACGAGAAGGCTTCGGAGTGCTTGAACGCCGGCCCGCCGTTCAGGCCCAGGCACGGGATGCCCATGACCGTGAACTCCACCGTCAGCACCTGACCTTTCCGCCCGGCGGGATAGTCGCCCGGCGCATGGTGGACGGCGGTCACGGCGCTGTCCGGGAAAGTCTTCGCGTAGAACTCGGCGGCTTCCAGGGCGGTGCCGTCGAACCACAGGCAGATCGTGTTCTTGCTGGTCACTTCGAATCTCCAATCGATGAACAAGGAATAGGCAAACCACAGCCGCTGAGCTCTTCCTACAGCAAACTCAACGAGACGATGACATCCGGGACGCTCCGACTGCCGGGATGCTCGTCCTACGCCCCAAGGAGAGCCCATGGAACTTCAACCCAACCTCCCGCCCTTGACGGACGCCGACGTGGCCGCGCTGGAGGCCACCGTCCCTCCGATGCCCGTCGAAAGGGAACCGCACGGCCTGCGGCACACCCTGGACGTCTGCGCGGCGCGCACGAAGGCCAATATCGCAGAACAGCCGGTGCGCGCAACCTTGATCGCCGCGGCAGGCGGCGCTGCCCTGATGATGTGCGCCATGCGCATGCTTCAGTCCTCGCATCAGCCGCCGGCCCCGTGAAACCGGATGACAAAGGCCCCCCGGCGACTGGCGTCCGACCGGAGGGCCTTCGCGGTCCCGGAGTACCTCGAGGGTCGTGCCGGGTCCGTGAATGAAACATAGCCGGGCCGCCGGCGCATGGACACTCGGCGGCAGGCCTGATTCCATGCCAGAGAGCGCCTACCGGCTCAGTCGGCCTGCCCTCATCGCCTCAGCCCTGCGCCTGGAGCCAGTGCACGCTGAACAGGCGCTCGGGATCGGTCCACACCGCCGCGGGCCGGAAGCCCGCCCGCACGGCCAGCGCGCGCAGGCCCTCGATGGTGAACTTGTGCGAGTTCTCGGTGTGGATGGTCTCGCCTTCCTCGAACCGGAAACGCTGTCCGTCGAGCGTGACGGTCTGGTCGGTCCGGCTCACGAGATGCATCTCGATGCGCCGCCGCGGCGCGTTGTAGAACGCCGCGTGGGTGAAGCCGTCGAGATCGAAGTCGGTGTCCAGCTCGCGGTTGGCGCGTTGCAGCAGGTTGAGATTGAAGGCGGCGGTCACGCCTTGCGCATCGTTGTACGCGGCATGCAGCAGCGCCGGATCCTTCACGAGGTCCACGCCCACGAGCAGGCCGCCGCCGCGCAGCAGCCGGCACGCAAGCTGGAGGAAGGCCAGCGCCTCCTCGGGGGTGAAGTTGCCGAGCGTGGAACCCGGGAAGAAGCCGACCCGCTGGCCGCCGCCCTTCTCCCGCGAGGGCAGCACCAGCGGCATCGTGTAGTCGGCCACCATCGGCTGCACCGAAAGCCGCGGATAGTCGGCGCGCAGCCGCTCGGCGGCGGCGGCGAGGTGCTCGCCCGAGATGTCGATGGGCACGTAGCGCCTGGGCGCCTCCAGCGCATCGAGCAGCAGCCGCACCTTGGTGAGGGAGCCGGCGCCGAACTCGACGATCTCGGCCTGCGGCCCGATCTGCGCCGCGATCTCTGGCGCGCACTCGGTGAGGATGCGCAGCTCGGTGCGTGTCGGGTAGTACTCGGGCAGCTCGCAGATGCGGTCGAACAGCGCCGAGCCCGCGACGTCGTAGAAAAACTTCGGCGAGATGCTGCGCGTCTCCTGGCTGAGGCCCGCGTGCAGCTCGCGCGCGAAGTCGGACAGCGGCGCCGCGCGCTGCGCCGCGCGGAAGGCGTGGACGTTGAATGCAGGTGTGCCCATCAGAGGTCTTTCGCGAGCCGCAGCCCGGAGAACTGCCAGCGCGCGGCCGGCGGGAAGAAGTTCCGGTAGGTGGCCCGAGCGTGCCCCGCCGGCGTCGCGATGCTGCTGCCGCGAAGCACCAGCTGGCCGACCATGAACTTGCCGTTGTATTCCGCGGCGACACCCGCCAGCGGCCGGAAACCGGGATACGGGTCGTAGGACGAACGCGTCCATTGCCAGACCTGGCCGTGCATCTGCGAGAGGCCCGGCGCGTCGTGCGCGGCCTCCCACTCGAACTCGGTGGGCAGGCGCGCGCCGGCCCACTCGGCGTAGGCGGCCGCTTCGTAGAAGCTCAGTTGCGCCACCGGCGCCTCGGGCTCCAGGGGCCGCACGCCGTGCAGTCCGAACACCTGCCAGCCGCTCGGGGCACCCTGGTGCGCCAGCCGTGGATCGTCGGGCGCAAGCCAGTAGGCGGGGCAACGCCATCCCTGCGCCTGCACGGCGGCCCAGCCATCGGACAGCCACAGCTCGGGCCGCTGGTAGCCGCCGTCGGCGATGAACTGCGCGAAGTCACCGCAATTCACGAGCCGGTCCGCGATGGCGTAAGGCCGCAGCAGCGTCTCGTGGCGCGGGGTTTCGTTGTCGAACGAGAAGCCGGCGCCATCGTGACCGACTTCCACCACCCCGCCGGGCCGCTCGATCCACCGCATCGGCGGCGCGACGGACGCCAGCCGCAGGGCCGGACCCGAGGTGGGCCGGTACGCCGGCAGCAAGGGATTGCACGACAGCGCGTGCAGGATGTCGGTGAGGATCAGCTCCTGATGCTGCTGCTCGTGATGCAGCCCGAGCGTGACGATGGATTCGACCGCCGGCCACTCGGCACCGCCGCCCGCATCGGCCAGCAGGGCCAGCACCGCGTCGTCCACATGCCGGCGATAGGCCAGTACCTCGTCATGCGACGGCCGCGTCAGCAGGCCGCGCTGCGGCCGCGGATGACGCGGGCCGAGCGCTTCGTAGTACGAGTTGAAGAGATAGTGGAAGCGCGCATCGAAGGGAAGGTAGCCCGCCGCGTGCCGCGCCAGCAGCACCGCCTCGAAGAACCACGTGGTGTGCGCGAGGTGCCACTTGGTGGGACTGGCGTCGGGCATCGACTGGATGGCCTGATCCTCGGCCGAGAGCGGCGCCGCGAGTTCGAGACTCAGGGCGCGCACCGCCTGGAAACGCTCGCGCAGTTCCTCCGCCGCGGGCGCGGCCGGCCGGATCAGATTCATGGGGTCTCCAGTTGTGACTTGGGAAGTTTTTAGCCCATGCACACAGCAGCATGCCGTAGGACAAGGCGCCGCCGAACGGCGGAACGCGCCACTTTGGCACAACCGGCTGGCGCGTGCCATGGCCCTGCGTATCATCGGGCGAATGAGCACGCCCCTGCCCTCAGGCCGCCCCCACGTCCTCATCGTCGGCTGCGGCTTCGGTGGCCTCGAGGCGGCACGCAAGCTGCAGCGGGCCGACGTCGACGTCACGGTCATCGACAAGACCAACCACCACCTCTTCCAGCCGCTGCTCTACCAGGTCGCGACCGCGGGCCTCGCGGCACCGGCCATCGCGGCGCCGGTGCGGGTGCTCTTCCGGGGCCGCCCCAGCATCACCACGCTGCTCGGCGAGGTCACCCGCATCGACCCCGAGGCCCGGCAGGTGCAGCTCGCCGACGGCACGCTGATCGGCTGGGACCATCTCATCGTCGCCGCCGGCGCGACGCACAGCTACTTCGGCAACGACCAGTGGGCGCCGATGGCGCCCGGGCTGAAGACGCTCGCCGATGCCTTCGAGATCCGCCGCCGCGTGCTGCTGAGCTTCGAGGCCGCCGAGGTGGAGACCGACCCCGCGAAGCGCCGCGCGCTGCTGACCTTCGCCGTGATCGGCGCCGGCCCCACCGGCGTCGAGATGGCCGGCACGCTGGCGGAGATCGCGCGGCACACGCTCTCGGGCGAATTCAGGCGCATCGATCCGGGCAGCGCCGAGGTGCTGCTGATCGAAGGCGGGCCGCGCGTGCTGCAGGCCATGCCCGAATCGCTCAGCCAGCGCGCGCTCGAGCAGTTGCAGAAGCTGGGCGTGCAGGTGCGGCTGAACGCGCGCGTGACGGCCATCGAAGCCGGCGCGCTGCAGGTCCAGTCACCATTCAGCGACGGCGGCGCGGGGCTTGGCACGCATCGCATTCCCTGCAACTGCGTGGTCTGGGCGGCCGGCGTCGCGGCCTCGCCGCTCGGCCGCATGCTGGCCGGCGTGACCGGCGCCGAGACCGACCGTGCCGGCCGCGTGAAGGTCATGCCCGATCTCAGCCTGCCCGGCCACCCGGCCATCAGCGTGGTGGGCGACCTCGCGGCCGCGATGAGCCACCGGCCCGGCCGCGAGCCCACGCCCGTGCCCGGCGTCTCGCCCGCCGCCAAGCAGATGGGCCGCGCCGCCGCGGCGAACATCCTGCGCCGCATCGCGGGCCAGGCGACCGAGCCATTCCGCTATCGCGACTACGGCAACCTCGCGACCATCGGCCGCAACTCGGCGGTGGTCGATCTCGGCACGCCCTTTGGGCCCTTGCGCTTCTCGGGCAAGCCCGCGTGGCTGTTCTGGCTGTTCGCGCATGTGTACTTCCTGATCGGATTCCGCAACCGCTTCGTGGTGCTGCTGGACTGGGCCAGCGCGTACTGGAGCTTCCAGCGCTACGCGCGCGTGGTGGCGGATGTGCGTGCGCGCGGCGAGGCCAAGACCGGATGACACCGAACCGCTTCCCTGGCTGAGGAGACACGCATGTCACGCATCGAAAGCAAACTCCAGTCGCTCGGGCTCGTGCTGCCGCCGCCGCTGGCGATGCCGCCCGGGCTGGCGCTGCCCTTCCCGTGGGTGCGCGTGCTGGGGCGCCGCGCGCTGATCTCGGGGCATGGGCCGCAGGCGCCCGACGGCCGCATCGCGCAGCCCTGCGGCAAGGTGGGCGCCCAGCTCAGCGTCGAGCAAGGCTACGAAGCCGCCCGCCTCACCGCGCTCGCCATCCTCGCGAACCTGCAGCGCGCGATCGGCGACCTGGACCGCGTGACCGCCTGGGTGCGGGTGTTCGGCATGGTCAACGCGGCGCCGGGGTTCAATCGCACGCCGGCGGTGATCAACGGCTTCTCGGACCTGATCCTCCAGCTCTACGGGCCGGAGGCCGGCGCGCATGCGCGCAGCGCGATCGGCGTGGCCGAACTGCCCTTTGATATCCCGGTGGAGATCGAGGGCGAGGTGGAGATCGACGTCTAGGGCCTTCGAGAAGCGGCAGCGTTCACCTGCGCCTCACTCCATCGGCGCCGCTGCCGCTTCCGGGTAAAGATTCGGCAGAAGAAGGTTCAGCGCGTCCAGCGGGAGACCGAGCCTGACATCGCCGCGTGGCGTATCGGACACCAGCAGACCATCCGCGACCAGGCAGGAGATCAGCTTGCGCGCCGTGCGCTCGCCGAGGCCCGTCATCTGGGCGAACTCGCCCCGGCTCACCGGGCCGGCCAGCAGCACGTGCTGCAGCGGAAGCACCGCTTCTTCGCGATAGTCCCGATCCGCCATATGGCTTCGCACGATGACCAGACCACGGATGCGCTCCTTCATCCGATCAAGATCGAGCATCTGCGCCATGAAGCTCACCTGATCGGAGCAGAGCTCGATGAAGAAGCGGCACCACGCCCACAGCATCTTCTCGGAAAGATTGCCGCGACCGTCCAGATCGCCGTGCCGGGGCATATCCGCGTTCGACAGCAGCTCGTAATACTTGTCTCGCTTCCTGGCCAGGCCGCGATTGACCGACCACAGGCCACCGCTGAGCGGGTGGAGGGCGCAGTGCGTCTGCAACCGCATGGCGCGACCGTTCCCATCGAGGAAGGGGTGTACCCAAGCGGCCCGGTGATGCGCGGCGGCGATGGTGTAGAGCATCGCGTCGAGCCCCTGCAGACGTCCGTACACCTCGTCCATGCGCTTGAGAAAGAGAGGCAGAGAAGAGGCGGTCGGCGGCTGGTGTCGCCCCACCGTCACGTCTTTGTCCCGAATCTTTCCTGGCTCGACGACGTGGCCGCCGGCGATGCTGCGATCCGCTTCGGAAAGCCGCTTGTACATGGCGGCGTGGGCCTGCATCAGAAAGCCCGACCCGAGCGCCACGGCAGCGGTCGCGTTCTGCTGCTCGAGTTCGCTCTCGGCCTGAATATGCGCCAAGGCAATGCGCTGGCGCTGCGCGATCTCCGGCTTCGCGGAGAAGTCGTCACGAAGCGCGCGCTCGATATTCAGGGGATGCGTGCCTTGACCCTCGATGCTGTTGGAGTAGTAGGAGTTCATCGAGCGCACCACCTCGCGCAACGCATCGCGGGCGGCAGGGCTCACGGCAGCTTGCAGGCGGTGGGAGCGCTCGACGATGTCCGCCGTGGCCTCCACCAACTCGCCCAACCGCTTCTGCGGAAGCAGGGGCTCGAACTGATGCGGCTGGTCGTAGACCAGCAGCTTGGTGGGGGAAATCGACACGATATTGCCGTTATTTGTGCTCGAAAACTATGGAGAAAAGTCCATTTTAAACAATCACTTATGGCCGATATTCTCGCTTTATTTCCGATCTTTTTGCCGATCTTTCTGCCGATCTCGCGCCCGGACGGTGGTCTTGCTGCCGTCGGCCTGGGCCCGGTCAGCGCGAGGCGAGCGCGATCTCGATGCCGAACCCCTGCCCCGCGTCGACCAGCCTCAACCACCCGCCGTGGGCACGCGCCACGCGGTCGGCGAGGATGAGGCCCAGGCCCGTGCTCGCCTCGTCGCGCCGGCCGGCGAGCAAGGCCTCGATGCGTGCCCGCGCCGATGCATCGACGCCGGGGCCGTCGTCCACGAGCCGGATCACGGCCATGCCGCTTCCGGCATCGCGACGGAACGAGCACACGACACGGCTCGCGCCGTAGCGCACGGAGTTGTCCAGCAGGTTGATGAGGGCCGCGGCAAGCAGGTCGGGGTCGGCCTGCACCGTCATGTCCTCGCCTTCCTCGATGTGAACGCGCAGCCCGTGCACCGGCAGGTCGCGCACCAGCGCGGCAAGGCGGATGGGCTGCGGCGCGATCTGCCCGCCGCTCCTGAAGAGCGACAGCAGCGCCACCACCACGCGGCCGAGTCGATCCGCCGCGTCGCGCGCCCGCTGGATGCGGGCCTGCACCGGCCCCGGGCTCTCGCGCTGCGCCACGGCGAGCTGCATGCCGAGTCCCGCCAGCGGCGTGCGAAGCGCATGCGCCGCATTCGCGCTGAAGGCCCTCTCGCTGGCGATGTTCTGCGCCAGCCGCTCGCCAAGCTTGACGACGGCCTCGCGAAGCGGACGAAGCTCCTCCCGCGTCGCGGCCGGCAGCGGCCGGTCCAGCACCAGGGGATCGTAGAGCGCGACCTGGCGCGAGAGGTCCACCAGCGGGTCCAGCTCCTTGCTCACGCGCCGGCGCAGCCAGACGGCGCATGCGACGCCGACCATCAGCGCGCCGAACGCGGTCACCAGGGCCGCCTCCGCTTGCGCGCGAAGACGATCCGCATCGGCCTGGCCGACATAGAGCATCGTGCCCTCGTCGTCGAACGGCATGCCGAAGACATGCCACCGGGCGGACTCGTCGAAGGCGCGTCCTCCGTGCTTGGGGCTCAGCGGTTCGTCCGGCGCGCGGTGCGAGCGCCAAATCACCGTTCGGTCGGCGGCGACCAGTTGCCACACCATGTTCTCGTCGTGGGGCGGCGCGGGCAGCGAGCGCCGGTCCGCCACCGCGCCCTGGGGCCAGCGGTCCTGGTTGACCTTGAGCAGCCCGTAGAGGATTTCCGCCGATTCCTGCAAGGTGCCGTCGAGCACCTTGTCGAGCTGCTGCAGCACGGTGAACCAGACCACGCCGAACACGGCCAGGCTCCAGGCCAGCGAGACCTGCAGGACCACGCGCGAGAGCCCCTTGCGGATCGATGGCAGCGGCGTCACGAGGCGATCCTGTAGCCGATGCCGCGCACCGTTTCGATCAGCTCCGCGCCCAGCTTGCGGCGCAGCCGCGACACGTGGACCTCGAGCGCGTTGCTCGCGAGGTCGCCCTCCAGCCCGAGCATCAGCGCCTCGAGTTCATTGCGCGAGACCGCGCGCCCGGACCGCTGCAGCAGCGCTTCGAGCACCTGCCATTCGCGCGGCGTGATGTCCACGCGCTCGTCGCCCCGCCAGGCGCGGCGGGCGCCCAGGTCGATCTCGACGGCGCCGAGCCGGATGGACGGGCTCGCCGAGCCGGCCTTGCGGCGTTGCAGCGCCCGCAGGCGGGCCACGAGCTCCTCGGCCGAGAAGGGCTTGACGAGGTAGTCGTCCGCGCCCGTATCCAGGCCCCGGATCCGGTCGCTGATGAGGTCGCGCGCCGTCAGCATGATGATGGAGGTGCTCACGCCTCGGCCGCGCAGCAGGCGGACCCACTCGAGCCCCGAGCCGTCGGGCAGTTGCCAGTCGATGAGCAGCGCGTCGTAGGGCTCGCCCGCGAGCGCCTGCACATCCAGCAGGCGCTGGAACCAGTCCACGACATGGCCTTCGGACCTCAGGTATTCGGCCAGGCCGTCTCCGAGGATGACATCGTCTTCCAGCAGCAGCAGTCTCATCAGGGTGTCCTCCCGGGCGACGGTAGCACCGAAAGCGCGCGGCTTCCTTCAGTCGAACTTCAGCTTGCATTCCTAACCTCCGCGCCGTTTTCACTCGCCGATGCACCGATGCACCCGCCCCGCCGCCCGCTGCCGCCCTGCCCCACCCACCGAAGGAAGCGCTCCTCCGCCCTCGCGGATGTGCTCGAGGCCGCGGCCTTCGCGGCCCTGCTGATCGGATTCGCCGCCTTTCCCCATGCCGCCCGCGCCGCCGAGGGCGCACAGGCTGCGGCGGCATCGCCCCGCACGGTCACGCTCAAGCCGCAGCAGCGCGAGCGCCTGGGCATCCGGACGCAGGCGGTGCAGCCCGCCGAGGACGCCGGCCGCGTGGTGCTGCAAGGGCTGGTGGTGCTGCCGCCGGCCCTGGTGCGGGTCATCAGCGCGCCGGTGGCCGCCATGGTCGAACAGGTCCGCGTCGCTCGCGGCGACGCGGTGCCGGCCGGCGCGCCGCTGGTGACGCTCGACGCGCCCGAGGTGGTGGCATGGCAGCGCGAGTACCGGCAGGCCGACCTTCAACTCAAGCTGGCCCGGCAGACGGCCGAGCGCGACGCGGCCCTGCTCGCCGAGGGGATCATCCCCGCATCGAGGGCGCAAGCGAGCCGCAACCAGCTGGAGATCGCCCAGGCCGCGTGGCGCGAGCGCGGCGAGCTGCTGCGGATGGCCGGGGCGGGCCCGCAGGACGGCCTGTCGGGCCGCATCGCACTGAAGGCGCCGGGACGCGGCAGCGTGGTCGAAGTGATGGCGGAGCCCGGCCAGCGGGTCGATGCGGGCGCCCCCTTGGTCCGGTTCGCCGGCGAAGGCGCGCTGGCCATCGAACTGCAGGCGCCCGCCGAGGTGGCGCGGCGCCTGCGCGTGGGCGACGCCGTGCGGGTGCCCGGCTGCGCGGAGCCGGCCCGCGTGAGCGGCATCAACACGCAGCTGGAGGGCGGTAGCCAGACCGTGGTGCTGCGGGCGCTGTGGCCGCGCCCCGATCCCTGCGCCCTGCCCGGGCAGCGCGTGCAGGCGGACGTGGTCCTCGGCGCGCGGCCGGGCGCGAGCGGGCCGCCGGGATGGCGCGTGCCCTCCACGGCGGTGCTTCGGCACGAGGGTGCCGACGTGGTCTTCGTGCAGCGCCCCGACGGCTTCGCGGCCCAGCCGGTGCGCATCGTCTCCCAGCAGCCCGCGGTCGGGGGCCTGCCGGCCACCACGCAGGTCGACGCCCTGCCGCCGGGGCAGATCCGCCCCGGCGACGAGGTGGCCGTGCAGGGCGCGATCGCCCTCAAGGGCATGCTGCAAGGCCTGGGGACCGAGTGATGCTCCGGCGTCTCATCGAGGCGGCGCTGCTGCAGCGCCTGCTGGTCCTCGTCGCGGCCTGTGTGCTGGTCGGCCTGGGTCTCCAGGCGGCGCGGCAATTGCCGATCGACGCCTTCCCCGACGTGTCGCCGACGCAGGTCAAGTTCATCCTCAAGGCGCCGGGCATGACGCCCGAGGAGGTCGAGTCGCGCATCGTCCAGCCGGTGGAGCAGGAACTGCTGGGCATCCCGGGCCAGCGCAGCATGCGTTCGGTGTCCAAGTACGCCATCGCCGACATCACGATCGACTTCGAGGAAGGCACCGACATCTACTGGGCGCGCCAGCAGGCCGCCGAGCGCTTTGCCGCCGCGCAGGCCAATCTGCCGGCCAACGTGGGCGGCGGCCTTGCGCCGGTGACCACGCCGCTGGGCGAGATGTTCATGTTCACCGTGGAAGGCCCGCAATCGCTGGAAGAGCGGCGCACCCTGCTCGACTGGACCCTCCGCCCGCAGCTGCGCGCCATACCCGGCGTGGCCGACGTGAACTCGCTTGGCGGCTCGGTGCGCGCCTACGAGATCGTGCCCGACCCGGTGAAGCTCGCCGCGCGCCACCTCACGCTCGCGCAGTTGCGCGAAGCCCTCGCCGCCAACAACCGCAATGACGGGGCCGGGCGCCTGATCGCCGGCGAAGAGGCGCTGCTGGTGCGCTCCGAAGGCAGCATCCGCAGCCTGCAGGACGTGGCCGCGACCGTGATCGCCCAGCGCGACGGCACGGCGCTGCGCGTGGGCGACGTGGCCGAGGTGCGCATCGGCGCGCTCACTCGCTACGGCGCCGTGACCCGCAACGGCCAGGGCGAAACGGTGCAGGGGCTGGTGCTGGGACTGCGGGGCGCGGACGCGAGCCGGGTCGTCGCCCAGGTGCGCGACAAGCTCGACGAGCTCGCCAAGACCCTGCCCGAAGGCACGCGCATCGAGCCCTTCTACGACCGCGGCGCGCTGGTCGGCATGGCCGTGCACACGGTGAGCAAGGCACTCACCGAGGCGATCGTGCTGGTGCTCGTGCTGCTCCTGCTCTTCCTCGGCCGGCTGCGGGCCGCGCTGGTGGTGGCGATCGTGCTGCCGCTGTCGGCGCTGGCGACCTTCTGGCTGATGCGCCAGACCGGCCTGAGCGCCAACCTGATGTCGCTCGGCGGCCTCGCGATCGCCATCGGCATGCTGGTGGACTCGGCGGTGGTGGTGGTCGAGAACATCGAGGCCCGCCTGGCCCACCCGCCGCAGGCGGAACAGGCGCACGACATGGCGTCCCTGATCCGGATGGTGCGCGCCGGCGCCGAAGAGGTGGCCCGGCCCGTGGCCTCGGGCGTGCTCATCATCATGCTGGTCTTCCTGCCGCTGCTCACGCTGGAGGGCCTGGAAGGCAAGCTGTTCCGGCCCGTGGCGCTGACCATCCTCTATGCGATGGGCGCCTCGCTGCTGCTGTCGCTCACGGTGATCCCGGTGCTGGCCTCGCTGATGCTCAAGACCGGCGCGCACCGCGATCCGTGGCTGGTGCGCGTGTGCAGCCAGGGCTACACGCGGCTGCTCGACAGCGCCCTGCGCCGCCCGGGGCCGTGGCTCGCCGGCACGGCGCTGAGCCTGGTCGGCGCACTCGTCGTGTTCGGGTTCCTGGGCAAGAGCTTCATGCCCACCATGGACGAGGGCGACGTCATCGTGTCGGTGGAGCATTCGCCCGCGATCAACCTGCCCACGGCGCTCGCGCTGAACACGCGGCTGCAGCAGGCGCTGATGGCGGTGCCCGAGGTCAAGGGCATCGTGGCGCGCAGCGGATCGGACGAACTGGGCCTGGACCCCATGGGCCTGAACCAGACCGACACCTTCCTCGTCCTCCAGCCCAAGAGCGAATGGCAGGTCGACAGCAAGGACGCCCTGCTCGACAAGCTGCGCGCGCAGCTCCTGCTGCTGCCCGGCATCGCCACCAGCTTCACGCAGCCGATCGAGATGCGCGTCAACGAGATGATCCTCGGCGTGCGGGGCGACGTGGCGGTCAAGGTCTTCGGCCCCGACCTGGAGGTGCTCGACCGCCTCTCCACCCAGGTGCAAGAGGTGCTCAAGAAGACGCCGGGCAGCCAGGACGTGCAGCTCATCCGCAACAGCGGCCTGCGCTACCTGCGCGTGGTGTTCGATCGCCAGGCCCTGGGCCTGCACGGCCTGAGCATGGAACAGGCGCAGGACGACCTGCGCACCCTGCTGGAGTCGCAAAGCCCCGGCGTGGTGCTCGAAGAGGGCCGCCGCGTGCCGATGATCGTGCGCGGCCCGAGCGCGCTGGCGCTGACGCCCGACCTGTTCAACCAGTTGCAGCTGCCGGTGGCCGGCGGGCCGCCCGTGGCGCTGACCGCCCTTGCGCGCCTCGAGGAAACCGAAGGCCCGGTGAAGATCGACCGCGAGAACGGCGCGCGCTTCGCCGCCGTCACCACCAACGTGCGCGACCGCGACCTCGTGAGCTTCGTGCAGGACGCGCAGGCCGCGGTGGAGCGCGAGGTGCCGAGGCCGGCCGGCTACCGCATCACCTGGGGCGGCCAGTACGAGAACCAGCAGCGCGCCGCGCAGCGCCTGGCCGTCGTGGTGCCGGTGGCGCTGGCGCTGATCTATTTCATCCTGTTCTCGACCTTCGGCAGCGTGCGGCAGGCCACGCTGGTGTTCCTGAACATCCCGCTGGCGCTGATCGGCGGCGTGTTCGCGCTCGCCATGGCACGCGAGTACCTGTCGGTGCCCGCCTCGGTGGGATTCGTCGCGCTCATGGGTATCGCGGTGCTCAACGGGCTGGTGCTGGTCAACCACTTCAACGAACTGCTGGAGCAGGGCCACGACATCGCCGACGCGGTGCGCCACGGCGCGATCCGCCGCCTGCGCCCGGTGCTGATGACCGCCAGCATCACCGCCTTCGGCCTGCTGCCGCTGCTGTTCGCCACGGGCCCCGGCTCCGAGATCCAGCGTCCGCTGGCCATCGTGGTGATCGGCGGCCTCGTGTCGTCGACCGCGCTGACGCTGGTCCTGCTGCCCATCCTCTTCCGCCGCTTCGGCGTGAATGCATCCCGCCACCCATGAACGCCCTGCGCCTTCCGATCTCCAGCGCCGTGGCCGCGCTCGTCCTGAGCCTCGCCCTCCTGCCGCTCGCGCACGCCGCCGACGAGCCCGCCAATGAACTGCCGCCCGAATCCCTCGTGCGCCAGAGCATCCTCGCCATGCCCGAAGTGAAGGCGGCGACTGCCGCATTGCAGGCCGACCAGGCCGAAGCCGATCGGCTGCGCGCCGGGCCGCACGAGTTCACGCTGAGGCTGCAGGGGCAGCAGCGTCGCGTCAACGAGCCGCAGGACGGCGTGCCGAATCGGCAACGCTATGGCGAATACCAGCTCGCGCTCGAACGCACGCTGCGCGGCGCCGGCAAGGCCGCGCAGGACGAGGCGATCGGCGAAGCGACCCTCGCCGCCGCGCAGATCCGCCGCTCCGACGCCATCCACGAAGCATCGCGCGCCCTGCTGCGCGCCTGGATCGACTGGCTGCGCGAGGGGGCGATCGTCGAGTTCCGTCAGAAGCAGGCGGCGGACCAGGCGGAACTCACCCGCATCGCCGCCACCCGCGTGAAGGCCGGCGACGCGGCGCGCAACGAACTGCGCCTGCAGGAGGCCAACGCCGCGCAGGCCCAGGCCGAGCTCGCCACCGCGCTGGCTCGCGAAGCCGCGGCTCGCGCGGGACTCGACGCGCGCTACCCCGGTCTCGCCCCTGTGCGCCACGCGGCATTGGCCGTGCCGCGCGCCGAAGACCTTCCCGCCGGTTCGGGGGAAAGCGTTCGCTCGGACCTGGAGGAACGCAGTCACGAATGGCGCCTCGCCCGCCAGCAAGCCACGCTCGCCGAGGCCCGCGCGCTGCGCACGGCGCTGGAGCACCGGGTGGATCCGACCGTCGGCCTCTATGCCGGCGTCGAACGCGGCGGCGCCGAGCGCATCGTCGGCGTCTCACTCAGCCTGCCGCTGGCCGGCGCGGCGCGCCAGGCAGCCGAGCGCCAGGCGCGGGCCCAGGCCGACCAGGCCGGCGAGAACGCCCGCGCGATCCAGCAGAAGGTGCACGCCGAAGCCGCCATCGCGTGGACCCAGCTGCGCTCCACCTTCGAGGGCTGGCAGCGCCAGGAGGCCGCCCGCCGCCAGCATGAAGACGTGCTCCAGGCAACGGTGCGCGGCTGGCGGCTCGGCGAATACGGGCAGGCCGACGTGCTGCTGGCGCGGCGCCAGTTCACGGAGGCGGCGCTCGCCGAAATCACCGCCCGGGCCGAGGCCCGCCATGCCGCGTTGCGCCTTCGGCTCGACCTGCACCAGAGCTGGGAGTTCGACGAGAACTGACCCTGCGTCAGGCGAGCGCGGTGGCGGGCGGCGCCGCCCCCGCGATCTGTCGCAGCGCGCGTTCGAAGACTTCGACCGGCTGGCCGCCCGAGATCAGGTGCTTGTTGTCGATGATGATGGCCGGCACCGAATGGATGCCGGCCTCGGTATAGAGGCGCTCGCGGGCGCGGGTTTCGGCGGCGAACTCGTTGCTCGCCAGGATCTCGCGGGCGCGCTGCGGATCGAGCCCGGCCTCGGTCGCGAGACGCACCAGCACCTCGGGGTCCGACGGGTTCTCGCCATCCGTGTGGCAGGCCTTGAGCAGCGCCTTCTTCAGGGCGACCTGCTTGGTCACGTCCTCGCGCTCGGCCCAGTGCATCAGGCGGTGCGCGTCGAAGGTGTTGTAGATGCGCGCGCGCCCTTCGGGCCGGAACGTGAAGCCCACGGCCGCGCCGCGCGCGCGGATCGCCTCGCGCGCCTGCGCCTGCTGCTCGCGCGTGCTGCCGTACTTCTGGTTCAGGTGCTCGAAGGCGTCCTGGCCTTCGCGCGGCATGTCCGGGTTCAGCTCGAAAGGCTGGAAGCGCAGTTCGGCCGTGATCTCGGGCGCGAGGTTCTTCAGGGCGGCTTCGAGCGCGCCAAGGCCGACGGCGCACCAGGGGCACGAGACGTCGGACACGAAATCGATGTGGAGTCGGGTAGGCATGGCCCGCATGATGAGGCCGCGCGCCGATCCTTCGGCGCCGCGCGGCCGATTCCCCCCACGGGGCCTACGTCATCGCCCCCCGCGAGCGGTCAGAGGCTGCGCCAGAAATCCACCAGCATCTGGCTGAACTCCACCGGCCGCTCCACCGCGCTCAGGTGCGCCGCGTCGATGGCGGCGAGCCGCGCGCCGGGGATGGCCTGCGCCATCGCTTCGGACATCGCGGGCGGCGTCGCTTCGTCGCGCGCCCCGGCGATCACCAGCGTGGGCACGGCGATGGCGCGGTTGCCCTCGCGGAAATCGATCGCGGCGACCGCCTTGCAGCTCTCGATGTAGCCGGCGGCATCGGTGGCCACCAGCGTATCGGTGAGCTGGCGCGCGGCCTGCGCACCTTCGGGCGTGGAAACGAACTCGGGCGTGAGCCAGCGCGCCACCGCCCCGGCCGCGATCGCTGCGACGCCCTGCGCCTGCACCGTGTCCACGCGCGCGCGCCAGGGCGCGGGGTCGGCATAGTGCGCGGACGAATTCGCGATCACGACGCTCCTGAGCAGTTCCGGATGCTTCGGCGCCAGCGCCTGGGCGGTCATGCCGCCCATCGAGAGGCCGACGAAGTGCACCGGCTCGCCGCCCGCTTCGCGCGCGATCAGCGCGGCCGCGTCGTCGGCGAGCGTCTGCAGGGTGAACGGGCCGGCCACGACTTCGGAACGTCCGTGGTTGCGGTGGTCGTAGCGCAGCACCGTGTGGGCGCGGGCGAGCTGCTCGGCCACGCCGTCCCACATGTGCAGGTCACAGCCGAGCGCGTGGCTCAGCACGACGATCGGGCCGTTGCCTTCGCGGACGACATTCAGGTGAATCATGGGAGTGTGTTTCCTTTCGTAGACGAGCGGCCGCCCCGCTCACCGGCGAGATGGCGAGAACCGGCCTGTGTCGCGCGGGAGGCCCGTGGGCGAGGTACAGGAGAAGGTCATGGGGCGGCGTGGCGTGGATGGAGTTGGGCTTGCAGCGCAAGGGCCTGCGCCAGCGCCGTCTCGCCGGCCGCACCGGCCAGCGCCGGATCGAACCATTCGTCGGCGGCGGTGCCGGGAAGTTCGGCGCGCAAGCGATCGATATTGGAACGCATCCGCGCAGCGTCCACCTGCAGGCCCGGCAAAGCCCCTGCAAGCGCGCGCACGCTGCCGTGGGCCGAGATCAGCAACTGCGGCCATTCGGCGAGTTCGGCCTGCCAGGCGCCGAGCGCGCGCTCGTGCTCCTGGGGCATCGCCTGCAAGAGGGCCGCCGCCCGCTGCGGCGCTCGCCCGGCGGCGGCGAGCGCGACCATCGAGGCCACCGGGTTGCGCTTGTGCGGCATCGCCGACGCGCCGCCCCGGCCGGTCTCGCCGGGCTCGGCGAGTTCGCCCACTTCGTACTGGGCCATGAGCGAGATGTCCTTCGCGATCTTGCCGAGGCTGCCGGCCATGATCGCGAACTCGCAGCCGAGCGCCACCCACTCGTCGCGCTGCGTGTGCCAGGCCGCGCCCGCCTCGCGCAGTCCCAGGGCCTCGGCCATGTGGCGGCGCACCTGCGGCCCCTGCCCTTTCATTTGCGCGAGCGTGCCCACCGCGCCGCCGAGCTGCACCTGCAGCGCGCGGGCCGCGGCCTGCGCGATGCGCGCGCGGCTGCGCACCAGCGGCGCGGCCCAGCCGACGCACTTGAGGCCGAAGCTCGTGACCGACGCCGGCTGCATCAGCGTGCGCGCGAGGACGGGCGTGGCCGCATGCGCCTCGGCATGGCCCAGCAGGGCCTGCACCACGCGGACGAGGTCGGCGTCGATCAGCGACACCGCCTCGCGCGTGACGAGCGCCATCGCGGTGTCGATCACGTCCTGGCTGGTGCTGCCGAAATGCACATAGCGCTCGGCCTCGGGGTTGAAGAGCGCCACCGCCTCCTGCAGGCTCTTGACGAGCGGGATCGCGATGCTGCCGGCCCGGCCGCTGTCGCGCACGATCTTCGCCACGTCGAACAGCTCGACCTTGCAGCTCCCGACGATGGAATGCGCGGCCGATTTGGGGATCAGCCCGACCTGCGCCTGGGCCCGCGCCAGCGCGGCCTCGAAGCGCAGCATGGCGTCGACGAAGCGGTGGTCGCTGAAGGCCGCCAGCGTTTCGGACGTGGAGAGAAAGCCCTCGAAGACGCTCATGGCGACCTGCGCTTCATTCAGTAGGCCAGGGTCGCAACAGACCGCAGTTCTTCGGCGGTGGCGGTGCCGTAGCCGAAGAACTCGAGGTACGCGGGGATCATCTCGAACAGCATGTCGGTGCCGACCTGCACCGCGCAGCCCTTGTCCTTCGCGGCGCGCAGCAGCGGCGTGTACTCGCTCTTCATCACCACTTCGCCCACGAAGGTGGTCGGCGCGATGCGGTCGATCTCGAAGGGCAGCGGATCGCCCTCCTTCATGCCCAGCGGCGTGGCGTTGACGACCAGGTCGAAGCCCGTCGGGTCATTCGAGCCGGTGGTGACGCCAAGCTTCGGGTAGTGCGTGCGCAGCCGCCCCGCGAGCGCCTCGGCCGAGGCTGCGCTGACGTCATAGAGCGCCATCTCCGCCACGCCCGCCGCGGCCAGCGAGGCCGCGATGGCCGAACCCACGCCGCCGCTGCCCGACACCAGCACGCGCGCGCCGCCGAGGGCGCGGCCCTTGCGCTGCACGCCGCGAACGAAGCCGGCGCCGTCGAACTGGTCGCCGACGAGCTTGCCGTCGGCCTGCTTGAGCACGGCGTTGCAGGCGCCGGCGATCATGGCGGTGGGTGTGACTTCGTCCACCAGCGACATCGTCGTGATCTTGTGCGGCATGGTGACCAGCGCGCCGCGGATGTTGGTGAGCTTGAACAGCTGCGCGAACACCTCCGGATAGTCCTCGGCCTTTACGCCCATCGGCATCACGACGGCATCGATGCCCTGCTTGTCGAACCAGGGGTTGTAGATCATGGGCGCCTTGAAGCTCTCGGTCGGATAGCCGAGATGGGCGATGAGGGTGGTCTTGCCGGAAATCATTGCAGCAGTTCTTTCAGTTTCAGCGCGAGGCGCCCGAGGGGTTTGTTCATGACCCGACGTGCGACTCGCTGAGCCAGCGCGCGCTCTTCATCGCGCGCTCGCCGACCACCATGGGGTCGGAGTTGACGTAGTCGTCGTTGAACACCTCGAAGGTGTAGTGGCCGCGGTAGCCCTTGTCCTCCAGCAGTTGCACGAGGTCGCGCACGTCGTGCAGGCCCTCGCCCGGGAACAGGCGCTGGTGGCGCGCAAGCTCGATCATGTCGGACTGGCTCTCGCTGTACTCGAAGAAGTAGTCCGCCAGCTGCACGAGGAAGATCTTCTCGACCGGTACCTCGGCCAGTTGCGCGAGCGTCTCGGGTGTGTCGTCGCCGTGCACCGACATGTGGAAGAAGTCGAGGTTGAGCCCGACGTTCTCGCGGTCGCAGCGCCGCACGATGTCCCAGGCCTGGTACCAGCGGTTGGTGTGCCGGCCCCACGACAGCGCCTCGTAGCAGATGCGGATGCCCAGCGGCGTGGCGAGCGTCGCGAGCGTGCGCAGGTCCTCCGCGGCGCGGTCGGGGTCGTCGATGGCCAGCGGCGAGGTCGTCGAGCAGCACAGCAGCAAGTCGGTGCCGACCAGCGCCATCTGGCGCAGCTGCTCGCGCGCCATCTCGAGCCGGTGCGGCCGCATCGCGTCGGGCGCGCATTCGAAGTCGCGCAGGGGCTGGAAGTCGGTCACCTTGAGGCCGCTTTGCCGCACGAGCTGCGCCGCCTTGTCGACGCCGGCCGGGTGGTTGATCAGGTCGCGCGCCCAGAGCTCGACGCCGGCGAACCCGGCCGCCTTCATGCATTCGAGCTTGTGGCCCAGCTCGCCGCCCATGGTGACGGTGTTGAAGCCGAAGCGGTCGAGGGCGATGGCCATGAAGATCCCTGTCAGGCCACGCTGGCCGAGTGATAGCGCAAGGGGCGACGGATCTCGTCGGCCATCGAGGCCGGGTAGATCAGCTCGCGCAGGAAGTCCGCGTCGTGGCGCACCGCATTCGCCGCTTCCTTGTGGCCGAAGAAATCGAGGTAATGCGGCATCTGCTGGATCAGCATCTCGAAGCCGGCCTGCGCGTTGAGGCCGCGTTCGCGGGCCGCGCGCACCAGGGGCGTGGGCTGGCCGCGCAGCAGGATGTCGAACAGCGCGGCGTGAGAATCCATGCGCGCGACATCCACGGGCATCGGGTCCTCCGGCTTGAGGCCGAGCGAGGTGCCGTTGATCACCAGGTCATAGCCCGCCGGGTCGTTGCTCTCGACCGCGACGGTGGTCGCGTCGAAGAAGGCATCGAGCTTGGCCGCCACACCCGCCGCCTTGCCGGCCGCGATGTCGTAGAAGGCGATGTGCTCGGCGCCATTGACCGTGCCGCCCTCGGCCAGCGCGACGCCGATCGCCGCCGCGCTCACGCCGGCCCCGATGATCAGCACACGCTTGCCGCGGAACGGGATGTTGTAGCGGTCGAGCGCGCCGATCAGGCCCTCGCCGTCGAACAGGTCGCCTTCGAGCTCACCGTTCTCGATGCGGCGCACCACGTTGGCCGAGCCCGCCACGCGCCCGAACAACCCGCAGCCATCGAGCAGGTCGACCAGCGAGGGCTTGTGCGGCGGCGCGATCACCATGCCGCGCACATTGCGCGCCAGGAACGCCGCCTTCACGAAGACGGCGAGGTCGCGCCGCCCGACCTGCACGGGCGCCATCACGGCGTCGATGCCGCAACGCTCGAAGACCGCGTTGAACATGCGCGGAAGCCGCACGTTCGTGACCGGGTCCCCCGGAAGGAGATAGAGGGAGGTGCTGCCGACGATGGAGGGGAACATACGGGGTCTCGCTTCAAGGTTGTTCGACTATCGACCGAATCACCGAGGAAGCGCCGCTAATGTAGCGGCGCGGTTCCCTCGGGCGCTGCAAGACAAGAGTGTACGAACACGATGATCGAACTACACTGATCGATCATCGAACGATTTCAGGGTTTGTCCCAGAACCTCATGGAGCGCATGGATCTCGAAACCTCCCCCGCACCGCCCGGGCTCGACAAGCGCGACTGGATCGCCGGGCTCGAACGCGGCGTTTCCATCATCGAGGCCTTCGACGACGCGCATCCGCGCATGACCGCGAGCGAGGCCGGCCAGCGCACCGGCATGACGCGCACCGCCGCGCGGCGCTACCTGCTCACGCTGCAGCACATGGGCTACGTGGCAAGCGACGGCAAGCTCTTCTGGCTCACGCCGCGCGTGCTGCGGCTGGGGCAGTCGTACCTCGAATCGGCGCGGCTGCCGCGCATCGTGCAGCCTTTCCTGCAGCGCGTGGCGGCCGGCACCCACGAGATCGCCTATCTCAGCGTGATGGACGGCGACGAGGTGGTCTACATCGCGCGCAACGGGCCCAACCGCAGCATGAGCACCGGCTACGTGCTCGGCGCGCGGGTGCCGGCGCAGGTGACGGCGTCCGGCATGCTGATGCTCGCGATGCGCAGCGACGAGGAGCGCGCCGCGTGGCTCCAGGCGCACGAGCTGGCGGTCTTCACCTCGCACACCATTGCGAGCAAGGAACGCATGAAGCTCGAACTGGCCCGCATCCGCGCCCAGGGCTGGGCGCTCTCGGAGCAGCAGCTCGACCTGAATTCGCGCGGCATCGCGGTGCCGCTGCGCGACCGCCACGGCGAGCTGGTCGGCGCGCTCAACGTGACCATGCCGATGGGTCATGAAAGCAGCGAGGACGCGGTCGCCCGCGTCCTCCCGGTCTTGCGCGAGACCGCGCAAGCCATGCGGAACCTCATCTGACCGGCCTCAGGCCACCGCCTTCGTGAGCGAGGCGTCGGCGAGCGTCTGGGCACGCAGGCGGTCGTATTCCTGCTTGGGCACCGGCACCGCATTCGGCTTGCCGAGGTCGTTGAGGTGGATGCGGAAGGTTTCGCGGGCGCTCAGCACGGCGATGGCGGCAACGGCCGTGATGCCGAGGGCCAGCGCGCCGATCACCAGCGGGATGTTGGCGGCGCCGGGAGGCGCGACCGCCACGAACAGCGCCGGCAGCATCGCGGTCACGGCGGTGCCGATGTTCTGCGAGATCGCCATCGCCGAGCAGCGGGTGCGGGTCGGGAACAGCTCGGGGTAGAAGCTCGGGAAGACCGCGTTGTAGCCCTGGTAGACCACGCCCCACATCAAGAGCGACATCACGATCGCCAGCGGCACGTTGTGGATGCTGATCGCGTACAGGTAGCCGAACGACAGCAGACCGGCGCCGAGCGACCCGATCACCATCGGCGGCTTGCGGCCGATGCGGTCCGAGAGGTTGCCCACCATCGGAATGACGACCACCGCGACGATGTTGCCGAGCACCGGGATCCACAGGTAGACGTCCTTCTGGAAGCCGATGCCGTAGGCCGGCTGCACCGCGTAGGCCGCGCCGAAGACGGTGGCGACCACGGGGATGACGTTCATCAGCGAGGCGCACACCACGCGCACCATGTCGCCCCAGCTCTGGGTGAAAGCCTCGATGATCGGCGCCTTCGGCACGGCCGCGCCCTGCACCGCCTCCTGGGTGAAGGCCGGCGTCTCGTCCACTTCGCGGCGGATGATGTAGCCGGCCACGATCACGACGAAGCTCAGCAGGAACGGGATGCGCCAGCCCCAGCTCAGGAAGGCCTCGTCGGCCATGTAGTGCGCGAGCGGCAGGAAGACCGCGGCCGCCAGGATCTGGCCGGCCTGCACGCCCTGCAGCGTGAAGCTCGCGAAGAAGCCGCGGCGCCCGAAGGGCGCGTGCTCCAGGATCATCGAGCTCGCGCCCGAGATCTCGCCCGCCACCGCGAAGCCCTGGATCAGCCGCAGGACCACCAGCAGCGCCGGCGCCCACAATCCCACCTGCGCGTAGGTCGGCAGCAGGCCCACCGCGATCGTCGAGAAGCCCATGAGGAACATGCAGATCAGCAGCATGTTCTTGCGCCCGCGCGTGTCGCCCAGGTGGCCGAGCACGAAGGCGCCGATGGGGCGCGCGACATAGCCGACCCCGTAGGTGGCCAGCGACGCGATGATCGCGATCGCGGGATTGCCTTTTGGAAAGAAGATCTGGGGGAAGATCAGCGACGCGGCTGTCGCGTAGATGAAGAAGTCGTAGTACTCCAGCGCCGAGCCGATCCAGCCGCTGGCGGCGGCCTTCTTCGACTGGTGTCGGCCTTTCGGCTCCGAAGTCTGGGGGATGCTGCTCATTTGTCTCTCCGAGGGGTCGAGGGGTTGGCGGACGGGGCCGGTCTCGCCGATTTCGTACGGTGATCGCGCAACTTGGGAGGCCCGCAGCGCAATGTAGTGCGGCAGCCCCCTTCGGGAATAGCAAAACCCGATCCACAAGGGCGATAGCCGAACCTGAGCGATCGATCATCGAACGATCCCCGGGTTTCCACCCAACCCTCCCGGCCGCGGCACCCTTCTTGCGCGCCGAGCCCGCTGCTCCTACGATCGCCGCCCCTGCCTTCCTCACGATTGCTGCCCATGTTCGTTGTCTGCGGCGAAGCCCTGATGGATGTCTACATGGGCGCGCCCACGCCCGCCGGCATGACGCTGGACGCGCGCATCGGCGGCTCCCCGCTGAACGTGGCGCAGGGCCTCGCGCGTCTGGCGCGGCCGGTGGCCTTCCTTGCGGGCCTCTCGACCGACGCGCTTGGCGAACGGCTTCTGGCGTCGCTGCGCGCCGAAGGCGTCGACACCTCGCTGGTCGTGCGCAGCGACGCGCCGAGCACGCTGAGCGTGGTGAGCGTCGACGCGAGCGGCGTGCCGCGCTATGCCTTCCACGGCCACGGCGCGGCCGACCGGCAGCTCACGCCGGGCACGCTGCCGCACCTTCCGGACACGGTGCGCGCGCTGCAGTTCGGCTCGTATGCGCTGGTCGTCGAACCGGTGGGAGCCGCACTGCGCGCACTCGCCGCGCGCGAGCGGGCGCGGCGCTTCATCTCGTACGACCCCAACGTGCGGCTCAACGTCGAGCCCGATCTCGGCCTCTGGCGGAGCGTGGTCGAGGAGATGGTGTCGATCGCCCACCTCGTGAAGGTGAGCGACGAGGACCTCGGCCTGCTCTATCCCGGCGAGCCGCCCGCCCAGGTCGCGGCGCGCTGGCTCGCCCAGGGGGCCATGCTGGTCGCCGTCACGCGCGGCCGCCACGGCGCCAGCGCCTGGACCCGGCATGCGCACGCCGAGGCGCCCACGCCCGCCACGCAGGTGGTCGACACCGTGGGCGCGGGCGACACCTTCCAGGCCGCCCTGCTCACCTGGCTGGACGAACAGGGCGCGCTCGCGCCGCAGGCGCTCGCCGCGCTCGATGCGGCCACCCTCGGCGCCCTGCTCGGCTTCGCGGCACGGGCCGCCGCGATCACCTGCTCGCGCCGGGGCGCCGACATGCCGCGGCGCGCCGAGCTCGATTGAACGTCAAGCCGGCCCTTCCTGCTGCTGGGCCCGCCAGGCGCACAGGCTCGCCAGCACCGCCAGCGCCGTCGCCACGCCGAACATGACCACGAAGCCGAAGCGCTGCGCGATCGCGCCCCCGGCCAGCACCCCGAGCACGCCGCCGAAGCCGTAGCCGATCACGGTGAACAGCGCCTGCCCGCGCCCGCGCAGCCGGCCCGGGAAGTGGCGCGAGACCATCGCGATGCAGGTGGTGTGATGCGCCGCGAACGAAAGCGCGTGCAGCAACTGCGCGACCACCAGCGCCGCCACCCACTGCCCCAGTCCGGCGGTGATCCCCATGCGCAGCACCGTCGCGACCCCGCACAACAACAGCCAGCGCGGCATCGGCATCAGGCCCAGCAGCCGGCCCTGCAGGAAGAACCACGCGATCTCCGCCACCACCGACAGCGCCCACAGCAGCCCGATCGTGCCCTTGCCGTAGCCCAGCGAATCGAGGTACAGCGACAGGAAGCCGTAGACCGCGAAATGCGACATCACGTGGAAGAAGAGCGAGACGAAGAACCACCGCACCACCGGCAGGCGCAGCACCGGGCCGACCGGCACCTTCTCGTGCGCGTGGGCAGCGGCGGGCTCGCGCACGTCCGGCAGGCGCAGCGTGGCGACCAGCACGATCGCGAGCGTGCCGGCCGCCCAGGCCGGGAAGTGGCGCATGCCGAAGCGCTCGAACCATTCGCCGGCAAAGAACACCGTGACCAGGAAGCCCGCCGAGCCCCACAGGCGGATGCGGCCATAGCGCCCCCAGTCGCCGGCCACCAGGTGGGCCATGGCCGCCTCGGTGAGCGACATCATCGAGCTGGTGTGCGTGAACATCACCAGCAGCACCAGCGCGAGCCACCACGCGCCGCCGTTCCACCAGAGCCCGAACGAGGACACCAGCGCCACCGCCGCGCTGAAGCGCAGCAGCTTCACGCGCTCGCCGGTGTGGTCGCTGAGCGCGCCCCAGGCGTACGGCGCGAAGACGCGCGTGATCGATTGCACCGACGCCAGCAGGCTGATGACGAAGATCGGCAGGCCGAGTTCCTTCAGCCAGAGCGGAAGGTAGGGATTGAAGAAGCCGATATGGGCGAAATAGCTCGCCGACAGCGAGGCAAAGGCCAGCAGGTGGCCCTTGCCGCCGGCGACGGGCGCCGCCTGCACTACAGGAAAGAGGCCTGGGGCTGCGCCTGCGGGCCGTTCGGCTCGCCACACTGCGCGCGGTTGCGCAGGGCGTGATCCATCACCACCAGCGCCAGCATCGCCTCGGCGATCGGCGTCGCGCGGATGCCCACGCACGGGTCGTGGCGCCCCTTGGTGACGACCTCGACCGGCTGGTTGTTCACGTCGACCGACTGACGCGGGCTGATGATCGAGCTGGTCGGCTTGATCGCGATGCCCACTTCGAGGTCCTGCCCCGTCGTGATGCCGCCGAGCACGCCGCCCGCATTGTTGGTCAGGAAGCCCTCGGGCGTGATCGAGTCGCCATGCACCGTGCCGCGCTGCGCGACGCTCGCGAAGCCGGCGCCGATCTCGACGCCCTTCACCGCGTTGATGCCCATCATGGCCCAGGCGATGTCGGCGTCCATCTTGTCGAAGAGCGGCTCGCCGAGGCCGACCGGCACGTTCGAGGCGGTCACGCGGATGCGCGCGCCGCACGAATCGCCGGACTTGCGCAGCGCATCCATGTAGGCCTCCAGACGCGAGACGTCGGCGATCGGCGCGAAGAAGGGATTGCCCGGCACGTGCTCCCAGTCCTCGAAGGGGATCTCGATCTCGCCGATCTGCGTCATGCAGCCGCGAAAGACGGTGCCGTACTTCTCGAAGAGCCACTTCTTGGCGACCGCGCCGGCCGCGACCATCGGTGCGGTCAGCCGCGCCGACGAGCGCCCGCCGCCGCGCGGATCGCGGATGCCGTACTTCTTCCAGTAGGTGAAGTCGGCATGGCCGGGGCGGAACTGCTGCGCGATCTGGCCGTAGTCCTTGCTGCGCTGGTCGGTGTTCTGGATCAGGAGCGCGATCGGCGTGCCGGTGGTCTTGCCTTCGTAGACGCCGCTCAGGATCTGCACTGCGTCGGGCTCGTTGCGCTGGGTGACGTGGCGGCTGGTGCCGGGGCGGCGGCGGTCGAGGTCGCCCTGGATGTCGGCCTCGGAGAGCGCCATGCCGGGCGGGCAGCCGTCGATCACGCAGCCGATCGCGGGGCCATGGGATTCACCGAAGTTGGTGACTGCGAAAAGGGTGCCGAAGGTATTGCCGCTCATGCGGCGGATTATCCCAGTGTCGACGCGGGCGGCCGGGGCCGGCCCGCAGCCCGGGCCTTTTGGTTTTCAGGTTTTCTTGAACCTTCAGCATTCGGACCGACAATGACGCGATGCCCGACTCCGCCCTGCCGCCACTCAGCCGCCAGTTCGTCGCCCACTTCGGGGAGATGGGCAGCAAATGGGGCATCAACCGCACCGTGGGCCAGATCTACGCGCTGATCTTCATCTCGCAGCGCGCGCTCAACGCCGACGAGATCGCCGAGATGCTGGAGTTCTCGCGCTCGAACGTGAGCATGGGCCTGAAGGAGCTGCAGTCGTGGCGGCTGGTGCGGCTTCGCCATCATCCGGGCGACCGGCGCGAATACTTCGAGGCGCCGTCGGACGTGTGGGAGATCTTCCGCGTGCTCGCCGAGGAGCGCCGGCGCCGCGAGATCGAGCCGACGCTCTCGATGCTGCGCAATGCGCTGCTCGAGGAGCCCGCCTCCGACGAGGAGCGCCACGCGCAGCAGCGCATGCGCGAGATGCACGACCTGATCGACCGCCTCATGACGTGGTTCGACGACGTGCAGCGCCTCGCGCCCGAAACCGCGATGCAGCTCATGGGCATGGGCGCGACCGTGACCAAGGTGCTCGGGCTCAAGGACCGATTGACCGGCGGCGGCAAGGCGGGGAAGGCGCAGAGCTAGCTAGGATGCCTGCCCTTGTTTGAATTGGAAGGATTGTCTTCATGCCTGTGACAGAAAAGGCCCCGGAGACCGGCGGCGCCACGGTGCAGGCGGTAGGTGTCGCGTTCTCGGTGTTCGCCGCCCTGGCGGCGAGCGGAGAACCCCTGGGCATCACGGAGCTCGCACGCCGGCTCGGCGAGACCAAGGCGCGCGTGCATCGCCATCTGCAGACCCTGCGCGAACTCGGCTATGCCGACCAGGACAGCTCCGGCGCCGGTTATCGGCTCGGCTGGCGCGCCTGGCGCCTGGCGCAGGAGATCCAGGACAACTTCCAGCTGCGCCGCGTGGCATCGGGCTACCTGCGCGCGCTGCACGAGGAAACGCACCACACCGTCGCCTTGGGCGTCATGGCCGGCCCCAGCGTGGCCGTGATCGACGCGATCCAG
Source organism: Variovorax sp. (assembly GCA_017744285.1). Taxonomy (GTDB): domain Bacteria; phylum Pseudomonadota; class Gammaproteobacteria; order Burkholderiales; family Burkholderiaceae_C; genus Variovorax. The sequence continues at coordinate 110,229 of JAGIBP010000007.1, forward strand.
GCGCCGGGCAGCATCGCGATCACGATCCGGCCGGGCTCGCTGATCCCCGCCCCCACCTCGGCGATGGGCCGCTCGATGCTCGCCTTCCTGCCCAAGGAGGTGCGCGCCGAAATCCTGGCCCAGCCAAGCTCCGCGCTGACACCGCAAACCGTGCTGGACACGCGCGCGATCGACGAGCTGCTGGCTCGCATCGAAAGCCGCCGCTATGCCGTGGCCGTCAACGAGCGGCTGCCGGGCGTTTCCGCGCTGGCGGTGCCGGTATTCGACGACCGCGAGGCGGTGGTCGCCACGCTGGCCGTGATCGCGTCGAGCACGGAACTCACCGATCCTCCACCGCTCCGCCTGCTGGCGCAGGTGCAGGCGGCGGCCAGCCAGCTGTCGCAGGGACTGGGCAGCAAGGCATGGAGCACGTTCCACGCGGAAGAGCGCGCGCCGGCCTGATCGAGGCCCGGCCTCGGCCTAGGTCGCGGGGCCCGGCACGAAGACATCCGCATGGAAATCCTCGGCCGACGCACCTTGCGCCAGGGCCGCCGCACGCACGGCCGCGACCATCGGCGGCGACCCGCAGCAATGGATCACATGGTCGGCCAGCGAATCGAAGGCGGACTGCAGCGCCTGGTCCGCGCGGCCCATGAACACGCCCTGGATGTCCTGCGCGCCGTCGCACGCGTCGCTGAGCGCGGGAATGAAGCGCAACTGCGGCCACTGGCGCCGCCAGCGCTCGACCGCCCCTCGCATGTACAGGCCGCTCGCGTCGCGCACGCCCCACACCAGCGCGATCGGGCGCTGCACGCGCTTGCGCATCATGTCGTCGAGGATCGACTTCACCGGGGCGAAGCCCGTGCCGCCGGCAACGAACACGATGGGCCGCGTGTCTTCGGGATCGAGCGCCACGTGCCCGAACGGCAGCTCCAACGCCAGGACGGCACCCGGCGCGATCCGCGCCACGCGGGTGCTGAAGTACCCGCCTGGCACATGACGGATGTGCAGGGTCACGCCGTCACTCTCGTGCGGTGGATTGGCCATCGAGTACGAGCGGGTGCTGCCGTCGTCCATGCGCATCCGCAGGTACTGCCCGGCCTGGAACTTCGCGCGCTGGCCGGCGGGCAGGCGCAGGCGCAGTACCGAGATGTCCGGCGCGGCCAGCTCGTTGCTGTAGACCTTGGCCGAGAAGGTCTTGCGGGCAGCCGGATCGAGCTTCTTCCAGGAAAGCGGTGCCAGCACCACATCGGAAGCGGCTTCGCACAGGCAGTAGAGCACCTGATCCGGCGCGCACACGTCGCTTTGCACGGCCACGCCGCCCACGCCCTGCACCTGCCCCGACACGACACGCCCCGCGCAGCTGCCGCACACGCCCTTGCGGCATGAGTAAGGCAGCTCCACGCCGGCTTGGAGGGCGGCGTCGAGCACGCTGCGCCCCTCGATGGAATCGAACGCGAGCCCCGCGCCCTCGATTTCGATGCGATGGTTCATCCCGGCCGTGCTCGCTGGTTCATTCGAGGCGAATGTTGGCGCTGCGGATGAGCTCCTTCCAACGCGCCTGCTCGGTCTGCACCAGCATGCGCAGCTGATCGGGCGTGGAACTCGCCGGGTCCATGCCCAGCGGGGCCAGCTTGTCCTTCGCGTCCTGCGTGGAGGCCACCTTCGCCAGCTCCGCATTGAGGACGGCGATGATCTCGCGCGGCGTGCCCGTGGGGGCGAAGAAACCGAACCAGCTCGTCACGTCGAAATCCTTCAGTCCCTGCTCGTCCAGGGTGGGCACGTCCGGCAGATGCCGGCTGCGCTGTAGGCTGGTGACCGCCAGCGCACGCAGGCGGCCGGCGCGCACGAACTCGATGGAGCTGCCCAGCACGTCGAACATCACGTCCACGCGTCCGGCCATCAGGTCATTGAGCGCAGGGGCGCTGCCCTTGTAGGGCACATGGAGGGTCTTGACGCCCGCGCGGTGCGTGAAGAGCTCACCCGCGAGATGCAACGGCGTCCCGGCGCCCGGCGACGCGTAGGAGATGCCTTCCGGACGGCTTTTGGCGTAGGCGATCAGTTCCCGCACGTCCTTCACCGGCAGCGAGGGCGGCACGACGACCACGAGCGGCGAGCGCGCCGCGAGGCCGACCGGCTCGAAGTCCTTCTGCGAGTCGTAGCTCAAGCTGGGGAACAAACCCGGATTGATGGTCATGGTGCCGCCGGCGCCGAGCAGCAGCGTGTAGCCGTCCGGCTCCGACCTGGCCACGCTGGTCGTGCCCGTGATGCCGCTCGCCCCTGGGCGGTTTTCCACGATGAAGGACTGCTTCAGGCGCTCCGTCAGCAAGTGGCTGTAGATGCGCGCGGTGATGTCGTTGGCGCCCCCGGGCGTGTAGGTCACCACGACCTTCACGGGCTTGCCGGGATAGCCGCCTTGCGCGAATGCGGGCGTGCGCCATGTGAGCGACGCGAGGGTGGCCAGGCCGAAGGCGCCGAAAGCGCGTCGGGTGTTCATCTGCATGTCTCCTTGGTTTGTGAAACGAACCGGCCAGGCCTCGCGTGAACGTGCATCGCGGTCATTGACAAGCTCGCTCGGCAAATCCTATCATTTCTCATCTATCAATACCAATGTATTGTCTAGCGAGACAGCGGACCATGAACATCCAACCGATCCCCCAGGAAACGCCCGTGCGATGGGCGCCCGATTCCATCAGCCGCGTCCCCTATGCGGTGTTCCAGCGCGAAGACGTGCTCGCGGCGGAGCAGTCGCGCGTCTTCGAAGGGCCGGTGTGGAACTTCCTGGGGCTCGAGGCCGAAGTGCCCCGGGCAGGCGACTACAAGACCACCTTGCTGGGCCGCATGCCGGTGGTCATGACCCGCGACGCGGACGGCGAGATCTATGCCTTCGAGAACCGCTGCGCGCACCGCGGCGCCTTGATCGTGCTCGACGACTTCGGCAATGCGCCCGAGCACAGCTGCGTCTATCACGCGTGGCGCTACGACCTCAAGGGCAACCTGCAGGGCGTGGCCTTCGAGCAGGGCGTGCAAGGCAAGGGCGGCATGCCCAAGGATTTCTGCAAGTCCGATCACGGCGCGCGCCCATTGCGCGTGACCACCTTCTGCGGCCTCGTCTTCGCGAGCCTGGACGACGACGTGCCCCCGATCGAGGATTACCTGGGCGACGAAGTCTCGGGCCGCCTGGAGCGCGTGCTGGGCCGTCCTGTGGAGGTGATCGGGCGCTTCACGCAAGGGCTGCCGAACAACTGGAAGCTCTACGCCGAGAACGTGCGCGACACGTATCACGCGAGCCTGCTGCACACCTTCTTCACCACCTTCGGCATCACCCGCCTCACGCAGGAAGGCGGCGTGTTCATCAGCGAAAGCGGCGGCCACCATGCGAGCGCCTCGTACAGCCGCGTGATGGCGGGCGCGGAGAGCGCCTACAGCCAGCAGGCGATCCGCTCCGAGAACGGCGAACTCCAGATCGGCGACCTCTCGATGCTCAAGAGCACCGACGAGATCGGCGACGGCATCGTGCTGCAGATCCTCTCGGTCTTCCCCGGCTTCGTGCTGCAGCAGATCCACAACTGCATCGCGGTGCGCCAGATCGTGCCCACCGGCGCCGAGACCACCGATCTGCACTGGATCTACCTCGGCTATGCCGACGATACGGAAGAGATGCGGCGCATGCGGCTCAAGCAGTCGAACCTTGTCGGGCCCGCCGGGTTCGTGTCGATGGAAGACGGCGCGGTGGGCGGCTTCGTCCAGCGCGGCATCGAGGCCGCCGGGCAACTCGATTCGGTGATCGAACTCGGCGGCCATGAGGCGCAGACCCAGGAGTTCCGCGCCACGGAGGCCTCGGTGCGCGGCTTCTGGAAGGCCTATCGCACGCACATGGACGTCTGAAGAGCGGAGGAGAGAAGAGCCATGCTGGACCAGCTGATCACCTTCAACGCCGACTACGCCGCCGCCATCGACGATGGCCGCCTCGAAGACTGGCCCGCCTACTTCATCGACGACTGCTTCTACCGCATCACCACGGCCGACAACCATGCGCGCGGCTTGCCCGCGGGCCTGGTCTATGCCGATTCGCGCCAGATGCTGCACGACCGCGTCCTCTCGCTGCGCAAGGCGAACGTGTTCGAGCGCCAACGGTACCGGCACCTGCTGAGCCTGCCCCGCATCCGCGAGGACGACGGCGAGGTCGCCCGGGTCGAGACCGGCTTCGCCGTGCTGCGCACCGTGCGTGGCGGCCCGACCGAGATCTTCGCGGGCGGCTGCTACTTCGACGAAGTGGTGCGCGACGGAAAGAGCGGCGTGAAGCTCAGGAAGCGCGACGTGGTCTGCGATTCGCCGCGCATCGACACCCTGCTGGCAATTCCGTTGTGAACGGCACGCCGAGCGTGGACTCAGGCACCCGCAGGAGCGGCCGCATCGGCATCGCCATCGGCGACCCGAACGGCATCGGCGCCGAGATCGCGATCAAGGCCGCCTGCGCGCTGCATGCGGCCCGCGGCATGCGCTCGGTGCTGATCGGCGAGGCTTTCATCGTCGATGCACTGTGCGCCAGGCTCGAACTGCCAGCCCAGGCGCGCGAGGCTTTCGAGGTCTACGACGCAGGCGCCCTCGCGCACCACGACTGGACGCCAGGCACCGTGACCGCCGCGGCAGGCGCGGCCACCGCCGCCTATGTGCGCGAAGCCATCCATCTGTTGCATGCCGGGCGCATCGACGCGATCTGCGCTGCGCCCCACAGTGAAACCGCGGTCAACGCGGCCGGCATTCCGTTCGATGGCTACGGCGGCCTCGTGGCCGACACCCTGGGCCTGCCGCGCGACCAGGCCTTCCTGATGCTGGAAGCCAAGGGCCTGCGCGTGGTGCACTGCACGCTGCACGAAAGCGTGGCCCATGCCGTGCAGCGCATCACCCCCGCGCTCGTCGTGGCTGCGGCGGACGCGGCCCGGCGCACCCTGCTGCGCATGGGCTTTGCCACGCCCCGCCTCTGCGTGCTCGGCATCAACCCCCATGCGGGCGAGAACGGGCTCTTCGGCAGCGAGGACGAACGCGCCACGCGTCCTGCGGTCGAGGCCATGAAGGCCCGGGGATGGCAGGTCGAAGGCCCCGTCGGCGCCGACCTCGCGCTCTCCGAACGCGCCTTCGACGCCTATGTCGCCATGCTGCACGACCAGGGCCACATCGCCACCAAGATGCTGAGCCCCAAGGGCGCGACCGCCCTGGTGGCCGGCCTTCCGCTGCTGTTCGCGAGCGTGGGCCACGGCGCCGCGTTCAACATCGCCGGCCAGGGCGTGGCGGACGCGGCGGGCCTGTCCGACACGCTGTTCCTGCTGGCGGACGCGGTAGCCCGGCAGTCCCCGTAGGCGGCGGGCCGCCCCTACGGCCTGTCGAGCTTGTCGTGCCGGATGGCATCGTCCTCCATCAACTCGTACCACATCGCGTTGAGCACCGCGAACGTCGCCGCCAGCGGCAGCCCCAGGATCCAGGCGAAGTACCACATGAGATTCTTTCCTCGGTTGCTTGGTGGCGATCAATAGGCGTGTCCGCGGTCCTCGCGGATGGCATCGGCGTCGACCTTGCCGCGCAGCACGTGGTAGATCCAGCCGGTGTAGGCCACGATGATCGGGATGAAGACCGCGGTCACCACGAGCATGATGAACAGCGTCAGGTGGCTCGACGACGAATCGAACGCGGTCAGGCTCGCGCGCGGATCGATCGACGACGGCAGGATGAAGGGGAACATCGACACGCCCACGCTCAGGATGATGCCCGCGATGCCGAGGGCGCTCGCCATCAGCGTCATCAGCTCGGCGCGCACGCGGAAGCCGACCCACGCGAGCAGCGCGCCGGCGAATCCCAGCCCCGGGACGATGTAGAGCGCCGGGTGGGCCGCGTAGTTGGCGAACCATGCGTTGCCGTACACCTCGACCGTCTTGAGCAACGGATTCGACGGCCCGTCCGGCGGCAAGGCGCTCGTCACGCGGAAGCCGTCGACGAAGGACCAGAGCAGCACGCCGGCCACCGCGTACAGCACCACGGTCAGCAGCGCCGCGATGCTGCCGTAGGCGCGCGAACGCTCGGCCACCGGCCCCTGCGTCTTCAGGCAGAGCCAGGCCGCGCCGTGCATGACGAGCATGGCCACCGACAGCAGGCCGCCGAGCAGCCCGAAGGGATTGAGCAGGCCGAAGAAGCTGCCGTCGTAGTGGATGTGCATGTCGGGTCCGAAGCGGAACGGCACGCCCTGCAGTACGTTGCCCATCGCCACGCCGCAGATCAGCGCGGGCACGAAGCCGCCGATGAAGAGCGCCATGTCCCAGCGCCGGCGCCATGCGGCGTCTTCGCGCTTGCTGCGGAACTTGAAGGCCACGGGCCGCAGGATCAGCGCCACCAGGATCACGAACATCGCGATGTAGAAGCCCGAGAACGACACCGCATAGAGCTGCGGCCACGCCGCGAAGATCGCACCGCCGCCGAGGATCAGCCAGACCTGGTTGCCCTCCCAGACCGGCCCCACGCTGTTGACGATCACGCGGCGCTCCAGGTCGTTGCGGCCCGCGAACGGCAGCAGCATGCCGGTGCCGAGATCGAAGCCGTCCATCACGGCGAAGCCGACCAGCAGCACGCCGAGCAGCAGCCACCAGACGATGCGCAGGAATTCATAGGAAAGAAGTGTGTGCAGGATCATGGTCGTGCTCCGGGATTCATTCGACGGCCAGCGGCGAGCGCGGCAAGGCGGTGTCGGGGTCGCGCCGAGAGGCGGGCGCGGGCACCGGGTGTTCGGCCGGCCCCTTGCGGATCGCGCCCAGCATCAGCTTCATCTCGATGATGAACAGCACGGTGTAGATCGCGGTGAAGACCGCGATCGTCCCGAGCACGGTGGCCGCGCCCAGGTTCGAGACGGCCACCGCGGTCGGCAGCACGCCTTCGATCACCCACGGCTGGCGGCCCACCTCTGCCACGATCCAGCCCAGCTCCGCCGCGATCCACGGCAGCGGGATCGCGAACACCGCCACCTTCAGCAGCCAGCGGTGCGCGTCGAGGCGCCTGCGCGCCGAGAGCACGAAGAAGGTCGCCGTGAGCACGATGAAGAACATGCCGAGCGTGACCATGATGCGGAACGACCAGTACAGCGGCCCCACCGGCGGAATGGTGTCGATGGCGGCCTGCGCGATCTGGTCGGCCGTGGCCTGGCGCGGATCGTCCACGTAGCGCTTGAGCAGCAGCGCATAGCCCAGCGCATGGCCGTTCTGCTCGAAGATGGCCTTGGCCGATTCGGGAACCGCGCCGGTGCCTTCGGCCTCGCGGATCTTCTGCAGCGCGTCGTAGGCCGAGATGCCCACGCGGATGTTGAGTTCGGCACGGTGCACCAGCTCGTCGATGCCGGGGATCTCGGTGGTGAGCGAGCGCGTGCCGATCAGGCCGAGCAGCCATGGGATGTGCACCGCGAAGTGCGTCTCGCGGGCCGCGCGGTCGGGGAAGCCGAAGGCGGTGAAGGCGGCCGGCGCGGGCTCGGTCTTCCACATCGCCTCGAGCGCGGCGACCTTCATCTTCTGATGCTCGGTGGAGAGATAGCCGCTTTCGTCGCCGAGCAGCACGACCGAGAGCGATGCCGCCAGCCCGAACGAGGCCGCGACCGTCATCGACCGCTTCGCGAGCTTCAGGTGCCGGCCCTTGAGCACGTACCAGGCCGACACGCCGAGCACGAAGATCGCGGCGACCACGTAGCCCGCCGACACGGTATGCACGAACTTGGCCTGCGCGACCGGGTTGGTCAGCACCGCGAAGAAGTCGTCGACTTCCATGCGCATGGTCTGCGGGTTGAACACCGCGCCGACCGGGTTCTGCATCCAGCCATTGGCGATCAGGATCCACAGCGCCGAGAAGTTGGAGCCGATGGCGACCAGCCAGGTAACGATCAGGTGCGCCACCTTCGACAGCCGGTCCCAGCCGAAGAAGAACAGGCCGACGAAGCTCGCTTCGAGGAAGAAGGCCATGAGCCCCTCGATCGCCAGCGGCGCGCCGAAGACGTCGCCCACGTAGTGGCTGTAGTAGCTCCAGTTCATGCCGAACTGGAACTCCATCACGATGCCGGTGGCGACACCCATCGCGAAGTTGATGCCGAAGAGCACGCCCCAGAACTTGGTCATGTCGCGCCAGATCGGGCGGCCGGTCATCACGTAGACCGTCTCCATGATCGCGACGATCACCGCGAGGCCGATCGTCAGCGGCACGAAGAGGAAGTGGTACAGCGCCGTCAGGGCGAACTGCAATCGGGAGAGAGCGACGATGTCGAGGTCCATGGGGTTCCTTTCGTGTCCTTGCGAATCGCTTGTCGAACTCAGTCGGGCCGCAGCATGGCGAGCGCCGAATCGAAGGCGGGCGTGCCGCGCGGGCAGTCGGCCACGATGCGGCCCTCCTCCATGCGGATCAGGCGATCCGCAAGCGCGGCCTCGCGCCTGAGGTGGGTCGCGACCACTACCGCGCGGCCCTTGGCCTGCGCATCGAGGCGCCGCAATACGTCGTGCGCGGTCGCAGTGTCCAACGCTTCGGTCGGCTCGTCCAGCAGCCAGAGGGGCACATCGCGCAGCAGCAGCCGGGCCAGCGCGAGGCGCCGCGCCTGCCCGCCCGAGAGGCCGAGGCCTCCTTCGCCGAGCCGCGTGTCCAGACCGGCCGGCATCGCGCGCAGGTCTTGCGCGAGGCCCGCGGCGCCGAGTGCGGCGAGCAGTCGGGCATCGTTCGCGGCCGGATCGGCGAGGCGCAGGTTGTCGCGCAGGGTGTCCTGGAAGAGTTCGGTGCGCTGGGTCAGCAGGCAGTGCGGCATTGCATGCATCCCGCCGCACTGCGCGGCGAGATCGCCCGCGACCAGCGCCAGCAAGGTCGACTTGCCGGCGCCCGAAGGACCGATCAGCGCCACGCGCTCGCCGGGCGAGAGCGTGAGCGAAACGTCGTCGAGCGCGAGGACGCGGCTGCCCGCATGCGCCGCGTTCACGCCCGAAAGGCGCAGCGCGGCGCCGTCGCCGGGCGCGCGCGGCAAGGCGGACGCGCGCTCGTCCGGCGGC
>JAGIBP010000080.1 GCA_017744285.1 Variovorax sp.
GGGCGGCCAGTATTCGGTGCTGTCCACCGACATCTTCTTCGCCATCGTCGGGGCGCAGTACGACCAGGGCCGCGCGGCATCGCTCGCCTGGGTGCTGACGCTCTTCGCGCTCGCGGTGTTCGCGCTGCAGCGCGGCCTGCTCGGCCGCCGCCGCTACACCACGGTGAGCGGCAAGGGCGACGCGGGCATCGCGATGCCGCTGCCCGACGGCGTGCGCCGCACCATCCACTGCGTCGCGCTCCCGTGGATCGTGTTCACGGTGGTGGTCTATCTCTTCGCCTTCGCGGGCGGTTTCGTGCAGACCTGGGGGCGCGACTACAGCTTCACGCTGCATCACTTCAAGACCGCCTTCGCGCTCGAATGGGGGCAGTTCGGCATCGTCTGGGCGGGCACCGCGTGGAATTCGCTGATCACCACCGTCAAGCTCGCCGGGATTTCCGCGCCGCTGACGGCGGGGCTGGGCCTGCTGATCGCGTGGCTGCTCGCGCGCAACGAGTTCAGGGGGCAGGGGGCCTTCGAGTTCGCCGCCCTGCTGGCGTTCGCGATCCCGGGCACGGTGCTCGGCGTGAGCTACATCCTCGCGTTCAACGTCCCGCCGCTGGAGCTGACCGGCACGGGGCTCATCATCGTGCTGTGCTTCATGTTCCGGAACCTGCCGGTCGGGGTGCGCGCGGGGACCGCGGCGTTCCAGCAGATCGACCGCTCGCTCGACGAGGCCTCGCTCATGCTGCGCGCATCGACCTCGCAGACGATCTTCAGGGTGGTGCTGCCGCTCCTGAAGCCCGCGCTGGCCACGGCGCTGGTCTACAGCTTCGTGCGCGCCATGACGACGGTGAGCGCCGTGATCTTCCTGGTCACGGCCGAGAACGAACTCGCCACGACCTACATCATCGGCCGGGTCGGCAACGGCGACTACGGCGTGGCGCTGGCCTACTGCACGGTGCTCATGGCGCTGATGGCCGTGGCCATCGTGCTGGTGCAGCTCGTGGTGGGCGAGCGCAAGCTGGGCCGCCGCGCCTCCGGAGCGCCGGCGCTCGTGCCGGCGGCGACCTGACATCGAGTGAACCATGAGCAACGGCATCGAATTTCGCAACGTCACCAAGCGCTACGGGAAGGACGCGGGCGCGCCGCTGGCGGTCAAGGGCATCAGCTTCGAGGTGCCCGAGGGCACGCTGACCACCATCCTCGGCCCCTCGGGCTGCGGCAAGACCACCACCTTGCGCATGATCGCGGGCCTGGAGTCGCCCACCTCGGGCTCGATCCTCATGGGCGGGCGCGATGTCACGGGGCTCGGTCCGGCCGATCGCAACGTGAGCATGATGTTCCAGAGCTACGCGCTGTTCCCGCACATGAACGTGATCGAGAACGTGAGCTACGGGCTGCGCATGGGCGGCATGCGCAAGGAAGAAGCCCGCGCCCGTGCGCGCGATGCGCTCAAGGGCGTGGGGCTGGTCGACTTCGACACCCGCCTGCCCAGCGAACTCTCCGGTGGCCAGCAGCAGCGCGTGGCGCTGGCCCGCGCGCTGGTGCTGGAGCCCGCCGTGCTGCTTTTCGACGAACCGCTGTCCAATCTCGACGCGCGCCTGCGCAGGGAGATGCGCGAGGAGATCCGCAACCTCCAGCAGCGCCTGCAGCTCACGGTCGCGTACGTCACGCACGACCAGAGCGAGGCGCTGGCCGTCAGCGACCAGATCATCGTGATGGACCACGGCGTCATCGCCCAGCGTGGCACGCCCGAGCAGCTCTACGGTCACCCCGAGAGCGAGTTCGTTGCCGGCTTCATGGGCGAGGCGATGGTGTTCCCGGCGCTGGCCCAGCCTGACGGGCGCGTGCAGATGGGCCCGCTCGTGCTGACGCCGCGCGCGCCCGTGGCGCCGGGCATCGTCAAGGTCGCCGTGCGGCCGGAGGCGTGGTACATCGGCGCGGCCGTGGGCCTGCCGGCCACGCTGCGCAAGGCCTCGTACCTGGGCAACTTTTACGAGTACGCTTTCGATACCGCGCTGGGGTCGGTCTTCGTGGTATCCACCGACCTTGCGCATCCGCTGGCGGCCGGGGCGCAGACCCAGCTCTCGCTGACCGACCGCGGGGTGTCCATCGTGCCCGTTGCCCTATGAATGTCGTCTTCGATCTCGGCGCCGTGCTCCTGACGTGGGAGCCGGTGGCGCTCGTGCAGGCCCACTTCGCGCCGCACGCACCCACCGCGGAGGCCGCGCACGCGCTCGCGCGCCAGATGTTCCATCACGAGGATTGGCTGGGTTTCGACCGCGGCACGCATTCGCTGGACGACGCCATCGGGCGCATGGCCCTTCGCCTTTCGCTTCCCGGCGACCGGCTCCACGCGGTGCTCGCGCCCATGGGCGAACGGCTGGAGCCGATCCCCGCGACGATCGACGTGCTCGCGCGGCTGCGCGAGCGCCGCGACGCCGGCGAAGCGCTGCGCCTGTACTACCTCTCGAACATGCCGGTGCCCTATGCGCGCGTGCTGGAAAGCCGCCACGCCTTCTTCTCGTGGTTCGACGGCGGGATCTTCTCGGGCGACGTGAAGATCATCAAGCCGCAGCGCGGAATCTACGAACTGCTCGCCGGGCGCTATGGTCTGCAGGCGTGCGAGACCGTCTTCATCGACGACTCCGCCGCCAATGTCGCGGCCGCGCGCGAATTCGGCTGGCAGGCGATCCACTGCGATCGGCCGAGCCAGCTCGCGCGCCAGCTCGCCGCCTGCGTGCCGCCTTACTTGCCGGGGAACACGACCTTGTCGACGTCGAAGCCCAGCGTGCGGGCGTAATCGAGCTCCGCGTCGAGCGCTGCCGGGTCGAGGGACGGTGCGCGCGACAGCACCCAGAGGTACCGGCGATCAGGGGTCCCGACCAGGGCCACCTGGTAGTCGCGGTCGAGCTTCAGGATCCAGTAGTCGCCCCACACGGCCGGCAGCCACGCGAGCCACTCGGGCGCGAAGCGCACTTCGAGCCGGCCGGCGCCCGGCTGGCCGGGCACGCCGACGGTGCGCGCGACGCCGATCGATTCGTCCACGCGCCCGTCGTCCAGCACGCAGCGGTTGCGCACCTGCACGGTGCCATCGTCCTGGAGGGTGTACTCGGCGGTCACCGGACCGGCGCATCGCCGCTCGAACCGGTTGGGCAGCCGGGCCTGCTCGTACCACAGCCCGACGTAGCGCCGCAGATCGACCGGCGCGACCACCTGGAGCGGGGCGCGCATCAGCGGTGCGCCGTCCGCCGGACCGGCGAGACCCGAGCGGCGGGCCGTCGACAGGGCGAGCAGCGTCAGGGCGCCACCGACGCAGAACGCGGTGGCAAGGGTGCCGATCGAAGCGCTGGTCGCGCGATCATCGAAAGGGACGGGCGGTGGCGGCGGCAGTTGGGTGCGCAAGGCCATGGAGCAACTCCTGGAGACGTCGGTCGGAGCGCCAAGACTAGTGACACATCATCTCCGCCGCCGTCAGAGGGGGACCACACGCGCTGTAGTTTTGCGGCGGGATAATGACCGCATGAACCAACTCGATGCCCTCCGTCAATGGACCACCGTGGTCGCCGATACCGGTGATTTCCGCCAGCTGGCACAGTTCAAGCCGCGCGATGCGACCACCAATCCGTCGCTCATCCTCAAGGCCGTGCAGAAGGCCGAGTACCGGCCCCTGCTCGATGAAGCGGTGCGCACGAACAACGGGAAGCCCATCGACGAGGTGATCGACCGCCTGCTGGTGCGCTTCGGCACCGAGATCCTGTCGATCATTCCGGGCCGCGTCTCCACCGAGGTGGATGCACGGCTGAGCTTCGACACGCAGGCCACGATCGAGCGCGCGGAGCGCATCGTCGCGCTGTACCGCGCCGAGGGCGTCGACGTCGGGCAGCGGGTGCTGATCAAGATCGCTTCCACCTGGGAAGGCATCGAGGCCGCGCGAGCGCTCGAGAAGAAGGGCATCCACTGCAACCTCACGCTGCTGTTCTCCTTCGCGCAGGCCGTGGCCTGCGGTGCGGCCGGCGTGCAGCTGATCTCGCCCTTCGTCGGCCGCATCTACGACTGGCACAAGAAGGCGGCCGGCAGCCAGTGGGACGAGGCTGCGAACGCGGGGGCCGACGATCCGGGCGTGAAGTCGGTGCGCGCGATCTTCGACTACTACAAGAAGCACGGCATTCGCACCGAGGTGATGGGCGCGAGCTTCCGCAACGTCGGCCAGATCGCCGCGCTCGCGGGCTGCGACCTGCTGACGATCAGCCCGGAGCTGCTCGCGGAGCTCGCGGCGAGCGAAGCGCCGCTCACGCATGCGCTCGATGCCGACGCGGCGCAGCGCAAGGACATCCCGAAGGTCGCGTTCGACGAGCCCGCCTTCCGCTATGCGCTGAACGACGACGCGATGGCCACCGAGAAGCTCGCCGAAGGCATCCGTGCCTTCGCCGCCGACGCCGTGAAGCTCGAGAAGCTCATGGAGACCGCCGTCTCATGACGACGACGCGCACGCGCGGCGATCGAACGGCCGCCTGGGGCGCGCTGGCGGCGCACTACGAGGCGAGCGGCAAGGGTTTCGACCTGCGCCGCGCGTTCGCGGGCGATCCGGGGCGCTTCGCGTCGCTGAGCCAGGCGGCGCCGCACGTCTTCGCGGACCTGTCCAAGAACCTGATCGATGCGCACACCGAGTCGCTGCTGATGGCGCTGGCCCGCGAGAGCGGCCTCGAAGCGCATCGCGACGCGATGTTCGCCGGCGCGCACATCAATGCGACCGAGGACCGTGCGGTGCTCCACACGCTGCTGCGCGCGCCGCCGGGCGCTTCGGTGGGGGCGAAGCTCGCCGGGGCTTTCTCCGACGTGCAGGCCACGCTTTCCGCGATGCTCGCCTATGCCGAGCAGGTGCGTGCGGACCACACGATCACCGACGTGGTCAACATCGGCATCGGCGGCTCCGACCTGGGGCCGCAGATGGCCGTGCTGGCGCTCGACGCCGATGTCGCGCCGGGCAAGCGCTTTCACTTCGTGTCGAACGTCGACGGCCACGAACTCGCGGCGGTGCTGCGCGGCCTCGCGCCGGAGCACACGCTGTTCCTCGTCGCGTCGAAGACCTTCACCACCGCCGAGACGATGGCGAACGCGCGTTCGGCCAAGCGCTGGTTCGAGCAATCGGGCAGCGTCGACATCGCGCGCCATTTCGCGGCGCTCACCACCAACGTCGAAGCCGCGCGCGCCTTCGGCATCGAGACCACCTTCGGCTTCTGGGACTGGGTCGGCGGGCGGTATTCGCTGTGGTCCGCGATCGGGCTGCCGATCGCGCTGGCGATCGGCGCCGAGGGCTTCCGCCGGCTGCTGGCCGGCGCGCACGCGATGGACGATCACTTCCGCACCGCGCCGCTCGAACGGAACCTGCCGGTGCGCCTCGGCCTGCTGGACGTGTGGTATCGCAACTTCCACGGCTTCACGAGCCGCGGCATCGCGCCCTACCACAGCGCGCTCAGGCGCCTGCCGGCCTACCTGCAGCAGCTGGAGATGGAGAGCAACGGCAAGCAGGTCGACATGAGCGGCGAGCCGGTGTCGGCGGCCACCTCGCCGGTGCTCTGGGGCGAGCCGGGCACCAACGGGCAGCATGCGTATTTCCAGATGCTGCACCAGGGCACGGACGTGATCCCGCTGGAGTTCATCGCGGTGCGCGACGCGGCGCACGACCTCGAAGGCCATCACGCCAAGCTGCTCGCCAACGCGCTTGCGCAGGCGCAGGCGCTCATGGTCGGGCAGGCCGATGCGGGCGGCCACCGGAACTTCCCGGGCAACCGGCCCAGCAGCTTCTTCGTGCTCGAGCGCCTGACGCCCGAATCGCTCGGCGCGTTCCTGGCGCTCTACGAGCATCGCGTGTTCACGAGCGGCTCGGTCTGGGGCATCAACAGCTTCGACCAGTGGGGCGTGGAGCTCGGCAAGGTGCTGGCCAGGGACATCGAGCCGCGGCTGGCGTCCGGCGACACGGGCGGCCTCGATGCCTCCACCGCGGGCCTGCTCCTGCGATTGCGCCCGCGAGCCTGATCGCCATCAACGGCAGGGGCGGCGCCGCTCGATATGATGGCCGCGGGATTTTCCCGTGGGATCCATCGAGAGGAGTTGCTCATGAACTTTCAACAGGCCGTTCAGACCTGCTTTCGCAAGTATGTGGATTTTTCCGGCCGCGCGTCGCGGCCCGAGTACTGGTGGTTCGTCCTCGCCTACGTGGTGCTCGCGTTCGTGGCGGGCTTCATCCACGACTACCTCTATGTGCTCGTCGTGCTCGTCTTCCTGCTGCCGCTGCTGGCGGCCGGCGCGCGGCGCCTGCATGACGTGGGCAAGACGGGCTGGCTGCTGCTGATCGGGCTGATCCCGGTCATCGGCGGCCTGGTGCTGCTGTACTTCACGGTGCAGCCGAGCCAGCCCGAGTCCAACGCCTACGGGCCGCCGCCCCAGCCGCAGCCGGCGGGCATCTGAGCCTCAGGCGCCGGCGCCCACCAGCACCGGCTTGGCCCGATACCGGTCGGGGAACATCCGCTTCAGGTTGTCGACCTTCGGCAGATCGTTGTACGAGATGTACGGGTCGTCCGGGTGGCGCGTCATGTAGTCCTGGTGGTGGGCCTCGGCCGGATAGAAGCCCTTGAGCGGCTCGATGGTCGTCGCGATCGGTCTGCTGCCGAATGCCTTCGACGCGTCGAGCTGCGCGATATAGGCCCTGGCGATGCGCGCCTGTTCGGGGCTGGAAGCGAAGACCGTCGATCGGTACTGCGTGCCCACGTCCGGCCCCTGGCGGTTGAGCTCGGTCGGGTCGTGCGCCACCGAGAAATAGATCTGCAGGATCCGACCGTAGCTGATCTGCTTCGGGTCGAAGCTGATGCGCACCGCTTCGGCATGGCCGGTGGCACCGCTGCTGACGGCGTTGTAGCGCGCGGTTCGCTGCTCGCCGCCGGCATAGCCCGAGACGGCGCTGGTCACGCCCTGGACATGCTGGAACACGCCTTGCACGCCCCAGAAGCAGCCGCCCGCGACCACGGCGGTCTCCGAGCCCGGCGCGTTGGCCGCCGCCACGTCTTCGTTCGGCGGCGGGATCACGACGGCCTTTTCTGCTGCCCATGCGGCTGCGCCCGGCAGGAGCGCGAAACCGGCCAGCAGCGCCAGCGCGGGGATCGGCCGGCGTGTCAGGGAAGTGTTCATGATCGATCTCCTTGGGGTGCCTTCGGAGTCTGAGCGCTTTCCGCCATCGGGCTCCAGCGGGCGAAAAAAAACCTCGCGGCTTTCGCTGCGAGGTTTTCTGCTTTCGGCGTCCCGGAACTGCCCCGCACCCAGAGATGGGCGCGCTGTCTTGTCCCGGGCACCCGCGGAACCGGCTTAGCCGGGCCGCTGGGTGCGCCCCCCTCGAGGGGGAGCGCCGAAGGCGCTTGGGGGTGGGCCCAATTACATGCCCATGCCGCCCATGCCACCCATGCCGCCCATGTCGGGCATGCCGCCGCCGGCAGCGGCTTCTTCCTTCGGTGCTTCGGCGACCATGGCTTCGGTCGTCAGCAGCAGGCCAGCCACCGAA
>JAGIBP010000081.1 GCA_017744285.1 Variovorax sp.
CGCGACAAGCTGCTCCAGCGCTTCATGGGCGAGAAGAGCGGCCGCGACAGCATCTGGGAGGCGCACATGGCCGCCGAGGTGCGCAAGACCAACGTCTCGATGAGCGTGCTGCTGGGCGAGAAGGCGATGAGCATCGCCGACCTGCAGGGCCTCGAGATCGGCCAGACCATCGCGCTCCACAAGAGCCCCGACGACGCACTCGACATCGCCTGTGGCGGCGTGAAGCTTGCCCAGGGCCAGATCGGCCAGCGCAGCGGCAAGGTCGCCGTGCGCCTGATCAACGACGTTTCCTCCGACAAGAAGGTGAAGCAATGAGCATCGCGCTACTCGCCAATGTGCTGACGATCATCCTGTGCATGGCCGTGCTCGTGCAGAGCGTGCGGATGATGAAGAGCCTGCGCACCGTGAAGGACGGCGCGCTGACCCAGGTGGTCGAGGCGCTGCAGGTCGCCACTGTCCAGGCCCGCGCCGTGCTTTCGGACATGAAGCACACGCTCGGCACCGATTGCGCTCGCCACGCTCAGCTGGTCGAGCGCGCCCGCGAACTGCGCGACGAGCTGAGCCTGATGACCGGCATCGCCGACGCCGCCGCCGAGCGCATCGTCAATGCCGTGAGCATGGCCAATGCCCAGCGCGGCACCGCGGAGGGCGAGGCAGCGGACACGGCGGAAGCCGAAGCCATTGCCGACGCGGTGGCATCGGTTTCGGAAGCCGCATAATGGCCCGCCCCACCCTCCTCCTGCTCACGGCCGGCGTGGCCGGCCTCGCGGCGGTCGCCAACGCGGCGACGATCGCGACCGGCGCGCAGGACAACAGCGCGAACACCACGCGGCTGGGCAATGCGATCACGCAGGACATGAACGATCGCGATGCCGCCGCCGCGCGCCGCAAGCGCGGGCTCGACCTGCGCGAACAGGCCGCAAAGGCAGCCTCTGCCCGGCTCGCCGCCGACATGGAGGCGCGCAAGAAGCAGGACGAAGCGCAGCAGCAGGGACCGGCGGGCACGCCCGGTGCCCCCGGCGCGCCCAATCCCGCGGACTCGCAGTTCGACGAGCTTGCCCGCATCTACCAGGCGATGAAGCCCAAGGCCGCTGCCGTGGTCTTCGAGCAGCTCGACATGGAAGTGCAGATGAAGGTCGCCCAGCGGATGCGCGAGCGCTCCACCGCGATGATCATGGCCGCGATGACGCCCAAGGGCGCCGCGACGCTGAGCATGGCGATGGCACGACGCAACGCCGGACATCCCCAGGCCCAACCCCAGGCGGGCGCCCGCCCGGCGGGACCGCCCACCGCCGCTCGTCGCTAAGGCGGTCTACCCAAAGAAAAAGCCCATCCCGGATCGTCCGGGATGGGCTTTTTTTTGTGCGCAGTCCGGCGGGGATCAGGCCGTGCGTGCTTCGACCTCGACGATCAGGACGCGTGCCAGCCCTGGTTCGGCGGCCTTGAGCGCGGCGGTCAGGTCCCGGTCGAGTTGCTGGGCGTCGACCGCGCGGAGCGCCGAGGCGTTGAGCCGCGCGAACTCCAGGCCGGCCGCGATCGTTGCCGAGCGCAGCACCGGCAATTCGGCAGAGATCTTCTTGGCGGTCTCGTCCGAACCGGCATCGATCACCAGCTTGAAGGTGAGCGCTCCGTTCACCCGGTCCGCATCGATGATCGGCACGGTGACTTCGTCCATGGGCACGAGGTGCAGGCCTTCGCCGGCACCGCCGCCCGAGGCAAGCGCACCGCCCCCCGGCAGCGGCAAAGCCGCAAGACCCAGCGCAGCAAGCGTTTCGCGTCGCAAAATCCGTACTCCGATATCGCTACACGGCACGCCGCACGCGCGCCCATCCCTCTATAATAGAATGAAATCAGCTAGCAGGTGAGAAGTTGAGCTACGATCAACGCCCGGGAAAGATGCGTGTCGTCTCGGACGCAGGCAATGTGCGCAGCGTCATCGAGCACAGTCCGCAGGCGCCGATCAAGGCACCGCCCGCCGCAGCGCCGCCCGCCAAGGCCGGGCTGCCGCTGATGGGCGCCATCCTGTTCCTGCTCGCATGCATTGGCGGCGGCGTGCTGATCGCCTTTATCCGCCCCTTCGGACTCGGCTGATGCGCAACCTGTTCCTTGTCCTCGTCGCCGGCGCCACCACCGCAACGGGACCGGCACCCGTGCCCACTCCGCACGGCACCGCCACGCCGACGGCACCGGCGCCCGCAATAACCACGACGCTGGCGGTGGCGGTGCCCAACGCGGCCCTGCCCCGCTTCGCCGCGGCGCTCGCCCAGATGCCTTCGATCACGGGGGGAGACGGCTGGAACGGTGTCACCGGCACCGAAGCCTGGCAGCAACTCGCCAAGGCGACGCCGGACACGCGCCAGCTCGCCCGCTGGAACTTCGCCAAGGGCCTGATCGCCAGCGAGCGCGGCGCGGAAGCGCTGGGCGTGCTCGAAGTGATGCGCCTGGGCGACAAGGACCTGGCGCTGGTCACCCCCTATCAGCTCGCGCGCGGCGCGGCGCTCACCCTGCTCGGCCGCGATGCCGAGGCCGTGGAATCGCTTTCCGCCCCCGAGCTCGCCAGCAATCCCGAGGCCTGTGCCTGGCGGATGCGCGCGCTCGCGCATTCGGGCGACGCCGCATCGGCGGTGGGCGAAATCAACTGCGCCCGGGTCGCGATCAACGCCCGCGCGCCCAAGGACCGCGTGCCCTTCATGATCGTCGCCGCCGGCGCCGCGATCGATGTCGGCCAGCCCCAGCCGGCGATGCAATGGCTCGGCCTGTTCAGCGACCAGAATCCGGAAGCGAACGTGCTGCGCGGCCGCGCATTGCTCGCCCAGAAGGACCTTGCCAACGCCCGCCTGCGCTTCGAGCGCGCGGCGCTGAGCGGCTCGCCGGAAGTAAAGGCCGCAGCACGGCTGGGTACGATCGAAGTGGGCATTGACGGCCATTCGACCAATCCCGCCGACGCGATCAAGCAGCTCGACGCATTGCGCTTCGGCTGGCGCGGCGGCCCCGTAGAACGGCGCGCGCTGACGATCGAATATGGCCTGGCAAAGGATGCCAAGGACCTGCGCGCCGAGCTGAAGAGCGGCGCGACGCTGCTGCGCTATTTCAGGCTGGGCGCCCAGGCAGGCCCGATGCTCGCCGAGCTGCAGCAGTCGCTCACCGCGGTGCTGGCGCCCGACAGCGGCGTGCCGCTGCCCGAGGCCGCCGGCCTCTATTGGGACTATCGCGAGCTGGCGCCCTCGGGCGGCGACGGCGACGTGCTCGCCAACCGGCTGGCCGATCGGCTCGAGGCCGCGGGGCTCTATGCCCGCGCCGCCGAGCTGCTCACCTATCAGCTCAACCAGCGCGCGCAGGACGTGGCGCAAGGTCCGCTCTCCGTGCATGTCGCCTCGCTGCAGATCCTCGCCGGCCGGCCGGACCTCGCGCTGACCGCGCTGCAGACCACCGAACAGCCAAGCTATTCCGATCAGATGCGCTGGGACCGCAAGCGGATGGAAGCCGTAGCGCTCCACCGCCTGGGCAAGGACGACGCAGCAACCGCAGCGCTCGACGGCGTACCGGACGGCGCAGCGGTGCGCGCGGAAATCCACTGGCGCACCCAGGACTGGGGCAATTTCGTCACCGAGAGCGAGGCGAGCCTGCCTGCCGCCAAGGGTGCACTGGCCGCGCCGCAACAGGCCGCGGTGCTCCGCTATGCCGTGGCGCTGGCGATGCTCAGCCGCGAGGACAAGCTGCGCGCGCTGCATGCGCGCTATGCCGGCGCCTTCAAGGGCCTGCCCACCGCGAGCGCATTCGACATGCTGACCGCGAGCCTCGACAAGATCGATCCCGCCAAGCTCGACGCCGCGATCGCCGCGATCCCCGAGGCGAGCCCGGCCGGCGCGATCGGCGACCTGCTCGATGCAGGCGGCTGACAGGCTTGCCGCGCTCGCGTGGCGGGGAAGTTCCAAAAGAAAAGGCCGGAGCATCGCTGCTCCGGGCCTTTTCTTGTTCGGCGCCGAAGCGCTTACTTCAGGAAGTTCGTCAGGTTCAGGCCCGAGAGCTGGGCGAACACCGAGTAGCTCGCCTCGAGCACGCTCTTCTGCTGCGACAGATCGATCGCGACCTGACCCAGATCGGCGTCTTCATTGTCCTGGATCACGTTCTTGAGCACTAGCGCGCGATCCTCGCCGCGCGTGGTGAGGGTATCGACCTGGTTCTGCTTGCGGCCATTCTCGGCATCGACGCCGCGAAGCTGACCCAGGCCGGTGTCGATCTGCGACACTGCCTGCTTGATCGCATCCATCTGCGCCGAGGTGGCCTGCGTTCCGATCGAGCCGGCCGCGCCAAGCGTGCGGAAAGCCTCGTACAGGCTCGAGCCGATCTCGCTTGCGCCGATACCGTAGCTCACATCCACACCGTCCGCCACGCGAGCATTGGCGCGCACGGTATCGTTATGGAATGCAGCGCTGCCCGGCGTCGTCGCCGCATCGGTGAGCGTGGTCACCGAGAAGGGTGCCTGATCGATCTGGCTGCCGCCGAACAGCGGGGTGCCGCCTTCCGATGCGTTGAGCGCTGTGCGGAACTGGTCGAAAGCAGTCTGGATCGCTTCCTGAAGGCCAGCGGTATCGCCGGTGCCGACCGCGTTCATCAGGCTGGTGCGCAGATCCGAACTGGCATCGTCGATGCCCTCCATGTTCGCCTGGTAGAGCGACAGCGTGGTGCCGACGCGCTTCGACACGGTCGACTGCGCTTCCTGGCGCGCCAGCATCGAGTGGGCAGAGAGATTGCGCACCGCCTCGGTGCCGAGATCGGCGAAGGTCGATGCCTTCTTGCCGGTCGACAGCTGGGTCTGGGTGACCGCGAGCTTCTCCTGCGCGCGGGAGATCGCATCGGCCATGGTGCGCTGGAGCGGAATGGTGGCAACGCGGGTCATCGTTCTTCCCTCTTCTTCTTTTAGCGGAGCATGCCGAGGAGCGTGTCGTACATATCGTTCGCGGTGGTGATCACGCGTGCGGCAGCCGAATAGCTGTTCTGCAGCACGACCATCTGCGAAAGCTCCTCGTCGATATTGACGCCGGCGAAGCTGTCGCGGCGATTGACCGCGTCGTCACGCCGTGCCGAGGCATCGGCAAGCTGGCCCTGGGCCTGGTTGGCGCTGAGGCCGATCTTGCCCATCAGGTTGCTCGCGAACGCATCGACGGTGAACTTGCCGTCCTTGCCGAGATCGATCGCGCTGCCGAGCTTGTTCACGAACGCCGTGGCACCGCGGGTATCGCCCGTGCCCAGCGCCTTGGCGCCGACCGCGACATTCTGCAGCTGGGCCAGCCCGAGCTTGGTCGGATCGGCGAGCACTTCGGGGCGCACCTGGGCCATGTCGAGGCCGCTCGAGGCGCCGGTAAGGTTCATCAGCTGCGATAAGCTGCGGCCGGTGCCGAAGCGGTCGGTCGAGTCCGAGGGGATCGACAGCGTTGCCCCCGCGACGCTCGGAGCCGCCTGGAAGCGCAGGCGACCGGCGTCGTCGAGCGAGAAGGTGCCGAAATTGGAAAGCGGGCTACCGTTCAGATCGTTGACGATGTCGCCAAAGGTTCCGCCGGCCGTCGGCGTCAGGGTATAGCTGGTCAGCGCCCGGCCCGAACTGTCGCGTAGCACGATCTGCGCGGTCTCGCCCGCAGCAAAGCCATGGGGGTCGCTGCTTGCGAAACCCGAGGGGACCAGCGAACTGCTATCGCTGCGGACGAGGTCGTTGAGACCGAAAAATTGCGAGACGCCCTGCCCCCCGCGTGCGCTGGGGCTGGTGGGGTCCTGGCCGACCGCAACGCCGTTGCCGGCGCCGTTCGCGGTGATGCTCAGCGTGCCATTGACGAAGCTGGCAGTGCCCGCGCCGCCCAGGCCCGTGTTGATCGCGTTGACCATGTCGTCGATCGTCGCGGTGGGACCCAGCGCGTCGAAATCGACCTTGGTGCTGGCAACCATCGTGCCATCGGCCTTGGTGACCGCGAAGGTGGCGGCGCCGGTGAAACCCAGCCGGTCACTACCAACCAGGCCACTGTTGTGACCGGTGAGCGTGGTGGGCGGCGGCACGGTGCTGCCCGCGTTCGACACGGAATTCAGTGCCTGGGAGAGGCCGGTGAACAGCGTGCCGAGCTGCTCGGAAAAGGCCGGAAGTGCACGATCGCGAAGATCGAGCAGCCCGCCCAGCTTGCCGCCGATTGCGGCGGAATCGATCTGATCGCCGGTAGCCGCGTCCGGCTGGCCGAAACGGATCTCGATCGGCGGATAGGTAGGCTGCGAGCCCGCACCGGTGGTGGCGTAGCTGAGCTGGCGCAGGCGCTTGTCGAGCAGCACCTGGCCGTTCGAGCTTTCGATATAGACGCGGCCATCCGGCTGATCGCGGACGTTGATCTGCATCAGCCCGCTCAGTTCCTCGATCGCGCTCATCCGCTGATCGGCCGCACCGCCGGCGCTGCGGCCGAGGCCGGTCGCCTGGGCGACGGTGCTGTTCAGGTCGTTGATGCGCTGGAGCAGCGTGTTGATCTTGTCGACCGAATAGCCGACTTCCGATTCCACGTCGGAACGCAGCTGGGACACGTCCTTGTCCATCTGCTGCATCGAATCGAGCGCGTCCTGCACGTCGTTGGTGAACTGCGCCACCGTCTGGGTCGATGCTTGCGACCCTGTCATGGCCACCGCCGAGGCAGAGATCTGGTCCAGGCGCGCCGGCAGGCCGGAATCGGCCCCCGGCTGCCCGAGCAGCGCCTGGAGGCGGTCCATATAGTTGGAAGTGACTTCCGCCCGCCCATAGTCGCCGGAACGGGTGTAGACAGTCGATTCAAGGAAGCGATCCGCGACGCGGGTGGGCTCGCCCACCACCACGCCGCTGACCTTGCCTCCGACCACGCTCGTGGAGAGGTTGACCTTCTCCCGGGCATAGCCGGCGACGCCGACATTCGCGATGTTGTTGGAAACGGCGCGGAGACCGGCCTGAGCTGCTGTCAGGCCGGAAACCGCGGTACCGAGAATGTCGTTGAGCGCCATGATCCCCTGATTTCAGCTAGAGTTAGCGCTTGAGGTCGCTGACTTCGCGCAGCATGTCGTCGACGGTCGTGATGATCTTCGACGAGGCGCTATAGGCGCGCTGGAAGCGGATCATGTTGGTGAACTCGCCGGCGAGATCGACCGTCGACGCTTCGAG
>JAGIBP010000082.1 GCA_017744285.1 Variovorax sp.
CTGTACGAGAGCTGGACCATCCCGATGGCGGTGATCCTGGTGGTGCCGCTGGGCGTGCTCGGCGTGCTGCTGGCGACGCTGATCCGCGCCTACTCGAACGACGTGTACTTCCAGGTGGGCCTGATCACCATCATCGGCCTGTCGGCGAAGAACGCGATCCTGATCATCGAGTTCGCCAAGGACCTGCAGGCGCAGGGCAAGAGCGCGATCGAGTCGGCGCTGGCCGCGGCGCACCTGCGGTTCCGACCGATCATCATGACCTCGCTGGCCTTCGGCCTGGGCGTGCTGCCGCTGGCGCTCGCCACGGGCGCGGGCTCGGCGAGCCAGCGCGCCATCGGCACCGGCGTGCTGGGCGGCATGCTGACCGGCACCTCCCTCGCGGTGATCTTCGTGCCGGTGTTCTTCGTGGTCGTGCGCGGCCTCTTCAAGGGAAGCGAGCGCCAGCACGTGATGGACAAGCGCCACGCCGAGGCGGCGGGCATCGAGGAAAGCCATGAATAAGCACACCCCCCGGATGGGCCTCGCCGCTGCGGCGGCGGGCGCCATGATGTTCCTGAGCGCCTGCTCCCTCGCACCGAAGTACGAGCGGCCCGAAGCGCCCGTGCCCGCGGCGTTCCCGAACGCGGCCGCGGCCGAAGCGCAGCAGCCGCCGGCGGCCACCCTCGCGTGGCAGGACTACTTCACCGACCCGCGACTGGTGAAGCTGATCGAGACGGCGCTCGCCAACAACCGCGACCTGCGCGTGGCGGTGCTCAACATCGAACAGGCGCGCGCGCAGTTCCAGATCGAGCGCTCGGCGCTGTTCCCGGCGCTCAACGCCTCGGTGAGCCAGACGCGGCAACGGCCTTCGCTGACCGGCACCGGCGTGTCGGAGGTCGACGCGGTCGGCGTGGGCATCACCGCGTGGGAGATCGACTTCTTCGGCCGCATCGCGAGCCTGAAGGACGCGGCGCTCGCGCAATACCTGGCCACCGAGGAATCGCGCAAGGCGGCGCAGATCAGCCTCGTGAGCGCGGTCGCGACCGGCTGGCTCACGCTTCTGAGCGACGACGAGTTCCTCGAGATCACGCGCCGCACGATGGAAACGCGCGACGAATCGCTCAAGCTCACCAAGCTGCGCTTCGACAACGGCGTGGCCTCGGAGATCGACTACCGGTTCGCCGAATCGCAGGCCGAGACCGCGCGCGCCGCCTATGCGCAGCAGCAGCGCCTGCGCATGCAGGACGAGAACGCGCTCGCGCTCCTGCTCGGCGCGCCGGTGCCGCCCGAAGCCACGGCCGGCAGCGAGAAAGGCCTGCAGGCGCTGGCCCCCATGCCGGACCTGCCGGCGGGGCTGCCGTCCCAGCTGCTCACCGAGCGGCCCGACATCCGTGCGGCCGAGCAGCAGCTGATCTCGGCCAACGCCAACATCGGCGCCGCACGGGCCGCGTTCTTCCCGCGCGTGACGCTGACCTCGTCGATCGGAACCGCGAGCAACGAGTTCTCGGGGCTCTTCCAGAGCGGTTCCAAGGCCTGGACCTTCGCGCCGCAGATCACGCTGCCGATCTTCGACGCGGGCCGCAACCTGGCCGGGCTCGATTCGGCCAAGGCCCAGCGCGAGATCGCGCTCGCGCAGTACGAGAAGGCCATCCAGACCGCATTCCGCGAAGTCGCCGATGCGCTCGCCGGCCGCGCGACCTACGACGAGCAGTTGCGCGCGCTGATCGCGCAGGCCAACGCCGAGGAGGTGCGCTTCAAGCTGTCGGACATGCGCTATCGCAACGGCATCGCGAGCGGACTGGACCTGCTGGACGCACAACGATCGCTCTACACCGCGCAGCTCGCGACGGCGCAGGCACGGCAGGCGCGCCTGCAGAACCAGGTGGCGCTGTTCAAGACGCTCGGCGGCGGCTGGAGCACGCGCTGAGCCGCGCCCAGGCCGCGCACACCTCGTGTGCGCGGCCTGCCGATCGTCGCCGTGCGGGGCGGGTGAGCCCCGACGAGCGAGGTCCGGGGCGGTCCCTATAATCCGCCGTGATCTAAAAAGCCCCCCGACGAGCCCCCACACTGAGGACCCAATGAGCGACGACGCGCACTACCAGGCCACAGAAGAAGCCCACACCGGCCCGATCAAGAATCCCAAGCAACTCCTGCTAGCGGTATTTTTCTCGTTCATTGCTCCCATCCTGATCATCGCGGGCCTCGTCTCGTACGTGGTCTCGGGCACCCACCCGTCGGGCTCCGCGGAAGGCGAGAACCTCTCCCTGGCCGGCGTGTCGAAGGACGTTCGTGACCGCGACGTGGCCGAGCGCCTCAAGAAGGTCGGCACGATCGAGATCCGCGACGCCAACCGCCCCCTGGCCACCGGCGAAGCCGTGTTCAAGGCCCAGTGCGTGACCTGCCATGGCGCCCCCGGCATTCCCGGCGCGCCGCACCTGAACGACGCCGCCGCCTGGGGCCCGCGCATCGGCCAGGGCTACGCCACGCTGCTCGAGCATGCGCTCAAGGGATTCACCGGCAAGGCCGGCGCGATGCCTCCGCAAGGCGGCGGCGATTTCGAGGACCTCGAGATCGGCCGTGCCGTGGTCTACATGGCGAATGCCGGCGGCGCGAACTTCCCGGTGCCTGACCGGCCCGCGGCGGCCGAAGGCGCTGCGGCCGCAGGCGGCGAGAAGGCCGCCGACGCGGCCGCCAAGTAACGGCAGGCCGCCCGCCCCGCAAAAAAGCCCGCATCTGCGGGCTTTTTCTTGTCCGGACGGCGCGCGTCCCGCGCGTCAGTGCCCCGGTTGCCGCGCCGCCGGGCTCGGCACGAAGCCGAAGCGCACCGGCAGGTCCGCGGCCCGGACCTCCTCGGGCTGCCATCGGCCCTGCTCGATCGCGTCGGCGGCAAGGGCCACGTCCTGCGTGTGCACCAGCCCCAGCCCGATCGGCGCCGCGAGGTAGAGCTTGCCTTCCTCGTCGAGCAGGCACGCCGAAGGCTCGACCACCTCGCCCGCGTGCGAGCGCACCGACAGGTCCGCGCCGATGCGCCAGATCCACGGCGCGGTTTCGAGTTCGACATACACGCGCTGCGGCCCGTTCTGGAAGAACCACTGCCCCTTCTCGTCGTGCTCGTAGTTGCGCTGGATGAACTCGATCAGCTTCTCGTGCTGCAGCAGCGAGCCCTTGGCGGCCGGAAAGGGTCCGGCGGCCTGGCAGCGGTCATCGCGCAGGTACCAGTTGCCGCGTGCATCGAGGCCGAGCCAGCCATAGCAGTGCGGCACGTTGGGCCACTTGGCCAGGGCCTGTTTGACGATGTCGTCCATGATCCGACGTATTTTGCTAGCGCTCGGCCAGCCAGTCGATGACGCGCTGCGGCATCTCGCGCACATGGCCGGGCGGCGGCCCGAGCGGAAAGCCCACGTGGCCGCCGTGCGCCGGCTGCCAGAGCGTGACGTGGGGGCCGACCTCGCCGGCGCGCGGCAGGCTGGCCGCCGGCACGAAGGGGTCATTGGCCGCGTTCACCACCAGCGCCGGGATCCGGATCCGGTGCAGGTGCGGCTTGGCGGACCCGCGCGACCAGTAGTCGTCGGCATCGCGGAACCCGTGCAGCGGCGCGGTGAAGATATCGTCGAACTCGTGCAGGTTGCGCGCCTGCACGAGCCGGTCGCGGTCGAAGAGCCCCGGGTGCTGCGCCAGCTTGGCCAGCGCCTTGGGCTTCATGGTCGAGAGGAACATGCGCGTGTAGACGAGCTTGTTGAAGCCCCGGCCGATCGCGTGCCCCCCGGCCGCCAGGTCGAGCGGCGCGCTGATCGAGGCCACCGCGCGCACCCGCTTCGCCGCCTCGTCGCCGGCCTCCTCGGCCCAGCGCATCAGCGCATTGCCGCCGAGCGACACGCCCACGGCACGCACTTCGCCATGGGTCTGGCGCATGCGCGCGAGGATCCAGTCGATCTCCTCGAAGTCGCCCGAATGGTAGGCGCGCGGCGCGAGGTTGATCTCGCCGCTGCAGCCGCGGAAGTGCGGCACCGCGTAGTCCCAGCCGCGCTCCAGCGCGAAGGCCGCGAAGGCTTCCGCGTAGTGGCTGCGCGACGAGCCTTCGAGCCCGTGGAAGAGCACCAGCAGCGGCCTGGGCCCGTCGCCGCCCGCATCGAGGAAGTCGACATCGATGAAGTCGCCGTCGGGCGCGTTCCAGCGCTCGCGCCGGTACGGCGGCAGCGGCGTCGCGACGCGCCGGCCGAACAGCGCGGCCCAGATGGTCTGCAGGTTGCCGCCCGGCAACCAGAGCGGCGCGACGTAGCGCATCGTTCAGTGAAGCGTCTGCGGGACGTCGTGCGCGTCGCCGGGCGCCTGCGCGCTGCCCGGGCTCGCGTGGTGCGCGACCATGCGCCATCCCTGCGGGGTCTTGTGGTAGACGTTGGTCGCGAGCACGAAGGCGTGCTGGCGCCCCTCGGTGGTCAGCACGTCGACGCGTTCGAGCACGTTGTGCACCGCGCTCGCGAGCGACTCGACCTTGCGCACCCGCGCGGGCGTGGCATGGATCGCGCCGCCGTTGCCGAACATCTGGTCGAAGGCGGCGCGGATCGCGTCGGCGCCCACGAGCCGCGGGCCGCCGGGGTGGACGCAGAAGATCTCGTCCTCGTCGGCCCAGCACGCCATCAGCGCATCGACGTCGCCGCGCTGCAGGGCCTCGTAGAAAGCCGCCTCGACATCGTCGGCGGTGCCGCCGAGGGTGGCGGCGCGGAGTTTGGTCTTGGTGGACATGGTGATGCAGCCGAAGGGGGTCGATTTTGCCTCGGTCCCGCGCGCTTGCGGCTCAGCGGGACCCCGCCAGCCAGGCATCGACGACCTCGCGCACGTCACCCTGCGAGGCCTGCCACACCGTCTCCGGCGCCATGACGCGCGCGCCCGGCGGCGCGATGCGCAGCGCGATGTCGACCAGCTCCGCGACCTTGGACGCGCGCACCGGCTGCTCGCTGGAGGGCACCATGAAGCGCGTGATCGAGAGCATCCAGGCCGCGAGCCGCTCGGCCGGGCTCGCGTGCCGGACCTGCGGCGGCTTCTGCGCCGAGCGAACGAGCAGCACGCGCTCGAAGCCCTCGGCCACCACCGCCTCCTCGTCGAGCGAGGCCAGGCCGCGCTTGAGGGCCTCGGGCAGCCGGCCCTGGAAGTGCGGCTGCACGATGGCCAGGGACGCGACCCCGCTGGCGCGCAGCCAGCGCGCGAGCGCCGGCAGCTGCGCCGGGGCAGGCGTCCAGAGCGCGCGCTCGCGGTCGTAGTACAGGCGCGGCGGCTCGAACAGGACCAGCGCGGTCTGCGCCTCGACCGGCGGCCACTCGTCGATCGGCGCGTCGGGCACGCACACGGTCTCGACCCCGCTCAGGCCCTCGCGGATCGGCTCGCGCACCAGCACCCGCGTGTGCGCGAAGCGGTGCCGGCCGGCCAGCCGCCGCACCAGCTCCTGGCCCAGCACGCCGGTCGCACCGGCGATGAGCAGCGTGCCCGCGGCCGCATCGGCCATGGCTGGCACGGGTGCTCGATGGGCCGCCTGCAGGGCGTGAATAGGGTCGACCGCCATGCCGCTATGCTACCTTCGGCCTCTTCTCAACAAGGACTGCTGATGATGAAACGCTGGCTCCTGATCATCCTCGCGGCACTGACGCTTTCGGGCTGCGGCTACAACGACTTCCAGCGCCTCGACGAGGCCAGCAAATCGGCCTGGAGCGAGGTACTCAACCAGTACCAGCGCCGCGCGGACCTGGTGCCCAACATCGTCGCCACGGTCAAGGGCGAGGCCAACTTCGAGCAGGAGACGCTCACCCGCGTGATCGAGGCGCGCGCCAAGGCGACCTCGATCCAGGTGACGCCCGAGACGCTCAACAATCCCGAGGCCTTCAACAAGTTCCAGCAGGCGCAGGGCGAGCTCTCGAGCGCGCTGTCGCGGCTGATGGTGGTGGCCGAGCAGTACCCCAACCTCAAGGCCAACCAGGCCTTCCGCGACCTGCGCGTGACGCTCGAGGGCACCGAGAACCGCATCGCCGTGGCGCGCAACCGCTACATCCAGACGGTGCAGGAGTTCAACGTGCTCGCGCGCAGCTTCCCGACCAACATCACGGCCAAGATCTTCGACTACGAGCCCAAGCCGAACTTCTCGGTGCAGAACGAGGCGCAGATCTCGGCCCCGCCGACCGTCGACTTCGGCGCGCCGAAGAAATGAAGACATCCCCAAAGCTGTGAGCCAGGCAGCGCACCGAGGAGTTCGGATGAGCAACTCTGGCTTCCTGCGCGCATTGGCGGCGCTGCTGCTGCTCGCGGCGGCGCTCGCCGGTGCGCACGCGCAGGGCCTGCTGCCGGTGCCGGCGCTCGATGCGCGCGTGATCGACCAGACCGGCACGCTCACCCCCGCGCAGCGCGCCGCGCTCGAGGCCAAGCTGGCTGCCTTCGAGCAGCAGAAGGGCTCGCAGATCGTGATGCTGATGGTGCCCACCACGCAGCCGGAGGACATCGCGAGCTACGCCAACCGCGTCGGCAACGCCTGGAAGATCGGGCGGCGCGCGGTGGGCGACGGCATCCTGGTCATCGTCGCCAAGAACGACCGCAAGATGCGCATCGAGGTCGCCAAGACGCTCGAGGGCGCGGTGCCCGACCTCGCGGCGGCGCACATCATCGACGAGGCCATGAAGCCGCGCTTTCGCGAGAACGATTTCGCGGGCGGGCTCGACGCGGCGGCCGACCAGCTCATCGCGCGCATCAAGGGCGAGCCGCTGCCCGAGATCGATGCGCGCAGCGGCGACTTCCGCGACAGCGGCGGCCGCGGCGGCGGATTCAGCTGGGAGGACCTGGCCGTGTTCTTCTTCATCGCCGTGATGGTCGGCGGGCCGATCGCGCGGCGGATTCTCGGCAAGATCCCGGGCTCGCTCGCGATGGGCGGCATCACCGGCCTGGTCGTGATGGCAGTGACCTCCAGCCCCGTCGTCGCGGTGCTGGCCGGCCTCGCGGCGCTGCTGTTCACGCTGTTGTCGATGGCGTTCGGCGCCGGCCCGATGCGGCGCGGCGGCGGCTTCGGCGGCGGGCTGGGCGGCGGTTGGGGCGC
>JAGIBP010000083.1 GCA_017744285.1 Variovorax sp.
ACGTGCTGACCGCCGGCGCCGGAGGAGCGGTAGGTGTCGATGCGCAGGTCGGCCGGGTTGATCTGCACCGCCTGCGCCTCGTCCGGCTCTGCCAGCACCGCGACCGTGCAGGCGCTGGTGTGGATGCGGCCCTGCGTCTCGGTGGCCGGCACGCGCTGCACGCGGTGGCCGCCCGATTCGAAGCGCAGGCGGCCGAACACGTCGTCGCCGACGATGCGCAGCACCACTTCCTTGTAGCCGCCGAGTTCGCTTTCGCTTTCGCTCACGATCTCGCAGCGCCAGCCGGCGCGGTCGGCGTAGCGGGTGTACATGCGCAGCAGGTCGCCGGCGAAGAGCGCGGATTCGTCGCCGCCCGTGCCGGCGCGGATTTCGAGGAAGGCGTTGCGTGCATCGTCCGGGTCCTTGGGCAGCAGCAGGCGCTGGAGCTCGTCTTCGAGCTGGACCAGTTCGGCTTCGGCGCTCGCGATTTCTTCCTGAGCCATCTCCGCCATGTCGGGGTCTTCCAGCATCTCGCGCGCAGCCGCGAGATCGGCCTCGCGCTGCTTGTAGCGGCCGTAGCGGCCCGCGACCTGCGTCACCTCGGCGTGCTCGCGCGAGATGGTGCGGTACTGCGCCATGTCGGACATGATGTCCTCGCGCGAGAGCAGGAAGTCGAGTTCGCCGAGGCGTTGCGCATAGCGCTCGAGCTGGTGACGCAGGAAGGGTTTCACGGAAGATCGGGGCTGATTGCGGGAGGTGCTGGCCGCAGGCGCTGCGGCAGCGGCGGGATCGGCGTGCGGCGCCGGGCGCGATGGGCGCCGCTAACGCTCTTTGCTGCGCGGTTCGTTGCGCAGGAACAGGCGGGAGATCGTCTGTGCCGTGTGTTCGCGCGCGGCGGAATCGCCCGCGTGCAGTTCGGCCATCGCGCCGTGAAGCATCTTCTGCGTGAGCCCGCGCGACAGCGCTTCGAGCACCGCGTCGAC
This sequence comes from Variovorax sp., assembly GCA_017744285.1. Taxonomy (GTDB): domain Bacteria; phylum Pseudomonadota; class Gammaproteobacteria; order Burkholderiales; family Burkholderiaceae_C; genus Variovorax. Next base: position 963 of record JAGIBP010000083.1, read on the forward strand.
GCTCTCGCCCTTGGCCAGGAGCCTGCGGGCGCGTGCCAGCTCGGTCGCGCGCCATTCGTCGGTCTGGGCGTTGAGCTGCTGGATCAGCGGCACGGCGCCGCGCTGGTCCAGCCAGTGCATGAAGCTCTGCACCCCGGCATCGATGATGACCTCGGCCTGCGCCACGGCGGCCTGCCGGCTCGCCTGGCCCTGCTGCACGACCTGGGCGAGGTCGTCGACGGTGTAGAGGTAGACGTCTTCCAGCGCCTTGACCTCGGGCTCGATGTCGCGCGGCACCGCGAGGTCGACCATGAACATCGGGCGGTGCCGGCGCAGCTTGAGCGCGCGCTCCACCGCGCCGAGGCCGATCAGCGGCAGCGTGCTCGCGGTGCAGCTCACGACGATGTCGAATTCGGCAAGGCGCCCCGGCAGGTCCGCCAGCCGCATGGCCTCGCCGCCGAAGCGCGAGGCCAGCTTCTCGCCGCGCTCGAGCGTGCGGTTGGCGATGACGATGGACTGGGGCTGCCGCGCGGCGAAGTGCGTGGCGGCCAGGTCGATCATCTCGCCGGCGCCGACGAACAGCACCCGCGTGCGCCGCAGGTCCTCGAAGAGTTGGCCGGCCAGGCGGACCGCGGCGGCCGCCATGCTGATCGAATGGGCGCCGATCTCGGTGGCGGTGCGGACTTCCTTGGCGACCGCGAAGGAGCGCTGGAAAAGCTGGTTGAGCGTGCTGCCGAGCGCGCCCGCGGTCTCGGCGGCCCGCACGGCGTCCTTCATCTGGCCGAGGATCTGCGCCTCGCCGAGCACCATGGAGTCGAGGCCGCTCGCGACGCGGAAGGCGTGGCGCGCGGCCTGGTCGTTGTGCAGGGTGTACGCGTGCGAGCGCAGCAGGGCGGGCGAGACGCCGCCGCTCTGGGCCAGCCAGTCGACGGTGTGGTCGAGGGCCAGGTGCTCGGCTGCGCAGTAGATCTCGGTGCGGTTGCAGGTCGAGATGATGGCGGCCTCGACCTCGGGGTGGCGGTGCGAGCCGAACGAGTGCCGCAGGCTCTGCAGCGTCGGCGCGATCTGGTCGATGGCGAACGCAAAACGACCGCGCAGATCGAGCGGCGCGGTCGTGTGGTTCAAGCCCAGGGCCCAGACTGACATAGCCTGCGATTATAAAATCCGCCGCCCGCAGACGCTCCGGCATCGAAAAATGCCCGTCGCGCGCCGATCGAATGGGCCCGCTGGACTTCATCCACCACCTTCTGAATTTCATCGCCCCGGCCCTCGGGGTCGGGTTCCTGTGCGCCTTGCTCGGGCACTTCGGGCCTCGCCCCAGCGGACGTCGGATGCCCTGGTGGGCGCAGGGCGCCGTCAATGTCGGGGTGGGCGTCGCGGTGCTGGTGGGGGGGCTCGTCGTCCTGGGCCAGGACGGCCGGCTCGCCACCTACGCCGTGCTGGTGCTCGCATGCGGCACCAGCCAGTGGCTGGTGTCCGGTGCCTGGCGAGGCTAGGTGCCGGGCAGGATGCCGGGCGGCGGCGCGGCCACCACCGCGGCGGGCGCGCCCGGCGCCCCCGTCGCGGGCGGCATCGCCGGATAGGCGGCCATCGGCAGGCCGGCCTCGCGCAGGCGGTCCAGGATCGAGAACAGCAAGTCGCTGCGCACCGAACCCGCGATCCGCGGGCTCTGCACGTACGCCACCGCCTGGAAGGTCAGCACGCCGACCTCGATCCCTTCGAGCGTGACCGCCGGCGCCGGCGTCGACAGCACGCCCGGGTGCGCGCCGAAGGCCGCCAGGATCACGTCCCGGGCCCGCGAGGCGTCGGTGGTCAGCGGCATCGGCAGGCGGATCAGCACCCGGCCCTCGGCGTTCGAGAGCGTCATGTTGCGTACGGTCTTGGTGATGAATTCCGAGTTCGGCACGATCATCGTCGAGCGGTCGCCCAACTGGATCTCGGTGGCGCGCACGTTGATGCGCCGGATGTCGCCCTCGGCGTTGCCCAGCACCACCCAGTCGCCGACCTTGACCGGTCGTTCCGCCAGCAGGATCAGGCCCGAGATGAAGTTCTGCACGATGGCCTGCAGGCCGAAGCCGATGCCCACCGACAGCGCGCTCGCCACCCAGGCGATGCGCTCGATGCCGATGCCCAGCGCCGACAGCGCGAAGGCGATCACCACGATGCCGCCCACGTAGCCGAGCAGGGTGGTGATCGAGCTGCGCATACCCGGCTCGAGCGCGGTGGTTGGCAGGTAGCGCCTGTCCAGCCAGTTCTTGAGGATGCGCAGCGCGACGAATCCCGCGACCAGCACCGCCGCCGCGCTGAGGATCGCGCCCGGCACGAGCTGGATCTCGCCGACCTTCACGCCGGTGCCGAACTTGCCGCTGCGCTGGAACATCTCGCCCGGGCTGGTGCCCAGCGGCGTCGCCAGGGCGATGAGCATGTAGAAGAACAGCGCCACGCGGCAGAGGCCCGAGAGCGCGACCGCCGCCTGGTCGAGCGTGCGCGGCGCGAGCCCGAAGCTCGCCTGCAGCCGCTGGCCGAAGCTGCTGTTCGACGACACCACCGCCATGAAGAGGTCGTCCGCGAACTTGAACAGCACGTAGAAAGCCGCCAGCACGATGCCCGACCAGTTCAACTGGCTCGCGAGAAAGCTCGCCATCGCGACGTAGCCGGTGGCGACGAGGACCCAGATGACCACGAGGATCAGCGCGACCAGGCTCAGCAGCACGCCGACCCAGAGCGGGCGCTCCACGGCCTCGGCCGCCGGGGCTGCGTCTTCGCCCGACGCCGCCGCGTCGCGCGGGCCGCGCAGCCGCAGCAGCATCGCGCCGATCATCCCGGTGAGCGCCAATGCGGTGACCACGTGCGCCGCGACCACGGCCGCGAAGCTGGCGTCCACCACCGCGTTGACCTGGGTCGGCAGCCAGACCAGCGTGGCGATCAGCGCCATCAGCCAGGGAAAGGGCGTGAGCCGCGCTGCCATGGCGTCGGGGATCGGCGGCAGCCGCCACGACGGCCGTCCGTTGGAGAGCAGCGCGCGCCCCAGGCCGACCACGAAGGCGATGAAGATGACCGACTGCACCATCGCCTGGCCGAGCTTGCGGGTCTGGTCGGCCCACACGCCATGGCCCTCGAAGGTGGTGTACACGCCCTGCGCGGCGAGGCCGACCAGCAGCACGTTGGCCGTGACGATCGCGATCACGAGCAGCGAGCGCCGCAGGCGTCCGACCGGCAGGATGCGCGCGGCGAGTTCCGTGAGCAGGCGTTCGGCCAGCCAGTTGCCGGGAAGCGCGATCAAGAGCGCCACGATCAGGCTCAGGACCACCGCCGTGGCATGTTCGGGCTGGCGCGCCACGTCCAGGCTCGCGCCGACCTCGGCGCCGAGAGCCCGCAGCCGGTCCACGTCGGCCGACCAGGCCTCCGACAGGTCGCCCCAGAACTCGCGCCCCAGCGGCGAGGGCGCGCGCTCGGTGAGCTGGGCCTCGAACATGGCGCGCCGCTTGGACAGCAGGTCGCTCGCGCGCTGCTGGGCATCGACGATGACGAGCCGGGCGAGCCGGATGTCGGCGTCGACCGCGTTGCGTTCCTTGGTGAGCGTGGCGCGCCGGCGGGTGATGTCCGGGTTCTCGGCGGCCGACCCGCCCGCGGGCACGGGCCCGAGTTCGCCGAGCCGCGCGTTGAGATCGTTGAGCTCGGTGGTGCGCGAGGCGATGAACTTTTCGGTCGCCGCCGTGAGGGCGTTGATCTGCGCGACCAGGGCGCTCACGTCCTCCGAGGTCTCGACCGTGTCCGGCATCTTCTCGAGTTCGGCGCGCAGCGCCGCGATGGTGGGCACTGCCGACTGCGCATCGGTCTGCGCGGGCGCGGCGCAGCAGAACAGGGCGGCCAGCAGCAGGGCCGCGAGGCGGGGGAACCAGCTCATGCCTTCATCATAGAAGGCGCGCGCTCCAGGCTGCGAGCCGCGCGGGCGCCTCAGCCGGCCGGGCTGAAACGATCGACCCGGTCGGTGATGATCCCGTCGGTGCCCAGGGCGATCAGCCGCTCGGCGGCCCATTCGTCGTTGACGGTGTAGCTCAGCGCGCGCATGCGGGCCTGGTGCACCCTCGCGACCAGCGCGGCGTCCCACAGCGCGTGGTTGCAGACGATGGCCTGGCAGCGCAGTTGCCGGGCGTGGTCGAAACAGCCGTCCCACAGCGTGTCGAGCAGCAGCCCGCGCGGCAGTTCGGGCTGCACCGTCATGGCGCCCAGGAGCGATTCGGGGCGGAACGAGGTGAGCAGCGGCGGCGGCAGCGAGGCGTCGGTCCACAGCTGCGCCGCGCGGCGCGCGACGATTTCGCCGGTCTTCTGTTCGAGGCCGGGCGTCGGCTTGATCTCGATGTTGAGGGCGTGGCGGTTCGCCAGGCAGAAGCGGATCAGGGCTTCGAGGGTGGCCAGCGGCTCGCCGGCAAAGCGGCGCGAGTGCCAGCCGCCGGCATCGAGCTGCGACAGCGCCGACCACGGCTGGTCGCCTGCAGTGCCGTGCCCGTTGCTCGTGCGCTCGAGCGTGGCGTCATGCAGCAGGAAGGGCACGTCGTCGGCGCTCAGCTTCGCGTCGCACTCGAACATGCGAAACCCGTAGTCGGCGCCGAGCCGGAAGGCCGCCAGCGTGTTCTCGGGCGCCAGCTTGCCCGCGCCGCGGTGCGCGATCCAGCGGGGATAGACCCAGTCGGTGCGTGTCATTTCATTCGCTTTCCGGAGCCGGCATCGAACCAGTGCAGCTTGTCGGGCCGCGCCGCGATGCGCATCGTGTCGCCGGCCACCGGCGCCACCTGGCCCTCGTCCACGCGCATGACCAGCTGCTCCTCGCCGATCCGGCCGTAGATCAGCCGCTCGGCGCCGAGCAGTTCGACCTGCTCGATCTGCACCGACCAGCCGTTCGGATCGAGCACCAGGTGTTCGGGCCGGATGCCCAGGATCGTGCCGGGCCGCACGCCCGGCGCGTGCTTGAGCAGGTTCATCGGCGGCGAGCCGATGAAGCTGGCGACGAAGGTCGTGGCCGGCCGCGAATACACCTCTTCCGGCGTCGCGAACTGGTCCATGACACCGCCGTTCATCACGATGATGCGCTGCGCGAGCGTCATGGCCTCGACCTGGTCGTGCGTCACGAACAGCGAAGTGATGCCGAGTTCGCGATGCAGCTTCTGGATCTCCAGGCGGGTCTGCGCGCGCAGCTTGGCGTCGAGGTTCGACAGCGGCTCGTCGAACAGGAAGACCTTGGGCTGGCGAACGATGGCACGGCCCATGGCCACGCGCTGGCGCTGGCCGCCCGAGAGCTGGCGCGGCTTGCGCTCGAGCAGGTGGCCGAGTTCGAGGATCTTCGCCGCCTTGTCCACGCGGGTCTTGATCTCGGCGCCCGGCACCTTGGCGATCTTCAGGCCGTAGGCCATGTTGTCGAACAC
>JAGIBP010000084.1 GCA_017744285.1 Variovorax sp.
CCACCGAGAACCAGGCGGTGCGGATCGGCCGCTTGCCGAAATGGCCGAGGTCGGCGTAGAGCGCCTCGGCGCCGGTCACGCACAGGATGATGGCGCCCAGGATGATGAAGCTGAGCCCCGGGTTCTGCCAGATGAAGCGAAGCGCGTAGAACGGGTTGATCCCCTTCAGGATCTCGGGGTGGCTCGCGATCTGGTACACGCCGAGCAGCGCGATGGTGCCGAACCACAGCAGCATGACCGGGCCGAAGAAGCGGCCGATGCCCGCGGTGCCGTGCTTCTGCAGCGCGAAGAGGCAGAACAGCACGACCAGCGTGACCGGAATCACGTAGTGCCCGAAATGGGGCGACACCACCTCCAGGCCCTCGACCGCCGACAGCACCGAGATGGCCGGCGTGATCACGCCGTCGCCATAGAAGAGCGAGGTGCCGAAGATGCCGACCACCAGCAGCACATGTCGCAGCCGGGGCCGGTCGATCAGCGCCTGGGAGGCCAGCGTGAGCATCGCGACCAGGCCGCCCTCGCCCTTGTTGTCGGCCCGCAGCACGAGCACCACGTACTTGATCGAGACGATGATGGTCAGCGTCCAGAAGAACATCGACAGGATGCCGTAGACGTTCTCGATGGTGAAGGGCACATGGCCCTGCCCGAACACCTCCTTGACCGAATAGAGGACGCTGGTGCCGATGTCGCCGTAGACGACGCCGATCGCCGCCAGGATCAGCCCGGGTGAGAGGGATTTAGGAGCGGACACGAAGACGATGCAAAGGGTCTTGAACGGGCTGCACGTTCCGGCGCGCGGCGGGCTCGGGGCCGCCGCTTCGCCTCCACCCTCGTTGTTTGCGTTGCTGTGGGGCCGCTATTTTGCCGCCGCCGCCGCCACCCGCAAGGTGGCAAACGACATCATTCGTAGATTTCGGCGTCGGGGTTGGTCGCCTCCAGCTCGTAGCTGGCCGCGACCATGGCCAGCCGCCCGATCACGCCGTACATGTAGAAGCGGTTCGGGGCGCTCGCGCCCGGCTTGGCGCCCGGCTGCGGCAGGTGCGCGCTCTCGGAGAAGGCCAGCGGAACGAAGCTCGCGCCCGGGATCTTCAGGTCTTCATCGGGATTGCGGTCGGCATGGACGCGGTAGAAGCCGCCCACCACGTAGCGGTCCATCATGTAGACGACCGGCTCGGCCACCCCGTCGTGCACCCGCTCCTTGGTGAGCACGCCTTCCTGCACGATCAGCTCCTGGCGCTCGGCCGCGGCCTTGGCGGCCGCCGAACGCGGCTTCACCTTGCGCGCGAGCGCCTCGATCTCCTTGGCGTCGCGCACCGTCACCACGCCCATCTCGCCGCGCCCGTTGTCGGACTTGACGACCACGAAGGGCTTCTCGTTGATGCCGTATTCCTTGTACTTGCGGCGGATCTTCGTCAAGAGCGCGTCCGCGTGGCTGGTCAGCACGTCGATGCCGTCGCCATTGGCGAAGTTGACCTCGCCGACCTTGGCGTACATGGGATTGATGAGCCAGGGGTCGATGCCCAGCAGCTTGCCGAAGCGCTTGGACACCTCCTCGTAGCTGTGCAGGTGGTTGCTCTTGCGCCGCATCGGCCAGCCCGCGTGCAGCGGCGGCAGCAGGTACTGCTCGTGCAGCTCTTCGAGGATGCCGGGCACGCCCGCCGAGAGGTCGGTGTTGAGCAGGATCGTGCACGGATCGAAATGCTTGAGCCCCAGCCGGCGCTTGCTGCGCACCACGGGCTCCAGGCACACCGTCTCGCCGCCCGGCAACTCGATCTTCTTGGGCGACTTGATCGCCGGGTCGATCGAGCCCACCCGCACGTTGAGCCCGGCCATGTGGAAGATGCGCACCAGTTGCGCCACGTTCGCGAGGTAGAAGGTGTTGCGCGAGTGGTTCTCGGGGATCACGAGCAGGTTGCGCGCCTCGGGGCAGATCTTCTCGATCGCGGCCTGGGCGGCCTGCACCGCCAGCGGCAGCATCTCGTGCGTGAGGTGGTTCCAGCCGCGCGGGTAGAGGTTGGTGTCGACCGGCGCCAGCTTGAAGCCCGCATTGCGGATGTCCGCCGAGCTGTAGAACGGCGGCGTGTGCTCCATCCATTCGAGCCGGAACCAGCGCTCGATGGCCGGCGTGGAGTCGAGGATGCGCTGCTCGAGCTCGTTGATCGGGCCGGTGAGGGCGGTGACGAGATGGGGGACCATGCGGCGGCCTTCTTCGATTTGTGGCTTGGGGCGACGAGTGCGGAATTGTAGATTTTGGGGGCGAACGCCCCGATGACAAGCCGCCGGCCCTCGCCCGATTGTTCTTATTCCGGAAACACCGCGACACCCGCCCGGCGAGCCCGCGGGTGCCGCCCCGGGAAGGCGCTCAGCTCCGGGTCTCGCCCTGGCCCAGCACGACGTACTTGAGCGAGGTCAGGCCCTCGATCCCGACCGGGCCGCGGGCGTGGAACTTGTCGGTGCTGATGCCGATCTCGGCGCCCAGCCCGAACTCGAAGCCGTCCGCGAAACGCGTGCTCGCGTTGACCATCACGCTGGCCGAATCGACCTCGCGAAGGAAGCGCTGGGCATTCATGTGGTCGCGCGTGACGATGGCGTCGGTGTGGTGGCTCGAGTAGCGGTTGATGTGCGCGATGGCCTCGTCCACGCCGGCCACCACCTTGATGCTGATGACGGCCGCGAGGTATTCCTCCGACCAGTCCGACTCCACCGCATCCACCACCTTGGCAACGTCGCCCAGCGCTTCGCGCAGGATGCGACCCGCGGCCGCGTCGCAGCGCATTTCCACGCCCTTGGCCGCGAAGATCGCGCCGATCTCGGGCAGGAAGGTCTCGGCGATCGAGGCGGCCACCAGCAGGCCTTCGGCCGCGTTGCAGGGGCTGTACTTCTGCGTCTTGGCGTTGTCGACGATGCGCAGGGCCATGTCGAGCTCGGCCGTGGCGTCCACGTAGACATGGCAGTTGCCGTCCAGGTGCTTGATGACCGGCACCCGGGCGTCGCGGCTGATGCGCTCGATCAGCCCCTTGCCGCCGCGCGGGATGATGACGTCCACGAACGCGGGCATCGCGATGAGCTGGCCCACGGCCTCGCGGTCGGTGGTCTGCACGAGCTGCACGGCCGCCTCGGGCAGGCCCGCCTCGGCAAGCGATTCCTCCACCAGCCGCGCCAGCGCCTTGTTCGACTCGATGGCTTCGGAGCCGCCGCGCAGGATCGCGGCGTTGCCGCTCTTGATCGCCAGGCTCGCGGCCTCGATGGTCACGTTCGGCCGGCTCTCGTAGATCATGCCGAACACCCCGATCGGCACCCGCATCTGGCCGACGCGAATGCCGCTGGGCTGCTGCTTCATGCCGATGACCTCGCCGATCACGTCCGGCATGGCCGCGAGCTGCTCGCAGCCCTGGGCCACGGTCTCGATGACCTTGGGCGTGAGCTTGAGGCGGTCGACCATCGGCGCGGAGAGGCCCGCGGCCGTGGCGCGGGACAGGTCCTGGGCGTTGGCATCCGCGAGGGCGCTGCCGGCTTCGCGCAGGCGGCGCGCCAGCGCCTTGAGCGCCTTGTTCTTGGTGGCCGCATCCGCACGGGCCATCTGGGCCGACGCCGTCTTGGCCTGCAGGCCGAGCGCCTGCATGTATTCGGAGACGTTCAACATATTCATAGAACCCGCCATTGTGACGCGCCCGGAAAACTGGCGCAGCCATGGGGGCGAGCTACATGCATGCGCGACAGAGCATCAGCGCCAGGCGCTGCAGCGCCTGCCACCCGTCGGCGGGCCAATCGGGCTGCTTCAGGCCCTTGACGATGCCGTCGACCACGTGCGCCGCGCGCAGCATGCGGGCCAGGGCGCGTTCGTCCAGGCGCGGCAGCACGCGCTCGAAGGCGCGCTCGCGCGGGCCCCAGATGCGGTTCTCGCGCAGCGCCATCGGCAACGGCCGGCCGGCGGCCATCGCGTCCTTGACGCGCTTCAGGGCGCGGATGTCCTCGGCGAGGGTGTAGTGCACCAGCACCTCGGCCTCGCCCTCGGCCTGGAGCCCCTCGAGCATGCGCGAGACGCGCTGCGGGTTGCCCCCGAGCACCGCCTCGGAGAGCTTGAAGACGTCGTAGCGCGCGACGTTGTTGACCGCGGCCTCGACCTGCTCCCAGCTCAGTTCGCCCTCGGGATGCAGGAGCGCGAGCTTCTGGATCTCCTGGTGCGCGGCCAGCAGGTTGCCCTCGACCCGGTCGGCGAAGAACTGCAGCGTGCGCTGGCCCTCCTCGCCGGGCTTCACGCGCTGGCCTTGCTGCGCGAGGCGCTGCGCGATCCAGGGCGGCAGCGCGGCGCGCTCGACGGTGTCGACCTGGATGCTCACGCCATGGCCTTCGAGCGCGCCGAACCACGCGCCGGTGCGGGTCGCCTTGTCCAGGCGCGGCAGCATCACCATCGTGAGCGTGCTGTCGTTGCCCTGCGCGACCTCGGCGATCTGCTGCAGGGCCGCGCTGCCGTCCTTGCCCGGCTTGCCGGACGGGATGCGGATCTCCACGATCTGCCGGTCGGCAAAGAGGCTCAGCGACCCGCCGGCCGCGAGCACCGCGCTCCAGTCGAAATGCGCGCCGGCCACGGTGTAGGCGCTGCGCTCGGTGTAGCCCTGGGCGCGCGCCGCGGCGCGGATCGCGTCGGCCGCTTCCTGCGCGAGCAGCGCCTCGTCGCCGTGGATGACGTACAGCGGCGCCACCCGCTTGGCGAGGTGCGCGGCCAGCTGGGAAGGCGCGAGTTGCATGGAAACGCTCAGGCAGGCCGTGCCGCAGCCAGGCGGCGCAGGATCTGCTGCGCGATGTCGGATTCCATGTCGCGGTAGAGCAGCGCGGTTTCGCCTTCCTTCGCGAGGGCGGCGGTTTCGTTGTAGGTGATGTCGCGCGACTGCGAGATCTCGCTGGGCGCCAGCAGCTCCTTGCCGTCCTTGGCGCGCACCCGGAAACGCACCGTCAGCCGCAGCTGGAGCTCGCGCACCTGTCCGGCCGCGTTGGTCGAGATGACCACGCTTTCGCGGTTCTCGGCAAGGATCTCGAGCACGGCCTCGGCTTCCTTGACCTGGTCGGCACCCAGCACCTCGACCGTGCCGGCGGCGCGCAGGTTGCGCTTGACCTGGTTCGCGAACGAGGAGGTGGCCGGCACCGCGAGACTCTTGAACGGGAACTCCGGGGCCTTGCGCAGCTGGAAGCCGCAGCCCGCCAGCGCGAGCGCAGCGGACACACCCACGAGGAAGCCGCGGCGCGGCAGGAGGCTGCGAGCGCGCATGCCCGTCACACCACCACGTTGACGAGGCGCCCCGGCACCACGATGACCCGCTTGGGCGTGGCGCCTTCGGCGTGCTTCGTGAAAGCCTCGCTCGCGAGCGCGAGCTTCTCGATCTCCTGCTTGGAGGCGGCCGCCGGCACGTGCAGCGAGCCGCGCAGCTTGCCGTTGATCTGCAGCATCAGCTCGATCTCGTCCTGCTCCAGCGCGCCGGTGTCGACCACGGGCCAGGGCGCGTCGAGCAATTCGCCGAGCTCCTTGTCGTAGCCGAGGTGGTGCCAGAGCTGGTGGGCGATGTGCGGCGTCGCCGGATGCAGGCAGCGCAGCAGGATGCCCATGGCCTCGCGCACCGCCGCGCGGTCGCCGGCGTCGGGCGCCTCGGGCTTGAAGCCTTCCAGCGCGTTGAGCAGCTTCATCGCGCCCGACACCACCGTGTTGTATTGCATGCGCTGGTAGTCGTAGTCGATCTGGCGCAGCACGGTGTGCACCTCGCGGCGCAGCGCCTTGGCCTCCTTGCCGAAGGCGGGCTTGGCGTCGCTCGCCTGCGCGCCGGCGGCCTGCAGCGCCACGCCGAAGTTCCAGACCCGGCGCAGGAAGCGGAAGCTGCCCTCGACCGCCGCGTCGTTCCATTCGAGGGTGGCCTCGGGCGGCGCGGTGAACATGGTGTACAGGCGCGCGGTGTCGGCGCCGTACTTCTCGATGAGGTCCTGCGGATCGACGCCGTTGCGCTCGCTCTTGCCCATCTTGCCGATGCCGCCGTACTCGACCTTCGTGCCGTCGGCCAGCGTGCCGCCGGTGATGCGGCCCTGGGCGTCGAGCACCTGCGTCACTTCCGACGGCGGGTGGTAGTCCTTGCCGCCCTTCTCGTTGCGCGTGTAGAAGATGTGGTTGAGCACCATGCCCTGCGTGAGCAGCTTGCTGAAGGGCTCGTCGACCTTCACCAGCCCGAGGTCGCGCATCACCTTGGTCCAGAAGCGCGCATACAGCAGGTGCAGGATCGCGTGCTCGATGCCGCCGATGTACTGGTCCATCGGCATCCAGTA
>JAGIBP010000085.1 GCA_017744285.1 Variovorax sp.
CCCCCGACCTACGCCTTGTAAGGGCGCCGCTCTACCAGCTGAGCTAAGCACCCCACCGGAAACAGGATTTCAGTTCAATGCGTCCTTGAGCGCCTTGCCGGGACGGAACTTCGGAATCTTGGCGGCCTTGATTTTAATCGCGTCGCCGGTGCGCGGATTGCGACCGGTGCGTGCTGCGCGTTTGCCCACCGCAAAGGTACCGAAACCGACGAGCGACACGGAGCCGCCTTTTTTGAGCGTGGTCCGAATGGCGCCGATGGTGGACTCGAGTGCGCGCGTGGCGGCTGCTTTGGAAATGTCGGCGTTTTTTGCGATGTGCTCAATCAGTTCGGTCTTGTTCACAAGGGCCCCTTGCAGAAAAAATGTTGATCAGGGTCAGAAGCGATCCCGTGCTCGCGACGCGAGTGCCGCGAGGTGCGATATGGAATTGGGTGACAGTTCTGACGCGCCGGCAGCGCACTGCCGACAGGGATTACAACCACTGGTCTACGGGGTGTCAATAAGACACTGACCCCATAGACCAGGGCGAGGAGCGCGATTCTAGTGGCGTTTGCGACGAGCCTACTCAGAGGGCCTCTGCGATGGCCTTTCCGAGGTCGACCGTGCGTCCGCTCCCACCGATATCCGGGGTGCGGGGCGCGCCGCTCGCGGGGTCGAGCACCTTCTCGATCGCGGCAAGGATCGCATCGTGCGCCGCCTTGTGGCCGAGAAATTCCAACATCATCGCGCCGCACCAGATCTGCCCGATGGGGTTCGCGATGCCCTTGCCCGCGATGTCCGGCGCCGACCCGTGCACGGGCTCGAACAGCGACGGCGTCGTGCGCTCCGGGTTCAGATTGGCGCTGGGCGCGATGCCGATGGTGCCGGTGCAGGCCGGTCCGAGGTCCGAGAGGATGTCGCCGAACAGATTGCTCGCGACCACCACGTCGAAGAAGTCCGGTCGCTGCACGAAGTGCGCGGTGAGGATGTCGATGTGGAACTTGTCGAGCGTGACGCCGGGATAGTTCTTCGCCATCGCCGCGACGCGCTCGTCCCAGTAGGGCATGGTGATCGAGATGCCGTTGGACTTGGTCGCGCTGGTCAGGTGCTTCTTGGGCCGCGCCTGCGCCAACTCGAAGGCGAACTTGAGCACGCGGTCGACGCCCAGGCGCGACATCACGGTTTCCTGCACCACGATCTCGCGCGCCGTGCCTTCGTACATGCGCCCGCCGATGCTGGAGTACTCGCCCTCGGTGTTCTCGCGCACGATGTACATGTCGATCTCGCCCGGCTGGCGCGGCGTGCCGTCGCGGCGAACCACGGGCGCCACGATGCCCGGCATCAGGCGCGCGGGACGCAGGTTGATGTACTGGTCGAACTCGCGCCGGAACAGCAGCAGCGAGCCCCAGAGCGAGATGTGGTCGGCGATCTTTTCGGGCCATCCCACGGCGCCGAAGAAGATGGCATCGTGGCCGCCGATCTGGTCTTTCCAGTTGTCGGGCAGCATCTTGCCGTGCTTCTCGCAGTAGTCCCAGCTCGAGAAATCGAAGTGGTCGAACTTCAGATCGATACCGAACTTGCGCGCGGCGGCATCGAGCACGCGCAGGCCCTCGGGCACGGTCTCCTTGCCGATGCCGTCGCCGGCGATGACTGCGATTCGTTGTGGGGTACTCATGTCTCAATCCTCGTGGGTTGCATTGAAGAACGGCAGCGCCTCGGCAAGCAGCTCGGCCGGCGCCTCCTCGGGAATGTAGTGGCCGCACGGCAAGCTGGCGCCGGTGACGTCCTGCGCCCGCTGGCGCCAGAGCGCGGGCACGTCGAAGCACCGGCCCACGACGCCGTGTTCGCCCCACAGGACGCGCACAGGCATGGTCAGCACCCGGCCGGCCTGGACGTCGGCCCGGTCGTGTTCGAGGTCGATGGTGGCGGAGGCGCGATAGTCCTCGCAGATGGCGTGCGCGGTGCCGTCGATGGCCGCGCAGCGCTCGTATTCGGCCAGCGCGTCGGCGGCGAATGGCCCGAGTCCCGCATGCCGGCTGCCCATCACGCTGCGCACGTAGCGCACCGGGTCCGACGCAATGAGGGCTTCCGGCAAGGGCGGCGGCTGGATCAGGAAGAACCAGTGCCAATAGGCGCGCGCGAAGGCTTCCGAGGTGCGCTCGTACATGGCGAGCGTGGGCGCGATGTCGAGCAGCATCATCCGGTCGACCGCCTGCGGATGGTCCGCCGCCAGGCGATGCGCCACGCGCGCGCCGCGGTCGTGCGCCAGCACGCCGAAGCGCTCGAAGCCATGCGCGCGCATGACGGCGAGCACGTCGAGCGCCATCTCGCGCTTGCTGTAGCGCAGGTGGGCCGGGTCCGGCGCGGGCCGGCCCGAGTCGCCATAGCCGCGCAGGTCGACCATGACCACGGTGAACTGCGCGGCAAGCGCAGGCGCCACCCGGTGCCAGATCGCATGCGTCTGCGGATGCCCGTGAAGCAGCAGCAAGGGCGCGCCGCGACCTCCCACTCGCCCATGCAGCCGAACACCCTCGCGCGAGAGATCGAAGGCGGAGAAGGAAGCGAACATGCGCGCATTGTGCGTTGCGCGGCGCGACGGCATCAAGCAACAATCGGCCAATTCATACTTTCCGAAATGGCAGCAATGGAACGCAGCGACCTGGAACTCGTCGTGGCCATCCGCGACCGGGGCAGCCTGGCCGCGGCGGCGCTCGCGCTCGACGTCGTCCCGTCGGTGGTGACCAAGCGGCTCGGCGCCCTGGAGGCGCGGCTCGGCCAGCGGCTCTTCGAGCGCACGACGCGCAGGCTGAGCGCCACGGCGGAGGGCGAGGCGGTGTGCCTTCACGCTCGCGCGCTGCTCGATGGCTTCGCGGCACTCGAGAACGAACTCGGCGAGCGCCAGAGCCAGTTGAGCGGGACGATCCGGCTCGTCGCGACCTTCGGCTTCGGCAGGCTGTGGCTCGGCCCCGCGCTGGCCGCTTTCAATGAGCGCCATCCCGGGCTGCACATCCAGCTCACGCTCGCGGAGACGCTGCCCGATCTGGGCGCCGAGGGCTACGACGGCGCCGTGTGGCTATGGGCGCCCCCGCATCGCCAGGCGGGCGGATGGGTCACGCGGCGGATCGCGCGCAACCAGCGCGTGCTCGCCGCGGCGCCGGCGTATCTGGCGCGGCGCGGCGAGCCCGCCGACGTGGCCGCGCTCGCTTCGCACGACTGCCTCGTGGCACGCGAGAACAGCAACGGCGACGACCGCGAGTTCGCGCTCTGGACGCTGCGCCATCAGAAGGACGGCACCAGCGCACGCGTGCGCGTGCGCGGCCCGCTGTCGAGCAATTCGGGCGAGCTGGTGCGCGACTGGTGCCTCGCGGGACGCGGCGTGATGCTGCGCAGCCTGTGGGACATTGCGCCCGGGCTCGCGTCGGGCGAACTGGTGCGCGTGCTGCCCGCATTCGCGATGCCTGACGCGGACATCCAGTGGATCGCGCCATGGCGCCCCAAGACGCCGAAGCGCGTCCGCCTGCTGATCGACTTCCTGGTCGAGCGCTTTCGCAGCGAACCCTGGAGAAGCGGCAGCGGCCGGCCGTCCTGAGGGCCTTCAGCGCGGCGCGCGAACCGCCAGGCTCACGCCCACGGCCGTCATCGCGATGCCGGCCAGCGTGACGGCCGTGATCGGCTCGGCGAACAGGAACCATGCCATCACCGCGGTGCACGGCGGCACGAGGTAGAGCAGACTCGTGACCGCGGTGGCGGTGCCGCGCTGGATCAGCATGTACAGCAGCGAACTGCCGCCCAGCGACAGCGCGAGCACCGACCACGCCATCGCGCCGCCCGACGACAGGTTCCACTGGATGCTGTCGGGTTCCAGCGCCGCGATCGGCAGCGTGACGAGGAAGGCGGCGCCGAGCTGGATCGCATTGGCGCTGCGCACGTCGCACGGCGCGACGAACCGCTTCTGGTAGAGCGTGCCCGCCGTGATCGACAGCAGCGCCATGATCGCCAGCGACATCGTTACCAGGTTGACTTCGCTGCCCAGCCCCAGCTTGCGCCAGACCACGAGCACGAGCCCCGCGAAGCCGAGCAGCAGCCCGCTCCATTGACGGCCGGTGACCGCCCCGCCGCGCAGCGAGAGCCAGAGCGCCGTGAGCACCGGCTGGACGCTCACGATCAGCGCCGAGAGGCCGGAGCCCATGCCCGCCTTCACCGCCGCCCAGACACCGCCCAGGTAGCCCGCCTGCATCAGCACGCCGGTGATCGCGAGGTGCCCCCATTGCACGCGGTCGCGCGGCCAGGCCACGCGCGCGAACGCGACCCAGGCCAGGAAGCACAGCGTGGAAAGCGCATAGCGCACGACCAGGAACTTGAACGGCGGCGCATAGGGCATCCCATAGCGCGCCACGATGAAGCCCGTGCTCCAGATCAGCACGAAGACCGCGGGCATGGCCCGGAGCCAGCCGGCTGGCCGGGCCGCCAAGGCCGTCATTTCGCCCGCGCCCGGATTTCGGGAATGGCTTTCTGGAGGTAGTACACCATCGACCAGACCGTGAGCACGGCGGAGATCCAGATCAGCCAGCGCCCCCACGCCCCCGTGTCGATGACGCCAAAGAGCACGCCGTTGAAGAGCAGGAACGGGATCGCCGTCATCTGCACTGCGGTCTTGACTTTGCCCACCATGTGGACCGCCACGCTCTTGCCGGCGCCGATCTGCGCCATCCATTCGCGAAGCGCGGAAATGGCGATCTCGCGCCCGATGATGACCAGCGCCACGAAGACGTCGGCGCGGTTCAGGTGCACCAGCACCAGCAGCGAGGCGCAGACCAGGAACTTGTCCGCGACCGGATCGAGGAAGGCGCCGAAGGCGGACGTCTGGTTGAGCCGGCGCGCCAGGAAACCGTCGAGCCAGTCGGTGGCCGCGAAGACGATGAACATCACCGTGGCGGTGAGATTTCGCATCGGCTCCGGGAGCGGGAGGTAGAAGACGCCCACGATCAGCGGGATCGCGACGATGCGCGCCCAGGTCATGATCGTTGGCAAGGTCCAGAACATTGACGGCGAGTATATGCACAGCCCCCGGGCGCGCCCGCGCGGGCGCGGTCAGGTCAGTGCAGGGCTCTGTAGATTTCCTCGGCAAGATCCTGGGCGATGCCCTCGACCGACGCGATGTCCTCGACGCTCGCGGCCGCGACGCCGCGGATGCCGCCGAAGCGCTGCAAGAGGCGCGCCCGGCGCTTCGGGCCGATGCCCGGTATGTCCTCGAGCTGGCTGCCGCCGACCCGCACCTTCGCGCGCTTGGCGCGCATGCCCGTGATCGCGAACCGGTGCGCCTCGTCGCGGATCTGAGCGACCAGCATCAGCGCGGCCGAATCGCGGCCGAGGTAGACCTTGTCGCGGCCGTCGGCGAACACGAGCTCCTCGAGCCCGACCTTGCGGCCCTCGCCCTTCTCGACACCGACGATCAGGGACAGCGGCAGGCCGAGCTCGCTGAACACCTCGCGCGCCATCGACACCTGCCCCTTGCCGCCGTCGACCAGCACGAGGTCCGGCATGTGCGCAGCCCGCGTGCCCGCCGGCGCGTCGCTGCCCGCACCGCCGGCATCGCCGGCCGTGGGCGCGTCGGTCTCGGCCGCCATCGCTTCGGCGAGCTTGCCGTAGCGGCGATGCAGCACCTGGCGCATCGCCGCGTAGTCGTCCCCCGGCGTGATCCCCTCGATGTTGTAGCGGCGGTATTCGCGGTTCTGCATCGCATGGCGCTCGAACACCACGCACGATGCCTGCGTCAATCTCGCGATGGTGCGCGGAGGGCGCCATCTCGGCGATCGCGCTTACTTCC
>JAGIBP010000086.1 GCA_017744285.1 Variovorax sp.
CAGGCCGATGCCGAGCACCAGCGCGAAGCTGCCGACCAGCGCCCAGCCGAGCATGTCGAACGGATGGAAGAAGAACGCGCCCCAGATGTCGACCCGCTCGGCGCTGTGGTGCATCTGGTGGAACCAGCGCCACAGCGGCTGCACGTTGTGCATCGTGCGGTGCCAGGCGTAGACGAGGAACTCGTAGACCAGGAAGCCGACCACGAGCTGCAGCCAGAAGGGCCAGGCCGAGCCGTCGACCAGCTGGTACTGCCCGAGAAACCCGTCCCACATAAGCGGCGCGTATGTCGCCACCGCGAAGTAGGCGAGCGTGAACAGCACGCCCTTCGCCTGCCACAGCGGCACGTCCGGGAAGCGGCGCGCGCGCAAGGTCATGTCGAGCACCACGGCGACGACGAACATCGCCAGCGCGATGTAGTGATAGGTTCCGATCATCGGCCAGCCCCCCTTTTGCTAGTGGCGCGATCGTACCGCGCCGTCCGCCGGGCGGATACTGGTCTTGCGGTCGGTTTTCATTTCGACCGCTTCGGCCTAGGATTTCCGCAGCCTTCAGCCGTGACGGGGCGACGGATGAATCTCGAAACCACACCGCAAGTGCATGCGGCCGCACCCGGCAAGGGCGAACGCACGCGCGGCAGGATCCTCGACGCCGCCTACGAGGCGATCATCCGCAAGGGTTTCGCCGGGACCTCGATCGACGAGCTGGTCGAGGCGACCGGGATCACCAAGAGCGGGTTCTTCTACCACTTCCGCGACAAGGGGGATCTCGCGCGCCAGCTGCTGGTGCGCTTCCTCGCCGAGGACGACGCCGCGATCGAGGCGTTGAAGGCGCGCGCCGAACAACTGGTCGACGATCCGCTGCAGCAGTTCCTGCTGTTCCTCAATCTCTACGCCGAGATGGTCGACGAGATGGAAGCGCTGCACCCGGGCTGCCTGGTCGCGTCGATCGTCTATCAGGAGCAGGTGTTCGACGCCGAGGTGCGGCGGCTCAACTCCGAGGCGGTGATGCGCTGGCGCGAAAGGTTCGTCGCCTGGTTCGAGGCGATCGACCGCAAGCATGCGCCCGTAACGCCGCTCGACCGGCTGGCGCTGCCGACGCGCTGAGCGCGATCGTCGAAGGCGCGATCGTGCTCGCCAAGGCGCTCGACGAGCCGGCGTTGATGGGCCGCCAGCTGCGGCTGTTCCGCGACATGGTCAAGACGGCCTACGGACTGGCGTGATCGCGTGGGGCGCTAGGCGCCCTCGCCGTCCTCCTCGTCGGGCGGATCGGCGAACTCGTTGGCGTCGAGCTTGGCGCCGAACTCGGCCAGGATCGCCTCGGCGCTCGCGCCTTCGTCGATCATCCGCACCGCGTCGCGCGCCGGATTGGTCTCGCCCGCGTGCGGGTCGAACGCGGCCGGCGCCAGTTGTTTGCGCGCGTCCTGCAGGTGCCCCTCGCGCAGCATCAGCACGGCGAGGCGCAAGTGCAGCGAATCATCCTGGGGCGTGAGCACGAGCGCGCGCCGCAATCCGGTCTTGGCGGACTCGTTCGGCATCTCGCCGGCGGCGCCGAACGAATCGTAGTACGATATGAAGGGCTGCGGATGGTTCGGGTCGGTGCGATTGGCACGCAGGAACCAGCTGCGCGCCTCGCGCCATAGCTCGCTGCTGTCCTGTTCCTTCGCGCGCGTGGCTACCGCGCGTCCGTGATAGACCATCGCCATGACGTTGCCGGGCTCCGCCGCCACGGCGCGATCCGCCGCTGCGATAGTCTCGTCGAGGTTCTCCGCGTCGTACTGCATTTCCGCGAGCGCCCGCTGCACGAACGGGTCATCCGGATAGCGTGCGGCGACGGGAGCGGCCTTCGCCGCCAGCGGCCCTGCGGTCGTCTGGTCGACGCCGATCGCCGAGGTTATCCGATAGGGCATGATGGCCGCCGCACCGGGCGCGAGCGGGGCCACCGCTACCGGCTTGAGATCCTTGAGCTGGTCGGGCCCAAGTTCCAGGCCGCGGTAGTTTCTGCGCTTGAGGTATCTCTGCATATCGGATTCGAGATCGCCGAGGTCGCCGAACACTTGCGTCGCAGCGGCCTCGGTCGGCGTTCCGGCATTGAGCGCGTCGATGTAGGCGCCGTACTGCCCGGACCGCTCGCCGCTGAGCAGGAGGTAGTGGACCAGCAGCCAGCCGCGCGCATAGCGCTGGCCGATGTCGTTGCTCGGCACGCGGCGGGTCTCGCTCATCAGCAGCTCGCGCGCGGTCCAGCGATTGCCGAGCATCAGGTCGAACCCGCGGATCGTCGGCGTCGCGCCGAGCACGAGCGTCCCGTCGCGGTTGTGAGCGGCGGTCGAGAAGAACTCGGCCATGCCCTCGGTCGCCCAGGCCGGCAGGAACTTGTCGAGGTTGGAGAGCAGCATGTGGTGCGCGTATTCGTGCTGCAGCACGCTCATCTCGTCGAAATCGAAGCGCTCGAGCCCCTCTTCGGTCCGCGCCGGCACGACGATCAGCGGCTCCTGCGCATCGCCGCGGTAGAAGCCGCCGACCCCGTGCTGGCCCGCGAGCCGTTCGACCTCGTCCATGTTGCGGACCATGTAGATCGTCACCGGGCGGGTTTCGCGGGCCTGGGTGATCAGGCGCATCGCTGCGTCGAAGCGCTCGAGCCGGTCGGCGAGCTGCTGCAGCCGCTCCGGCTTCATGTCCGCGTAGAACACGAAGTGCTCGTTGGTTGCCTTCTGCCAATCGGCATGCGCCGGCACGCCCGCCAGCATGGCGAGCGCTGCCCCGATACGGGCCAGCCATTTTAACGACATGGTTTGCGTCCCCACTCGATCCGCCACCAAGTTAGCGCAGCAGCACACAAGGGCAAGCGGCGCCGAGGCGACCCGCGGTAATCGCTAGTGGATCGCCAGGCCGACGAGGACCGCGCCGCCGAGGAGCACGAGGAAGCCGTTGAATACGATCAGCAGCCAGTCGGGCAGCCGCGGCGCGTCGGGCTTGGGCGGCGGGACCACGCGCATGAACTGGCGCCAGACGCCCGCGACGAAGCAAAATTCGGCCAGCAGGATCAGCACCACCGCGCTCGCCGTCGCCAGCCACGGCGCCACCGCGTCCGCCAGCAGCGCCTTGGCACCGATTCCTGCCGCGAGCGCGGCGAGCCCGGTGCGCAGCCACGCCGCGTAAGTCCGCTCGGCGGCAAGCAGCGTACGGTCGCCCGCGAGCTGCGTCCGCCGGTCGGCGCTGTCCTGCTGCACGATCGCGCTGTCGACCAGCGTGCCGGCGCTCTCGGCGAGCTTGGTCTGGGCGGCCGCGGCCTTGGCTTCGGGGGCACCTGCCATGACAGGCAAACGCCGCAACCGCGTGGCGGTGCCGGCGTGCGTCAGATGCGCGGCAGGTTCTCGCCGGCGCGCGCACCGGCGAGGCCGGTGCGCTGGGTCGCGATCCCGGTCAGCAGGCTGTCGGCGATCATCCGCGCACGCTCGGCGACCAGCCGGGTCGCCGCGTCGCTCGGCTCGAGCTCGCGCAGTGTCGCGTAGAACAGGCCGAGCCAGTGCGCGAAGTGGCGCTCCTCGAGCCCGGGGATGGCCACGTGCTTGACCATCGGGTTGCCGGCGAATTCGCCGCTCGCGTGGAGCACCGAGCGCCAGAACTGCTTCATCCGGCCGAGGTGCAGGTCCCAGTCGGTGACGCGTTCGGCGAAGATCGGCCCGAGCAGCGCATCGGCGCGGATCTTGCCGTAGAACCGCTCGACCAGCGCGGAGACGTAGGCGGCGTCGACACCGATCGCCTCGGCCTCGGCCTGCTTGCGCGCGCGCAGCGCCTCGATGTGCGCGCGCCGCTCGGCGTCGGCGACGCGCCGGGTGCTGGTGGTATCGTGCATGCGCGGCAAGATAGTGCGCACGGCCTGCATCGCGGCTGAACTATTTCTTGGCGGCGCAAAAGGTCGCCATAGTCCCCCCATGCTGTACCGATTCGCCCTGCTCCTCGCCGCCCTGCTCCTGCCCGCCGCCGCTGCGGCGCAGGCGACCACCAACGTCGTGATGACCACCGATCTCGGCGAGATCGTCATCGCGCTCGAGACTGAGCGGGCCCCGGTCACCGCCGCCAACTTCCTGCGCTACGCCGACGAGAAGCGGTTCGACGGGACGGTGTTCTACCGCGCGATGCGCCTCGACTGGGGCGAGCAGCCGAACGGCCTCATCCAGGCCGGCACCCAGTTCGATCCCAAGCGGATCCTGCCGCCGATCGCGCACGAGCCGACCAGCGAGACCGGCGTCAAGCATCTCGCCGGGACCATCTCGATGGCCCGCTACGAACCCGGCAGCGCGACCGGAGACTTCTCGATCATGCTTTCGCCGCAGCCAGGCCTCGACGCCGACCCGGCAGGAGAGGATGCCGAGCGCCGCGCCGGCTACGCCGCATTCGGGCATGTCGTCCAAGGCATGGACGTGGTCCGCGCGATCTTCGATGCGCCGGTCGATCCGGAGAAAGGCGAAGGCCCGATGAAGGGCCAGATGCTGGCCCAGCCGGTGAAGATCATCAGCGTGCGGCGGGTGGCCGCGCCCTAGCCGCAAGCGGCCTTCGGCGAGCCGCGCGACTGATACACTGTTATACAATTTTGTGGCCGGGAATTGCGCCGGTTCCGCTCGACAGGAAACGAAACTGCGGGGTATGCACCGCGGCGAGGGCCGGGTTCACGGTCCGCACAGGGATTCCCGGGCGCATCCGGGGGGAAGCGCGCCCGCAGAGAGGAGCCAGAGAATGACTACCCGCAATTTCGCCCTTCGCGTGTCCACGGCGATCGCCGCGGCCGCGTGCCTTGCCGCCGTGCCCCAGGTGGCCTCGGCCCAGGCCGTCCCGGCCGATCTGACCACGATGCCGCCGGTGCCGACCGATTACGTGCCGAAGAAGACCTCGTGGGGCGACCCCGACCTGCGCGGCACCTGGCCGATCGACAACATCGCCAGCCTGCCGATGAATCGCCCGGCGCAGTACGGCAACCGCTTCTGGCTGACCGACGAGGAATACGCCGCGCGCCAGCAGCAGGCCAATGCCTCCGACGCGGCCTATGACCGCGAGGACAAGGCCGGCCGCATCGGCATGGGCCACTGGGTCGAATCCGACGCCTCGGGCCGCCGCACCTCGCTGCTGGTCTCGCCGGCCGACGGCAAGCTGCCTGCGCTGACCCCGCAGGCCGAAGCGCTGTACAAGGCCGGCCGCTCGAGCTGGACCCCGAACACCAAGTACAACTGGGTGACCGACTTCGACAGCTGGGACCGCTGCGTCTCGCGTGGCTTCCCGGCCTCGATGCTGCCGTTCCGCTACAACAACGGCATCCGCGTCTACCAGTCGCCGGGCTACGTCA
>JAGIBP010000087.1 GCA_017744285.1 Variovorax sp.
CTGCTCGACCAGCGCGACGATGTCGCCCATGCCGAGGATGCGGCCCGCGTGGCGCTCGGCGTCGAAGACTTCGAGGCCGTCGATCTTCTCGCTGACGCCGGCGAACTTGATCGGCACGCCGGTCACCTGCTTCACCGACAGCGCCGCCCCGCCGCGCGAATCGCCGTCGGTCTTGGTCAGGATGATGCCGGTCAGCGGCAGCGCTTCCTTGAACGCCTTCGCGGTGTTGACCGCGTCCTGGCCCTGCATCGCGTCGACCACGAAGAGGGTTTCGACCGGATTCAGCGCCGCATGCAGCTCCTTGATCTCCTGCATCAGCACCTCGTCGATCGCGAGGCGGCCCGCGGTGTCGACCAGCAGCACGTCGAAGAAGTGGCGGCGCGCATGGTCGAGCGCGGCGCGCGCGATGTCGAGCGGCTTCTGGTCCGGCGTGCTCGGGAACCATTCGGCGCCGGCCTGCTTCGTCACGGTCTTGAGCTGCTCGATGGCGGCCGGGCGATAGACGTCGCCCGATACGGTGAGCACCTTCTTCTTGCGCTTCTCGATCAGGTGCTTGGCCAGCTTCGCGGTGGTGGTGGTCTTGCCGGCGCCCTGCAGGCCGGCCATCAGGATCACCGCCGGCGGCTGCGCGGCAAGGTTGATGTCCGCGATCCCCTCGCCCATGGTGGCGGCGAGTTCGCGGTTGACGATGCCGACCAGCGCCTGCCCGGGCTTGAGCGAGCCGAGCACTTCCTGGCCGAGCGCTTTCTCCTTGACGCGGGCAACGAAGTCGCGCACGACCGGCAGCGCCACGTCGGCTTCGAGCAGCGCCATGCGCACTTCGCGCAGCATGTCCTGGACGTTGCTTTCGGTGATGCGGGCCTGCCCGCTGACATGCTTGACGAGGCGGGAGAACTTTTCTGTGAGGGCTGTGGCCATGAGAGGACCTGGTTGCAAAGCCGGGGGAGTCGCAGCCACACGAAGTGGGCGAGGCTGGGGGGCGAGCTAAACTCGATCGATGATTTTAGCGATCCCCTCCCCACTCGGCGTGGCGCTGGGCATCGCCACCGCCGTCGCCTATGGCGTCGCCGCCGCAGCATCTTCCTGGCTCGGCCGGGCTTCCACGCAATGGACGCTGGCCGCCGCCTGGCTGCTGCATGCGCTCGCGCTGGCTTGCGGCCTGGCGGCCAGCGCACCGCATTTCGGTTTCGCACCCGCGATTTCGGTGACCGCGTGGCTGGTGCTGACGGTGTACGGCATCGAAAGCCGGCTCTATCCGCAGCTCAAGGTGCGCCGCGCGCTCGCGGCGCTGGGCGCGGCGGCCGTGCTGCTGGCCGTGCTGTTTCCGGGCACGCCGCTGCACGTCTCCGCCTCGCCCTGGCTGCCGCTGCACCTGGCGCTGGGCATCGCCTCGTACGGCCTCTTTGGCGCGGCCGTCATCCACGCCTGGCTGATGACGCGGGCCGAGCGGCAGATCCGCCTGGCAGCCGAAACGCAGAGCGGCGTGCCCCTGCTCACGATGGAACGCCTGACCTTCCGCTTCGTCACCGCCGGTTTCGTGCTGCTGTCGGCCACGCTGCTGGCCGGCCTGCTCTTCAGCGAGACGCTCTACGGCGCCACCGTCCGCGCCTGGAAGTGGGACCACAAGACCGTGTTCTCGATCCTGGCCTGGATCACCTTCGCGATCCTGCTGGTCGGCCGGGCGCGCTTCGGGTGGCGCGGACGCACCGCACGGCGCGTGCTCTACGCGGGCTCCGCCCTGCTGCTGCTCGCCTATGTGGGATCGCGCTTCGTCCTCGAAGTCGTCCTCTCTCGCACGCCCGCATGAAATACCTTCTGGTCCTGGCCGTGGTCGTCATCGCCATCTGGCTCTGGCGCAAGGGGCGCGAAGAAGAGCTGCGCGAGCGCGTGCGGCAGCAGCCGCAGCCGACGCGGCATCGCCCGGCCGTCGGCGCGCCGACCGAGATGGTCCGCTGCGCCCACTGCGGCCTGCACCTTCCGGCGACGGACGCCATCCGCAGCGCCGCCGGGCGCCCCTATTGCAGCGCGGCGCATCGCAGCGCCGCCGAAGACAAGGGATGACCCCCTTCCTCTGGTCACGTGGCGAGCCGGCGACCGACTGGAGTTCGCTCGAGAAGTTCGTCCGCGGCCAGAGCCCGGCACAGTCGCGCCTGTGGCGCGGCTTCATGGCGGCGCGCTGCTTCGTGGCGGCCGTGCTGCTTCTGCTGCAGGGCGTGGCCCTTGCGCTCGGGCAGCCGGCCCACGTGCCCGAGCTGGCGCTGGCGGCCGGGTACATGGCCGCCGCGCTGCTTGCCGCCCGCTATGCCCCGGTCCGGCCGATGCGCGGATTCGGCGGTGCCTGGCTCTCGACCATCGGCGTCGATCTCGTCACCTACACCACGCTGCAGACCATGCAGGTGGGCGGCATCAACTACACGCCGCTGTTCGCGCTGCCGGTGCTGATGGGCGCCGTGCTGGGCACCGGCGCTGTCGGGCTGGGCACCACCGCCGTCGCCACCCTGTGCCTGCTCGGCCAGGCCGGCTGGTATTGGCTGGAACAGCCGGCGGACACCTCGCCGCGCTTCGTCCAGGCCGCGCTCTCGGGCACCGGGCTCTTCGTGGTGGCGCTGATCGCGCATGAGCTCGCGCGCCGGCTGACCCGCGAGGAAGCGGTGGCCCAGCGCAGCCGAAGCACGGCACAGATGCATGCGCTGGTCAACGACCTGGTGATCGAGACGCTCAGCGAAGGCGTGCTCGTGATCGACGCGCAGGGCCAGGTGCACGCCGCGAATCCCGCGGCCGACGCGGTCCTCGGCCAGGGCCTGGCGCGGATCCCGCTGCCCTTCGCGTTGAGCGCCTATCCCGCCTGGGTGCCGCTGGCGGCGCTGGCCCGGCAGACCTTCGCGAGGCGCGCGCCGCAGTCGCGCGAGATCCCGATCGCGCAGGCGCAGGGCGCGCCGCGCGAGGTCCGCGTGCGCACGCGCCTCACGCAGTCGCGCGACGCGCTGACCGAGAACCTGTGCGTGATGTTCCTGCAGGACCTGCGCGAACTGGAGGCGCGCATCCGCACCGAGAAGCTGGCGGCCATGGGTCGGATGTCCGCCGCGGTCGCCCACGAGATCCGCAACCCGCTCGCCGCCATCACGCAGGCCAGCGCCCTGCTCAGCGAAGACCTGGTCGACCCCGGCCACCGGCAGCTGACAACGATGGTGCAGCAGAACGCCCAGCGCCTGTCGCGCATCGTCGACGACGTGCTCGACGTGGCGCGGGCCCGCCAGCAGCGCACGCTGCCGCTGGACGAGCAGGTCGCGCTCGATGCCACGGTGCGCACCCTCGCCGAGGAATGGGTCCGGCACGCCCGCCAGCAGGGCGTCCTGCTCTCGCTCGAAGGCGCAGGCTGCGACGTGCGATTCGACGGCGAGCACCTGCGGCGCATCCTCGTGAACCTGCTGGACAACGCGGCCCGCTATGCAGGCAACCGCGAAGGCTCGATCCAGGTCAGCACGCGCCTGGGCCCCGGAGGCCGCGCGAGCCTGCAGGTCTGGAGCGACGGCGCGCCGCTCGAGCCGGCGGTGCGGCGCCATCTGTTCGAGCCCTTCTTCTCGTCGGAAAGCCGCTCCAGCGGACTCGGCCTCTTCCTGTGCCGCGAGCTGTGCGAGCGCCACGGCGCCACGATCGGCTACGAGCGCCGCGCCCTCTTCCCCGGGGGCCCCGAAGGCAACGAGTTCCACGTCACGTTCGCCCCGGCGGAAAGCCGGCTGACACAATAGTGCCGTGAGCACCACCCATCCGTCCGCATCGCGCCCCGCGCAGATCCTGGTCGTCGACGACGAACCCGACCTGCGAACACTCTACGAGCTCACGCTGCTGCGCGAAGGCTATCGCGTCGAGGCCGCCGGCAGCGTCGCGGAGGCCTCGCAGCACCTGGATGCCGGGCGCTTCGACGCCGTGATCACCGACATGCGGCTGCCGGACGGCCTGGGCCTGGAGATCCTGCAGCGCATCCAGCAGGACCAGCGCGGCGAGCGCTGCGTCGTCATGACGGCCTACGGCTCGGCCGAGAACGCGGTCGAGGCGCTCAAGGCCGGCGCCTTCGACTACCTCACCAAACCCGTGGACCTGAAGCAGTTCCGCTCGGTCGTCGCGTCGGCCGTCCTGGCGCCGCAGCAGACCGCGGCGCCGCCGAAATCCGCGCGAGCCGCCGAGCCCGGAGAAGACAACGGCAAGGCGGCCGCACCCGCGCTCGACGGCAACGGGGCCTCGGCGCTCGAACGGCTGGTCGGCGACTCCGAACCGATGCGCCTGGTCAAGGCGCGCATCGCCAAGGTCGCGCGCGGCATGGCGCCGGTGCTGGTGCGCGGCGAGTCCGGCACCGGCAAGGAACTCGTCGCCCGCGCGGTGCACGCCTGCAGCCAGCGCAGCGATGGGCCGTTCGTGGCGGTCAACTGCGGCGCCATTCCCGAGAACCTGCTCGAGGCCGAGTTCTTCGGCGCGCGCAAGGGCTCCTACACCGGCTCGGCGCAGGACCGCGACGGCTACTTCCAGGCCGCACGCGGCGGCACGCTGTTCCTCGACGAGATCGGCGACCTGCCGCTGGCCATGCAGTCGAAGCTGCTGCGCGCGATCCAGGAGCGCAGCGTGCGGCCCATCGGCTCGACCCAGGAAGACGCGGTGGACGTCCGCATCGTGAGCGCCACGCACAAGGACCTCCACGCCGAGGTCCAGGCCGGCCGGTTCCGGCAGGACCTCTTCTACCGCCTCAACGTGATCGAGATCGCCGTCCCGGCGCTGCGCGACCGGCGCGAGGACCTGCCGGCGCTGTGCCGGGCGCTGCTCGGCCGCATCGCGCGCGATGCGGGCATGGCCGCACCGACGCTGTCGGCCGAGGTGCTGCAACGCCTGGCCGAGCACCCGCTGCACGGCAACGTCCGCGAACTCGAGAACCTGCTGCATCGCGCGGTCGCGCTGAGCGACGGCGACGTGCTGCACCTCGACCTCATGGGCCATGGCACGGCCGCCCGGCCCGTCGACAGCGCGCCGCCCGAGCCGATCGCGCCGCCGGCGCCCGCCCCCGCGAG
>JAGIBP010000088.1 GCA_017744285.1 Variovorax sp.
GCGCTGGACTACGCGCGGCGGCTGAAGGAGGTGCGCACGCGGCATGCCGACACGCTGGAGATCGTGATGCGCGTGTATTTCGAGAAACCGCGCACGACGGTCGGCTGGAAGGGCCTGATCAACGACCCGTACCTCGACGAGAGCTACCGCATCGACGAAGGCCTGCGCATCGCGCGCCAGCTGCTCATCGACATCAACCGCATGGAACTGCCGGCGGGCAGTGAATTCCTCGACGTGATCTCGCCGCAGTACATCGGTGACCTGATCTCGTGGGGCGCGATCGGCGCGCGCACCACCGAAAGCCAGGTGCACCGCGAACTCGCCTCGGGCCTGTCGGCGCCGATCGGCTTCAAGAACGGCACCGACGGCAACATCCGCATCGCCACCGACGCGATCCAGGCTGCGGCCCGCGGGCACCACTTCCTGTCGGTGCACAAGAACGGCCAGGTCGCGATCGTGACGACCAACGGCAACAAGGACTGCCACGTCATCCTGCGCGGCGGCAAGGCGCCCAACTACGACGCCGCGAGCGTCGCGGCCGCATGTGCGGATCTCGAGGCCGCCAAGCTGCACCCGACGCTGATGGTCGACTGCAGCCACGCCAACAGCAGCAAGCAGCATCAGAAGCAGATCGATGTCGCGAAGGACATCGCGCTTCAGATCGCGGGCGGCAGCCGCAGCATCTTCGGGCTCATGGTCGAAAGCCACCTGAACGCCGGCGCGCAGAAGTTCACCCCGGGCAAGGACTCCATCGAGGGGCTCGAATATGGCAAGAGCATCACCGATGCCTGCCTGGGCTGGGACGATTCGAGCCGCGTGCTCGAGGTGCTATCGGACGCCGTCAAGCGCCGCCGCGGCTGAAGGGAAGGGGGCTGCGCGTCAGATCAGCGCAGCCAGCTCCGGCCAATGGTGGCGCAGCAGTGCGGCCTCGTCGCCGTCGGGCCGCATGAACGCGAAGTCGTCGAAGTCGAAGCCGGGTCCGACGGTGCAACTCACCAGCGTGTAGTCCGCGTCGCCCTGCGCGACGAGCGGACGCGCCGCCTGCCACTGTCCGGCAGGCACCGTGTACTGGGGCCGCGATCCGCGGTGGACATCGACAGGGCCGAGGCGCATCAGGGCCGGCGGGGTGCGAAGCTGCGCATCGCTGGTCCAGAGGGCGAGCGGGGCGCCTTCGAGATGAATCCACACCTCGTCGGACTGCACGCGATGCCAGCGCGAATGCTGGTCGGCCTCGAGCAGGAAGTAGATGGTGGTCAGCGCATCGCGCGCCGGCCGGCCGTCCTCGGGCTTCACCTGCGCGGCGGAGCGGTAGATCTCGCGGAACCAGCCGCCCTCGGGATGGGGCTGCAGGTTCAGGGTCTGGATGAGCTCTTGGACGCGCATAGGGGGCGGATGTTAGCCGCGCAAGGCGGAAAGAAGCTTGTCGTGCACCCCGCCGAAGCCGCCGTTGCTCATGCACACGATGTGGTCGCCGGGTCGCGCCGCCGCGGCCACCAGCGAAACGAGTGCATCGATGCCACCTGCCACCTGCGCCCGCTCACCCAGGGGGGCGAGCGCCGCAGCGGCGTCCCAGTCCAGCCCGCCGCTGTGGCAGAACGACAGGTCGGACGATGCGAGGCTCCAGGGCAATTGGGCCGCCATGGTCCCCAGCTTCATGGTGTTGCTGCGCGGCTCGAAGACCGCGAGGATGCGATCGGCCTGCCTGCCGTCGGCGTCCAGTTTCTGGCGCAGGCCATCGAGCGTGGTGCGGATGGCGGTCGGGTGGTGCGCGAAGTCGTCGTAGACCGTGATCGCACCCTCGGGCCGTTGCACCGTGCCGCGCAGTTCCATGCGCCGGCGCACGTTGCGGAAGCTGCCCAGCGCGTCCGCCGCCGCGGCGGGCGAGACGCCCACGTGTTCGGCGGCGGCGATCGCGGCCAGGGCGTTCATCTGGTTGTGCCCTCCAGTGAGGGTCCACTGCACGCGCCCGACGGGCGCGCCACCCCGCAGGACCTCGAAATCGCCGTGCGTTCCCCGTGCCTGCCACTCGCCGCCGGCGCCGAATCGCGCCAGCTCGCTCCAGCAGCCGTGTGCCAGGACGCGGCCCAGGCTTTCCTCGGTCGCGTTGACGACGAGGCGCCCGGTGCGCGGCACGGTGCGCACCAGATGATGAAACTGCCGCTCGATCGCCGCGAGGTCGTCGAAGATGTCCGCGTGGTCGAATTCCAGGTTGTTCAGGACTGCCGTGCGCGGGCGGTAGTGGACGAACTTGCTGCGCTTGTCGAAGAAGGCGGTGTCGTATTCGTCCGCCTCGATCACGAACGTGGACCGATCGGCCCGGCCGAGGCGGGCCGAGACGCCGAAGTCGAGCGGCACGCCGCCCACCAGGAAGCCGGGCGCCAGTCCGGCGCGCTCGAGGACCCAGGCCAGCATCGACGTCGTGGTCGTCTTGCCGTGCGTCCCGGCCACGGCCAGCACGTGGCGGCCCTGAAGGACGTGCTCGGCCAGCCATTGCGGACCGCTCGTGTAGCGCGCTCCGGCGTCCAGGATGGCTTCCATCAGCGGGAACTTGGGTGAGCCGTCGGCCAGCCGCGCGCGCGACACCACGTTGCCGACCACGAAGACATCGGGCTTCAATGCGAGCTGGTCGGCGCCGAAACCTTCGATGAGGTCGATGCCGAGCGCGCGCAGCTGGTCGCTCATCGGCGGATAGACGCCGGCATCGCAGCCGGTCACGCGGTGGCCGGCTTCGCGCGCCAGCGCCGCGACGCCTCCCATAAACGTGCCGCAGATGCCCAGAATGTGAATATGCATCGGCCAATTCTAGGGATGCGGTAGGGACGTGGCGGCGCGGCCTTCTGCCGGCGCGTCACTGGGGGCAAAATCGGCCGATGGACGACTCCAAACTGGAAATCGCCGCCACCGCCGCCCGCCTCGTGGTCGAGGAGGGGCTGGAATACGGGCCCGCGAAACGCCGCGCCGTGCGCGACCTGGGCCTGCCTGCGCGCACCTCGCTGCCGAACAATGACGAGATCGAGGCCGAGGTGCGCGACTACATCCGCCTCTATTGCGCCGACACCCAGCCCAAGGAACTGCAAGCGCTGCGCGTGCTCGCGCTCGAATGGATGGAGCATATGGCGCAGTTTCGGCCGCACATCGGCGGCGCCGTCTGGCACGGGACGGCCACGCGGCTGTCCGACATCTATATCCAGCTTTTCTGCGACGACCCGAAGTCGGCAGAGATCGCGCTGATCGACCATCACGTGGATTACGAACCGCGCATGGTCACCGGTTTCCATGGCGAGCAGGTGGAGGCGCTGAGCGTCCATGCCGCCAGCCGCGCGCTGGGCGAGGAGGTGGGTGTGCACCTGCTGGTGTACGACCTCGACGACCTCCGGGGCGCCCTCAAGCCCGATTCGCAGGGCCGCACGCCGCGCGGCAACCTTGCGGCGCTTCGGCGGCTGATCGAGAAGAAGGAGCAACAGGGATGAGTTCAGCATCGACGCGTCGCGGCGCTCTCTACGGTGGCGTGGCGCTGATCGCCGCTGCCGCGGGGATCGGCGGCGCCTATTGGCGCACCCGAGCTTCCGAGCCAGGCGGCGAGCGCCTCGACGAGGCCTTCTGGTCGCAGCGATTCGATCGCGCCGAGGGCGGTGAGCTGGTGCTTACCCAGTTGCGCGGCAAGCCGCTGCTGATCAACTTCTGGGCGACATGGTGTCCGCCGTGCGTCGAGGAAATGCCCATGATCGACGCTTTCTTTCGCGAAAGTGGTCCTAACGGATGGCAAGTGATCGGATTGGCCATCGATCAACCCAGCGCCGTGCGCAAGTTCCTGGGCCGGACGCCCGTGAGCTATCCGATCGCCCTGGCGGGCCTGCAAGGCACCGACCTGGTCAAGACTCTGGGCAACACCGCAGGGGGCTTGCCCTTCACGATCGTCATCGACGGAGCCGGCACCGTCGTGGCGCGTAAAATGGGCAAGCTCGAGCCCGGCGACCTCCAGGGTTGGCGCCGCGCCTGAGTTCGCGGCTAGAATCCGGCCCCACAAAATTGGCAGATGGCGGTAAAACGCCGAAATAAGCCGAAATTCAGGCGAGTTAAGTTCTAATAATCGGTAAAGCCGAAGCTGGAGTCCCATGGATCTACGCAAGCTCAAGACACTGATCGACCTGGTGTCTGAATCCAACATTTCCGAACTGGAAATCACCGAAACCGAAGGCAAGGTCCGGATCGTCAAGGGGGGCCCCGCGGCTCCCGTCCAATACGTGCAAACCGTCGCGACGCCGGCTGCCGCCGCGCCTGCCATCGCGGGTGCCCCGGCTCCCGCAGCGGCTGCCGCGCCTGCTGCACCAGCCGTCACCGGCCATGCGGTCAAGTCCCCGATGGTCGGAACGTTCTATCGTTCCTCGAGCCCCGGCGCCCCGGCTTTTGTCGAGATCGGCAGCCAGGTGAAGGAGGGCGACACGCTCTGCATCATCGAGGCCATGAAGATCCTCAACGAAATCGAGGCCGACAAGGCGGGCACCATCACCCAGATCCTCGGCGAGAACGGCCAGGCGGTCGAATACGGCCAACCGCTGTTCATCATCGAGTGACCATGTTCAAGAAGATCCTGGTCGCC
>JAGIBP010000089.1 GCA_017744285.1 Variovorax sp.
CACCGGTATCGACGTGAGGCGTGTAAATGGCCTTGTGTTTGCCGCGCAGACGGAGAGCAACTTCGCTGGCTACTCGTCCGAGGACCTTGTCGGTCGCGTCAATCACAAACCACTCGTGCTTCACGTCAGCGGGCTTGGCGCTGAACGTCTTGGTCATGAGTTTTCTCTTTGAAAGAGGGTTTGGCGGGCCCTTTTCCACGGTCGGTGTTCCTCTGACGGGAACCTCTTAGGTGGGTGAATTTGCTTCGCCGCGGGGCCGCAAGAACGCTGCGAAGCCCGCCATTATACGAAAAAGAGCCGCCCCGCCACAACTCGGGCGGATGGACCCCCCAGCATGGTTACCATCGAGGGATGTTCAGCTACCGCCACGCATTCCACGCCGGCAACCACGCCGACGTGCTCAAGCACACGGTGCTGATTGCCACGCTCGACCATCTGCTCGAGAAGGACGCCGCGCTGACCGTGGTCGACACGCACGCCGGCGCGGGCCTGTACCGCCTGGACGGCGACTACGCCGGCACGAGCGGCGAGGCCGCCGACGGCATCCTGCGGCTCTTTCCCGAATCGAACGCGGCAGCCGCCGGCACCCCGCCCCTGGCCGATGCGCTCGCGCGCTACCTCGAGGTCGTCCGGGACTTCAACCCCAAGGGCGGCGCGCGCATTTACCCCGGCTCGCCGTTCATCACGCACCACCTGCTGCGCGACCACGACAAGCTCAAGCTGTTCGAGCTGCATCCGACCGACGCCCGCACGCTCGACGCCAACATCGCCCAACTCGAGGCGGGGCGCCAGATCGCGGTGCTGCGGGAAGACGGCTTCGGCAGCGCCACCAAGTTCCTCCCGCCCCCCTCGCGCCGGGCGCTGGTCCTGTGCGATCCGAGCTACGAGATCAAGAGCGACTACGCGCGCGTGCTCGAATTCGTCACCGGAGCGCTCAAGCGCTTCGCCACGGGCACCTACGCCGTCTGGTATCCGATCATTCCGCGTCCCGAGGCGCATGATCTGCCGCGCCGGCTCAAGACGCTCGCGACCAAGAGCGGCAAGCCCTGGCTGAATGCCACGCTCACGGTGAAGTCGAGCAAGATCGTGACCGACACCTCGGGCGCCAAGCACCGCCCGGGCCTGCCGGCGAGCGGGATGTTCCTGATCAATCCCCCCCACACGCTGAAGGCCCGGCTGCAGGCCGCGCTGCCGCAGATGGCCGAGCGGCTGGCGCAGGACCGGAACGCCGCCTTCTCGCTCGACAGCGGCGGCGCCTGATCCGCCGCTTCAGCGGCGCTTGCGGGGCGCGACCTTGCGCTGCGTCCGTGGCGGCACGTCCCGCGCTTCCCGCGCATCCGGGACCGACGGGTCGGCCTCGCCGACCGCCACGCCGGCGCAGGTGTCGTCCTTGTCGACGACCGACAGCGCGACCTGCTTGATGCCCAGCCCCACGAGCCCGATGGAATCGGCGGCCGCACGGCTCAGGTCGATGATGCGGCCCGCGGTGTAGGGCCCGCGGTCATTGATGCGCACCAGCACCTCGCGGCCGTTCACCAGGCTGCGCACGCACACGCGGGTGTTGAAAGGCAGCGTCTTGTGCGCCGCGGTGAACGCCATCATGTCGAAGCGCTCTCCGCTGGCGGTCTTGCGCTGGTGAAACTGGATGCCGTACCACGATGCGCCTCCGCGCTCGAAAATCTCGCGGTTCGGGTCTTCCGGCATGCCGTCGTCGAGTTCGCCCGCGCCCGACACAGCGAGGTCGTAGCGCACCGACGGCACCTGGGAGCGCGGCGGAGCGCCGGGCGGAAGCGCCGGCTGCCTGACCAGCGGACGAAGGCCCTTGGGCTTCGCATCGCCTTCGCCCGGGGTCGACGGGGGCGTCGAGCAGGCGGCGAGCAGCACGGCCACCGCGGCGGCCGCGAGATGCCTGGCGAAGCGGGCCCCCGACCTCATGCGCTCCAACCGAGACGCTCCAGCACGCCGAGCGTCGCTTGCGCCTGGTTCATCGTGTAGAAGTGCAGCGCCGGCGCGCCGCCTTCACGCAGCCGCTCGCACAGGGCGGTGACCACGTCGAGCCCGAAGGCCTTGATGGACGCCGTGTCGTCGCCGAAGCTCTGCAGCCGCAGGCGGATCCAGCGCGGGATCTCCGCGCCGCAGGCGTCGGAAAAACGCATCAGCTGCGTCGAACTGGTGATCGGCATGATGCCCGGGACGATCGGCGTGTCGATGCCGAGCGCGCGCACCTCGTCGACGAAGCGCCAGTACGCCTCGGGGCTGAAGAAGTACTGCGTGATGGCCGAATCCGCGCCCGCGCGGACCTTCGCCGCGAAGGCCTGCAGGTCCGCTTCGGGCGATTTCGCCTGCGGATGCACCTCGGGATAGCACGCCACCTCGAGGTGGAAGTCGCGCCCGGTCTCCGCGCGGATGAAGCCGACCAGGTCGCTCGCGTAGAGGAACTCGCCGCCGATGCCGTAGCCGCTCGGCAGGTCGCCGCGCAGCGCGACGAGGCGCTTCACGCCCATGCCTTTCAGCTCGGCCAGCTGTGCGCGAACCGTCGCCTTGGTGGCGCCGATGCACGAGAAATGGCACGCCGCCGAGACGCCTTCGCCGAGGATTTCGCGCACGGTGCCGAAGGTGCCGTCATGGGTCGAGCCGCCCGCGCCGTAGGTGACCGAGCAGAACTCGGGCCCCACCGCGTAGAGCTGCTGGCGCACGGCGCGCAGCTTGGCCGCGCCCTCGGGCGTCTTGGGGGGGAAGAACTCGAAGCTGAGCGGAAGGCCCACGGCCTACTCCTTGTTGTCTGGTTCGCCATCCGCGTGGACGGCGTGAATGAAAAACTCGCGATTGCCATCGCCGCCCGCGATCGGGCTCGCGAGCCAGTGCGCCACGCGCAGCCCCAGCGACGCACAGGCATCGCGCAAGCGCTGTTCGACCACCGCGTAGTGCGCAGGGTCGCGGACGATGCCGCCCTTGCCGATCTGGCCCGGCTGCAGCTCGAACTGCGGCTTGACCAGCATCAGCAGATCGCCGTCGGGCTTGAGCAGCGGCGCCAGGGCCGGCAGGACCAGGGTCAGCGAAATGAAGGACAGGTCGCCAACGATCAGGTCGAAGCTCGAATCACCGGGCGATCGCGCAGCCCACGCATCGGGGCTGAGCGACCGGGCGTTGACGCCCTCGACCGCGGTCACGCGCGCATCCGCCTGGATGCGCGGATGCAACTGCCCGTGGCCCACGTCGACGCCGACCACGTGCTCGGCCTCCCGTTGCAGCAGGCAATCGGTGAAGCCGCCGGTCGACTGCCCGACATCGAGACACCGCAGGCCACGCGGATCGATCCCCGCCGCGGCCAGCGCACCTTCGAGCTTCAAGCCGCCACGCGAGACATAGCGCGCCTCCGCGGCGTCGAGCAGTTCGAGCTCGGCCGTCTCGGGCACCTCGTCGCGGTTCTTCGCGACGGTGCGCCAGGCCGCCCCGTCACGCCAGCGCAACCCGCCCGCGATGAGGCGAACCGCCTGCGAGCGCGATGCGGCGAGGCCGCGTTCGACAAGCAACTGATCGGCGCGCAAAACGCTACGCCCGCCCGCTCAATAGCGGTAGGTGTCCGGCTTGTACGGGCCGTTCTTGTTCACGCCGATGTAGGCGGCCTGCGCGTCGGTGAGTTCGGTCAGCATGGCGCCGACCTTCTTCAGGTGCAGGCGCGCGACCTTCTCGTCGAGGTGCTTGGGCAGCACGTACACCTTGCCGGCCTGGTAGGCATCGGGCTTGGTGAAGAGTTCGATCTGCGCGATGGTCTGATTGGCGAACGACGACGACATCACGAAGCTCGGATGGCCCGTGCCGCAGCCGAGGTTCACGAGGCGCCCCTTGGCCAGCAGGATGATCTTCTTGCCGTCCGGGAAGGTGATGTGGTCGACCTGCGGCTTGATCTCTTCCCACTCGTACTTCTCGAGCGAGGCGACGTCGATCTCGTTGTCGAAGTGGCCGATGTTGCAGACGATGGCCTGGTCCTTCATCGCGGCCATGTGCTCGTGACGGATCACGTCGCGATTGCCGGTGGTGGTCACGAAGATGTCGGCCTTGTCGGCGGCGTACTCCATCGTCACGACCTTGTAGCCTTCCATCGCGGCTTGCAGCGCGTTGATGGGGTCGATCTCGGTCACCCAGACCTGCGCGCTCAGCGCGCGCAGGGCCTGGG
>JAGIBP010000008.1 GCA_017744285.1 Variovorax sp.
CAGCATCAGCGCCGCTTCCTCGAGGCTCGGCGCCACGCCCTGCACCACGCCGCGCATGATCATGAAGGCGATCGGCGTGAAGGCGAACAGCTGCGCGACCAGGATGCCCGGCATGCCGTAGAACCAGCGCGTCGGCTCGATGCCGAAGGCGCTTTCGAGCACCTGGTTGACCACGCCCGCGCGGCCGAACAGCAGGATCAGGCCCAGCCCGACCACGAAGGGCGGCGTGATGATGGGCAGCAGCGCGAGCACGCGCAGGGGCCCCTGCCAGCGCCGGCTGCCGCGCTCGGCCATCAGCGCCATCAGGGTGCCGAGGCAGGTCGTGCCCGTGGCCGTCAGCAGCGCGAGGGCCAGCGTGTTCCACGCGACCCCGCATCGCACGCCGCCGCTGAGGCAGCCGAGGCCCCAGACCCTTTCGGTGCCGATGCGGGCCGCGAAAGCAGCCAGCGACCAGCCGCCGCGCTCGTCGATGAAGGCCCCCGCGAGCGCCTTGCCCACGGGGTAGGCGATGAACAGCGCCAACAGAACGCCCGATGCGATCACCGCGCCGGCCACGAACAGGTCGCCCTTGAAGAAGCCCATGCGCGCGAGACCGAAGGCCGCGAGCAGCACCAGGGCGGACAGCGCGACGAAGCCGCCGGCGCCGATGCCGAACTGGTTCACCGGCAATTCGCCAAGCTGCGCCTGGAGGAGCGCGAGCGTCCAGCCCCGCGCACCGATCAGGAAACCGCCGAGCGCGAGCCCGATGGCGCCCACGCCGCCGCCGATGAGCAGCAGGCGCCCCTGCGAGGGGCCCGGCCGCAGCCAAGCGCCGAGCGCGCACACGAGCAGTCCGAAGAGGCCGATCCAGAGCCAGCTTCGCCCCTGGAACGCCGCCTGCATCACGCCATTGGCCGCTTCGCCGTCGCCGAACACCTGCGGCAGCGCCAGGTACCAGGCGCTGTCCTGCAAGGCATACCAGGGCAGCGCGACATAGCCGGTCAGGCCGGCGGCGATGCAGGTCCAGACGGACCGGCTGGGGCGGCGGCGCCCGTGCGCGATCGAAGACGACACCCTAGCGCGGCAGCGAGTTGACGTCCTTCTCCCAACGCGCGATCAGCCGCTTTCGTTCGGTGCTTGCGCCGTACTTCGCGTAGTCGTAGTCGATCATCTTGATCTTCTTGAAGTCGGGCACGTTGGGATCGACCGGCGTGGCCTTGTTCGACGGCAGCTGGTATTGCTTGGCCGCGGCGCCGAAGGTCTGCGCCTGCGGCGTGAGCGCCCATTCGTAGAACTTCTTGGCCTGATCGAGATTGCGCGCGCCCTTCACGATGCTCATGGACCCGATCTCGGCGCCGGTGCCTTCCGACGGGGTCGTGGTCTCGACCGGGAAGCCCTGCATCTTCTCCTGCGGCGCATCGTGGATGAAGCTGATCGATACCGCGGTCTCGCCGCGCGCCACCGCCTTGATCGGACCGGTGCCCGAGCGCGTGTACTGCCCCACGTTGCGGTGCAGGCCCTTGAGGTACTCGAAGGCCTTGTCTTCGCCCATGAGCTGCACGAGCGTCGCGATCATCGTGTAGGCCGTGCCGCTCGACGCCGGATTCGCGACCTGGATGTCGCCCTTGTATTCGGGCTTGAGCAGGTCCGCCCAACTGCGCGGCACCGCGAGCTTCTTCTTCTGGAGCAGCTCGGTGTTGTAGCCGAAGCCCAGCGGACCCGAGTAGATGCCGACCGTGCGCCAGCCCGATTGCTGCGCCTGCTGCTGCGCCCAGGGATACAGCTGCGGCAGCGTCGGCGACTTGTACTCGAGCGACAGGCCCATCTCGGCCGCCTGAAGATGCGGATCGCCGGTGCCGCCGAACCAGACGTCGGTCTTCGGGTTGTCCTTCTCGGCGATGAGCTGGGCCAGCGCCTCCCCGGACCCCTTGAGCGCCATGTTCAGCTTGACGCCGGTGGTGCGCGCATACACGGTCGCGATCATGTTGCACCACTCCGCCTGCACCGAACAGATGACGTTGACGGTCTGCGCCGATGCGGCCGCGGAGGCCCCGATCAGTGCCGCTGCCGTTGCCATTCGGATGAACTTCTTCATGGGTGTCCCTGGTTGAGAAAACAAAAATGGCCCCGCGGGCCACGCCCGAGCTTAAGACGAAGTCATCGATGAACGGATCGGTACAAGTACCATTCACTGGCAAGCTTCGTGCTCGCCCTTTCGCAATCCCACGGATGTATCCATGAGTTTCGATCTCGTACTTTTCGGCGGCACCGGCGACCTCGCCTGGCGCAAGCTGATGCCCGCCCTGTTCCAGGCGTTCCGGCACGGCACCCTGCCCGAAGGCGGACGCATCATCGGCGTCGCGCGCGACGACCTCGACGACGATGCCTACCGCGAGCTGATCCAGTCGCGCTTCAGCGCCGTGGAAGGTGCCAAGCGGCCGAGCCCGGAAGAGTTCAAGCAGTTCGCCTCCCTGCTTCATTACCTGCGCATGGACCTGTCGCAGCCGGCCGACTACGAAAAGCTCGCGGGCCTGCTGAAGGCCCGCAACGCCAACGTCGTCGTGATGTACCTCGCGACCGCGCCCGCGCTTTTCACCCAGGTGGTCGAGCAGATCGCCGCGGCGGGCCTGAACGGCGAGCAGACGCGCGTGGTCCTCGAAAAGCCACTCGGCCACGACCTCGCCTCCAACCGCGAGATCAACAGCGCGGTGCGCCGGGTGCTCGACGAGCACCAGGTGTTCCGCATCGATCACTACCTCGGCAAGCCCTCGGTGCAGAACCTGTTCGCGATGCGCTTCGGCAATGCGCTGTTCGAGCCGATCTGGCGCCGCGAGCACATCGCCAACATCCAGATCACCATCGCCGAGGACCTGGGCGTGGAAAAGCGCGGCGCCTTCTACGACCAGACCGGCGCCCTGCGCGACATGGTGCAGAACCATGCGCTGCAACTGGTGTGCGCGGTGGGCATGGAGCCGCCGATCAACGCGCACGCCGACGCGATCCGCGACGAGAAGCTCAAGGTGCTGCGCGCGCTCAAGCCGTGGACCGCGGAGTCGATCGGCATGCATGCGATCCGCGGCCAATACACGGCGGGCACGGCGTACGGCGAGCGCGTGCAGGGCTACCGCGACGAGCCCGGCGTCGACGTCGACAGCCGCACCGAGACCTTCGTCGCGCTGCGCACCGAGATCGCCAACTGGCGATGGGCCGGCGTTCCGCTCTACATCCGCACCGGCAAGCGGCTCGCCTCGCGCGATGCGCGCATCGAGGTCACCTTCCGGCAAACGCCGCACGCGATCTTTCGCGCGCCGACGAACTCGGCCAACAAGCTCGTCATCAACCTGCAGCCCAAGGACGGGCTGGAACTGCACATGCTCGCGCAGGCGCAGGGCAACCGTCAGCGCAACGGCAACCGGCACGCGGGACCGCAGCTCGCGCCGGTGCAGCTCGACCTGGACTTCGACAAGCGCTTCGGCACCGAGCGGGTGGGCGCCTACGAGCGGCTGCTGCTCGACGTGATCGACGGGCGGCTGAACCTCTTCGTGCGCAGCGACGAGCAGGAAGAAGCCTGGCGCTGGGTGGAGCCGCTGATCGACAGCTGGAATTCCGACGGTGCGCCACGGCCCTACGCCGCCGGCACCTGGGGACCGAGCGCATCGAGCGCGATGATCGCGCGCGACGGCTACGCCTGGGGCGAGGAGCAGTAGCTCAGGCCCGGCCTTCCTCGACCGCGTGGCAGGCCACCTGCACGCCGCGCAGCGCCTGCAGCGGCGGGCGCTCGGTCCGGCAGCGCTCGTTGGCGAGCGGGCAGCGCGGATGGAAAGCGCAGCCCTTGGGCGGATCGAGCGGGTTCGGCACCTCGCCCTGCACCGGCGTGCGCGAGCGGCCGACATGCTTCATCTGCGGGATTGCGTCGAGCAGCATGCGCGTGTAGGGGTGCTGCGGCGATCCGAACAACAGGCGCTTGTCCGCCAGCTCCACCAGCCGGCCCAGGTACATCACGCCGACCTGGTCGGCCACGTGCCGCACCACCGCGAGGTTGTGCGAGATGAAGAGATAGGTCAGCCCCTGCTGCCGCTGCAGGTCCTTCATGATGTTGAGCACCTGCGCCTGCACGCTCACGTCGAGTGCGGAGGTCGGCTCGTCGCACACCAGGAACTCGGGCTCGGTCGCCAAGGCGCGCGCGATCGAGATTCGCTGGCGCTGGCCGCCGGAGAACTGGTGCGGGTACTTCGCCATGTCCGCGGGCGCGAGGCCCACCGACTTCAGGAGTTCGCCGACGCGCGCCTTGAGCGCGGGGCCTTCCTTCAACAGCCCATGTTCGCGCAGGGGTTCGCCGATGATGGCCTCGATCGTCCAGCGCGGGTTGAGGCTCGCGTAGGGGTCCTGGAAGATCATCTGGATACGGCGCCGCAGCGCGCGTGCGCCTGCGCTGCGGTAGGCCGCATGCACGTCCTGCCCATCGAACACCATGCCGCCGCGCGAGGGCTCGTACAGCCCGACGAGCAGCCGCGCGACGGTGCTCTTGCCGCAGCCCGATTCGCCGACCAGCGCCATCGTCTTGCCGCGCTCGATCGAGAAGCTCACGCCATCCACCGCGTGCAGCAGCACGCGCGGCCGGCGCTCGAGCACGCGGTCGAGCCAGGGCGGCGAGACGTCGAAACTCTTGGCCAGGTCGGTGGCCTGCACCAGTGCGCTCATGCCGTTGCCTCCTGCAGCCAGCAAGCGGCTCGGGTGGCGCCGGCGTTCAGCAGATCGGGTCGGTCGACGCGGCAGCGATCGAACACGCGCGGGCATCGCGGGTTGAACGCGCAGCCGGCGGGAATCGCATTGAGCCGCGGCATGGCGCCGTCGATCTGGTTGAGGCGCTCGCGGTCCATCGTCATGTCGGGGATCGAGGCCATCAGCCCCGAGGTATACGGATGCGCGGGCTGGTGGATCACCTCCTGCACCGGCCCGATCTCGGCGATGCGGCCGGCATACATCACGGCCACGCGGTCGCAGGTCTCGGCGATCACGCCCATGTCGTGCGTGATCAACATCACCGCCGCACCGCGTTCCTTGCAGATGCCCTTGAGCAACTGGATGATCTGCGCCTGGATCGAGACATCCAGCGCCGTGGTCGGCTCGTCGGCCACGATCAGCGTGGGCTCGGCGGCCAGCGCGAGCGCGATCACCACGCGCTGGCGCATGCCGCCCGAGAACTGGTGCGGATAGTGATCGATGCGCTGCGCGGCGCCGGGGATTCCGGTGTCCTCCAGCAGGCCGATCGCGCGCCGGCGCGCCTCCGCCTCGCTGACCGGCAGGTGCGCGCGGATGGTTTCCATGAGCTGCCGCCCGATGGTGTAGAGCGGATTGAGCGAGGTCAGCGGATCCTGGAAGATCGCACCGATCTTGCGCCCGCGGATGTGCCGCAGGGCCTCGTGGCCGAGGTTGTCGATGCGCTGGCCTTCGAGGCGGATCTCGCCGCCGGCCACGCGGCCCGGCGGCTCGAGCAGCCCGATGATGGCCGCGCCCGTGAGCGACTTGCCGGCGCCCGATTCGCCCACCACGCCGAGGATCTCGCCCGGCGCGATCTCGAAGGAGATGTCGTCCAGCGCACGCAGCGTGCCGCGGCGATGAGGAAACTCGACCACCAGGTGGCTGACTTGCAGGAGGCTCATGCGATCGGCTCCGGGCTCAGCGCAGTCGCGGGTTCAGGGCATCGCGCAGCCAGTCGCCCAGCAGGTTCACGCTGAGCGCGATCAGCACCAGCATGAGCCCCGGAAAGACCGTGATCCACCATTCGCCCGAGAAGAGATAGTCGTTGCCGGTGCGGATCAGCGTGCCGAGCGACGGCGAGGTCGGCGGCACGCCGACGCCCAGGAAGGACAGCGTGGCCTCCGTGATGATCGCGGTCGCGACGTGGATCGTCGCCAGCACCATCACAGGCCCCATCACGTTGGGCAGCACGTGCCGCAGCATGATGCGCACCGGTGGCACGCCGGTCACGCGGGCTGCCTGCACGTATTCCTTGTGGCGCTCGACCAGCGTGGAGCCCCGCACCGTGCGCGCATACTGCACCCAGCCCGCGAGCGAGATCGAGATGATGA
This sequence comes from Variovorax sp., assembly GCA_017744285.1. GTDB lineage: Bacteria > Pseudomonadota > Gammaproteobacteria > Burkholderiales > Burkholderiaceae_C > Variovorax. The sequence goes on from JAGIBP010000008.1 coordinate 6,072, forward strand.
GCACGCCGAAGGCCAGCGAGCCATGCGCGTCGGGAAACAGCGCCCGGCCGATGCCCGCGATCAGGAGCGCGATCAGGATCGGCGGGAACGACAGCATCACGTCGCACAGGCGCATCAGGAAGGCGTCGAGCCATCCGCCGAAGAACCCGGCGCACAGGCCCAGGACGACACCCACGACCACCGACAGCAGCACCGACACCAGCCCGACCACGAGCGAGATGCGCGCGCCGAACATCAGGGCCGAGAGAATGTCGCGGCCCTGATCGTCGGTGCCGAGCAGGAACCTGGCGCTGCCCTCCGCACTCCACGCCGGGGGCAGGCGCGCATCGCTGAGTTCGAGCGCCGCGAGGTTGAACGGGTCGTGCGGCGACACCCAGTTGGCGAAGGCCGCGCAGAAGATGCAGACGAAGGCGATCGCCGCCGCGAGCATCGCCACCGGCGAGCTGCGGAAGCTGTGGCCGACGTCGCTGTCGAGCCAGCGGGCGATTCTGCGAGTCATCGAACCTTCAGGGCTGCTGGGGTTTGATGCTCATCCACTTGAAGAACATGAAGTTGTCGGCGAGCTGCGTGAGCTCCACCTTCTTGTTCACGCCCCACGCGAGCGACTGCTGGTGCAGCGGCAGGTGGCCGACATCGTCCGCATGGATCTTGAAGGCCTCCTTGATCAACTCGTTGCGCTTGGCCTTGTCGGTCTCCGACTGGATCTTCTTGGTGAGCTCGTCGAGCTTGGGATTGCAGTACGCGCCGAGGTTGAACTGGCCCGCACCCTTGTCGTCCGGGCAGGCGGTGAGCGAACTCAGCGCGTTGTGCGCGTCATAGGTGGTCGGCGTCCAGCCCAGCATGTAGAAGCTGGTGTCGCGGCGCAGCACCTTCGGGAAGTAGCTGCCCTTGGTCTCGGCCACGAGATTGACCTTGACGCCGATGCGGGCGAGGCCCGCGGCCACGCCCTGGCAGATCTGCGCATCGTTCACGTAGCGGTCGTTCGGGCAGTTCAGCGACACCTCGAAGCCGTTCGGATAGCCGGCATCGGCCAGCAGCTTCTTGGCCGCATCGACGTCGTAGGGCAGGCGCTTGTCCTGCTCTGCGGTCCAGCCGTTGATGCCCGGGCCCACCAGCAGCGCGGTCGGACGCGAGGCCCCGCGCATCACGGTGCGCTGGATGCCCGCGATGTCGATCGCCTGGTAGAAGGCCTGGCGCACGCGCTTGTCCTTGAACGGGTTCTTGCCCTTCACGCTCGAATAGAGCAGCTCGTCGCGCTTCTGGTCCATGCCCAGGAAGATCGTGCGCAGCTCGGGGCCGGTGATCACGCGCGCATTCGGGCTGGCGTTGATGCGTGCGATGTCCTGCACCGGCACCGGCTCCATCACGTCGACTTCGCCCGAAATGAGTGCGGCGACGCGCGTCGCGGGGTTGGCGATCGGCGTGAAGACCACCTCCTGCGCATTGCCTTCGATCTTGCCCCAGTAGTTGGGATTGCGCGTGAACACGGTGCGCACGTCCGGCTGACGCTCGCGCACGCGGAACGGCCCGGTGCCGTTGGCCTTGAAGGAGGCCGTGTTCTCGATGCCCTTGCGCTTGTCGACCGGCTTGGCGGCGCCGTTCTCCTCGCACCACTTCTTGCTCATCATCATGGTGAGCGTGATCACGTCGGGCAGGATCGGGAACGGGCCGTTGGTTTCGATCTCGACCGCATGGTCGCCCACCTTGCGCACCGACTTGATGTCGCTCAGGGTGGCCTTCATGTCGGAGCCGTCGCCCTGTGCGCGCGCGAAGCTGAAGACCACGTCGTCCGCCGTGAAGGGCGTGCCGTCGTGGAAGGTGACGCCCTTGCGCAGCTCGAACTGCCACACGGTCGGCGAGGTCTGCTTCCAGCTGGTGGCGAGCAGGGGCGCAAGGGTCAGATCCTTGTTGCGACCCACGAGCGGCTCGTAGGCATTCGCGGTGACGCTGAGCTGCAGCGATTCGTTCAGGGAGTGCGGGTCGAGCGAGAGTGCGTCCCCCTGGTTCGCGATGCGAATGGTTTGCGCGCCGGCCACGAGGCTCGTGGCCGTGAGGACAGACAGGATCGCCGCGGCGATCACCTTTTTCTGCAAGCTCATGAGATGCATTCCTTTCAAGGGACGGGTTGAAGAAAACCAAGGCACCGGCGGAACCGGCTTGGCCGGGCTGCCGGGTGCGCCCCCGGCGAGGGGGCGCGCCGAAGGCGCACGGGAGTGAATGTCATTGCGCCAGCGGCATGCCCTGCTCGATCAGACCCGCATGCAGCGCGGCGCCGAGCGGCAGGATTTCATCGTTGAAGTCGTAGCGGCTGTTGTGCAGGAAGGCGCCGCCACGCGCGTCCTGGCCGATGCGCAGGTAGGCGCCCTTCTTCTGCTGCAGCATGAAGGAGAAGTCCTCGGCCCCCATGCTGGGCTCCATGTTGCGCTCCACGTTGTGCGCGCCGACCAGCGACTGCGCGACGTCGCCCGCGAATTGCGCCTCGGGCGCCGTGTTGATCGTGGCCGGGTAGATGCGCTCGAACCTCACCTGCGCCGTCGCGCCGAAGCCCGAGGCCACGGCCGAGCACAGTTCGCCGAGACGCCGCTCGACCTGTTCCTGCACGCGAGAGCTGAAGGTGCGCACCGTGCCCACGAGCGTGGCCTTGCCGGGCACGACGCTCATCGCGCCGAGGTCGCCGGCCTGCACCGCGCAGATGCTGACCACCGCCGCATCGATCGGCCGCACGTTGCGCGACACGATGCTCTGCACCGCCGTGATGATGTGCGCCGACACCACCACCGGATCGATCGTGAGATAGGCATGCGCGCCGTGCCCGCCCTTGCCCGTGACCTCGATCGTGATGCGGTCGGCCGCCGCCATCATCGCGCCGCGGTTGATGCCGACCGTGCCGGCCGGCAGGCCGGGCCAGTTGTGCATCGCGTAGACCGCGTCGACCGGGAAGCGGTCGAACAAGCCGTCCTCGATCATCACGCGCGCGCCGGCGAAGCCTTCCTCGCCGGGCTGGAAGATCAGCACCGCCGTGCCGTCGAAATGGCGCGTCTCGGCCAGATAGCGCGCCGCGCCGACGAGCATGGCGGTGTGGCCGTCGTGGCCGCAGCCATGCATCAGGCCGTTCCTGGACGAGCGCCAGGCGAAGTTGTTGTCCTCGCACATCGGCAGCGCGTCCATGTCCGCGCGCAGGCCGATCATCCGGCCGCTTTGCGTCGAGCGCCCGCGGATCACGCCGACCACGCCGGTCTTGCCCAGGCCGGTGTGGATCTCGTCGACCCCGCAGGCCTTCAGCGCCTCGGTCACGCGCGCCGAGGTATAGACCTCCTCGAAGCCGAGCTCGGGATGGGCATGGAGATCGCGGCGGAATGCGGTGATCTCGGGATAGAAGCGGGCGATGTGCGCAAACGCCCGACCGGAGGCTTGCAAGCGGGGTTCAGTCATCAATGTCCTCCTGCGGTGCCGACACGCAAGCGCGGATCGACGACGAAGTAGAGCAGATCGACCACGAGATTGATGACGACGAAGATGAGTGCGATGAGGCAGAGGTACGCCGCCATCACGGGGATATCGGCGAACGTCACGGCCTGGATGAACAGCAGGCCCATGCCCGGCCATTGGAAGACCGACTCGGTGATGATCGAGAAGGCAATGAGCCCGCCGAGCTGCAGCCCGGTGATCGTCATCACGGGCACCAACGTGTTCTTCAGCGCGTGTCCGAAATGGATCGTGCGATCCGAGAGCCCCCGCGCGCGCGCGAACTTGATGTAGTCGGTGCGCAGGACCTCGAGCATCTCCGAACGCACGAGCCGCATGATCAGCGTGAGTTGAAAGATCGCCAGCGTGGCCGCCGGCAGCACGATGTGGACCCATCCGTCGGCGCGCAGCAGGCCGGTGCTCCACCATCCGAAGCGAACCACTTCGCCGCGCCCGAAGCTCGGGAACCAGCCGAGCACGACGGCGAAGACGAGGATCAGCAGGATGCCGACCAGGAAGGGCGGCAGCGACACGCCCAGAAGCGAGATCGTCATGAACACCTGGCTCATGAACGTGCCTCGGCGCAAGGCGGCATACACGCCCATCGGAATGCCGAGCACCAGCGCCAGGACGGCCGCGACCATCGAGAGCTCCAGCGTGGCCGGAAAGCGCTCCGCGATCAGGCGGGAGACCTTCGCGCCCTGCCGCAGGCTCAGGCCGAACTCACCCTGCGCCGCGTTGGCGAGAAAGTGCCAGAACTGAATGTAGAAGGGCTTGTCGAGCCCGAGCGCGGAACGCAATTCGCGGATCTGCTCGGGCTTCGCGTCCTGCCCGAGCAGGAACACCACGGGATCTCCGACGTACTGGAAAAGCAGGAAGGCGATGAACGCTACCGCGATCATCACGATCACGGCCTGAATCAGGCGACGCAGCACGAAAGCGATCATTCAGAAGATGAAATGTTGATCGATGCTAGCAGCAGCAAGGTGTATGCCCATGCAGGAGTTCCCGAGGTGGTGCATGCGCTGCGGCAGCAAAGAAAAAAGCCACTCGACTTTCGTCGAGTGGCTTCCAAGACTTCCCATTGATACCGGCTTACGCCGGCGTCAGATCAGAAAGCGTGGCGGATACCGAAGTCGTAGCCGATCGAGGTCGTCGCTTGCGGCACGGCCGTCACGCCATTGGCGGTGATCGGGGTCGTGAAGAAAGCGGGGCCGCCGACGTTCAGGTCAGCACCGTCCTTGTTGCTGATACGAGCCACCGAGGCGTACAGGGCCGTGCGCTTCGACAGGTTGTGGACATAACCCAGGGCCCACTGATCAGCCTTCGGATCCGAGAACAGACCCGTGAGCTGGTTGATGTGGCTGGTGTTCTTGTAGTCCACGCGCGAGTACGAAGCACGGATCAGGCCGGGGCCGACCGGAACGGTCACGCCGAGCAGCCAGCCGTCAGCACCAGGCTCGCGGAAGCCGAACGGATTGATCACGCCCTGGATGAAGCCCGTGCTGACGTCTTGCTTCAGGTCGTTCTTCGAGTACTCGCCGAAGAGCTTGGCAACACCGAAGTCCCACGAAGCGCCGAGGTTCAGGATGTCGAGGTTGGTCGTCGTGCCGGTGAAGTAGTTCGACGACAGGGTGCTTTCGCCGTAAGCGAGAGCGACATCCAGCGGGCCGTTGGCGTAGCCGACGCGGCCGCCGATGTAGCGCGGCGAGCGCGACACACCAGCCGGATCCGTCGCGGTGGCGGTGGCCGGCAGGCCGGCAACCCAACCGGCAGCGGTCGGAGGCGTCAGTTGGCCCGGATCGTACGAGGTCTTCTCGTTGAAGGCGTACATCAGTTGGCCGTAGAAACCACCCAGGTTCGGCGGCAGGAAGTAGCCGATCGAGTTGTTGGCACGGACCTGGTTCGGGTTGGCGCCGAAGCCGCTGGTCAGAGCGCCTTGCGAGCTGAAGCCGCTGGCCTTCATGATCAGGTTGGTGCCCACGCCGTTGGTGCCGAACGGATCGAACACGGTGTCGTTCCAGAAGGTCGGCACATAGTCGCGGCCCAGGCGGACTTCACCGAAAGCACCCGACAGGCTCACCGTCGAACGACGGTTGAAGAACTGGTTGCTGCCCGTGGTGAAGTTGTTGAGGCCGGCGCCAGCGGTGCCGTCATCGTTGCCCAGCGCAGCTTCGAGCCAGAAGCTGGCGGCCAGACCGCCACCCAGATCTTCCGTGCCACGGAAGCCGAGACGGCTGGAGTTGTAGCCGGAGTTCGTCAGCTTGGTCGCGCTCGTCGTGATGCTGTTGAAAGGCGTTTCCGACTTGTTCGAGTAGCTGCTGATCGCAGCGTCAACCACGCCGAACAACGTCACGGACGACTGAGCCGAAGCGACGCCAGCAACAGCCAGAGCAGCCAGGGCAACTAGAGATTTTTTCATTGCAAGTTTCTCCAAGGTTAAACATAGGGCTCCGGTGCGAAGGGCTCACCGTGACTGGCACTCTCGTGCTCCCACCGGACCCCGGGCCAACCTCCTTTTGGGAAGTTGTGGCTATTGCACCAGAGGCGCTTCGCCAGGGCAAAACAAATCGCCCGAAACTCGACGTTTCGTTGCACTGCTGCAACAAAGATTCTGCATCCCGTGTCGTGCCGCGATGCGAAACGATCTCCTCGCCAGTTGTGACTTTTTGTAGATGCGTTCCAATTGGCCGATGAACCGACCGCTCGACTCCGTTTTGTCCGTGGCAGACGCTGCCCTGCGCACCTTGTTTGCCAAGCCGCATGCGACGCGGCCCACCCCTTCGCCGGAGGAACCGGCCGGCGCCTTGACCGACGCGGAACGCCGCGAGGCCGGCGCTCTGATGCGCGTCAATCATGTGGGGGAGGTCTGTGCACAGGCGCTCTATACGGCGCAGGCCGCGGTGACCCGCGACCCGGCACTGCGCGCGCATTTCACCGATGCGGCCCGCGAGGAGACCGATCACCTGGCCTGGACCCAGCAAAGACTCGAGGAACTGGGCGCCCGGCCGTCCATGCTGAACCCGCTCTGGTATGCCGGTGCATTCGGATTGGGACTGGTGGCCGGCCGCCTCGGCGATGCGTGGAGCCTGGGTTTCGTTGCAGAGACGGAACGGCAGGTCGAGGCCCATCTCGACGGCCATCTGGGCCGTTTGCCTGCGGGCGACACCGCCTCGCGGGCAGTCGTCGACCAGATGAAACTGGATGAGGCGCGCCACGCCAGCCAGGCCTGGAGTGCGGGCGCGAGGGAGTTGCCCGGCCCGGCCAAGACGCTGATGCGCGCGGCGGCGCGCGTGATGACGACCGTCGCGCACCGCGTCTAGCGCGCGCCGGTCGCCGCCTGCTTCAGAGCTCGACGAGATCGAAACTGGTGGTGATGTCCGCCGTCTTCCCGAGCATCACGCTCGCGGAACAGTAGGTGTCGTGGCTCAGGGCGATGGCGCGTTCCACGGCGGCAGCGGGGATGCCCTTGCCGGCCACGGTGAAGTGCATGTGGATCTTGGTGAAGACCTTCGGATCTTTTTCGGCGCGTTCGCTGGTCAGCTTGACGCTGCAGCGCTCGACCTGGTGCCGCCCCCGCTTGAGGATCAGCACGACGTCGTAGGCAGTGCAGCCGCCGGTGCCGGCGAGCAGCGTTTCCATCGGCCGCGGCGCCAGGTTCTGGCCGCCGTTCTCGGGCTTGGCCGCATCGGGCGCGCCGTCCATCATCAGGACGTGGCCGGTCCCGGTCTCGGCGACGAAGCCCATCGCCGATCGCGCACCGGAATGGCCGGTCCAACTCACTGTACATTCCATCTTCACTGGCTCCAAGGGTCACGGGGGCTTGATGTGGGACAAGAGAATCCACGCCGCCGTGAAAATTGTGTTTGAAAAGTGCCACTAGCTTGTTGCAATGCAACAAACACTAGATATACTTTATTTCATCGCACACGGCACCGTGTGCACCGGTTGTCTCCTCCACCCTCCCAATTGGTGGATTTAGCCCCGGGCCGCAAGGCTCGGGGCTTTTTTCTTGGCCGGCCGGACCCGCCAAGTGATGCGCCTATGATCGCTTGGCTATGCCCACTGACCCGAACCCGCCCACCCGCCCCCTCACCAGCGCCGACTACCTCAAGAAGATCCTCACGGCGCGCGTGTACGACGTCGCCGTCGAATCCGCGCTCGAACCCGCACGCGCGCTGAGCGCGCGACTGGGCAACACCGTGCTCCTCAAGCGCGAGGACCAGCAACCGGTCTTCAGCTTCAAGCTGCGCGGCGCCTACAACAAGATGGCGCACCTGAGCGCCGAGCAACTCGCGTGCGGCGTGATCTGTGCCTCGGCGGGCAACCACGCGCAGGGCGTGGCGCTGGGCGCCCGCAAGCTCGGCGCGCGCGCGGTGGTGGTCATGCCGGTCACCACCCCGCAGCTCAAGATCGATGCGGTGCGCGCGCTCGGCGGCGAGGTCCACCTGCACGGCGAGAGCTACTCCGACGCCTACGTCTACGCAATGGAGCAGCAGAAATCGCACGGCATGACCTTCGTCCATCCTTTCGACGATCCGGACGTCATTGCGGGCCAGGGCACGATCGCCATGGAGATCCTGCGCCAGCACCAGGGCCCGCTCGATGCGGTCTTCGTCGCCATCGGCGGCGGCGGCCTCGTCGCGGGGGTGGCAAGCTACATCAAGGCACTGCGGCCCGAGATCAAGGTGATCGGCGTGCAGATGAACGATTCGGACGCGATGATGCAGTCGGTGGCCGCCAGGGAGCGAGTGTCGCTCGCGGATGTCGGCCTGTTCTCCGACGGCACGGCCGTCAAGCTGGTGGGTGAAGAGACATTCCGCCTGGCATCCGAGCTGGTCGACGAATTCGTCAGCGTCGACACCGACGCCGTCTGCGCGGCCATCAAGGACATCTTCATCGACACGCGCAGCATCGTCGAGCCTGCGGGCGCACTCGCGGTGGCTGCGATCAAGCAGTACGTGGAGCAGCACGGCACGCAGGGCGAGACCTACGCCGCCATCCTGTGCGGCGCCAACATGAACTTCGACCGCCTGCGCTTCGTCGCCGAACGCGCCGAGGTCGGCGAGGAGCGCGAAGCCCTGTTTGCCGTGACCATCCCCGAGGAACGCGGCAGCTTCCGGCGCTTCTGCGAGTTGGTCGGCCAACTGCCGGGCGCTTCGCGCAACGTGACGGAGTTCAACTACCGCATCAGCGATTCGAAGGTGGCGCACGTGTTCGTGGGCCTGACGACGACGACGCGGGGCGAGTCGAAGACCATCGCGGACACCTTCGTGGCCCACGGCTTCGGCGCGATCGACCTCACGCACGACGAACTCGCGAAGGAGCACATCCGGCATCTGGTTGGCGGCCGCACCGGCCTGGCGCACGACGAGCGCCTGCTGCGCTTCGTGTTCCCGGAACGGCCCGGCGCGCTGCTGAAGTTCCTGAGCCTGCTGCGGCCCAGCTGGAACATCAGCCTCTTCCACTACCGCAACCAGGGCGCGGACTACGGCCGCATCCTGGTCGGCCTGCAGGTGCCGACCGGCGATGGCGCGGCCTTCGACGAATTCCTCCGGACGCTGGGCTACCCCTTCGTCGAGGAAACAGCCAATCCCGCGTACCGGTTGTTCCTGCAGGCCTGAGCGAGCGCGCGCTCAGCGCACCACGGGCGGGGGCGCCATCACGGGCGCGACCCCGGGCGGGGTGGAGATCGGGGGCGGCGCGCTCACTGCCGGCGCGGGCGACGCCGTCACCGGGGGCTGCGGCGGCGCATTGACGGCCAGGGGACGCGTGGGCAGCTGCAGCGTCAGGGCCGGGTCGCCGTCGGCGCTCGCGCCGAGCGAGGCCGCCCGAGCGGTCACCGACTGGAGCACGAAGCCGTCTGCGACCTTGGCGCCCACCTTGAAGGGACGCGCCGGCTTGCCGTCGACGGCGATCAGCGCGGCGCCCTGCTGGTCCGCGCCAGCCACCACGCCGAGCAAGGCGAAGCGGCTCGCCGCCTCGGGCGCGGCGACCGACGCCGCGCGATTGGAGACGGCGCCGAGCACCTGCGCGACCGCCGCCGCATCCGGCTCGACCTGGGCTTTCGCCACCGCGGGCGGCGCGACCGCGTCCGAGGGCGCGGTCAGCCTCAGCCCCCAGAACACGACGCTCGCCGCGGCGAGCGCCCAGATACCGGCCGTTGCAACGGGCGCGGGCCATCGGGCGGGTGCGTAGAGGGCTGTCATGAGGGCGGATTATCATTCAGCCAACACGGCAGACGCCGCCCTCCTCATGGGTTCCTCCCTCTTTCCAATGGCCCTTTCCTACCGCTCTCTTTCACGCACCGCCCCACGTGGCTTCACGCTGATCGAACTGATGGTGGTGCTCGTCATCATCGGCGTGCTCGCCGCGCTGATCGTGCCCAACGTCATCGAACGCGCGGACGACGCCCGCGTCACCGCGGCCAAGACCGACGTCAACAACCTGATGCAGGCGCTCAAGCTGTACAAGCTGGACAACCAGCGCTACCCGACCGCCGAGCAAGGCCTGCAGGCACTCGTGACGCGTCCGACGACCGGGCCCGCCGCACCCAACTGGAAGCCTTACGTCGACAAGCTCCCCAACGATCCGTGGGGGCGGCCCTATCAGTACATGAACCCGGGCATCAAGGGCGAAGTCGACGTCATGTCGCTCGGCGCGGACGGCGAGCCCGGCGGCGAGGGCAAGAATGCCGACATCGGCAGCTGGCAGTAGCGCGACTGCCCATCGAACGCGCCTTCGGACCGGCGGCTTCACGCTGCTCGAACTCCTGGTGGTGATCGCGATCATCGCGATCGCCACGGCGGGCGTGGGCTTCGCGATGCGCGATTCCGGCCAGGCCACGCTCGATCGCGAGGCCGAACGGCTGGCGGCCCTGCTGGAGTCGGCGCGCGCCCAGTCGCGCGCCAGCGGCATGGTGGTGCGCTGGCGGCCGACGCCCGAAGGTCCGGGCAATTTCACCTTCGAGGGCCTGCCGGTGGGCGCGCTGCCGAACCGGTGGCTCGCGGACGGCATCACGGCCCAGCCGATGATCGCGGGCGGCGTGGCCGTCGGCGCGCTGCAGTTGGGGCCCGATCCGATCATCGCGGCCCAGCAGGTGCTGCTGAGTTCCGAAGGCCCTCCCGGCCGAAGCCTGGTCATCGGCACCGACGGCCTGCGGCCGTTCGCGGTGGTGGCGCCGTGAAGCCTTTCGAGCGCCTTCGCCGCCAGGCAGGGTTCACGCTGATCGAGGTGCTCGTCGCGCTCGGCATCGTCGCGATCGCGCTGGCCGCCGGCACGCAGGCCACCTCCGCCCTCACGCGCAATTCGCAGCGCCAGTCCGACGTGATGCTGGCCCAGATGTGCGCCGAGAACGAGCTCATCAAGGCGCGCCTCGCGCGGCAGATGCCGGCGGTGGGCGATGCGGGCTCCACCTGCGTGCAGGCCGGCACGGCCTTCGGCGTCACCGTCTCGACCACGCCCACGCTGAACCCGAACTTCCGGCGCGTCGACGTCCAGGTGCGCGACGCCGGCGAGACGCCGGTGCTGCGCGTGTCGACGGTGGTAGGGAGGTATTGAAATGGCACCCCCCAAGCCGCTTCGCGGCTTCACCCTGATCGAGTTGCTGGTCGCGATCGCCGTGATGTCGCTGCTTGCGATCATGAGCTGGCGCGGGCTGGACGGCATGGCCCGCGCACAGGCCCAGAACCGCGAACGCGCCGATGCGGTGCTCACGCTGCAGACCGCGCTCTCGCAATGGGGCGCCGACCTCGATGCCACGGTGGCGCTGTCGCGCCTGCGCGCGATCGACTGGGACGGCCGCACGCTGCGCCTGACCCGGCGCAGCACCGACGGCGCGGTGCCGCGCATCCAGGTGGTCGCCTGGTCGCTGCGCGCCGACCCCGCCGCCGGCACGCGGTGGTCCCGTTGGCAATCGCCCGGCTTCGCTACGCAGGAAGAGTGGCAGCAGGCCTGGGATCGCGCGGCGGCCTGGGGCCAGGGCGGGGCGGGCGTGGCGGGTGATGCACAGGTCGACCTGATGCCGGTGGCCGAGTGGCAGCTCTATTACTTCCGCAGCGACGGCTGGAGCCCGGCCGTGAGTGCCGAGGCGCTCGGCACCGGCACGCCCGTGCCCGACGGCGTGCGCCTGGTGCTCGGCCTGCCGGGCGGGGCCTCGCTGGCCGGCGCGATCACGCGCGACTGGGTGCGGCCCTCCGCCACGGTGTCCAAGTCGTCATGAAGCAGCGTCAACACGGGGCGGCCCTGCTGACCGCCATGCTCACGGTGACGCTGGTCGCGACTTTCGCGGTGGCGGCGCTCTGGCAGCAGTGGCGCGCGACCGAAATCGAGGCGGCCGAGCGGGCACGGGTGCAGTCCGGCTGGGTCCTGGTCGGCGCGCTGGACTGGTCGCGCCTGATCCTGCGCGAGGACGCGCGCGCGAGCAGCGGCGCGGCGGCCGCGGATCACCTCGCCGAACCCTGGGCCGTTCCGCTGGAAGAAGCCAAGCTGTCGAGCTTCCTGGCGGCCGACAAGAACATCTCGAGCGACGAGCTCGCGGGCCTGCCGGAAGCCTTCCTGTCGGGACGGATCATCGACGCGCAGTCCAAGCTCAACGTGATGAACCTGGTCCAGGGCGGCAAGCCGGTGGAAGCGTCCGTCGCGGCGTTCCACAAGCTCTTCCAGTTGCTGGGGCTGCCGGACGGGGAGGTGGACACGATGGTCGGCAACCTGGTGCGCGCGCTGCCGCCCGCGGCGGCAGCGGGCACCGGCACGACGAGCACCACCACCGGCGGCACCACGACGACGTCGTCGACGACGTCGAGTTCCACCTCGACAACGACGACCTCTACGTCGACCGCCACGTCAGCCAGCGACACCCCGGGCACCGGTCCGCTGATGCCCCAGCACACCTACCAACTGGTGTGGCTCGGACTGTCGTCGCAGACGGCGGCGGCACTGGAGCCCTACGTGACGGTCCTGCCGGTGCGCACCGCGCTCAACCTCAACACGGCCAGCGCGGAGGCGATCTACGCGAGCGTTCCGAAGCTCGATCTGGCGGGCGCCAAGCGGATCGTCGAACGCCGGGCCCGCAGCTACTTCAAGGCCATCGCCGACGCCAGCGCCCTGGTCCAGGAAAGCTCCACGCAGTTCGTCGAGGGCCAGCACAGCGTCTCGTCCAGCTACTTCGAAGTGCATGCGCGCCTGCGCCTCGACAACGCATGGGTCGAGGAACTCACCTTGCTGCAGAGGGACGGCATCGACGTGCGCATCATCTGGCGCGAGCGTGGCGCTGGCGCCACGGTCTTGCCGCCCAAATCCTGATGCTCAGTCCACTCTTCAGATGAATAGGTCAAGAATACGCGCACGCCCCCGCAGCCTCTGTATGGGACGCTATCAAATTTGTAGCGGCGAATGTCGTCCCGCACCTACAATGACGACCCTTTTCCATCCGCCATGTCCGTGCTGCTTGTAACCATTCCTCTCGCCTCCGGATCGGCCTTGGCCGAATACGGCTGGGCGGAGTGGTCCAGCGACGAGCGCAAGCTGCTCGCGCAGGGCAGCGCCCCGGCAGCCCTGCTGCCGTCGAGCGACGAACTCATCCTCGGGGTCCCGGCCTCGGCGCTCTCGTGGCACCAGGTCACTCTCCCGCAAGGCAGCATGAGCGGCGCCGTCCGGCTGCGCACCGTGCTGGGCGGCCTCCTGGAAGACCAACTGCTCGATGACCCCGAGGCGCTGCACTTCGCGCTCGAGCCGGGCGCCCGCGTCGGCACGCCGATCTGGGTGGCCGCATGCAACCGCCTCTGGCTGCGGGGCGCGGTGCAGGCGCTCGAAGGCGCCGGCCGCCGCGTCACCCGCATCATTGCGGAATTCACGCCCCAGCCTGCCGACGGCCCGACGATGCTCTTTGCCATTGGCGAGCCCGAGGCGGCGCAATGCGTGGTCACCGGCCCCGACGGCGTCGCCACCCTGCCGCTCGACAGCGCGGGCCTCGCGCTGGCCGGCCATCTTCCGCCCGGGACCAGCGCGCTGGCGGAGCCGGCCGTGGCCGAACTGGCCGAGAGCGTGCTTGGACAGCCGGTGCCGATCGTCAAGCCGGCCGAGCGCTGGCTGCAGGCCAGCCGCTCCCCGTGGGACCTGGCGCAGTTCGACCTCGCCTCGACCGGACGGGCGCGTGCGAGCAAGAAGCTCGCGGCCCTGTCGCGCGAGCTCTGGCGCGGCCCCCGCTGGCGCGCCGCCCGTTGGGGCGTGGGCGTGCTGGTGCTGGCGCAGTTCGTCGGCCTCAATGCCTGGGCATGGAAGGAGCGCAATGCGCTCGACGCCAAGCGCGCCTCGGTGCGCGGTGTGCTCACGCAGACCTTCCCCTCGGTGAAGCTCGTGGTCGATGCGCCCGTGCAGATGGCGCGCGAAGTCGCCGCGCTTCAGCAGGCGACGGGCGGCGTCACCGCGGGCGACTTCGAGCCGATGCTCGGCGCGCTCGCCACGAGCCTGCCGCGCGGGCGCGTGCCGACGGCCATCGACTTCAGCGGCGGCCAGCTGCGCCTGCGCGGACTCGGCCTCCAACCTTCGGATCTCGCCAGCGTGAGCGAGGCGCTGTCGTCGCGCGGCTACAGCGCACGCAGCGAGGGCGACATCCTCCTCGTCCAGGCGGAGGCCGCACGATGAAGTGGCTTGAACCTCTCCAGGCGCGCTGGCGGGCATGGTGGCCCGAATTGGGCGCGCGCGAGCAGCGCCTGCTGATCGCCGCGGCCGTGCTGGTGGTCGTGGCGCTCTTCTGGTGGATCGGCGTGGCGCCCGCGTTGCGCACCCTGTCGTCCGCGTCCGCCGAACACGCGCAGCTCGATGCGCAGCTGCAGCAGATGACGCGCCTGCAATCGCAGGCCAAGCTGCTGCAGGCGCAGCCGCGCGCGAACCGCGAAGAGGCCATGCGAAGCCTCGAAGCCTCCGTCCATCAGAGCCTGGGCGGGGTGGCGCAGATGCAATCCACGGGGGCCGCAGGCGAAGGCGCGACCATCGCGCTGCGCGGGGCGCAGGCCGAGACGCTCGCGCAGTGGTTCGCGCAGGCGCGCAGCAACGCCCGCGCGGTGCCGCGCGAAGTCCATCTCACGCGCAACACGCAGAACGCCAAGCCGGCCGCGACAGCCGCAGCCTCGGGTGCCGAATCCTCGGGCGCACGCTGGGACGGGACCCTCGTCATGAGCTTGCCGGCCCGCTGACCCGAGATGGCAAGCGCGCGCCCCGCCCCGACCGCCACCGCCGCCTCCGGCTGGCGATGGGCCGTGCTCGGCGGCCTGATCGGCGCCGCGTTCGCGCTTGCCGTCTATGCCCCGGCGCGCTGGCTGGCCGCCGGCCTTGCACAGTGGACGAACGGCCACCTGAAGCTCGTCAATCCGCGCGGCACGGTCTGGACCGGCACGGCCGGACTGGTGTTCTCGAGCGGCGCAGGCGGCGCCGAGGCCATCTCGCTGCCCGGCACGCTCAGCTGGGTGCTGCGTCCGCGCTGGAACGGCGTGACCGCCGCGCTCGACATGCCGTGCTGCGCCGCCAAACCCCTCGCGTTCACGGCACGGCCGCGCGCGGGCGGGCTCGAGCTCGAATGGCGCGACGGCCAGTCGCGCTGGCCGGCCGCCCTGCTGACCGGCTTCGGCGCGCCATGGAACACGCTCAAGCTCGAAGGCACGATGGACGTGTCGATGCAGGGCTTCTCGCTGCGCTGGAACGGCCCCCAGCTCGCGCTGGCCGGCCGCGCCGTGCTCGACGCCACCGACATCTCCTCGAGCCTGTCGACCCTGAAGCCCATGGGCAGCTACCGGGTGGCGCTCGAAGGCGGTCCGTCGCCGACCCTTCTCCTCACGACGCGCGAAGGCAGCAGCCTGAAATTGAGCGGCAGCGGCCGATGGAACGGCACCGCCCTGCGCTTCGATGGCGAAGCCAGCGCGGCGGCGGGCCGGGAGGACGCCCTCTCGAATCTGTTGAACATCATCGGGCGACGCGAAGGCGCGCGCTCGCTCATCACACTGGGATGACCATGAAGAAGCCCAAGACTTCGACCGGTGCGCGCATCGGCACCATCGCGCTCGCCGCACAAATGCTCATCGCCGCGTGCGTGCCTTCGTCGGCGTTCGCGCAGGATGCGCCACGGCGCGGTGAACCCATCACGCTGAACTTCACCAACGCCGAGATCGAATCGGTCGCGCGGACCATGGCCGTGGTCACCGGCCGCGACGTGGTCGTCGACCCGCGCGTGAAGGGCACGGTCACGCTGCAGACCGACCGCGCGATCGCGCCCGAGGCCGCGTTCAACCAGTTCGCCGCGGCGCTGCGGCTGCAGGGCTTCGCGGTCGTTCAGTCCGAAGGGCTCTACAAGATCGTGCCCGAGGCCGACGCCAAGCTGCAGACCAACACCGTCACCACCTCGGTCGGCGCGGCGCAGCGCGTGGCCGGCAACCAGATCGTGACGCAGGTCTTCAAGCTGAGCTACGAGTCGGCCAACAACCTGCTGCCGGTGCTGCGCCCGCTGATCGCGCCCAACAACACGATCAACGTCAACCCGGGCAACAACTCGCTGGTCATCACCGACTACGCGGAGAACATGCGCCGCCTGGCGCGCATCGTCGCCGCGCTCGACGTGCCGAACGCCTCGGACATCGAGGTGATCCCGCTCAGGCACTCGGTCGCCACGGACCTGGCCCCGCTGGTGATCCGGCTGCTCGAAGGCGGCACGGGCACGGGCCCCGCCGCCGGCGCGGCGCCGGGCACGGCGGATGCATCGTTCCGCACCACGCTCCTGGCCGAGCCGCGCGCCAACACGCTGATCCTGCGGGCGGCCAACCCGGCGCGTGCGCAACTCGTGCGCACGCTGGTCGAGAAGCTCGACCGTCCGCCGGCGGACACCGGCAACGGCGCCGCGGGCAACGTGTACGTGGTCTACCTGAAGAACGCCGACGCAGTGAAGCTCGCCGCGACGCTGCGCGCGGCCATCGCCGCGCAAGGCGGCGATCGAAGCGCCGGCGCGAGCGCCGCGACGCCGATCACCGGGGCGGCGCAGCCCGCGGCGCAGCTCAATGCGGCGCAGGGCACCTCCGCCGCCTCGCCGCAAGCGACCGCGCCGGTGAACAACGCGAACCAGCCGTCGACCGGCGGCCAGATCCAGGCCGACCCTTCCACCAACTCCCTGATCATCACCGCGCCGGAGCCCCAGTACCGCCAGCTGCGCGCCGTCATCGACAAGCTCGACGGCCGCCGCGCGCAGGTCATGATCGAAGCGCTGATCATCGAGGTCAGCGCCTCGCGGGCTGCCGAGTTCGGCGTCCAGTGGCAGACCGCGGTCGGCAACCGCGGCGTGATCGGCACCAATTCCAGCCTCACCGGCGCGAACATCCTGGCGCTGACCGCGGCGCTCGCGACCGGCACCACGTCGGCCCTGACCACGCTCGGCACCGGGATGAACATCGGCATCGGCCGCCAGACCTCCAGCGGTTTCGTGATCAATGCGATCGCCAACTTCCTCGCCCAGAACAAGGAAGGCAACCTGCTCTCGAAGCCGAACCTGCTGACCCTCGACAACGAGGAGGCCAAGATCGTGATCGGCCAGAACGTGCCCTTCGTGACCGGCCAGTTCACGAACACGGGCGCCGCCAACGGCTCGGTGAACCCGTTCCAGACCATCGAGCGCAAGGACGTCGGCCTGACCTTGCGGGTGCGCCCGCAGATCAACGAGAACGGCACCATCAAGATGACCGTCTTCCAGGAAACCTCGACGGTGCAGGCGGGTACCGAGAACGCCATCAACGGCCCCACGACGAACAAGCGTTCGATCGAATCGAGCGTGCTGGTCGAGGACGGCGGGCTCGTGATGCTGGGTGGCCTGCTGTCGGACAACTACACCAACACGCTGGAGAAGGTCCCGCTCGCTGGCGACATCCCGGTCCTGGGCAACCTGTTCAAGAACGAAACCCGCTCGCGCGAGAAGGTCAATCTCATGATGTTCCTGCGCCCGGTCGTCTTGCGCGACGGCGTCGCGACAGATAGCGTGGCCTACGATCGCTACCAGGTGATCCAAAGCGCCCAGCAGCAAGCGCAGCCCGAGGGCGGCAACGTCATGCTGAACAACGTGCCCGAGTCCGGCGTGCTGCCGCCGCCGCCCGTGCGGCCGACGGCCAGCAGCGGCGGTGGGGGCAGCGGCGGCGGGTTCGAGGGCACGGTGCTCATTCCGCCCCCCACACCGCCGTCGACGCGGCTCGCGCCGTCCCCGCTCAAGGGCGCCCTGCCGGCGACGGCCGACCCTGCATCGTCGCGCGAATTGCCGTAAGGTTCGAGGCGTGCGCTACCCACTCCCCTACGCTTTCGCACGCAGCCAGCAGCTGCTGCTCGAAGAAACGGACGACGGCAACCTGACGCTGTGGATGCCGATGGCGCCGCCACGCAGCGCGCTCGGCGAGGTGCTGCGCAAGTTCCAGGTCAAGACCTTCGAGCCGCTCGCGCCGGATCAGCTCGCCAAGCGCATCAGCGCCGCCTACGCGCAGGGCGAATCCAATGCCGCCGCGGTGGTCAGCGAGGTGCAGAGCGACGCCGACCTCACGCGCATGATGCAGGAGCTGCCGGCGGTCGAGGACTTGCTCGAATCGGCCGGCGACGCGCCGATCATCCGCATGCTCAATGCGCTGCTCACGCAGGCGGCGCGCGACGGCGCGAGCGACATCCACATCGAGCCCTACGAGCGGACTTCGTCGGTGCGCTTTCGCATCGACGGCACGCTGCGCGAAGTGGTGGAGCCCAACCGCGCGCTGCACGCGGCGCTGATCTCGCGCCTGAAGATCATGGCCGACCTCGACATCTCCGAGAAGCGCCTGCCGCAGGACGGCCGCATCAGCCTGCGCATCGGCACGCGCGCGGTGGACGTGCGCGTATCGACGCTGCCGTCGGCGCACGGCGAGCGCGCGGTGCTGCGCCTCTTGGACAAGTCCGAGAACAAGCTCACGCTCGAATCGGTGGGCATGCAGGGCGACACGCGCGCGCGCTTCGAGCACCTGATCGGGCAGCCGCACGGCATCGTGCTCGTGACCGGGCCGACCGGCTCGGGCAAGACGACCACGCTGTACGCGGCGCTGGGCCAGCTCGACGCGAGCAGCAGCAACATCATGACGGTCGAGGACCCGATCGAATACGAGCTGCCCGGCGTCGGCCAGACGCAGGTCAACGCGAAGATCGACCTGACCTTCGCCAAGGCGCTGCGCGCGATCCTGCGCCAGGACCCGGACGTGATCATGATCGGCGAGATCCGCGACTTCGAGACCGCGCAGATCGCGATCCAGGCCTCGCTCACCGGCCACCTGGTGTTCGCGACGCTGCACACCAACGACTCGGTGAGCGCCGTCACCCGCCTCACCGACATGGGCGTGGAGCCCTTCCTGCTGAGTTCGTCGCTGCTGGGCGTGCTCGCGCAGCGGCTGGTGCGCAAGCTCTGCCCGGTGTGCGCCGCGCCCGGACCGGACGGCGGCGAAGCCGTGCCCGTGGGCTGCGAGGCCTGCGGCCACACCGGCTACCAGGGCCGCACCGGCGTCTTCGAGCTGCTGGTGGCGGACGACACGGTGCAATCGCTGATCCACAACCGCGCACCCGAAAGCCAGATCTTCGTGGCGGCCGAACGCGGCGGCCTGCGCTCGATGCGCGAGGACGGCGAGCGGCTGGTGAAGGCCGGCATCACCTCGCGCGCCGAGCTGCTGCGGGTGACGCGCGAATAGGGCCGCTCAGTCCATCACGACGAGGTTCTTCGTCTGCGGATCGGTCACGACTTCGCGCACCCTGCCCGCCTTGTCGAAGACGACCTGGTATTCGGCAAAGCTGCTGATCCACATGCGCCAGATCTCGGCATCGAGCTTCGGGTTCTCGCTGCTGATCGGCCAGCCGACCGCCATCGCGACCTGGTCGCGCGTCATGCCCTTGGTGACCCGCGCTTCCTTGATGGCCTCGCGGATCTTGGGCGGGAAGCTCGCGATCTTCGGCGCCGGGTCGTCCTGCACCACCCATCGCTGGGCGAACGAGCCGAGATCGATGTCGCGGCTGTAGTCGTTGCCGATGGCCTGCTTGCCGCCGCCGATCTCGACCTGCACGCGGTAGCGCCCGTAGCCCGTCACCCGCACCGGCGTTCCCACGGGGATGATCCGCTTACCGCTTTCGGCATAGTTGCTGTCGCTGGCCCAGCTCCCATCGGTGCGCAGGTTGCAGCACAGGTAGCCGCTGAAGGTGGGCTGGGCCCAGGCTTGAATGGAAACGAGGCCGCCGAGCAGGGCTGCAACGGCGGCGACATGGCGAACCGGCATGATGGACTCCTCCAGTAGGTATTGCGGCGCCCACCTGTCGACCCGGCCCGCCGAGCGCCGACAATGCAGGCTCGCGCATTCTGCAACCCGCCCCCCATGCCCGCCTATTCCTTCGAAGCCATAGACCAACAGGGACAGACCCGCAAGGGCGTGCTGGAGGCCGATACCGCCCGCAGCGCACGCGGCATGCTCAGGGCCCAGTCGCTGATCCCGCTCGAGGTCGCGGCGGTCGGCAGCGCCGAGGGCGGCTCGCCGGCCGCCCGCGGCTGGAAGCGCGCGATCGGCGGCGGCCGCGTCTTCAACGCGACCACGCTGGCCGTGTGGACCCGGCAGCTCGCGGGGCTGGTGTCGTCGGGGCTGCCGCTCGAACGCGCGCTGACGGCGCTCACCGACGAGGCCGAGTCCGAGACCCAGCGCAACCTGGTGGCGGCCCTGCGGGCCGAAGTCAACGCGGGCTCGCCATTCGGCCGCGCGCTGTCGCAGCATCCGCGCGAGTTCTCCCCGATCTACACCGCCGTGATCACGGCCGGCGAGCAGAGCGGCAACCTCGGGCTGGTGCTCGAACGCCTGGCCGACGACCTCGAACAGCGCCAGGCGCTGCAGCAGAAGCTGGTCGGCGCGGCGCTGTATCCGGCGATCGTGACGCTGGTCGCGATCGTCATCGTCGTCTTCCTCGTGAGCTACGTGGTGCCGCAGGTCGCGAACGTGTTCGCGGGCACCAAGCGCGCGCTGCCGATCCTCACCGTGGGCATGCTGGCGCTCAGCGATTTCGTGCGCAACTACGGCTGGCTCATGCTGGGCGTGATCGTGCTCGGGGCCATCGGCGGTCGCATGGCGCTCACCCGCGCCGCGTTCCGCGAGAAGTTCGACGCCGCCTGGCTCAACCTGCCGCTGGTGGGCAAGCTCTCGCGCGGCTACAACGCCGCGCGCTTCGCGAGCACGCTCGCGATGCTTGCCACCGCCGGCGTGCCGATCCTGCGCGCGCTGCAGGCGGCCTCCGAGACGCTGGGCAACACCGCCATGCGCGCCGACGCGCTCGACGCGCTGGTGCTGGTGCGCGAAGGCGCGCCCCTGGCTTCGGCGCTGGCACAGAAGAAGCGCTTCCCGGGCATCGTCTCGATGTTCGCGCGCCTGGGCGAGCAGACCGGCACGCTGCCGCTCATGCTGCAGCGCGCGGCCAACCAGCTCGGCGCCGAGGTGCAGCGCCGCGCGATGCACCTCGCGACCATCCTCGAACCGCTCCTGATCGTGGCGATGGGCGGCGTCGTGATGCTGATCGTGCTCGCGGTGCTGATGCCGATCATCCAGCTCAACCAGTTCGTCAAGTAGCCCATGCCGATCACTCTCGACGACAAGCTCGTGGTCGCGATCTCCTCGCGCGCCCTGTTCGACCTCGAAGAGGAGAACCGCGTGTTCGAATCGGGCGACCACGAGGGCTACATGCGCCTGCAGCTCGAAAGGCTCGACGTGCCCGCACGCCCCGGCATCGCGCACGCGATGGTGCGCAAGCTGCTGCGCTTCAACGAGGACGGCGTGCAGCGCGTGGAGGTCGTCATCCTTTCGCGCAACGACCCCGTCTCGGGCATGCGCATCTTCCAGTCGGGCGCGGCCGCCGAGATGCAGCTGCAGCGCGGCGTCTTCACGCAGGGCCGTGCGCCCTTCGGCTACCTGCGGCCGCTGAACGCCGACATCTTCCTGTCGGCCAACCCGCACGACGTGCGCGAGGCGCTGGCCGCGGGCTTTCCGGCCGCGCACGTGATGGTGGAGGCGGTGCGCGCGAGCGACCACTACCCCGACGAGTTGCGCATCGCCTTCGACGGCGACGCGGTGCTCTTCAGCGACGAGGCCGAGCGCGTGTACCAGCGCGACGGCCTCGCGGCCTTCCAGCAGCACGAGTCGAGCAAGGCCGACGAGCCGCTGTCCGAAGGGCCTTTCAAGCCCTTCCTGGTGGCGCTGCACCGGCTGCAGCAGTCGGGCACCTCGCGCATGCGCATCCGCACCGCGCTGGTCACGGCGCGCGGGGCCCCGGCGCACCGGCGCGCGATCCGCACGCTGATGAAGTGGAACATCAAGGTCGACGAGGCGATGTTCCTCGCCGGCCTGCCCAAGGGCGAGTTCCTGCGCGAGTTCGAGCCCGACTTCTTCTTCGACGACCAGACCGGCCACGTCGACGCCGCCGCCCGCCACGTGCCGGCCGGCCACGTCGCGAGCGGCATCAGCAACGAGCGCTGAGCGCCGTTTTTTTCAGCGCGGCTTAAGACTGGGGCGCAGTGCGGCGCTAGGATGAAAGCAACGCGCCCTTCCGGCGCGCACTCACGTCCACGCCATGACTGCACCTGACGGCTCCTCCAAGAACCTCCTGGCCACCCTGCGCCGCATCGGCGCGCTGACCGCGCCCTACTTCCGGTCGGAAGAGAAGTGGACGGCCCGCGGCCTGCTCGCCGCGATCGTCGCGCTCAACCTCGGCGTGGTCTACATGCTGGTGCTCAACAACCAGTGGTACGCGCGCTTCTACGACGCGCTGCAGAACAAGGACCAGGCCGTCTTCTGGCGCGAGATCGTCTTCTTCTGCTGGATCGCCGCCGGGTACATCGCCATCGCGATCCTGAAGTTCTACCTGACGCAGTTGCTGCAGCTGCGCTGGCGGGCGTGGATGACCCGCAGCTACCTCGGGCGCTGGATGGCCGACCACACCTTCTATCACCTGGAGCTCGCGCGCTACGGCCACGACAACGGCCGCTCGCCGGACAACCCCGACCAGCGTATCCAGGAAGACATGCAGCTCTTCACCGACTACACGATGACGCTGTCGATGGGGCTGCTCAACGCGGTCGTCACGCTGGCGAGTTTCATCGGCATCCTGTGGGGTCTCTCCGGCATCACGAGCTTCACGCTGTTCGGCAGCACCTGGACCATCCCCGGCTCGATGGTCTGGATCGCGCTGGCCTACTGCGCGGCGGGCACGATCATCACGCACTACATCGGGCGTCCGCTGATCGGCCTGAACTACCAGCAGCAGCGCTACGAGGCCGACTTCCGGCACCACCTGGTGCGGGTGCGCGAGTACAGCGAGGCGATCGCGCTCGACCGCGGCGAGCAGGTCGAGCACGAGCAGCTCAAGCTGCGCTTCGGCTCGGTGCTCAAGAACTACCTGCAGCTCATTCGCAAGCAGAAGAACCTGGTGGCCTTCACCGCTTCCTTCGGCCAGGCCTCGGTGATCTTCGCCTTCATCGTGCAGGCGCCGCGCTTCTTCAGCGGCGCGATCCAGCTCGGCCAGCTCATGCAGGTCAATTCCGCCTTCGGCCGCGTGCAGGACTCGCTGAGCTGGTTCGTCGACAACTACGACCGCGTGGCGGTGTGGCGCGCCACGGCGGACCGGCTCACGAGCTTCGAGGCCGCGATGCGCGCGCATGCCGCCAGCACGAGCGCCCTCGAGCGCACGCCGTCGGCGAGCGGCGCGGGCCTGGAGGCCGCCGGCGTCGGCATCACCCTGCCCGATGGCGCCGCGCTGATCCAGGGCGCCGCGCTGTCGGTGCGCCCCGGCGACACCGTGCTGCTGCAAGGTCCCTCGGGCAGCGGCAAGTCGACGCTCTTCCGCGCGCTGGCGGGGATCTGGCCCTTCGCGAACGGCCACGTCTCGATGCCGGCGAACGCGATGTTCATCCCGCAGCGCCCGTACGTGCCCAATGGCCCCCTGCGCGATGCGCTGGCCTATCCGCGGCCCGCGGGCGACTACAGCGACGCGCAACTCGTGCAGGCCCTGAACGAAGCGATGCTGCCGGACCTGGCCGAGCGCCTCGACGACAGCGACGCCTGGAGTCAGAAGCTCTCGGGCGGCGAGCAGCAGCGCCTGGCGATCGCACGCGTGCTGCTGCGCAAGCCCGCGTGGGTGTTCGCCGACGAGGCGACCAGCGCGCTCGATGCCGAGACGGAAGAGACGCTCTACCACCGGCTCGCGGCCGGCGTGAAGGCCGCCGGCGGCGCGATGGTGTCGATCGCGCACCGCGCCTCGGTCAGCGCCTTCCACGACAGGCGCTGGACGCTGGTGCCCGAGGCGAACGGCGCCGCGGCCCGTTACAGGGTGGAGGCGATGTAGCGCTCCCAGCCGCGCGCGCGCAGCTCGCACGCCGGGCAGTTGCCGCAGCCATAGCCCCAGGCGTGGCGCTGCAGGCGGTTGCCGAGATAGCAGGTGTGGGTGTCCTCGACGATGAGGTCGACCAGCGCGGGGCCGCCGATGCGGTGCGCCATCTCCCAGGTGCCGGCCTTGTCGATCCACATCAGCGGCGTCTCGATGACGATGCGCCGGTCCATGCCCAGCGAGAGCGCGAGCTGCATGGCTTTCATGGTGTCGTCGCGGCAGTCGGGGTAGCCCGAGAAGTCGGTTTCGCACACGCCGGTCACGATCACCTCGATGCCGCGCCGGTAGGCCAGCGCGCCGGCGAGCGTGAGGAACAGCAGGTTGCGCCCGGGCACGAAGGTGTTCGGCAGGCCATTGGCCTGCATCTCGAAGGCGATGTCCTGCGTGAGCGACGAGGCGCTGATCTGCCCCAGCACGTCGACCGAGAGCAGGTGGTCTTCGCCCAGGCGCGGCTCCCAGTGCGGGAAGCGTTCGCGCAGGTGCTCGATCACCGTGCGGCGCGCCGCCAGCTCGACGCGGTGGCGCTGGCCGTAGTCGAAGCCGACCGTCTCGACGCGCTCGTATTTGTCGAGCGCGGCAGCCAGGCAGGTGGCGGAGTCCTGGCCGCCCGAGAAAAGAACGAGTGCGGTGGTGTGCATGATGGGCGCGAGTTTGGCACCGGTGGCGCCCATGCCTGTTACAGGAATCGCTCCAGGAGCTTGCGCGAAGCACGGTCCAGCGCCTTGGCATCGGGAATGCGGAACTGCAGGCCGTGCGCGCTGGTGATGAGCAAAGCGCCGCCTTCGAGCCGGCGGATGTCTTCCTCGGCCTTGAGCACGAAGCTGGTCTCGCCGCGGTCAGTGCTCACTTGCCAGGTGCTCGGTACGCCGAAGCTCGACACCTTGTGCAACTTGTGCAGCGTCGGCGCGAAATCGCGCGCCGCAAGGTCCTGCGCGAGCAGTTCGCGCATCGGCGCGGGCAGTTCCGCGATGTGCTCCACCCAGACGAGTTCGCGTCCGTCGGGCCCGACCAGCGAGAGGCCGTGATCGGGGGCCGTGAGCGGGAAGGCGCGCACCGGCACGACGCCCGCGTGGCGCCCCCCCTCGGCATCGGTCAGCACCAGGCGCCCGAAGGCATCGCGTTCGAGTTGGAAATCGGTCGTCGTCATGCGTTCCCCGCCGGATGGGCTGCGTGGGTGCCGAGCGCGGCGGCCACCGCGACCGCGCTGCGCTCGTCCACCGCACCCGCGCTTTCTTCTTCGTCGGCCTGGCGCAACTGGGCCTGGTAGAGCCGCCAGTAGGCGCCCTGCCGCTCCATCAGCGCGTCGTGCGGGCCGACTTCGACGATCTCGCCGCGGTCCATCACCACGAGCCGGTCGGCCTTGCGCAGCGTCGAGAGCCGGTGCGCGATGGCGATCGTGGTGCGGCCTTGCACGAGGTTGTCGAGCGCCTTCTGGATCTCCTTCTCGGTCTCGGTGTCGACCGCGGAGGTGGCCTCGTCGAGGATCAGGATGCGCGGGTCGATCAGCAGCGCCCGCGCGATGCTGATGCGCTGGCGCTCGCCGCCCGAAAGCCCCTGGCCGCGCTCGCCGACCAGCGAGTCGTAGCCGTGCGGCAAGCGCAGGATGAAGTCGTGCGCATGCGCGGCGCGGGCGGCCGCCACGATGTCCTCGCGCGTGGCATCGGGCTTGCCGTAGGCGATGTTCTGGGCAATCGTGCCGAAGAACAGGAACGGCTCCTGCAGCACCAGCCCCACATGGCGGCGGTAGTCGGCCACCGCGAAGCGGCGGATGTCGGTGCCGTCGACCTTGATCGCGCCGTCGGTCACGTCGTAGAAGCGGCAGATCAGGTTGACCAGCGTGCTCTTGCCCGAGCCGCTGTGGCCGACGAGGCCGATCATCTCGCCCGGCTCGATCACGAGGTCCAGGTCGCGGATCACCGCGCGGCTGCCATAGCGAAAACCCACGTCGGCCATCTCGATGCGGCCCTGCACGCGCTCGACCTGCACCGGGTTCGCCGGCTCGGGCACGTTGCTCACGTGGTCGAGGATGTCGAAGATCCGCTTGGCGCCGGCCGCCGCCTTCTGCGTGACCGAGACGATGCGGCTCATCGAATCGAGCCGCGTGTAGAAGCGGCCGATGTAGGCGATGAAGGCGGTGAGCACACCCACCGTGATGCTGCCGCGCGCCACCTGCCAGATGCCGAAGGCCCAGACCACCAGCAGGCCGACCTCGGTGAGCAGCGACACGCTGGGCGTGAACAGCGACCAGGTCTTGTTCAACTTGTCGTTGACCTGCAGGTTGTAGGCATTGGCCGCGCGGAAGCGGTCGGATTCGCGCCGCTCCTGCGCGAAGGCCTTCACGACGCGGATGCCCGGGATGGTGTCGGCCAGCACGTTGGTGACCTCGCTCCACACGCGGTCGATCTTCTCGAACCCGGTGCGCAGCTTGTCGCGCACCACGTGGATCATCCAGGCGATGAAGGGCAGCGGCACCAGCGTGACGATGGCCAGCGGCGGGTTGATCGAGAACAGGATCACCGCCGTCATCGTGATCATCAGCACGTCGGTGAGGAAATCGAGCGCGTGCAGCGAGAGAAACACGTTGATCCGGTCGGTTTCCGAGCCGATGCGGGCCATCAGGTCACCAGTGCGCTTGCCGCCGAAGTAATCCAGCGGCAACGTCAGCAAGTGTTCGTAAGTCGTGGTGCGCAGGTCGGCGCCGATGCGTTCGGACACCAGCGCCAGCAGGTAAGTGCGCGCCCACCCGAGGCCCCAGCCGACCAGCGCGGCCGCCAGCAGCGCGCCAAGGAACATCACGACCTTGCCCACCGCGATCTGCTGCCCGTTCTGGAACGGGATCAGGATGTCGTCCATCAGCGGGATGGTCAGGTAGGGCGGCACCAGCGTCGCGGCGGTCGAGGCCAGCGTCAGCAGGAAGCCGATGATCAGCTGCCGGCGGTACGGCTTGGCGAAGCGGCCCAGGCGCAGCAGGACCCAGGTCGAGGGCGGCGTCTGGAGTTCGGGCTCGCCCCCCTCCTCCGCGTCGGCGCCCGGCAGGGTCACCTGTGCGACCCGATCGGCGTGCTGCTCGAAGAACTTCTGCAGCTTCAGCGCCGCGGGCTGGTGCGCGAGGGTGTAGCGCCAGCGGGCCAGACGCCCTGTGCCGTCCAGGAGGTCCAGGGTGCCGATGCCGGCATGGTCGGACAGCTGGAGTTCCAGCGCGGGCGCCGGGAGCGCCCATTCGGACCACGTGCCGCCCGAATCCCGGACCAGAAGGCGCCGGTCGGTCAGCGCCAGCAGGCCCGAGGCAAAGCGAAGATCCTCGCCAAGGTCAACCGGCAGAGTAGCCAGAACGTTCTCGGCCGGTACGAGCCGGCTTTCCAGCGCCGCTGAAGCCTCCTCAGATTCGCCCCCCGGGGTGCCGACTGGATCGTGATGTTGCATTGTGTTTCTGTTTCTCCGGCCCACTGCCGGCCCCTTCATGGCGCCCAAGACCTGTTTCCGAGGGCGCCGATTCTGACCGATCGCCATGGGCGCCAATGACGGCGCCGCCGTGCTCGGCCAAAGCACATCGAACGTTTTCATGACCCGTTTCGACGACATCCGCCTGCTGCGCATCAACTATTTGCGCGGCCCGAACCTCTGGACCTACCGACCCGTGCTGGAAGTCTGGCTCGACCTGGGCCGGCTGGAGGACCATCCGTCCAACACCATCCCCGGTTTCACCGAGCGGCTCACGGCGCTGCTGCCGGCGCTGATCGAGCACCACTGCGGCGTCGGCGAGCGCGGCGGCTTCATCCAGCGCCTGACCGAAGGCACCTGGGCCGGCCACGTGCTCGAACACGTGGTGATCGAGCTGCTGAACCTCGCCGGCATGCCGACCGGCTTCGGGCAAACCCGCAGCACCTCGGAGCACGGCGTCTACCGCATGGTCTTCCGCGCGCGTGACGAGCAGGTCGCCCGGGTCGCGCTGGCCGAGGGCCACAAGCTGCTGATGGCGGCGATCAACAACGACCCCTTCGGCGCCGCCGACGTGCAAAAGGCGGTCGACGCGGTCAAGGCCAAGGTCGAGGACTGCTACCTCGGCCCGAGCACCGCCTGCATCGTCGGCGCCGCCACCGATCGCGGCATCCCGCACATGCGCCTGAACGACGGCAACCTGGTGCAGCTGGGCTACGGCGCCAACCAGCAGCGCATCTGGACCGCCGAGACCGACTACACCAGCGCCATCGGCGAATCCATCGCCAGCGACAAGGAACTGACCAAGTCCCTGCTCGCGAGTTGCGGCGTGCCGGTGCCCCAGGGCCAGGTCGTGGCCGATGCCGAGGAAGCGTGGGAAGCGGCCGAGGACATCGGCCTGCCGGTGGTGGTCAAGCCCTCCGACGCCAACCACGGCCGGGGCGTCTCGCTCGAACTGCACACGCGCGAGGAAGTCATGGCCGCCTTCGCGGTCGCCGAGCCCGAAGGCAGCGACGTGATGGTCGAACGCTTCATCCGGGGGTCCGAGCACCGCCTGCTGGTGGTGGGCGGCCAGGTGGTCGCCGCCGCGCGCGGCGAGATCATCACCGTGACCGGCGACGGGCGCTCCACCGTGGCCCAGCTGATCGACAGCCAGTTGAACAGCGACCCCCGCCGCGGCGCGGAAGAGGAATACCCGCTGGACGTCATCATTCTCGAGACCGACGCCAAGCTGCAGCTCGAGCTCAAGCGCCAGGAGCTCGACGGCAGCTCGGTGCCGGCGGCCGGGCGAGTCGTCACGATCCAGCGCAACGGCAACATGGCCATCGACTGCACCGACCAGGTGCATCCCGAGGTGGCGCATGCGGCGGTGCTGGCCGCACGCGTGGTCGGCCTCGACATCGCGGGCATCGACCTCGTGGCGCAGGACATCGCCAAGCCGCTCCATGTTCAGGGCGGCGCGATCGTCGAAGTCAACGCCGGCCCGGGCCTGCTGATGCACCTGAAGCCGGCCGTCGGCTCGCCGCGCCCGGTGGGGCGCGCGATCTGCGACCACCTCTTTCCCGACGACGCGCCGGGCCGCATCCCCGTGGTCGGCGTGGCCGGCTCGCGCGACACGGCCGTGCTGTCGCGCCTGGTGGCGTGGCTGATCGGCCTGGGCGGGCGCCACACCGGCCTCGCCTGCCGCGATGGGCTCTTCCTCGAACGCCGCCGCGTCGACGCCCGCGACAGCGCCAAGTGGGAGGCCGGCCACCGCCTGCTGGTCAACCGCGCGGTGCAGGCCGTGGTGATCGAAAACGGCGCCGAGACCATCCTGCGCGACGGCCTGGCCTATGACCGCTGCGAGATCGGCATCGTGACCGACCTCGAAGGCTACGAGGCGCTGTCCGAGTTCGACATCACCGAGAGCGACCAGATGGTCAAGGTGCTGCGCACTCAGGTCGACGTGGTGCTGCCCGAAGGCACCGCGGTGCTGAACGCGGCCGATCCGCGCGTGGCCGGCCTGGCGCCGCTGTGCGATGGCGGCGTGATCCTCTATTCGGTCGACCCGCAGGCCGAGGCGCTCGCGAAGCACCAGGCCGAGGGCGGCAAGGCGGTGCTGGTGCGCCAGGACCGCGTGGTGCTGGCCACCGGCACGAGCGAATCCTTCCTGCCGGGCCTCGGCCGGCTGGTGATCTGGCGCGCCACGCACGTCGGCGTCAGCCTCGAAAGCCTGCTCGCGGCGGTCGCGGCCGGCTGGGCGATGGGCATCCCGTTGAACCTGATCGGCGCGGGCGTCGAAGCCTTCGAAGCCGACCTGCAGGCGGCGCTCGCGTCGCTGCAGCTTTCGCAGACGCTGCTCTCTCCCGAACAACAACTGGCCTAGTCATGGCAACACCCACCAAGCCGCCTCGCGGGTTTGGGGCGGTGCGAAACGCATTGGACAACTGACATGGAAGTCATCCGTACACGCGCCCTGCGCGGCCCCAACCTGTGGAGCCGCCACACCTGCATCGAGGTCGTCGTGCGTTGCGAGGGCGACGAGAACGACGCCCTGCGACTGCCCGATTTCGAGAACCGGCTGCGCGCCCTCTTCCCGACCATCGGCGAGTTGCACCCGATCGTGCTCGGCCATCCGCTGGCACTGGCGCACGTGCTCGAGAACGCCGCCATGGCGCTGCAGGCGCAGGCCGGCTGCGCGGTCAACTTCGGCCACACCTCGCGCACCGTCGAGGAAGGCGTCTACCAGGTCACCTTCCAGTACAGCGAGGAGGCTGTCGGGCGCCGCGCGCTCGAACTCGCGCTGAAGCTCATCGACGCGGTGCGCACCGGCGGCGAGTTCGACGCCACCGCCGCGATCACCGAGCTTCGCGATCTGGACGAAGACGAGCGGCTCGGTCCCAGCACCGGCTCCATCGTCGATGCCGCGGTGGCGCGCGGCATTCCTTACCGCCGCCTCACCCGCGGCAGCCTCGTGCAGTTCGGCTGGGGCTCGAAGCAGCGCCGCATCCAGGCCGCCGAGGTCGACAGCACCAGCGGCGTGGCCGAGTCGATCGCGCAGGACAAGGAGCTCACCAAGCAGCTGCTGAATGCCGCCGGCGTGCCGGTGCCGCTCGGCCGCCCGGTGAACGACGTCGACGACGCCTGGGCGGCCGCGCAGGAGATCGGCCTGCCGGTGGTGGTCAAGCCGCAGGACGGCAACCAGGGCAAGGGCGTGACGGTCAACATCACGACGCGCGAACAGCTCGCCGCCGCGCACGCCTCGGCCGCGCACTACGGCGAGGTGATGGTCGAGAAATTCCTGCCCGGCTTCGACTTCCGCCTGCTGGTGGTGGGCGACCGCCTGGTGGCCGCCGCGCGGCGCGACCCGCCGCAGGTGATCGGCGACGGCGCGAAGACCGTGCGCGAGCTGGTCGACATCGTCAACCAGGACCCGCGCCGCGGCGAAGGCCACGCCACCTCGCTGACGAAGATCCGCCTCGACGACATCGCCATCGGCCGCCTCGAAGCGCAGGGCCTCACGCCCGACAGCGTGCCCACGCTCGGCCAGCGCGTGGTGCTGCGCAACAACGCGAACCTCTCCACCGGCGGCACCGCCACCGACGTGACCGACACGGTGCACCCCGAAGTCGCCGCGCGCGCCGTCGATGCGGCGCAGATGGTCGGCCTGCACATCTGCGGGGTCGACATGGTCTGCGAGAACGTGCTGCGCCCGCTCGAGGAGCAGCACGGCGGCGTGGTCGAAGTCAACGCGGCACCCGGCCTGCGCATGCACATCTCGCCCTCGTTCGGCCGTGGCCGCGCGGTCGGCGAGGCGGTGATGGACACGCTCTTCGCCCCGGGCGACGACGGCCGCATCCCGGTCGTGGCCGTCACCGGCACCAACGGCAAGACCACCACCGCGCGCCTCATCAACCACCTGCTCGCGAGCAGCGGCCTGCGCACCGGCATGACCAACACCGACGGCGTCTACGTCGACGGCCGCCAGACCGACAGCGGCGACTGCAGCGGCCCCAAGAGCGCGCGCAACGTGCTGCTGCACCCGGACGTCGACGCCGCGGTGTTCGAAGTGGCGCGCGGCGGCATCCTGCGCGAGGGCCTGGGCTTCGACCGCTGCCAGGTGGCGGTGGTGACCAACATCGGCAGCGGCGACCACCTGGGGCTGAACTACATCACGACGGTGGAAGACCTCGCGGTGCTCAAGCGCGTGATCGTGCGCAACGTGGCCCCGGGCGGCTACGCGGTGCTCAACGCCGCCGACCCCAACGTGGCCGCGATGGCGACGCTCTGCCCCGGCAACGTGATCTTCTTTGCGGCCGACAAGCAGCATCCGGTCATGGCCACGCACCGCGCGCAGGGCAAGCGCACCGTCTACGTCGACCAGGACGCGGTGGTCGCGGCCGAAGGCTCGTGGCGCGAGCGCATTCCGCTGCGCGACGTGCAGATCACGCGCAACGGCACCATCGGCTTCCAGGTCGACAACGTGATGGCCTCGGTCGCCGCCGCCTGGGCGGTCGGCCTCGACTGGGACACCATTCGCAGCGGCCTCGCGAGCTTCAAGAACGACGCCGCCGGCGTGCCCGGCCGCTTCAACGTGATGGACTACCGCGGCGCCACCGTGATCGCCGACTACGGCCACAACACCGACGCGATGCGCGCCCTCGTGGCCGCGGTCGACACCATGCCCGCGAACAGGCGCTCGGTGGTCATCAGCGGCGCGGGCGACCGGCGCGACTGCGACATCCGCGACCAGACCGCGATCCTCGGCGAGGCCTTCGACGACGTCATCCTCTACCAGGATGCCGCGCAGCGCGGGCGCGCCGACGGCGAGGTGATGGCGCTGCTGCGGCAGGGCCTCGAAGGAGCGAAGCGCACGCGCTACGTGGACGAGATCCGCGGCGAGTTCATCGCCATCGATGCGGCGCTGGCGCGCCTGCAGCCCGGCGACCTGTCGCTGATCCTGGTCGACCAGGTCGAGGAAGCGCTCGCGCACCTGGCCAAGCGCATCGCCGAGGGCTGAGCCGCACGGCGGCGGCGCGGCAGCAAGACGCGCGCGCGACCGCGAGCCGGTCTTGTCCGACACGAATGCGCGCCCCTGGGCGCTGGCCTGGCGCGTGCCGCGCTTCCATACTGAACTCTCCTGGCACGGCGCACTGCGATGCACGGTCCGCCGCGCCCGTCTCCCACCGAGAAGGAGTGACCATGAAGAGTGCTGTTCGTTCGTGTCTGGCCGTTCTTGCCGCCGCAGGCGGCCTGTCCGCGGTGGGGCCGGCCCTGGCCCAGACCGGTTCCCTGCCCTGCGACGGCGTGATGCAGGATCGCGCCGCCTGCCTGCGCGAGCGGGGCGCTGCGGCCCAGACCGCGCGCCAGGGGGGCTTTCCGAAGGTGGATGAAGCGCAGCTTCGCCAGAACGCCCTGGCCCGCTGCGCGCGCCAGCCCCCGGCCGACCAGGCCGCCTGCGAGCAGCGCGTACTCGGCACCGGGCAGACCACCTTCACCGGCAGCGTGCTGGGCGGCGGCGTGATCCGAATGACCGAGACGCCCGTCCCGGCGCCTTCGTCGTCCATGGCGCCCATGCCGGCGCCATCGGTGACGCCCATGCCGGCGACCCGCCCGGCGCCGATGCCGGGCCAGGCGCCCATGCCGATGCCCATGCCCAGGCCGATGCCTGCACCGTCCCAGTAGAGCCGGTCGCGGCCGGGGCCGCGTGTCACACAACCGTAACAAGGCGGGGGGTGTCCGATCGCTATAGTGCGTGGCCCGTCATCACGGAGGAAACGCCCATGAACGCCATCAAGGTCGCCCGCCGCTTCATCGAAACCGATCCGACCAACGAGTCGGCCCAGATCCTCGCGCGCCTCGTGCTGGCGCTCGAATCCGACCACAGCTTCGAACTCGTCACGCTCTACGACCTCGACTACAAGAGCTTCCAGCTCGCCATCGACATCCTCAAGGAGTGGCGGCTCGACCGCTACTACGCGAGCAAGTCCAAGCTGTTCGACCTCTCGCTGCAGGTCAGCGAGTTGCAGGACTGATCGCGGCCCACCGCGGCCCATCAAGCCGTCGCACGCCAGGCCCGGAAACCCGCGGAACCTCGATGACGGAGTTCGAGCTCAAGTTTCAGGTCAGCGCCCAGCAGCGCGCCGCGGTCGAGGCGGCGGTGGGCCGCGGCCGATCGCATGTCACGCGCCTGCGCGCGCGCTATTTCGACACCGCGGACGGCGCCCTCGCCGCGCAGCACATCGTGCTGCGCCTGCGCAAGGAAGGCCGCACCTGGCAACAAACCGCCAAGGCGCCGGGCGAGGTGCTGCTGGAGCGGCACGAACACAATGTCGAGCTGCCACCCGTCGGTGCGCGCGAGCAGCCCGTCCCGCGCATCGAGCGGCACGACGGCACCCCCGTCGGCGTGCTGATCCACCAGGCCCTGCGCGAGGCGGGGCACGACCCGGCGACGGTCGAACTCGTCGCGCTCTATGGCACCGACGTGCATCGCGTCACGCGCGAGATGCGCACCGGCGACGCCCGGGTCGAACTCGCCTTCGATCGCGGCGAGGTGCGCTCGGACGACCGCTCGCATGCCCTGTGCGAACTCGAGATCGAGCTCAAGAGCGGCAGCCCGCAGTCGCTGCTCGAACTGGCGCGGCGCTGGCGCCACCGCTACGCGCTCTGGATCGACACGGTGTCGAAGTCGGCTCTCGGCGAGCGCCTGGCCAAGGGCGCGGCCTTTGGCGAGGCGGTGAAGGCGACCCCGGCCCGGCTGCCTGACGATGCCGATGGCCCGCAGGTCCTGGGCGCGGTCATCAAGTCGTGCATGGGACAGATCCTCGCCAACGCGAGCGAGGTCGCCGCCGGCAGCAAGCAGCCCGAGCACGTGCACCAGCTGCGCGTGGGCATTCGCCGACTGCGCACCGCGCTGCGCGAGATGGCCGAGCTGGCGCCCGGGCGCGTCGATCCGGCCTGGGAAACGGCGCTGGTCACGGCCTTCCGCGCGCTCGGCCGCCAGCGCGACCAGGACCACCTCCTGCACGAAGTCCAGCCCGCGCTGGAAGGCATCGGCGCGCCGCCGGTCTCGTGGGCGAACGCGCTGGAGATCCTGCCCGATCCGGCCGAGGTGGTCCGCAGCGCCGCCTTCCAGGAGGTGCTGCTCGACCTGGTGGCCGCGACGCTTCCGGCCGAGTCGACGGACGAGAGCGCCGGCGAAGCGCCGTCGCCGCCCCGGCCGCCCGCACGCAAGCTGCTGCGCAAGCGGCTCGCCAAGCTGCATCGCCAGGTGGTTCGCGACGGAGCGCGCTTCGAGACGCTCGAAGCGGCGAAGCAGCACCGCGTGCGCAAGCGCCTCAAGCGGCTGCGCTACCTGGGCGAATTCGTCGCGCCGCTGTTCGGTGCGCGCCAGGCGAAGCGCTACCTCAAGACGCTGGAACCGGCGCAGGACGCACTCGGCCAGCACAACGACCACGCGACGGCCATCGCCGCCTACCGCGACAACGCGGCCCACGACGGCCGCTCGTGGTTCGCGGTCGGGTGGCTGAGCGCGCGGCAGCCCGCCAGCGCCGTCGAATGCCGCAAGGCGCTCGACGTCATCGCCGACGCACAGCCCTTCTGGAAGTAGCCCCTCAGCGGCCCCAGCGCAGCACGAGCGGATCGAGGCGCCGCGCGGTCTCGATCAGCCCGGCGCGCGTGTCGGGATGCATCGCGGCGAGCGGATGGCGCGGCGCTTCGCAGGCGATCACGCCGCCTTCCTTCATGAGCGCCTTGCAGGCGAGCAGGCCGGCCTGCCGGTTCTCGTAGTTGATGAGCGGCAGCCACTGCTGGTAGCGCGCGAAGGCCTCTTCCCGCCGTCCGGCGAGGTGGTCGATGATGATCGGCCGCAGTCCGTCCGGGTAGCCGCCGCCGGTCATCGAGCCGGTCGCGCCCGCATCGAGGTCGGCCATCAGCGTGATCGCCTCCTCGCCGTCCCACGGCCCTTCGACCGCGTCGCCGGCCAGGCGGATCAGCTCGCGCAGCTTCGAGGCCGCGCCGGCCGTCTCGATCTTGAAATACGCCACGTGCTCGATCTCGGTCGCCATGCGCGCGAGGAAGGGTGCCGAGAGCACGGTGCCGCTGGCCGGCGCATCCTGGATCATGATGGGAATGTCCACCGCGTCGGAGAGCCGCGCGTAGAACTCGAAGATCTGCGGCTCCGGCACGCGGAAGGTCGCGCCGTGATAGGGCGGCATCACCATCAGCATCGCCGCGCCCATCTGCTGCGCGCGGCGGCTGCGCTCGGCACACACACGGGTGCTGAAGTGCGTGGTGGTGACGATGACGGGCACGCGGCCCGCGACGTGTTCGAGGATGGTGCGGGTGAGCACTTCACGCTCGTCATCCGACAGCACGAACTGTTCCGAGAAGTTCGCAAGGATGCACAGGCCATCGGAGCCCGCGTCGATCATGAAGTCGACGCAGCGCTTCTGGCTTGGGAGATCGAGCTCGCCCGATTCGGTGAAGGTGGTCGGCACCACCGGGAAGATGCCCTGGTAGCGGCGGATGGTCGAAGAGGTCATGGCCGTGGTTCAGTGGGAGTGCTTGGGAACGGCCGCGCCGCGGCAGCCGACGAGAAAGTCGAAGTCGCAGCCTTCGTCGGCCTGCAGCACGTGGTCGACATAAAGGCGCTGGTAGCCGCTGCCCTTCTCTCGCGCGGGCACGACGACCGCGAGCCGGTCGGCCAGCTCCGCTTCGCTGATGTCCAGGTGCAGCCGCCCCTGCTCGCAGTCGAGCTCGATCCAGTCGCCATCGCGCACCACCGCGAGCGGCCCGCCAGCGGCGGCCTCGGGCGCGACGTGCAGCACCACGGTGCCGTAGGCGGTGCCGCTCATGCGCGCGTCGGAGATGCGCACCATGTCCTTGATGCCCTGGCGCAGCAGCTTGGGCGGCAGGCCCATGTTGCCGACCTCGGCCATGCCGGGGTAGCCCTTGGGACCGCAGTTCTTCATCACCAGCACCGAGCTCGCATCGACGTCGAGCGATTCGTCGACGATGCGCGCCTTGTAGTGCTCGAAGTCCTCGAACACCACCGCGCGCCCGCGATGCTTGAGCAGCTCGGGCGATGCGGCCGAGGGCTTCAGCACCGCGCCGCGCGGCGACAGGTTGCCGCGCAGGATGCACATGCCGCCGTCCGCGACCAGCGGCTTGCCGATCGGCCGGATCACCTCGTCGTCGTGGCTGGGCGCATCGCGCACGTTGTCCCACAGCGATTTGCCGTTGACCGTGAGCGCCTGCGGGTGCGGCAGGAGGCCATGCTCGCCGAGTCGGCGCAGCACCGCCGGCAGGCCGCCCGCGTAGTAGAACTCTTCCATCAGGAAACGGCCCGAGGGCATGAGGTCGACCAGCGTCGGCGTGCCACGGCCGATGCGGGTCCAGTCCTCCAGTTCCAGCGGCACGCCGATGCGGCCCGCGATCGCCTTGAGATGGATCACGGCATTGGTCGAGCCGCCGATCGCCGCGTTGGTGCGGATCGCGTTCTCGAACGCCTCGCGCGTGAGGATCTTCGACAGCACGAGCCCTTCGCGCGCCATATCGACCGCGCGCATGCCCGACATCTGCGCGAGCACGTAGCGGCGCGCGTCCACCGCCGGGATCGCCGCGTTGTGCGGCAACGCCACGCCGAGCACCTCGGCCATGCAGGCCATCGTCGAGGCCGTGCCCATCGTGTTGCAGGTGCCCGCCGAACGCGACATGCCCGCCTCGGCCGAGAGGAACTGGTGCACGTCGATCTCGCCGGCCTTCATCGCCTCGTGCAGCTGCCACACCGCGGTGCCGGAGCCGATGTCGCGCCCTTCGAGCTTGCCGTTGAGCATCGGCCCGCCCGACACAACGATGGCCGGGATGTCGCAGCTCGCAGCGCCCATCAGCAGCGCGGGCGTGGTCTTGTCGCAGCCGGCGAGCAGCACCACCGCGTCGATCGGGTTGCCGCGGATGGCTTCTTCCACGTCCATGCTCGCGAGGTTGCGCGTGAGCATCGCGGTGGGCCGCAGGTTCGATTCTCCATTGGAGAACACCGGGAACTCCACCGGAAAGCCGCCCGCTTCGGAGATGCCGCGCTTCACGTGCTCGGCGATCTTGCGGAAATGCGCATTGCACGGCGTCAGCTCCGACCAGGTGTTGCAGATGCCGACGATCGGCCGGCCGTCGAACTCGTGGTCGGGGATGCCCTGGTTCTTCATCCAGCTTCGGTACATGAAGCCGTTCTTGTCGGCCGGGCCGAACCAGTCGGCCGAGCGCAGCTTCCTCTTGGGGTCTTGATCGGACATGCGGTGATTTCCTGGGCTAGCGCTCGGCGGCGCGTGCGGTGAAGAGCCGTTGCAACAGGCAGAAGACGAAGAGCAGCACGCCCACGACGATGCGCGTCCACCACGAACTCAGCGTGCCGTCGAACGAGATGAGCGTCTGGATGATCCCGAGCATCAGCACGCCGAACAGCGTGCCCACCACGTAGCCCACACCGCCCGTGAGCAGCGTGCCGCCGATCACCACGGCCGCGATCGCGTCCAGCTCCAGGCCGACCGCGTGCAGCCCGTAGCCCGAGAGCATGTAGAAGGTGAAGACCACGCCGCCCAGCGCCGAGCAGAAGCCCGACAGCGTGTAGACGCCGATGACGGTCGAGCGCACCGGCAGCCCCATCAGCACCGCCGAGGACTCGCTGCCCCCGATCGCATACACCGTGCGGCCGAAGGGCGTGTAGTGCGCCACGTAGACCGCGACCGCCACCATCGCGAGCGCGATCAGGCCGGCGAGGGAGATCGACGCGCCGCCCCACACCGGCAGCCGCCACTGCGAGACCTCCGAATAGAACTCGTTGGTGATGCTGATCGAATCGATGCTGATGAGATAGCACAGGCCCCGCGCGAGGAACATCCCCGCCAGCGTGACGATGAAGGGCTGCAGCCGGAAGCGCTCGATCAAGAGGCCCATGAAGGCGCCGAAGAGCGTGCCCATCGCGAGCACGAGCGGGATCACGATCGCCGGGCTCCATCCGTGCTTCTCGACCAGCGAGGCCGACACCATGGTGGTCAGCGCGATCACCGAGCCGACCGACAGGTCGATGCCGCCCGAGAGGATCACGAAGGTCATGCCGACCGCGACCACGCAGAGGAAGGCGTTGTCGATCAGCAGGTTCAGGAACACCTGCAGCGAGAAGAAGCCGTCGTAGAACACCGAGCCCAGCGTGGCCATCAGCACGAAGAGCGAGATCGTGGCCGCGAGCGGCAGGTACTTCGGGTCGAAGCGCGTGCGCGGGCGCGCTTGCGCAACGGCGGCGTGCTTGGCGCGCGCCGTGGTGGACTCGGGCACGACCGCGCTCATGCCACGCCCCTTGCCGGCCGCTGCACCAGTTGCCGGATGCTCGCGCGGAACTCCGCCGATTGCAGCAGCATCACGGCGAAGACCACCGCCGCCTTGACGACCAGGTTGATCTCGGGCGGTACCCCCAGCGAATAGATGCCGTAGGTCAGCGTCTGGATGATGAGCGCGCCGATCACGCTGCCGACGAGGCTGAAGCGCCCGCCGGTGAGCGCCGTGCCGCCCAGCGTGACCGCCAGGATCGCATCGAGCTCCAGCAACTGCCCGGCGTTGTTGCCGTCCGCGCTCTTGACGTTGGAGCTGATCAGGAGCCCCGCCACGCCCGCGCAGAAGCCGCAGAACACATAGGCGCCGACGATGATCCGCCGCGCCCGCGCGCCGGCCACGCGCGCCGCGCCCGGGTTGATGCCGACCGACTGGATGAACAGGCCCAGCGCGCTGTGCACGATCGCGACATACACCAGCGCGAACACCAGCGCCGCGACATAGACCGAGAACGGCAGCCCGAAGAGGTAGCCGCTGCCGATGAAGAAGAAGGGCTTGTAGTAGATCGTGATGATCTGCCCGCCCGTGATGAGCTGCGCGATGCCGCGCCCCGCCACCATCAGGATCAGCGTCGCGATGATCGGCTGCATGCCCACGCGCGCCACCAGGAGGCCGTTCCAGAGCCCGCACAGCGCCGCCACCGCGAGCGCCGCGACGATGGCCGTCCACATGGGGAAGCGGCTCACCTCGGCCGCCGCGCCATTGCTGACCACCAGCGAGCCGCCGATCATCCAGGCCGCCAGCGCCGCCGCGATCGCGACCACCGCGCCCACCGAGATGTCGATGCCGCGCGTGGCGATCACCAGCGTCATGCCGAGCGACACCAGCACCAGCGGCGAGGCGCGGTTCAGGATGTCGATCAGGCTGCCGTAGAGATGGCCGTCGCGTACCTCGATGTGGAGGAAATGCGGATTGAACGCCGCGTTGACCGCCAGCAGGATCAGCAGCGTGACGACGGGCCAGGCGAGGCGGTGGCGGAAGATCTTGCTCATGATTCAGCTGCAATGAGGTCGTAGACCGCGTCCTCGCTCGTGCCCGCCGGCAGCTCGCCCACCTTGCGCCGCTCGCGCAGCACCACGATGCGGTGCGAGACGCGCACCACCTCGTTCATCTCCGAAGAGATGAAGACCACCGCCATGCCGCCGCGCGCGAGGCGCAGGATCTCGTCCATGATCTCCTGCTTGGCCGCGACGTCGATGCCGCGCGTCGGCTCGTCGAGGATCAGCAGGCGCGGCTCGATCGCGAGCCAGCGCGCGAGCAGCGCCTTCTGCTGGTTGCCGCCCGACAAGAGGCCGATCGGCGTGTCGACGCTCGCGGTCTTGATGCCCAGCGCCTTGACGAAGCGCTCCGCGAGCGCCGTCTGCTCGGCGCGCGTGAGCGTGTTGCGCACCCCGCGCCGCGCCTGCAGCGCAAGCGCGATGTTCTCGCGCAGCGAGAGGTCGGCCACGATGCCCTCGGTCTTGCGCTCCTCGGGGCAGAGCGCCAGGCCATGCCGCACCGCGTCGGCCGGGCTGTCCAGGTCCACCGCGACGCCGTCGATCCGCAGGCTGCCGCTGTCGGGCCGGGCGAGCCCGAAGAGCAGCCGCGCGAGTTCGGTGCGCCCCGAGCCGAGGAGGCCTGCGAGGCCCACGATCTCGCCCTGGCGCACACCCAGGTCCACCGGCTGCAGCTGCCCACGCTGGCCCAGGCCCTCGGCCTCCAGAACGCTCGCCGCCGAGGCGTCGAGCACGGGCAGCGGCGCCGGGCCGCTCGCCTGCGCGGCGAACTCGCGCCCGACCATCGCCGAGATCAGCGCCTGCGGGCCCAGGTCGCGCGTCGCCCACTCGCCGACCCATGCGCCATTGCGCAGCACGGTGATCCGGTCCGACACCGCATAGACCTGGTTGAGAAAGTGCGTGACGAACAGGATCGCCATGCCCTCGGCGCGCAGGCGCCGCAGCACCGCGAAGAGGCTCTGCACCTCCTCGTCGTCCAGGCTCGACGTGGGCTCGTCGAGGATCAGCACCTTCGACGAGAGGCCGAGCGCGCGCGCGATCGCCACCATCTGCTGCACCGCCACCGAGTAGCTCGACAGCAGCCGCGAGACGTCGATATCCACATCGAGCCGCGCGAGCAGCGCACGCGCCTCGCGGTTCACGGCCGCCCAGTCGATGCGCAGCCCGCGGCGCGGGTAGCGCCCGGCCAGGATGTTCTCGGCCACCGAGAGGTTCGGGCACAGGTTCACCTCCTGGTAGACCGTGCTGATGCCCATCTTCTGCGCCTCGATCGGCGAGGCCGGACGAACCGGGCGGCCCGACAGGACCATCTCGCCGCCGTCGGCCGCATGCACGCCGGTGAGCACCTTGATCAGCGTGGACTTGCCCGCGCCGTTCTGACCGAGCAGCGCGTGGATCTCGCCCGCCGACAGGCGCAGCGACACCCCGCGCAGCGCCGCGACACCGGCGAACTGCTTGTCGATGCCGGTGAGCTGCAGCACCGGGGCGAAGGGTTCCGTTTCAGCGCTCATGACTTGTTCTTGTTGTAGACGTCGATGAACACCGCCGCCAGCAGCACCAGCCCCTTGATGACCTGCTGGTAGTCGATGCCGATCCCGAGGATCGACATGCCGTTGTTCATCACGCCCATGATGAAGGCGCCGATCACCGCGCCCATGACCTTGCCCACGCCGCCCGAGGCCGAGGCACCGCCGATGAAGCAGGCCGCGATCACGTCGAGCTCGAAGCCCAGGCCCGCCTTCGGCGTCGCCGTGTTCAGCCGCGCCGCGAACACCAGCCCCGCCAGCGCCGCCAGCACGCCCATGTTCACGAAGGTGAGGAAGGCCAGCCGCTGCGTCTTGATGCCCGACAGCCGGGCCGCCTTCTCGTTGCCGCCGAGGGCGTAGATGCGGCGCCCGACGGTCGTGCGGTTGGTGACGAATTCGTACGCCACGATCAGCACCGCCATCACGATCAGCACGTTGGGCAGGCCCTTGTAGGTCGCGAGCAGGTAGGCGAGCAGCAGGATCGCGCCCGCGAAGAACAGGTTCTTGACCAGGAAGAAGGCGTAGGGCTCCTGCGCCATGCCGTGCTGCGCGAGCCGCGCCCGCCCGCGCATCTTGAAGAACACCAGCGCGCCGGCGGCCAGCACGCCGAGCAGCAGCGAGGTGGTGCGCAGGCTCTCGCCGCCCAGCACGTCGGGCACGAAGCCGGAGCTGAGCTTCTGGAAGGCCTCGGGGAACGGCCCCACCGACTGCCCCGCAAGCAGCGCCAGCGTGAGCCCCTTGAACACCAGCATGCCGGCCAGCGTGACGATGAACGAGGGAATGCGGAAGAAGGCCACGAACCAGCCCTGGGCCGCGCCGATCGCGCCGCCGGCAATCAGGCACACGATGAAGGTCGGCACGAAGTGCCAGCCGTACTCCACCATCAGCACCGCCGCCAGCGCCCCGATGAAGCCGCACACCGAGCCCACCGAGAGATCGATGTGCCCCGCCACGATCACCAGCAGCATGCCCAGCGCCATGATGACGATGTAGCTGTTCTGCAGCACCAGGTTCGTGAGGTTCAGCGGCCGCATCAGCGTGCCGTCGGTCAGGAACTGGAACAACGCCATGATCGCGACGAGCGACAACAGCATGCCGTACTCGCGCAGGTTGTTCTTGATGAAGCCCGCGTGCTCGGCGGCGGCGGTGCTGCCCGCCGGCGGCGTGATCTTGACGGCTTCGGCGTCAGGCGGCATGGACGCTGCTCCCCGACGCGACGATGACGCGCATGATGCTCTCCTGCGATGCCTCCGCCGCAGGAAACTCGGCCACGAAGCGCCCCTCGTTCATCACGTAGATGCGGTCGCACATGCCGAGCAGTTCGGGCAGCTCCGACGAGATCAGCAGGATCCCTTTTCCCTCGCTCGCGAGCCGGTCGATGATGGTGTAGATCTCGTACTTGGCGCCCACGTCGATGCCGCGTGTGGGCTCGTCTAGCATCAGCAGTTCGGGCTCGGTGAAGAGCCACTTGCTGAGCACCACCTTCTGCTGGTTGCCGCCCGAAAGATTGACCACGCGCTGGGTCACGCCGGGCGAGCGGATGTTGAGCGCGCGGCGGTAGCCGTTGGCGACCTTGAACTCGCGCGCATCGTCGATCACCCCGCGCTCGGAAACGGCCGCCAGGTTCGCGAGGCTCACGTTCTTGCGGATGTCCTCCTCGAGCACCAGCCCCGCGCTCTTGCGGTCCTCGGTGACGTAGGCGATGCCGTGGTCGATCGCCTTGCGGATCGTGCTCACGTCGACCTCCTGGCCGTGCATGCGCACCGAGCCGCTGATGCGCTGCCCGTAGGCGCGCCCGAACACGCTCATCGCGAACTCGGTGCGTCCCGCGCCCATCAGCCCCGCGATGCCGACGATCTCGCCGCGCCGCACATTCAGGTTCACGCCCTTGATCTGCTCGCGGTCGGCGTG
Organism: Variovorax sp.; assembly: GCA_017744285.1. Lineage (GTDB taxonomy): Bacteria > Pseudomonadota > Gammaproteobacteria > Burkholderiales > Burkholderiaceae_C > Variovorax. Next base: position 49,207 of record JAGIBP010000008.1, read on the forward strand.
CAGCGCATGGTGCACGCGCCAGTCGCGCACCTCGAAGATCACCTCGCCGATGTCCGGCGTGCGCTCGGGGTAGCGGTGCGCCATGTCGCGTCCGACCATGCCGCGGATGATGCGGTCCTCGCTGATCGGCGCGGCGCGGCAGTCCATGGTCTCGACCGTCGCGCCGTCGCGCAGCACGGTGATCGCGTCGGCCACCTTGGCGATCTCGTTGAGCTTGTGCGAGATCAGGATCGACGCGATGCCCTGCGCCTTGAGTTCGAGCAGCAGCTTCAGGAGCGCATCGCTGTCGCTTTCGTTCAGGCTCGCCGTGGGCTCGTCGAGGATCAGGAGCTTGACCCGCTTCGACAGCGCCTTGGCGATCTCCACCAGCTGCTGCTTGCCCACGCCGAGGTGGGTGATGAGCGCGGTCGGCGGCTCCTTCAGCCCCACCTTGGCGAGCAGCTCGCGGGTGCGCGCATAGGCCTCGAACCAGTCGATCACCCCGCCGCGCGCGGTCTCGTTGCCCAGGAAGATGTTCTCCGCGATCGACAGGAGCGGCACCAGCGCGAGCTCCTGGTGGATGATGATGATGCCGAGCTTCTCGCTGTCGGCGATGTCGCGGAAGCGCCGCAACTCGCCCTCGAAGCGGATCTCGCCCTCGTAGGAGTCGCAGGGATACACGCCGCTCAGCACCTTCATGAGCGTGGACTTGCCGGCGCCGTTCTCGCCCACCACCGCGTGAATCTCGCCCGCGCGCACCGCAAGGTTGACGTTGTCCAGCGCGTTCACGCCCGGGAAGGTCTTGGTGATGCCGCGCATCTCCAGAATCACATCGTTCACTCTGTCTCCTTCGAGCCTGCGGGGCCGACGGTGCAGCCCCGCATTGCCTTCGCGGCGGCTACTTGATCTGGCTCTCCTTGTAGTAGCCGGTATCGACCAGCGCCTGCTTCCAGTTCGTCGCGTCGACGCTCACCGGCTTGAGCAGGTACGAGGGCACCACCTTCACGCCGTTGTTGTAGGTCTTGGTGTCGTTCACCTCGGGCGGCTTGCCGCTCATCATGGCGTCGACCATGCCCACCGTCACCTTCGCGAGCTCGCGCGTGTCCTTGAAGACGGTCGAAGTCTGTTCCTTCTTCAGGATCGACTTGACCGAAGGGATTTCCGCGTCCTGCCCGGTCACCACCGGCATCGGCTGCTGCGGCGTGCCGTAGCCCACGCCCTTGAGCGAGGAGATGATCCCGATCGACAGCCCGTCGTAGGGCGAGAGCACCGCGTCGACGCGGTCCTTGGTGTAGTAGGCCGACAGCAGGTTGTCCATGCGCGCCTGCGCCACCGCGCCGTCCCATCGCAGCGTGGAAACCTTGTCCATCCCCATCTGCTTGCTGCGCACCACCAGCTTGCCGCTGTCGATGTAGGGCTTGAGCACCGACATCGCGCCGTTGTAGAAGAAGAAGGCGTTGTTGTCGTCCGGCGAGCCGCCGAACAGCTCGATGTTGTACGGGCCCTTGCCTTCCTTGAGCTTCAGCGCCTGCTCGATGTACTGCGCCTGCAGCACGCCGACCTGGAAGTTGTCGAAGGTGGCGTAGTAGTCGACGTTCTTCGAGCCGCGGATCAGCCGGTCATAGGCGATCACCTTGATGCCCTTGTCGGCCGCCTTCTGCAGCACGTCCGACAGCGTGGTGCCGTCGATCGCGGCGATCACCAGCACCTTGGGGCCCTTGGTCACCATGTTCTCGATCTGCGCGAGCTGGTTGGGGATGTCGTCCTCGGCGTACTGCAGGTCGGTCTTGTAGCCCCTCTCGTTGAAGTACTTGACCATGTTCCCGCCGTCCGCGATCCAGCGCGCAGAGGACTTGGTCGGCATCGAGATCGCGACCAGGCCCTTGTCCTGCGCTTGCGCAAGAGGCGCAAGCCCGATCAATACCACGGCGGTCGCACCGCCGACCAGGGTCTTCAGGAATGCTCTTTTCATCAGTGTCTCCTCTGAGTGAATGCAATGTGGCCGCGAAGCGCGACGCCCTTCGAGGGCACCCGCGGAGCCGGCTGTGCCGGGCCGCCGGGTGCGCCCCCGGAGAGGGGGAGCGCCGAAGGCGCACGGGGGGATCAATACTTCCGGTTCGGGAACTCGGCCTTGGCGACTTCCATCGGGAAGATGCCCTCCTTCGTGAGGATGCGCTTGGGCAGCGGCTTGCCGGCCTTGATGTCCTTGACCGCACTCATCAGCTGCGGACCGAGCAGCGGGCTGCACTCGACCGACACGTTGAGCTTGCCGGCCATCATGGCCTCGAAGGCGCCCTTCACGCCGTCGATCGAGATGATCGTGATGTCCTGCGCCGGCTTGAGGCCCGCTTCCTCGATGGCCTGGATGGCGCCGATCGCCATGTCGTCGTTATGCGCGAAGAGCACGTTGATGTTCTTGCCGTCGGCCTTGAGGAAGGCTTCCATCACCTCCTTGCCCTTGGCGCGCGTGAAGTCGCCGGTCTGCGATCGGATGATCTTGTACTTCGGGTCGCTCTTGATGATCTCCTCGAAGCCCTTCTTGCGATCGATCGCGGGCGCCGAGCCGACGGTGCCCTGCAGCTCGACGATGTTCACCGGGCCCTTGTTGTCCTTCATCTTCTCGACCAGCCAGCGGCCGGCCTTGCGGCCTTCTTCGACGAAGTCCGAGCCCATGAAGGTCACGTAGAGCGTGTCGTCCTTGCTGTTGACCGCGCGATCGGTCAGCACCACCGGGATGCCGGCCGCCTTGGCTTCCTTGAGCACCGTGTCCCAGCCCGACTCGACCACCGGCGAGAAGGCGATCACGTCGACCTTCTGCGCGATGTACGAGCGGATCGCCTTGATCTGGTTCTCCTGCTTCTGCTGGGCATCGGAGAACTTGAGGTCGATGTCGGCCTCCTTCGCGGCCGACTTGATGGACTCGGTGTTGGCGGTGCGCCATTCGCTTTCCGCGCCGACCTGGGCGAAGCCCAGCACGATCTTCTTCTGCGCCAGCGCGGTGGCGGGCAGCAGGGAGGTCAGCGAGGCGCTGGCCAGCGCGATATTGAGCGTGCGACGGTTGAGTTTCATGTGTCTGTCTCCTGGGTTGACGTGGTGAAGGGATCCCCTGTTGCTGTTGTTATGGCGATCACTCAGGCCAGCACGTAGCCGGTCTTGACGGTGGTGTAGAACTCCGCGGCATGGCGGCCCTGCTCGCGCGGACCGTAGCTGGAGGCCTTCCGGCCGCCGAAGGGAACGTGGTAGTCGACGCCGGCCGTGGGCAGGTTGACCATCGTCATCCCGACGCGCGCATGCCGCTTGAAATGCGAGGCCCGCGCGAGCGAGGTGGTGCAGATGCCCGCGCACAGGCCGAAGCGCGTGTCGTTGGCCAGCGCCAGGGCGTGCTCGTAGTCGTCGGCCCGCAGCACGCAGGCCACCGGGCCGAAGATCTCCTCGCGCGCGACGCGGTGCTCGGGCCGCGCGAGGAACAGCGCCGGACTCATGTAGTGGCCGTCGCTCGCGCGCGTCAGGCGCTCGCCGCCCCAGAGGTGCTCGGCGCCTTCTTCGCGCGCGCTCGCGACGGCGGCGAGGTTCTGCTCGAGCTGCGCGGCATCGACCACCGGGCCGATATCGGTGCCGCGCTCCAGCGCATGGCCCACCTTGAGCGCCGCGAGGCGATGGCGCAGGCGCACCACGAAGGCGTCATGCACCGGCGCCTCGACGATCAGCCGGCTCGACGCCGTGCAGCGCTGCCCGGTCGAGAAGTAGGCGCCCTGCACCGCGCAGTCGACCGCGCGGTCGAGGTCCGCATCGGCGAGCACCACCAGCGGGTTCTTGCCGCCCATCTCGAGCTGCACCTTCGCGTGCCGCCGCGCGGCGGCCTGCAGGATGCCCTCGCCCGTGGGCACCGAGCCGGTGAAGCTGATCGCGTCGACCAGCGGGCTGTCGACGATGGCCTGCCCCACTTCGCGGCCGCTGCCCATCACCAGGTTGAACGTGCCCGCCGGCAATGCCGCGCGGCTGATGATCTCGGCCAGCGCCCAGCCGCAGGCGGGCACCAGTTCGGCCGGCTTGAAGACCACGGTGTTGCCGTAGGCCAGCGCGGGCGCGATCTTCCATGCCGGAATCGCCAGCGGGAAGTTCCACGGCGCGATGAGGCCCACCACGCCCACCGGCTCACGCGTGATGTCCACCTGCACATCGGGCCGCACCGAAGCCAGCATCTCGCCGCCCGCGCGCAACGCCTCGCCGGCGAAGAACTTGAAGATGTGCCCGGCGCGCGCGGCCTCGCCCACGGCTTCGGGCAGGGTCTTGCCCTCCTCGCGCGCCAGCAGCATGCCGAGCTCCTCGCGGCGCGCGAGCAGTTCGCTGCCGATCTGGTCGAGCACGTCGGCGCGGCGCTGCGGCGTGGTGTGGCTCCAGTGCGGGAAGGCATTGGCCGCCGCGCGGACCGCGAGGTTGGTCTGGTTGCGATCGGCACGCGCGTACTCGGCCACCACCTCCCGCGTGTCGGAGGGGTTGCGGCGGATGCCGGTGGTGACGCCGGTTTCCCAGCGGCCGTTGACGAACTGCCGGGCGCGTTGCTGAAGATCGCTGCGTTTCAAGGTGCCGCGAGTCTAGGAATCGCCCCGATATCTTTCCAATCAAGATTTGGATGGAATCGATGCCGGAACCGGCATTCACGTAAACCCCATGACCAACTACACGCACTGGTTCATCCGTGCGCGCCTCAAGACGCGCCAGCTGCTGCTGCTCGTGGCCCTCGCGGAAGAAGGCAACATCCACCGCGCGGCGCAGGTGCTGAACATGACCCAGCCGGCGGCCTCGAAGCTCCTGAAGGACCTGGAGGACGTGCTGCAGGTCTCGCTCTTCGACCGGCTGCCGCGCGGCATGCAACCCACCTGGTACGGCGAGACCATGATCCGCCATGCGCGCATCGCGCTCGCCAGCCTGAACCAGGCGCACGACGAACTGATGGCGCTCAAGGCCGGCGGCGCGGGGCAGGTCAACATCGGCGCGATCACCGCGCCCGGCCTGGTGCTGCTGCCGCCGGCGGTGGCCGCGGTCAAGCGAGAGCATCCCAACCTGCGCGTGTCGCTGGAGATCGAGACCAGCCCCGTGCTGCTCGAGCGGCTGGAGCAGGGCAAGCTCGACCTGCTGGTCGCGCGGCTCTTCGCCGAACACGACAAGGCCAACCTGCGCTACGAGGCGCTCACCGAGGAGCCGGTCTGCGCGCTGGTGCGGCCGGGCCATCCCCTGCTCGGCATGACCGGGCTCGGCCTGCGCGACCTCGTCTCGGCGGGCTGGATCGTGCCGCCCGCCGGCAGCGTGCTGCGCCACCGCTTCGACCTGATGTTCCAGGAGGAAGGGCTCGCGCCGCCGATCAACGTGATCGAGACGGCGGCGCTGCTCTTCATCACGCGCATGCTGCAGCAGAGCGACATGGTGGCGGTGCTCGCGTCCGACGTGGCGCGCTACTACGCCGCGCACGGCATCGTCGCGCTGCTGCCGGTGGACATGCCCTGCCACATGGATGCCTTCGGCATCATCACGCGCACCGACCGGCTGCTCTCGCCCGCGGCGAAGGTCATGATGAAGGCGCTGAAGGCCGAGAGCTTCGCGGCCTATGGCAAGCGCCTGGAAGAATGAAACACCCCCCATGCCGCTTCGCGGCTCCCCCCTCTCTCGCCTTCGGCGGGAGGGGGGCAATCCCAGCGGCCCGGCCAAGCCGGTTCCGCGGGATTCCTGGACTGGGCTGCGCCAGTCTCATGGACTGCGGGCGGCACGAAGCGTATGGGGACTGCTGACACGGAACCAGGAGACACCAATGACCATCCCCCACGCCCTCGCCGAACCGCGCTGCATCTGGCCCGCCGCCGCCACGCTCGGCGAGGGCACGCTGTGGTCGCAGCGCGAGGCATCGCTCTACTGGGTCGACATCCTCGGGCGGCGGCTGCACCGCTTTCATCCGGCGAGCGAGGCGCGCGCGAGCTGGGACTTCGACGAGGAGATCTCCGCCGTCGCCGAACGCGCCCACGCACCGGGCCTCATCGTCACGCTGCGCCGCGGCTTCGCGTTGTTCGACCCTTCCGGCCACAGTGCGCCGCAATACCTCCACCGACCCGAACCCGAACCGGCGACCAACCGCTTCAACGACGGCAAGTGCGATGCACAGGGCCGCTTCTGGGCCGGCACCATGGACTTCGACTGCCAGGCGCCGACCGGCTCGCTCTACCGCTTCGACGCCGACGGCCGCTGCACGAAGCATGACGAGGGCTTCGCCGTGACCAACGGGCCGACCTGGTCGCCGGACGGACGCACGATGTACTTCAACGACACCGTGAAGGGACGCATCCATGCCTACGACGTCGATCCCGGCGCCGGCACGCTCGCGAACAAGCGCGAGTGGCATCGCTTCGCGCGCGGCGACGGCTTCCCCGACGGCATGACGACCGACGCCGCGGGACGCCTGTGGATCGCGCACTGGGGCGGCGCCTGCGTGAGCTGCCATGACCCGCTCACCGCGCAGGAGCTGATGCGCATCGCCCTGCCCGCCAGCCACATCACCGACTGCGCGTTCGGCGGCCCCGGCCTCGGCACGCTCTACATCACCAGCGCGACCAGCGGGCTCACCCCCGCCCAGCGCGAGGCCGAGCCGCTGGCCGGCGGTCTCTTTGCGGTGCCGCTCGACGTGCAGGGGCTGCCCGCCGCCCTCTTCGCGGGTTGAGTCCGGCATCCATTAGTACAAAAACATTCAATTTCAAGTTTTTTTTCAAGGACTACACCAAAGGGCAGGTTGCCATGCCCTCGGAACGCCGTGTTCAATGGCACTCAGCCTTGGGGAGGCAAAGAACAATCGCCAATGACGGCGCCTGGAGCACAGGAATGAGCGATCCTGCTTTGAGTCCGGCAAAAGAACAGCCCCTCGTGCGTCTCATCGATGACGATGTCGCCTTCCGGCGCGCCGTTCGTCGAGTGCTTCAGGCCGCCGGCCACGAGGTGGCGGAATACAGCTCGGTCGGCGCGATGCTGCTCGAAGGCATCGGGACCGCGCCGGGATGCCTGGTGCTCGACATCCACATGCCCGGCCCCAGCGGCCTCGACTTGCAGGAAATGATCGCCACGCAGCCGGAGCCGCTGCCGGTGATCTTCGTGACGGCCGAGGCCACGGTGCACGAGACGCTGCGCGCCATGAAGGCCGGGGCGGCCGACTTCCTCTTCAAGCCGGTCGACGGCGAGACGCTCGTCTCGGTGGTCAACAAGGCGGTGCTGGAAGACGCGGCGCGGCGCAAGTCGCGCAGGCAGCTCAGCGATCTGCAGACCCGCTATGCGCGGCTCAGCGTGCGCGAGCGGCAGGTCCTCGAAATGGTCGTCAACGGCGCGCTCAACAAGCAGATCAGCGCCGAGCTCGGCGCCGCCGAACGCACGGTCAAGGCGCACCGCGCGCACGTGATGGCCAAGATGGGCGTGAGCTCGCTGGCCGACCTGGTGCGCGCCGTCGTGCAGCTGAATGTCCCGGCAGGCGCCTGAAGACGGCGCGCCGCCGGTCGAAGAGCGATGAGGAGCCGAGCCCTTCGCCGGCCCCTCTGGGTGTGGGGCACCGTCCTGCTGATCCCGCTCGGGGCCGCGGCCACCGAGGGCGGCATGGGTCGTCCCATCACCGGCCAGCAGGTCAACCCGGACGCCGGCATCGTGCCGCCGACGCCGGGACTCGTCCTGTCGCTCGCCAGCATCTACTTCAACGGCGACATCGAGGGCTCGCGACAGGTGTCGGTGGGCCGCGTGATCAGCGCGGGCATGGAAGCCACCGCGGTCTACAACATCGCCAACCTCACCTACGTGTGGGACACCGGTCCCGGCCGCTGGAACTTCGCCTCGGGCATCGGCCTGCCGGTGCAGTACACCAGGGTCGAGGTCAGCGCCACGAGCAACCTGCGGCCCGGCCTGTCCAACACCGACAGCGGCACGCAGTTCGCGGACGTCTGGCTCAATCCGATCATCGCGAGCTACCACTTCAGCGAGACGGACCACATGGCGCTGTCGCTGCCCATCTACGCACCGACGGGCGCCTACAACCCGGACCGGCTGGCGAACGCGGGCCAGAACACGTGGACCTTCTCGCCCACCATCGCCTACACCCGGCTGCTCTCCGGCGGCGGCGAGTTCAGCACGCTGGCGGCGGTGGACTTCTACACGCGGAACGACGATACCGACTACAAGAACGGCGCCGTCTTCCGCATCGACGCGATGTGGACCGCGACCATCGCACCGCAATGGCGGCTCGGCGTGGTCGGCGGCTGGATCGAGCAGCTCCAGGACGACACCGGACCGACCGCGGACAAGCTGCACGGCTTCAAGGGCCGCTCAGTGGGGCTTGGGCCGATCGTCACCTGGGCCGGCAAGTTCGGCAACCAGCCCGCGTCCTTCTCGGCGCGCTGGGTGCACGACGTGGACGCGAAGAACCGGCCCAAGGGCAACGGCGTGGCGGTGAGCCTGACGCTGCCCTTCCTGTAGGCCCTAGCGTTTCAATCGAAAGCCGGTGACCAGGTAGGTGAGCCCCAGGGACCCGGCCAGCGCGATCACGAGGTCGCGGCGGCTGTCCTCGGTCGCCAGCCCGAACACCAGCGCGAGGCCGAAGAGCAGCGTGCACAGGCTCACGATGAAGGCCGGCACGGCGCCGCTGCGGCGGCCGTTGGGCAACTCCCGCTTGCTCATCATGGCGACATAGATCAGGCCGACCGCGCCCAGGACGATGCAGGCGACGATGACCACGCCGTAGTAAGCCACGGAGCCGAGCACGCGCGACTGGATGCCCGGGTTCGCCAGGCCGAACACGCCGATCACCAGGCGCACCACCGCGTCGGCGAAGGCGAGCGATGACAGCCAGCGCGCCGTCGGATGCCGCGAGAGCGCGAACCACAGCGCCATCCCGATGAGTCCGTCGATCACGGCGTAGTAGCCGTTGCGGCCCAGACCCTTCTGCGCCTCGACCGAGATCGGCGCGAACAGCAGGTACAGCGTGAAGAGCAGGCCGAAGGCGCCCCGAAGCAGCAGGACCATTCGCAGGTTCATGGGAAGCTCCTGTCGGAGTCGCCGGGCCCTACTTGCCCTTGGCCGCGCGGGCCGGCTCGACGGTCAGCGCCTCGCCCTGGATGAGCGTCGCCTCCACCTGGTCGCCCACCTTCAGCGATGCGAGCAGCTTGGGATCGTCCACCACGAACTTGCGCGTCTCGCGAACGCCGCGCAGCGTCACGGTGCGCGACTTGCGATCGATGGCGAAGACGTTGACCACAGCCTGCACCCGGTGCTTGAGCGCCGCCCCGGGACGCTCGCCCGGCTGCGCCGTGTGCACCTCGATCCAGTCGGTGCGCTGTCGGATGCCGCCGGCGTCCACGGGCCGCAGGCCGACCAGCAGCGCCGCCTCCTGCGTGAGCGTGACGCGGTCGCCGACCTTGAGCCGGTCGAAGTTCTTCACCGCATCGCTGGCGCGGATCACCACCTCGGGACCGTTCGGGCGCCTGAGCGTGATGTCGCGCGTCGCGGGATCGATCGCGGTGATGGTGGCCGAGCGCACGCGCACGCCGGCCGCGAGCGCGGCCTCGCCCGGCTCCCTGCCGATGACGACGGCCGCGCCGTCCGGCGGCGCCGCCCCCGGCTTGTCCTGCGCCCAGGCCGGAACCACGACGGCGGCGCACGCTGCCAACACGAAACCCACGATGCGCTTGTTCATGAGGAAAGCTCCTTCGGAGGGAATGGATCGAGAGACACGAAACGCTGCGGCCCGCCCCGGCTCAGCCGCCCGCCCAGGGCCCGACCACCTGCCAGGCCGGGCCCTTGGCGTTGTTCTTGTTCCTGCAGAAGATGTACTCGCCGGAGTTCTGCAGCGAACCGTGCCGGTTCTCCACGCGGGCCAGCTTGCAGCCGGGCCGCCCCTTGGGATCCTTGGCCGGCGTCACGCTGCCGCTGGCCCGCGAGCCGGGGTTCTCCCACGTCGTGGTGACGCCGTCTTCGCCGCTGTCCAGGGCCTTGCTGATGGTGCGCGTCATGATGTCGACGTCGGCCTTGCTGAACCGGGTGATGGGCGAGTCGCGCATCCCGTTGTAGAAGTCCATCGGCCGCGCAAGCGCCGACGCCGTGGCCAGCGCCGCCGCGGCGGCCACCAGCAGTTGGATTCCCTCGCTCCTCTTCATTCCTGCCCCCCTTGCTTCGAAGAATGGAATGGATCGGCTACCGCACGACCCGATGGGGCCCCAGGGCGGGGCCGGATGAGGTTGTAGCCTGCGCCCGCCACGAAGTCCATGGCCGCGGGGCCACCGGGTCTTCGACCCGCGGCGACCGCGCGACATCTCGATCTTCGAACGCACAGCACGCCCTGCAAATCGGCCCGGCGGGCAGACCCCGCTGCCCCTTCGGGCAATGCCCCGACGCCACCCGCCCGATGCCTTTTGGCAACGCCCGGCCCATCGCGCGGCCACGCGCAAGGCGTGCGGCCGCAATAGTTCACACCGCCGATGACGCAACACGCGGACGGCGCATTAGCATGAGCCGCGCAGTCCACAACGAGTCAGGGAGAGCTCATGAAAACGCGTTTCGGCATCGAGTCCGTTCTCGCCGCGGTCGCGGTCGCCGTGCCGTTGACGGCGAGCGCCGACGCGGCCCTCGTCACTCCCGAGCAACAGGAGGCCGACTTCCGCGTCATCGCCGCGCGCTGCGGCACGCCGGCCTACGAGAAGGCCTTCTACAACCAGTCGAAAGCGGCCGTCGCGGCAGGGCTGATCTCCAGGAACCGGCCGCCCGCCGAAGTGGAGAAGACCATCACCGCCCTGCGGCGCAGCCCCTTCGTGCTCGTGGCCGCGTCGGCCGATTGCCCGGCGCAGCTCAAGCAGCTGGCGGAACTGCAGGCCAGCCGCAGCGTGCTCATCAAGTCCTCGCGCGGTGGCGCCAAGGCGCCGGCCCGGCAGGCCGCACCGCGTCCTCAGAGCGCGCCGTAGACGCTCTCGTCGCCATACGACGAATTGCGGTCGTGGCGCCTGGAGGCGCTGCGCAGGCTCAGCACCCAGAGCCTCGCGTGCCGCTGTTCGCGGCTCTCGAATCGTTCGGTGAAGCGGCGGATGCCGGGCCGCTCGATCGCGGCCAGGGTCATCCAGTCCGTGCCGCCCAGCGACGGCGACTCGCCGCTGCGGTCGACCAGGGCCGGCCGCAGCACCGTCACCCATTCGGTGGGAACGCGGGGGTCGCGGTCGAGCGTGCGCAAGGCGATCTTGGCGGCCTTGGGGCTGAGCGACTGGATCTTGTGGAGATGGAAATCGAGGTCCAAGAGGTCACCCTCCTTTCAGACACACGAGGATACATTTGTGTCTGAATATTACATGAAGGCGATTCCGGGGGATTTCCCGCAGAGCGCACGCGCGCGCTACTGCGAACTCAACCGTTTGTATTCGTTACGCTTCATCGCGAGGTAGTCCTGCCGCTCGACCTCGTGCAACTGGCGAGCGTAGCGCTCGGTGCTGTCGAACCAGAGCGCGAGGCGGTCGGGCAGCTGCGCCTTGGCCGGCTGCTCCAGGTAGGCATCGATCGCGAGGTAGTAGCGCATGGTGTTGCGCTCCACCACGCCCAGCACGCCGCCGATGTATTCGGGCTCGCCCGAGGCGTTCTTGCCGGTGGACGTGAAACCGACCTTGTCGCTGCCGATGGTCTTCAGGTAGCCCTGCATGGCGATGCGCGCGGCCGCGCCGTAGCCGTACGAATAGCTCAGGTGGATGAAGCTCTTGCCGTCCGAAAGCGGCGTCGCTTCGAGCTCGATGCGGTAGTCGCGCGTGGACAGGGGCCCCTTGTCCGCGCCCAGGCCCACGCTCAGGAAGTCCCCCGACACGGTCGCGGGCTTCCAGACGAAATCGATGCGCTGGGCCTCCGAGAGAGGCTGGTCGAACTTGCGACCGACCGACACGGCGAGCGACTTGGCGTCGCCCTCGGCGCGCACGGCGCAGTACTTGGTGTTCAGGTGCAGCATCAGCACGTCGCACCACACCGCGGGCTGGCTCAGCGAGGCGCTCACCTCGCTGAACGGATGGTTCAGCACCGCGAAGATGTTGCCGCTGAGCTGGCCCGAGGCCTCCGACGACTCGAGCACCAGCGGCCGGCCGAAGACGTTCTGCGCGAGTTGCGCCTGCACGGCATCGTGCTTGGCCTTGAGCGCCGCCGCGCTGCCGAGCATCGACTGCGCGAGCGCCAGCTGCGGCAGGAAGAAAAAGAGAAGGAAGAGCCGGAGCGCCACGCGGCGGAATGTCGAGTGCTTCATGGTGAAACGCAGTCCTTCCGCACGGCAGGGAGCCCGGCTCGCGGACCCGCGGGCCCGCGTGGATCCGGGGACCGGCGCGGCCCGCGCGCCGTGCACAGCGCGAGCCGCCCCGCCCGAAGCTCAGACCGCCGTGACCGACACCGCCTTGGTGACCAGGTAGGCCTCCATGGCTTCGGGTCCGCCCTCGGAACCGTAGCCCGAGTCCTTCACGCCGCCAAAGGGCATTTCAGGCGTCGGCGTCGCCGGCTGGTTGACCCACAGCATGCCCACTTCGAGCTGATGCGACAACAGGTGCAGGTTCTTGATCGACTGCGTGTAGGCATAGCCGGCCAGGCCGTACGGCAGGCGGTTGGCTTCGGCGATGGCGTCCTCGATCTTGTCGAAGCCGCGGATGGCGGCGATCGGACCGAAGGGCTCGTTGTTGAACACGTCGGCCGACAGCGAGACGTCGGTCAGCACGGTGGGCGCGAAGAAGTTGCCTTCGCCGCCCACGCGCTCGCCGCCGGTCGCCACGGTGGCGCCGGTGGCGCGGGCGTCCTCGATCACCTTGGCCATGGCGGTCAGGCGCCGCGCGTTGGCCAGCGGGCCGAGCGTGGTGCCTTCGGCCAGGCCGTCGCCGAGCTTGAGGCTTTCGGCGTGCTTCACCATCGCCTTCGCGAACTCCTCGCGGATGCTGTTGTGCACCAGGAAGCGGGTCGGCGAGATGCAGACCTGGCCGGCGTTGCGGAACTTGGCGGCGCCCGAGGCCTTGACCGCGAGCGCGATGTCGGCGTCCTCGGCGACGATCACCGGGGCGTGGCCACCCAGCTCCATGGTGGCGCGCTTCATGTGCGCGCCGGCCATGGCCGCGAGCTGCTTGCCGACCGGCGTCGAGCCGGTGAAGGTCACCTTGCGGATGATCGGGTGCGGAATGAGGTAGCTGGAGATCTCGGCCGGATCGCCGAACACCAGGCCCACGGTGCCCTTGGGCACGCCGGCATCGACGAAGGCCTGCAGCAGCGCTGCCGGCGAGGCGGGGGTTTCCTCGGGCGCCTTGACCAGGAAGGAGCAGCCGCTCGCCAGCGCGGCGCCGAGCTTGCGCACGATCTGGTTGATCGGGAAGTTCCACGGCGTGAACGCTGCCACCGGACCGACCGGCTCCTTGATGACGAGCTGCTGCGCATTCAGGTTGCGCGACGGCACGATGCGGCCATAGACGCGGCGGCCTTCGTCGGCGAACCACTCGATGATGTCGGCGCCGGCGAGCACTTCGCCGCGCGCCTCGACGAAGGGCTTGCCCTGCTCCTGGGTGAGCACGCGGGCGATGTCGGCGGCGCGCTCGCGCACGAGGCCGGCCGCCTTTCGCATGATGGCGGCACGCTCGTTGGCCGGGACCTTGCGCCAGGCCTGGAAGCCGCGCTGCGCCGCCTCCAGCGCCCGGTCGAGGTCGGCGATGCCCGCGTGGGCCACGCGGCCGATGGGCTTGCCGGTGGCCGGGTTGATCACATTCAACGTCTTGCCGCTCGCGGCGTCGCACCATTCGTTGTCGATGAGCAGGCGCGTGTCGGGATAGCTGGCTGTAGTCATTCTGGGTCCTTGAAATCCGTGAGATGGGGATGTCGGTTCGCGAGCGGAACGAGCGCGGCGCGGGGCCGCGCCCTCGGGCGCACCGGCGATCCTAGCGCTCTTTCGATTCCGCCCGCGCGCGGCCTCTCATCGGTCGCGGCCGCCCCCGGCGCGCACCCAATAGAACGGCTTGGGCACCGCGGGCGCGGAAGGCGCGCGCAGCCGCCGCGGCGCCTTGGCGCGGATCGCCCCCTCCATCGCGCAATGCAGCGGCTCGCCCTCGGGCAGCCCGCGGTGCGCATCCAGCAGCACCTGCAGCGGAATCTCGGCGCTGTGCCAGCGGGTCTCGGGCCGGCGCACGAAGAAGACTTCGCGCGTGGCCACCAGCTGGCTCTGCGGCGCCTCGTCGCCGCCCGGGCCGTGCCAGACCGCGCCGATGTCGAAGGCGAGCATCACCGCGTCGGGCGTGCTGCGCCCGGCCAGCGAGCCGCTGTGGGCGGCCGCGAGCCAGCCCAGCACCTGCGGCGTGAGCTCGAAGGAGACCAGGTCCGGCCCGGAGGCGCCCGCCCCCGGCACCTCGACGTACACGGTGCGCGTCGCGCGGCTCGCCGCCTCGGCCATCTCGATGCGCCGCCGGCGCCGCCTCGACCGCACATGCGCCGCGGCGATCAGGCCCGCGATCGGACCCGCCGTCGCCAGCACCTCGAAGGCATTGAAGCCCGACAGCGCGGCCTGCATGCCGGCCGTGCCCGCAATCCCGAAACTCACACCCGCACCCCTCGTGGGACAGGCTCGCTGCAACCGGCGAGCGCCTGCCACTCCAGGGCTATCGGCAGGCGGCGCGAAAACTTGAGACTTACTCCCGCCGCGCGCCGACCGGCACGGGCGTCATCGCATCCGCCAGGTCGACCCAGCCGCCGCCCATCGCCTGGTAGACGTTCACGACCTGCGTGTAGCGGTCGGTGGCAAGCCCCACCTGGGCGAGTTCCGCGGCGAAGAGCTCGGTGTCGGCCACCAGCACCTCGAGGTAGCCGATGAGGCCGCTTTCGAACTTCAGGCGCGACAGACGCGCGAACTCGCGCAGCGCGATCACCCGCTCGCGCTGCAGCGCCACGCCTTCGATGGTCTTCTGCGTGCCGATCAGCGCGTCGTTGGTGTCCCGGAAGGCGTTGAGGATGGCCGACTGGTAGACCAGCTCGGCCTGCGCCTTCTGCGCCTCGGCGGAACGCACCTGCCCCTCGATCGCGCCGAAGGTGAAGATCGGCCCGGTGAGGCTCGCGGCCGCCTGCCACGCCGTGGCGGGACCGCTGAGGAAGCTGCCCGCGGCGGTGCTGGTCGAGCCGTACAGCCCGGTCAGCGAGATGCTCGGGTAGTACAGCGCACGCGCCGCGCCGATGCTCGCGTTGGCGGCCACGAGGTTCTGCTCGGCCTGCAGGATGTCGGGCCGGCGCTCCAGCAGGCTGGCCGGAAGGTCCGCCGGAACGAGCGGCGCGACGAGCTGGTCGATCGGCTTGCCGCGCGGGATCGGCCCCGGGTCGCGCCCGAGCAGGATCGAGATGCGCCCTTCCAGCGCGGCGATCTGCTGCTCGATGACCGGGATCGCGGCCAGCGCCTGCTGGTGCTGCGAGCGCACCTGCATGACCTCGGTCTTCGAGACGATGCCGGAGCGGAAACGCAGGTCGAAGATGCGCGCCGTCTCGCCGAAGTTGCCGGCGGTGGCGATCGCGATCTCGCGCTGGCGGTCTAGGCCGCGCAGCGTGATGTAGCTGGTCGCCACGCCCGCCACCAGCGTGAGCACCACGCCGCGCTGCGCCTGCTCGCTGGCGTAGACCTGCGCCTGCGCGGCTTCGCCGAGCCGCCGCACGCGGCCGAAGAGATCGATCTGCCAGTTCGCGCCGAGGGCGGCCTGGTAGAGCGTGAAGTGGGGGTCGGCCGGCTCGGGCACCGGCGGCTGCCCGACGCGGCTCGCGCGGCTGCGGCTGGCCGCACCGCTGTAGGCGAGCTGTGGATAGAACTGCGACCGCACGCTGCCCAGCGTGCCGATGAACTGGTCGATGCGCGCCGCCGCCACGCGCACGTCGAGGTTCTGGCGCAAGGCGCTCTCGACGAGTTCGTCCAGCACCGGGTCGCCGAACTGCATCCACCAGCGGGTGTTCGCGACATCGGCCGCCCGCGGGTAGTCGATGCGCCACGCGGCGGGCGCCTGCACCTCGGGCCGGCGGTAGTCGGGGCCGACCGTGCAGGCGGCCAGCGCGAGCAAGGCTGCGACGAGCGCGAGCGCCCGCAGGGGGCGCGCGTGCGCCGCAGGGAGTGTGGAGTTCGACATCGGTTGCAGCCTCAGAGAAGCGCCCAGGCGAAAAGCAGCGTGACCGCGAGCATCACGACGCAGGCGACCGGCCAGCGCCGCAGGAAGGTGTCGGCGTGTTCGAGCCCGGCGCCGGCCGCGAGCGCCGGGCCCCCGAGGCCGCGCACGGCGATGCCGACGTCGCCGGCGGGCATGCGCGGCACGCGCTGCCCGAAGCGATCGAGCGCGAAGGCCAGCGCGGCGCCGACGACCACCGGCCACAGCGCGTCCCAGAGCGCAGCAGGCGCGAGCGCGTCGGGCCATTCGCCGGGCGCGAGGTTCAGGTACAGCAGCCAGGGCACGAGGAGCGACGCGAGCGCCATCGCGAGCCAGGCGAGCACCATCGCGCCGGGCGCGCGCGCGTCGGCATCGGCCGCCGCGCTCTCGCCGAGACGGCGAACGAAATGGACCATCAGCAGCGTCGAGGCGACCGACGACACCACCGCCACGCTGCCCGCGAGGCCGTCGCCGAGCAGGTCCTTCGCGACGTCCTTGGCGAGCGCGCCGCCGGTCAGCGGCAGCCCGCCGAGCCCGAGCGCGATGATCGCCGCAGGGACCACCATCGGCCGCAGATGGCGCTGCCCGGTGAGCGCGACCACGCCGACCGCGAGGAAGAGCGCGCCTTTCACGAGCAGGTGGTGCGCCCCGTAGAACGCGGCCGCCACCGGCGTCGACGCGTCGCCGGCCGCCAGGCCCATGCCGACCACCGCGGCGACGAAGCCCATCTGGCTCACGCTCGAATAGGCGAGCACGGTCTTCGGATCGCGCTGCGTGAGGCCCACGAGCACGCCATACAGCGCGCCGAAGAGCCCCACCGACGCGAGCGCATGGCCGAAGGCGGGCAGCGCGATGTCGTCGAACGGCAGCAGGCGCAGCATCGCGATCACGCTCGCCTTCACCACCGCGCCGCTCATCACGGCGGCGGCCGGGATCGGCGCGGCGCGGTAGGCCAGGGGCATCCACACATGCAGCGGCACGAGGCCCGCCTTCATGCCCAGGCCGACGAGCAGCAGCGTGACCGTGAGGTCACGCGTGGGCGACGCGGGCAGCGCGGCCACCGCGTCGGCGACGAGCAGGCTGCCGTCGGGCGTTGCGTTCGCCATTAGCACCAGGCCCGCGAGGAGGAAGGCCTCGGCCAGCAGCGCCAGCGCGAGGTAGAGGGCGCCCGCACGCAGCGCATCCGGCCCCTCCCCCTGCAGCACCAGGCCGCTCGCGCCCACGCTGAGCACCGCCAGCAGGAAGTAGAAGCCGACGAGGTCCGCCGCGAGGAACACGCCCACGCAGCCCGTCAGCGTCATCAGCCAGCAGACGACGAAGCCGCCGGACGCGGACCGCTCGCGCAGGAAGCGCTCGGCGTACACGCCCGCGAGCATCCAGAGCAGCGCGGCCGTGCCGAGCAGCATCGCGCCCGGGAAGTCGAGCGAGAAGCTCAGCGAGAAGAGCTGATTGCCCACCTCGACGCTGCCCGCGTCGGCATCGAAGAGCGCCGCCAGCAGCGCCGGCACCGGCGCGAGCACGAACAGGCGCGGCATGCACCGCCGCCACCGCGCCGAAACGCAGGCCGCGAGCAGCAGCGCGAGCGGCAGCCCGATGGCGAGCGGCACCATCACCTGCACGCCGGACAGGAAGGCGAGCGCGGAGGCGGCGGCGATCATGGCCCCTCCACCCACACCAGCAAGGGCCGGCCGATCAGCGCCACGTCGACGGGGCAGAGGGCCGCGGCCCCGAGCAGGAACGAGCACAGCGCGAGCGCCAGCACGGCGGCCTGCTGGTAGCGCGGCACGATCTTCTTCGGCGTCCAGCCGAGCTCGGCCGGCTGCATCGCGCGCATCACCACGATGAACACGTACGCGCCCGTGAGCAGGCCGCCGGCCAGCATCACGAGCGCCCACCACCACTGCGCGGTCGCGAGGGCCGACGACAGCAGCAGCCACTTCGCGAGAAAGCCGCCCGAGGGCGGCAGCCCGACCAGCGATGCGCCGCCGAGGGCGAAGGCGGCCAGCGTCATCGGCAGCGCGCGGCCCGCGCCGCGCAGGTCGGCCACGCGGTCGTGGCCGAGCGTGGCGTAGATGAGCCCGGCGGCCATGAACATCGCGGCCTTGGCGGTGGCGTGCGAGATTGCCTGCAGCATGCCGCCGTCGATCGCGCGGGCGCTGTCGATCTGCGCCGCCTCGAGCCCAGCGACCAGCGGGAACATCAGGAACAGGTAGCCGATCTGCGCGACCGTCGAGTACGCGATCAGCAGCTTGAGCCGCGCCTGACGCAGCGCCACCACGTTGCCGACCAGGATCGCCGCCGCGCCCAACGCCGCGAGCGCTTGCGCGAAAGGCATGGTGAGGATGTCGGCGAACACGTCCAGCCACAGGCGCACGACCAGGAACCACCCGCCCTTGATGACGAGCGCCGAAAGCAGCGCGCTGGCGGCAGCCGGCGCGCCGGCATGCGCGGGCGGCAGCCACAGGTGCAGCGGAAAGAGCGCGGTCTTCGCAAGCAGGCCGACGCTCATCAGCACCGCTGCGGTCCAGGTGATCGGCTCGGCGCGGATCGCGCGCGCGAGCTGCGCGATGTCCAGCGTGCCGTAGGCGCCGTACAGCAGGAAGGCGCCCAGCAGGTAGAACATCGACCCCAGGAGCGCGAAGAGCAGGTAGCGCAGCGCCGCCTGCAGGGTGTCGCCGCGTCCGTCGAGGCTCACCAGCGGCACGGCCGCGAAGGTCAGGAGTTCGAGCGCCACGTAGAGCGTGAACACGTCCCCGCTCGCGAACACCAGGTTGAGCGAGCCCCACACCGCCAGCAGCAGCAGCCAGAACGCGAAGGGCGCGCGCGCCTCCCGCTCGCCCCGGGGCATGCCGAAGTCGCCGCAGGCATAGAGGCCGATGAGGCCGATCACGACGGCGGTGGCGACGATCATCACCACCGACAGCCCGTCCGCGCGCAGCGCCACGCCCAGCGGCGGCGCCCAGCCGCCCAGCAGGTAGACCACGGGCGCGCCCGAAGCCATGAGCACGTCGGCGATGCCGATCGCGATGCCGAAGCCGGCGACGAGCGTGAAGAGCGCCACGCGCTGCGCATGACGCCCGCCGAGCACGAGCCCGAGCAGCGTGCCGACGAAGGGCAGCAGCACCGACAGCACCAGCAGCAGGCCGCCCGGCGTGGTCGCGTTCATCGCGTCGGCCGTCGGCACCTACGGGTCTCCGGCGGCGGCATCCGTCTCTTCATGCAGCCGCAGCAGCAGCGCCACCGCGAGGGCGGAGGCGGCGAAGGCAACGACGATCGCGGTGATCAGCAGGGCCTGCGGCACCGGATCGCCGGCCAGCCCCGCCGCCGCGCCGCGGCGCGCGATGACCGCGCACAGCAGGAACACGCCGTTGCCGATCAGGTTGAACGCGAGAACCTTGCGCAGCGGCTGCGGGTTGACGACGAAGCCGTACAGCCCGAGCCCGATCAGCACCGCCGCGCACAGCCCGAAGAGCCGGGTCGCGTCCATCATGGCCGCACCGCCCGGTGGGGCGCCCCCGCGAGCAGCAGCGCCAGCGTGAGCGCGAGCGAGGGCAGGAGTGCGAACTCGATCGCGACGATGCACAGCTTGGCAAGCCCCTCGGGATAGGCGAGGAACGCGCCCGCCACGCCCGCACCCGCGAAGCCGACGCCAATGAACAGCAGCGGCCCCGCGACCAGCCAGAAACGCAGCGCGCGGCGGCTCACCGGCGGCACGTCGGCGAGCCCCGCCATCATCGCGAGCAGCCACATGGCCGCGAGGATCGTCGCGCCCTGGAACTTGCCGCCGGGCTCGTCGGCGCCCCACCACAGGATGTACACGCCCACCACGATGCCGATCGGCGGCAGGATGCGCGCCAGGTGCGCGAGGATGCTGTTGGGCCCGGCGATGGGCTGCAGGCTGGGGCGGCCGCCCCACGCGCGGTCCGGCGCGAGCGACCACACCCCCACCAGCCCGAAGGCCAGCACGATGGCTTCGAGCAGCGTGTCCATCGCGCGGAAGGACAGCAGCACGGCGGTGATCGGGTTGCCCACGCCGGTGGCGCCGATGTTCTCGATCACCGCCGGCGCGAGCGTGGGCGTGGCCTCGGGCAGCAGCAGCACGCACATGGCGACGATCGCCGCGACCATGATGGCACCGATGGCCGCGAGCGCGCGCGTCAGCGCACCGGGGCGTGCGCGGTTCGCACGGGCCTCCGTGGCGCGCAGCCGCGCCGCGGCGCCCACCAGCAGCGCCCCGGTGAGGCCGGCGCCGATGGCGGCCTCCGTCATGGCCACGTCGATGGCCGCCAGCCGCAACCACGCCGCCGTCAGCAGCAGGCCGTAGGGGATGAAGCCCGCGACGGCCGCGAAGGTGTCGCGGGCGAACACCGTCCACGCCGCGAGGCCGACGAACAGCACCGCGAGCGCGAGGTTCAGCATCAGGCTCATCGCGGCGCCTCCTCGCGGGAAGCACGCTGCTCGCTCGCGCGGATCGCGCGCGCGATCATCTGCGACGCGGTGGAGGACGCGAGCAGCACCAGGAACCAGATCGCGATCAGCTTGAGCGCCAGCGTCACGGTGCCGACCTGCGGCAGGAGGCCGATCACGATCAGGCCGAGGCCGAGGTTGTCGGCCTTGGTCAGCGCGTGCAGGCGCGTGTAGGCGTCCGGGAAGCGCAGCAGGCCGACCGTGCCGGCCAGGAAGAAGAACGCGCCCGCGCAGACCGCGACGATGGTGAAGAGGTCCGCGGCCAACCGCATCATGGCGGGCCTCCTTCGGTGTGGGCCGCGGCGTCGGCCTCGTCCCGCACCAGCACCGAGCCGGCGCGCACGAACGCGATGGTGGCGAACGGCGCGAGCAGCGCCAGCGTGAGCACCACGTTGATCACGATCTCCATGCCGTGCAGCGTGCCCAGCAGCAGCAGGCCCGCGATGCCGCCGGTGCCGAAGAGCATCGCGGCCATCATGCGCGCCACGTTGCCGGGGCCGCGCAGCACCACCAGCAGGCTCACCGCG
This sequence comes from Variovorax sp., assembly GCA_017744285.1. GTDB lineage: Bacteria > Pseudomonadota > Gammaproteobacteria > Burkholderiales > Burkholderiaceae_C > Variovorax. Next base: position 70,343 of record JAGIBP010000008.1, read on the forward strand.
ACCATCACGAACACGAAGGCGCAGGCGCCGAGCAGGAAGTCATCCATGGTGCCGCTCCACCACGACGAGCGCGTTCGACAGCAGCCGCTCTTCGTCGGCCATCTGCTGCGCCAGCGGCTGGTCGGTGTCCAGGCAGTGGTAGACCACCGCGTCCTCGGTCTCGCCGACGGGCACCGTCCCGGGCATGAGGCTCATGATCGAGACGAAGTCGTTGCGCGCGAGCCCCGGCGGCAGGCTCACCGGACATGACACGAAGCCGGCCTTCAGCGGCATGCGCGGCGACATCGCGCGGCGCGCCACGTCCACGCCGGCGCGCACCGACTGCCACACGAAATGCGGCACGAAGGCCAGCAGCGCCAGCAGCCGCACATGGCCCAGCTCGGGCGGCATCAGCCGCGCGCTGGTCCAGGTCGCGGCCGCCGCCGCCAGCAGGCCGATCGCGAGGTCGGCGGGCTTCAGGCTCGGCAGCAGCACCAGCCAGAGACCGAGGAAGAGCGCGCCGCGGGTCAGCACGGTGCGGGCAACCGTGGCGGCGGGGGCTTTCATGGGGCGGACCGCGCGAGGTCTTCCTTGCCGAACACCGCGACATACATCGTCGGCAGCAGCACCAGCGTGAGCAGCGTCGCCACCAGCAGGCCACCCATGATCGCGAAGGCCATCGAGCCCCAGAACACCGTCGGCGCGATCGGGATCAGGCCCAGCACGGTCGACACCGAGGTGAGCATCATCGGCCGCAGCCGCGAGGTGCCCGAGGCCATCACCGCGTCGAAGACCGACTGGCCCTCGGCGCGGAAGGTCTCGATCTGCACCACGAGGATCACCGCGTTCTTCGCGATCATGCCGATGAGCGCGAGGATGCCGAGGATGGCCACGAAGCCCAGCGGCCGGTTGAAGACCAGGAGCGAGAGCACCACGCCGATCAGGCCCAGCGGCAGGATCGCCACCACCATCGCCAGCCGCCTGAAGCTCACGAGCAGCACCATCACCCACAGCAGCATCAGCACGATCATGAGCGGCACCACAGCGAAGACCGAGGCGCTGGAACTCGCGCTTTCCTCCGGCAGGCCGCCTGTCTCGACCTTGTAGCCGCGGGGCAGCGCCGCGGCGAAGTCATGGATGCGGCCGTCCAGCGCCGCCACCACGGTGTCGGGCAGCACGCCGTGCGTCACGTCGGCGCGCACCGTGAGCGTGGGCACGCGGTTGCGCCGCCAGATGAGGGGCAGTTCCTGTTCTTCGTTGAAGGTCGCGAACTGCCCGAGCGGCACCATGCGGCCGGCGGGCGTCGGCACCTGCAGCGAGCTCAGCGTCTGGAACGATGCGCGCTGGTGCTCGGCGGCGCGCGCCACCACGTTGACGAGGTAGATGTCGTCGCGCACCTGCGTTACCGCCGACCCGGTGATCGCCGTGTTGAGGATGCCCGCGAGCGCCGCCGAGCTGATGCCGAGCTGCCGCGCCTCGTCCTGGTTGATCTGGATCTTCACCTGCCGCGCCGGCTCCATCCAGTCGAAGTTCACGTGCCGCACCCGCGCGTCCGCGCCGAGGACCCCCGCGAGATCGAGCGCGTGCCGGCGCACCTCGTTCGCGTCGGGGCCGCTCACGCGGTATTGCAGGGGCCAGCCGACCGGCGGGCCGAGCTCCAGCGGCGACACGCGCGCCACCACGTCGGGGAACTGCTCGGCCAGCGCCTTCTCGAGCTTGAGCTGCAGGCGCTCGCGGGCCTGCACGTCCTTGGAGACGATGACGAACTGAGCGAAGAACGGATTGGCCAGCTGCACGTTCAGCGTGAGGATGAAGCGGATCGCGCCGCGGCCCACGTAGGCGCTGAAGTGGTCCACGTCCGGATCGCCTGCAAGGAATTTCTCGAGCCGTTCGGCCTGCGCCTCGGTCGCATGGATGGACGCGTTCTGCCGCAGCGTCATGTCGACCGTGAGCTCGGGCCGGTCCGAGGCCGGGAAGAACTGCTGCGGCACGAAGCGCACGAGGAAGAGCGTCGCCGCGAAGGCCGCGATGGTGACCGCGAAGGTGATCCACTTGGCGCGGATCGCGGCTTCGAGGAAGCGGCCGTAGGCGAGCGCCAGGCGGCTCGGCGCGGGCGCCTGCGCGCCCGCCTTCGGCGCCTTCAGGATCGCCTTGCCGACCAGCGGCGAGAAGACCACCGCGCCCAGCCACGACACCAGCAGCGCCAGCGCCACGACGCTGAAGATCGAGAAGGTGTATTCGCCCGCCGAACTGCGCGCGAAGCCGATGGGCACGAAGCTCGATATCGTCACCAGCGTGCCGATCAGCATCGGCGCGGCGAGGGTCTTGTACGCGAAGGTGGCGGCCTGGTCCTGGGAGTCGCCGGCCGCGAGGCGGTTGATCATCGCGTCGACCGTGGTCATCGCATCGTCCACCAGCAGCGTGAGCGCGATGATCAGCGCGCCCAGCGAGATGCGGTGCAGGTCGATGTGGAGCATGTTCATCAGCGCGAACACGATCGCCAGCGTGAGCGGGATCGACAGCGCCACCACCATGCCGGGCCGCACGCCCAGGCTCACGAAGCTGCACACCAGGATGATGATGATCGCCTGCCACAGCGAGGCCATGAAGTCGTTGATCGCGACGTCGACCGTCACCGCCTGGTCGGCCACCAGCACCGGTTCGATGCCGTGCGGCAGGTTGGCGGTGAAGGCCGCCATCTCGGCCTTGATGTTGGCGCCGAGCGCGAGGATGTCGCCGGCTTCGCGCATCGCGATCGCCAGCCCGATGGCCGGCTTGCCGTTGACGCGGAACATCGGCTGCGGCGGATCGGCGAAGCCGCGCCGCACGGTGGCGATGTCGCCGAGCCGGATCATGCGGTTGCCCAGCACCAGGGTGACCGCCTCGATGTCGCGTTCGGAATCGAAGGAGCCGCTCACGCGCAGGAACACGCGCTCCTGGTCGGTCTGGATCGTGCCCGCGGGCCGGATGGCGTTCTGCGCCTGCAGCGCGCCGATGATGCTCGGCACGTCCAGCCGCAGGCCGGCCAGGCGCTCGGTCGAGAACTCGATGAAGATCTGCTCGTCCTGCTGGCCGAGCACCTCGATCTTCGAGACGTCGGGCACCTGCAGCAGCCGCGAGCGCGCGGCCTCGACCTGGTCGCGCAGCTCGCGGAAGTCGAAGCCGTCGACCGTGAAGGCGTAGATGATCCCGTAGGTGTCGCCGAAGTCGTCGTCGAAGAACGGCCCCACCACGCCCTGCGGCAGTGTGAGGCGCATGTCGCCGACGTTCTTTCGCACCTGGTACCAGATGTCCCGAACCTGGCCCGGCGCGGTGGTCTGCTTCAGCTCGACGAAGATCGTGGTCTGGCCCGCGACGGTGTAGCTGCGCACGCGCTCCAGGTCGCGGGTTTCCTGCAGCGTGCGTTCGAGCCGCTCGGTGACCTGCTTGAGCGTCTCCTCGACCGTCGCGCCCGGCCAGCCCGCCGCGACGACCATGGTCCGGACAGTGAACGCGGGGTCTTCCGCGCGCCCCAGGCGCACGAAGGACAGCGCCCCGGCCACCACCGCCACGATCATCAGGAACAGCACCAGAGAGCGCTTGGAGAGCGCCCACTCCGACAGGTTCGGCCCGATCACTGCGCCGCCTCGAGGATGCGCACCTTCTGGCCGGGCCGCAGCGCCTGCACGCCCGCCGTCACGACGAGGTCGCCCGGCGACAGGCCGGAGGTGACCTGCACGCGGGCCGCGTCGAAGGCGCGCACCTCGATCGGGCGCGCCGCGACCAGGCCGGTCTTCGGGTCGACCACCCAGACCGAGGCGCCGGCGCCCGCGCGGTTGAGCGCGGACGCGGGAATGTCGATGGCGGGCACGCTGTCGAGCTTCATGCGCCCGGTGACGGTGGTGCCCAGCCGCATCGCGACCGGCGGGTCGACGAGCCGCACGCGCACGTTGAAGGTGCCCGTGACCGGATCGGCGCGCGGCGACACCTCGCGCACCTGGCCGCGCGCCGCGACCGTGGGATCGTCGGCAAGCGTGACCGCGATCTCGGTGCTGGGCGGTGCGCTGTTCTTGACCTGCGCCGGCACGTCGAACACCGCGTCGCGCGCGCCTTCGCGCGCCACCTGCACGACCATGCGGCCGGCCTGCACCACCTCGCCGGCCTCCGGACCGCGCGCCGTCACCACGCCGGCGGCATCGGCGTACAGGCGGGTGTAGTTCAGCCGGTTCTGGGCCAGCGTCACCTGCGACTGCGCGGTCTGCACCTGCGATTGCGTGACCTGCAGCAGCGCCTCGGCCTGGTCGAACGAGGCGCGCGATACCGCGTCCTCGGCCAACAGGTCGCGCAGTCGCCCATGGGTGGTGCGCGCCTCCACGTTCTGCGCCTGCGCGGCGGCGAGCTGGGCGCGCGCCGACTGCAGCGCGGTCTCCTCGTTGAGCGGGTCGAGCCGCGCGAGCAGCTGGCCCTGCTTCACGCGGTCGCCGATCTCGACGCTGCGCTCGATCAGGCGGCCGTCGATGCGGAACGACTGGTTGATCTCGGTCTGGGCCTGCACGTTGCCGGTCAGCGTGACCGTGTCGCCGATCGCACGCGTCTCGATCTTCATCACGCGCACCGGGCGGACCTCCGCCACGGGCGGCTCCTCCGCGCGCCGGCAGGCCGATACGAGCACCAGCGCCGCAAGCGCGGCGAACACCGCGGCCCCGGGACGCCGCCCCTGGCGCAGGCTGTCAGGCGTTTCGGCGGGCACGGGTCGCTCCTGGGGCAGCAGGTCGGATGCGCCCGGTCAGTAGTCCACGGCGTCGCGGATGATCGGGCAAGTCATGCAATGGCCGCCGCCGCGTCCGCGCCCGAGCTCGGCGCCGACGATCGTGATGACCTCGATGCCCTGCTTGCGCAGCAGCGTGTTGGTGTAGGTGTTGCGGTCGTACGCATACACCACGCCCGGCGAGGCGCACACGAGGTTCGCGCCGCTGTCCCACTGGGTGCGCTCGCGCTGGTAGTCGCTGCCGCCGGCCTCCACCACGCGCATCTTCTTCAGGCCCAGCGCCTGCGTCACCACGTCGACAAAGGACTTCTTCTCGTTGCGCAGCTCCACGCCCGCGGGATGCTCGCTCGGGTAGTACGAGAAGGTGGTGGTCTTGTTCATGAAGTCCGGCGCGACGAGCACGCAGTCGCGGTCGGCGAAGGTGAAGACCGTGTCCAGGTGCATCGCCGCGCGGATCTTCGGCATCGCGGCGACGATCACGCGCTGGGCCGCGCCCTTCTTGAAGAGCGTGGCGGCGAGCTGGCTGATGGCCTGGCGCGAGGTGCGCTCGCTCATGCCGATCAGCACCACGCCCTTGCCGATGGGCATCACGTCGCCGCCTTCGAGCGTGGCGAGGCCGTGGTCCTGCGTGGGGTCGCCCCACCACACGTTGACCTTGCCGGCGAAGTCCGGATGGAACCGGTAGATCGCGGTGGTGAGGATGGTCTCCTCGTGCCGCGCGGGCCAGTACAGCGGATTGAGCGTCACGCCGCCGTAGATCCAGCAGGTGGTGTCGCGGGTGTAGAGCGTGTTGGGCAGCGGCGGCAGCAGGTACTCGGTGCCGCCCGCCGCCTCCTTCGCCACCTTGAGCGCCTCGCCGCCGTGCGCCTCGGGAAAGTCGTGCGTGGAGAGCCCGCCGATCAGCGTCTCGGCCAGCTCGCGGTGGCTCAGGCCTTCAAGGTAGCTGCGCAGCTCGTCGATGAAGCCGAGGCCCACCTGGTTGGGCACCACCTGGTTGTCCAGGATCCACTTCTTGCCCTCGGGCATCGCCACCGTCTCGGCCAGCAGGTTGTGCATCTCCACGACCTCCACACCGCGGTCGCGCATCTTGGTGACGAAGTCGAAGTGGTCGCGCTTGGCGTTCTCGACCCACAGCACGTCGTCGAACAGCAGTTCGTCGCAGTTGCTGGGCGTCAGGCGCTGGTGGGCGCGACCCGGCGCGCAGACCATGACTTTGCGCAGCTGGCCGACTTCGGAATGGACGCCGAAGGAGGTCGAGCTGCCCGAGCTGCCTTGTGCCGCACTTGCTTTGGCCATGATGTGTGTCTCCTGTCAGATGGTGATGCGGCCCGAGGCCAGGCCGTAGATGCCGACGATGGCGCCGAGCACCGCGATGAGGAAGACGGCCCAGTCCAGGGGCCTGAACACCTGCTTGCCCTGCTCTCGGCGCGCCCAGATGTACAGCAGCGTGCCCGGCGCATACAGGATGGCCGACAGCAGGATGAACTTCAGCCCGCCCGCGTAGATCATGAAGACCGTGTAGGCGCACGCCACCGCGGCGATGAAGAGATCGCGCCGGCGCTCCTGCGGGCGCACCTGGTAGCTCTCGCCGCGCCGCGACAGCAGGTAGCCGTAGGCCGCCACGAACAGGTACGGGATCAGCGACATCGCGCTCGTGAGGTTGAGCATCAGCGCGAAGGCATCGGCGGACCAGTAGGTGCTGATGACCAGCAGCTGCACGATCGCGTTGGTGAGCCACAGCGCGTTGGCCGGCACCTTGTTGGCGTTCTCGCGCGCGAAGACGGCCGGCATGTCCTCGGTCTTGGCGGCGGTGAACAGCACCTCCGCGCAGATCAGCGACCACGCCAGGTACGCGCCCAGCACCGAGACGATCAGCCCCAGGCTCACGAACACCGCGCCCCAGGGGCCCACCACCGCCTCCAGGACGGCCGCCATCGAGGGCTGGCGCATGCCCGCGATGTCCGCGCGCTGCAGCACCGCGTAGGGCAGCATCGTCACCAGCACCATCAGCGCGGTCACGCCGATGAAGCCCATGATGGTGGCGCGGCCGACGTCCGAGCGCTCCCGCGCGTAGCGCGAATACACGCTCGCGCCCTCGATGCCGATGAAGACGAACACCGTCACCAGCATGGTCGCGCGCACCTGCTCGAAGATGTTGCCCGTGAGGTCGCCGCCGTACAGGTTGGCGCTGAAGAGCTCCATGCGGAAGGCGAACGCCAGGATGACGATGAACACCAGGATCGGGATCACCTTCGCGCAGGTGACCACCGTGTTGATGAACGCCGCCTGCTGCACGCCCTTGAGGATCATGAAGTGGAACAGCCAGATGCCCGCGGAGGCCACCACGATCGCGATGACGGTGTTGCCCTCGCCGAAGATGGGGAAGAACGCGCCCAGCGTGGACTTGATCAGCACCCAGTACGAGACGTTGCCGATGCAGCTGCCGATCCAGTAGCCGAAGGCCGACAGGAAGCCCGGGTAGTCGCCGAAGCCCGCCTTGGCGTAGGCGAAGACGCCCGCGTCGAGATCGGGCTTGCGCTCGGCCAGCGCCTGGAACACGCGCGCCAGCATGTACATGCCCGTGCCCGCGATCAGCCACGCGATCACCGCGCCCAGCGGACCGGTCGCGCCGGCGAAGGTCCTCGGCAGCGAAAAGATCCCTGCCCCCACCATGCTCCCGACTACCATGGCCGTGAGCTGCACGCGGGACATCTTCTGCTCGTTGGAAGCCATTGAATCCTCGCTCCTTGTTGGCGGACGTCGCGGTGAACATCCAGTGGCGCACGAGCTTGGAGGGGCTTAAATTTCTTGTCAAGTCGCGCGAACGGCGCCTGAATGGGCCCGGATCGATGCGCGGCCTAGAAGCTCTTGCGGATGTTCAGCCAGATCTCTGTGGAGCTGTAGTTGACGCCGATCACGTTGCTCTGGTCGCGGATCCAGAGCAGTTCGGGGCGCAGCGACCAGGTGGGCATGAACTCCCACACCAGGTAGGCGCCGACCTCGTAGAGGTTGTCGCGACGCCTCAGGAACACGGTGTTGTCCAGCGTGTCGGGATGAAAGTGAACGGCATCCGAGGCGAAGAAGTCACGCTCCCACCACAGGTAGCCGCCCCAGCTCAGGGCCTTGTCGACCGTGAAGTCCAGCGCGGCCGTCGCGCCGAAGACGCTGGAATCGCCATCGGGCCGGCTGGTCGCGCCATTGCGGCCGGCATGGCCCGTGAGCGAGAAGCTGCCGCTGCCTTCCATGAAGGAGCGCACCCACCCTGCGGACACCAGCGCGGTCGTGCGGCTCAACTCGCGCTCGCGGCCTTCGGGGTACCGGCGCCGGCGCAGGTCCGCGCCGAGCGTGAGCTGGTTGTCGGGATCCAGGCGCATGCGGTAGTCGGTGAAGATCGACACGTCGTTGCGATAGTTACCGTCGCCGCGATAACTGGTGCGCCCCCGAAAACCCGCGGAGAGGTTGTCCTCGCCGAGCGCCTTGCTGCCCGCGAGGTTCCATCGCAGGTCCCGGTCATCGCGGCTGTCCGCGTTGTCGTAGGTGCGCAGGCGCAGGTCGAGCGAGGCATTGAGCGAGTAGCCGTCCTGCAGCGCGTAGTTCATGCCGCCGCCCGCGCGCACGTTGTAGAAGGTGTCGCGTCGGTCGCTCCCGCCGAAGGTGTTCGTGCCGATCGTGCTGTTGACGCGGTACTGGCCCACGCCGCCTTCCGCGTAGCCGTGCGCGGTGAGCGGCCGGCCCTCGTCGAGCGCCTGGCGCGCCGCCTGCTCGTAGATCTCGACCTGGGTGCGCACGTCGGGCGGGAGGTTGTCGAAGCGCAGCACGGTCTCGAACTCGATCTTCGCCTCGGCATAGCGGCCCTGCGCCGCGTAGGCACGGCCGCGTTCCAGGTGCGCGGCCATCTCGGCGTCGATCGCGAAGGCCGCCTGCGCGAACAGCATCGCCGCGGCGCCCAGCGCGGCGGCACGGCACCGGGCCGCATGGAAAGAAGAACGATCGTGCTCGACGCGATGCCTGTTCATGTCGCCGCCTCCTCGGGCCGGGGCCCACCCCACACGCGCCGCATTTAACACGCACCGCGCGGACTCGGCAACGCGATCGAAGAAGCGCGCGGTTCGCGTCGCCGGGCCCTATGGCTTTCCGTTCTGAGACAGCAGCACGGCCACCGCCCGCGTGCCGGGGAACTCCGAGAAGATGATGGTCAGCATCGCGGTGATCGGCACCGCGAGAAAGGCACCGGGCACGCCCCACAGCGCCACCCACACCGCCAGGCTCACCAGGATCGCGAAGGGGCTCAGGTTCAGCGAGTTCCCCATGATGTAGGGGTCGAGGAAATTGCCGATGACGAACTGCACCAGGGTGAGCCACAGCATGATCGACGCGACATGGCTCGCGTCGCCGAACTGGGCCATCGCCATCGCGCCCGGCAGCAGCACGCTGAGGATCGAGCCGATGTAGGGCACGTAGTTCAGCAGCGCGATCATCACCGCCCAGAAGGGCGCGAACTCCAGGCCGGCCCAGCGCATGATCACCCAGCTCAGCGCGCCCAGCAGCACGCCCAGCAGCGTCTTGAGCGCGAGGTAGGCGCCGACCCGCGCGTTGATGTCGGCGATGACCTGCCGGATGCGCTGCGCATGTTCCGGGCTGCGCGCGACGGCCTTGATCTTGGCTTCGAGCTGCCCGCGCTCGACCAGCAGGAAGCAGGTGTAGAGCCCGACCACGACGATGGTCGCGAAGAGCGAGGACACCGACGACAGCGCCGAGCCGACGATGCGCTGCAGGCTCACCTGCGCGAGCAGGTCGCGCCGCAGCGTGGTCCAGGTGGGCTCGGACTCCAGCCGCAGCCATACCGCCACCTTCTGCACCGCCGCCAGCAGCGACTCCTGGTAGCGCGGCGCCTGCGCGATCACGCTGTCCTTGTTGGCGAGGATGGTGTAGACCACCAGGCACAGCCCGAAGACGATGATCAGCACCGACAGCAGCGAGGTGACGATCGGGGGCAGCTTCGGCCCCAGCACCGGGATGACCTGGATGAGCCGCGACACGCCGAGGATCACGTACACCACGAACACGCTGAACATGATCGGCACGAAGACATCGCGGCCGATGTAGAACACCCAGCCGAACATCAGCGCGATGGCGGTGCTGTAGACGAAGGTCTGGAATCGATGATCCATCTTGGGCGCAGCTCCTCACGGTCGGCCGGCGGCCGTGTCGGGCCCGATCTTATGCGCCTTGCGCGTCACGGCCGCGGGCCTTGCGCACGCAGGGGCGGAGACCGCGGCGCCGCCTACACCCAGACCTGCAGCACGTAGTCGAACGGCGCCTGGCCGTTGAAGAGGTCGACGCGCTGCAGCACGATGCGCAGCGCGCCGGCCGCATCGCGCACCAGCGTGTGCCGGTAGGTGCCGCCGAAGTGCCGCATGTCGTCGCGGCGCAGCTCCATCATGTGGAAGCGCGAGCGCACCTGGATCGTCGCGCCGCAGGCGGACTCGATGGCCACGTTGCCGACGACGTGGCTGGTCTCCCACATCGGCGCCTGCGACCACGCATTGGGATGCGTGATGCGGCCCTTGCGGATCTCCATCATCAGCTTGTCCTCGGCGAAGATCGAGGGCGATCCCTCCCATTCGGTCTGCTCGGGCGCGGCGGGCATCCAGTAGATGCCGCGTTCGTCGAAGAGGTCCATCCAGGCCTGCCAGTGCTTGCGGTCGAGCAGCTCGGCCTGCAGGTAGAGCAGTTGCTCGACCTCGCGCTGCAGGTCGTTGCCGGCGACGAGGCCCCCGCGCGGCAACTCGGTGGCCGACGGTACGGGCGCGCGCGGCGAGTGGTCGGGCGCCAGCGCCTGCGCGCCGGTGGGCGCATCGCCGGCGGCGCCCTCGATCACCACGTCCTGCGCGAGCAGGTGCTCGAAGTCGGGGCCGGCGTCGGGGATCGTGCGGGGGGTGTCGTTCGAGCTCATGACGTCCTCCTCATTCGGCCATGTAGGCCGACCACGCGCGGAACTGGCTGCGCATGACGGCCTCGGAGGTGCCGTGGTTCGAGTAGGTCACGCCGCCCTCCTCGCGGTCGTCGCCGAAGTAGCGATGGAAGCTCACCCACTCGCCGCCTTTCGATTCGAGCCCCCATTGGCCCTTGGTCCAGTTCTCGAGATCGTCGGCGTTGATCATGGTGGCCGGCGAGTTCACGAGGTTGTAGTACCAGAGGCTGCGGCGGTAGATGGCCTCGGGCGCGCCCTTGAGACGGAAGTGCCAGATCTCCGACAGCGTCTTGTCGGCCGCGATCGGCCTGAGGCAGCGCAGCTGCTGCAGCGGCGACTGCACCGAGAGATACGGATAGACCAGCACGTGGTGGATGCTGCGCGAGAGGTATTCCTCGGCGCGCTGCGCGCCGTAAGCCTCCTTGAGCATCGCCTCGTGCGCGAGCGTGTCCGGGTCCTGCGGGCGCAGGCCCATGTAGGCCTTGAGGATGCCGTGGCCATGTGGGAAGTTGATGGTCTGCACCGAGTTCCACTGTTCGAAGCTCGATGCGAACGCCGAGAGGTAGTGGTAGTAGAGCGGCACCTTCTCGTGCTGCGCCTTGAGCCGCCGCTCGACCCGCCCGGCCGCGATGCCGGTGGACTGGTGCGTGACCGAGGGATGCAGCGCATCGAGCTGGTTCTCCATGAAGAACTTCCAGTTCGAGTGCTGGATCACGCGGTGGCAGACCGGCACCACCTCGACCTCGCCGACCGGCGAGCGGTCGCACATGTCGTCGAAGGCGACGCGCGCCTCGCCGAGGAATTCGAGCAGCGAGGGGCCCTCGGGCGCGAGGCTCGCGAAGACGAAGCCGCGGTAGCTGTCCACGCGCGCCGCCGGCTTGACGCCGCAGTCCGGGTTGTCGCGCGTCATGCGCGTGCCCTCGTAGCCCTGCGCGAGCGGAATGGCGCGCACCGAGCCGTCCAGATGGAAGCTCCACGCGTGGTAGGAGCACACGATGCTGCTGCCGGTGTTGCCCTTGATGTTGCCCACGAGCTGCACGCCGCGGTGCGGGCAGCGGTTGTGCAGAACCCGCACCGAGCCGTCCGGCTGCCTCAGCATGAACATCGGCTGGCGCCCGATGGTGACGGCGTGGTAGTCGCCGGGCCTGGGCACCTGCGAGACGTGGCCGCAATAGACCCAGGTGCGCTCCCAGATCCTCTCCATCTCGGCGTCGAAGATCGCCGGATCGGTGTAGACGGTGCGGTGCACGCGGTCGGGCTCGACCAGCGCGTTCAGATCGAAGTGCGTCATCGTGGCTGTCCTTTGCGATCCGTGGGCCCGCAGTTTGCGCCCGCGGCGGCGCGGAATGTCCCTGATTTACCCGCACGGGGGCCCCGGTACGCTACGCTCACGCCCGCCAAGCCCGAGGAAATCCCATGTCCTTCACCGCTCTGTACGACACCGCGATCGCCGCGCTGGAGGCGGCGGTGGCCACGCCGGCGGGGATCGTCGCCCTCTGCTCGGCGGCGGTGGCGGGCGGGCTCGTGATCGTCAGCTCCTTCGTCAAGACCATGATCCCGCTGCGCTGCCTCGCGGTGGGCGGCAACCTCGGCTTCCTGATCTACGGCGCGCTGCACCCCTCGCTGATCATGGTGCTGCTGCATGGCACGCTGCTGCCGATCAACCTCTATCGCACGGCCGAGATGGTGCGCCTCACGCGCCGCGTGCAGGCGGCGGCGGCGTCGAGCGATCTCTCGGGCGTCTGGCTGCGGCCCTACATGCGCCGGCAGCGGCTGCACAAGAACGACGTGCTTTTCCGCAAGGGCGACGAGGCGACGCACCTGTACTTCCTGGCCGAAGGGCGCATCGAGTTCGTCGAGATCGGCGAGTTCATGGAGCCCGGCCGGCTCTTCGGCGAGATCGCCTTCTTCGCGCCCAACAAGTGCCGCACCCTGACCGCGCGCTGCGCCACGAACTGCACCGTGCTGCGCATCGACGAGACGACCTTCAAGCAGCTCTATTTCCAGAACCCCGCCTTCGGCTTCGAGGTGGTGACGCTGGTCGCCGGGCGGCTGCTGGCCGACCGCCAGCGGCTGGAGGAGCGGCTCGCGGCGGAGACCTCCGCACCCGGGGGGCAGGCCCTCGCGGCGCAGCGGGCGCCCGCCGCGCAGTCCAGTCATCCCGCGTGACGCCGCAGGCGGCCTTCCCGGCCGCCGCCGGCGTCACGGCGCGCTGTCGATGCCCAGCCCGCGGTCGCTCGCCGCCCGCAGGCGGGCACGCGAGCCCCTGAGCAGCGCCATGAACTCCGGCAGGTTCAGCGGCTTGAGCAGATGGTGGTCGAAGCCCGCCGCCCGGATGCGCGCGCGGTGGTCGCGCTGGCTCCAGCCGGTCAGCGCGACCAGCAGCAGCGCATCGCCCCGCGCCTGCGCGCGAAGCCGGCGCGCCAGTTCGCAGCCGTCCATGCCCGGCATGCCGATGTCCAGTATCGCCAGGCGCGGCGCATGCTCTCGCGCGAGCTTCAGCGCCTCCTCGCCGCTGTAGGCGACCAGGGAGGTCGCGCCCAGCGAATCCAGCAGCTCGACGAGGCTGTCGGCGGCATCCCGGTTGTCGTCGACCACGAGCACCGTGCCCTCGATCGCCGCCAGGCTCCCGAGGCGCGCCATCACGGGCGGGCGCACGCCGGGCAGCGCCTGCCGGGCCAGCGGCAGGCGCACCGAGAACGTGGCGCCGCGGCCCAGCCCCTCGCTGGCGGCCTCGATGCGGCCGCCATGCAGTTCGACCAGGCTCTTGACCAGCGTCAGCCCGATGCCCAGCCCGCCCTGCGCCGCCCTGGCGGTGCCGCTGACCTGCACGAACATCTCGAAGATGGCGCTCAGCATCTCGGCGGCGATGCCCATGCCGGTGTCGCTGACCCGGACCACCGCCTCCTGGCCCTCCTCGCGCGCGACCACCGTCACCTGCCCGGGCTGCGGCGAATACTTGGCCGCGTTGTTCAGCAGGTTCGAGAAGACCTGCGTGAGCCGCACCGCATCGCCGCGCACCACCAGCGGCCCGGCCGGGACATCGAGCACCAGCACGTGGCCGCCGCGCTCGACCAGCGGCCGGCTGAGCTCGACCGCCTCGTCGATCACCGAGTCGAGGAGCACCGGGCCGAACTGCAGGTCGATCTTGCCGCGCGTGATGCGCGACACCTCCATGAGGTCGTTCACCAGCCGCACCATGTGATCCACCTGCCGGCTCATCAGCTCGTAGTACTTGCCGGCCTCCTCGTACGAGGGCTTCTTGCGCGCCAGCAGCGACAGCGCCGTGGACAGCGGCGCGAGCGGGTTGCGCAGCTCGTGGGCGAGGGTGGCGAGAAACTCGGTCTTGCGCCGGTCGGCGTCGCGCAGGCCGTCGAGCACGTTGCGCAGCTCGTACTGGCGGCGCCGCGCGCGCAGCGCGGTACGCAGCGCGCTCACCAGCGATGCCACGCGCATCGGCCGCTCGATCACCGTGAGGTTGGGGAACTCGTCCATCGCGTTGGCCACGGCGCGCGAATCGGCGCCCTGCCGCGCCAGCACGAGCACCGGCACGTCCGACCACGGCGGCTGCCTCGCGAGGGCGCCGGCAAGCTCGGACGCGGCGGCGGTGCCGACCACTTCTTCGGCCAGCATCAGCACGCCTGCGCCGCGCGCCAGCTCCTGCACCAGGGAGTGCATGTCGGCGCACACCTGGGCCACCAGGCCGGCGCGCTCGAGCACGTCCTGCGCCATCCGTGCGTCCTTCGCGCTCGCGGTGCGCAGGAGGATGCGTTCATCGAGTGCGGGCGTTGGCGCACTCACGGCATGGGCGGGTCCGCCTCCACTTGGACGGGAACCCCGGTGAAGATGCCGCGGAAGCCGCGCAGTGGCTCCCCGACGCGGATGCCGTGCGCGCCGAGCGAGAGGCCGCGGATGGTCCGCTCGTGCTCGCCACTGCGCTTCTTGACCACGGAGATGGCCTGGCGCACCTCGCCGCGAGCCTCGAAGTAGCGCAGCAGCACCACCGCGTCCGCAAGGTAGCTCGCGTCGACAGGCGTCTGCATCTGCGTGCCGACGAGCCCGTGGTGCGCGCCCACCAGCATGGTGGCGACGCCGTTCTGCCCCAGGTAGGTCAGCAGCTCGTGCAGCTGGACGATGAGGAAGCGCTCGTCGGGCATCGCGTTGAGATAGCCGTTGAGGCTGTCGATCACCACCACGGTGGCGCGGTGCAGCGTCACGGCCTCGCGGATCTCGTGGACGAACTCGCCCGGCGAGAGTTCGGCCGGATCGATCTGCCGGATCCGGATCCCGCCGCTCTCGATGAAGGGCCCCAGGTCCATGCCGAGGCCCTGGGAGCGCGTTCGCAGCGTGTTCACGCTCTCGTCGAAGACGAAGAGGGCGGCGCATTCGCCGCGTTGCGCCGCCGCCATCGCGAACTGCACCGCGATGCTGGACTTGCCGGTGCCCGGCGCGCCGACGATCAGCGTGCTGGTGCCCTTCTCGATGCCGCCGCCGAGCAGATCGTCGAGCTGCGGGAGGCCGCTGGCGATGCGTGTCTGCGTGAGGGGCGGCGCATGCTCTGCCGCGACCAGCCGCGGGAAGACCTGCAGGCCGCCGCGCGCGATCTTGTAGTCGTGGTAGCCGCCGCGGAACGCCATGCCGCGGTACTTGGTGACGACGAGCCGGCGCCGCGAGGTCCCGTAGTCGGGGTTGACCTGCTCGAGGCGGATTACCGCGTGGGCGATGCTCTGGACCTGCAGGTCCTGCTCGGTGGCCGTGAGGTCGTCCAGCAGCAGCACCGTGCACTGCCGGCCCGTGAAGAACTGCTTGAGCGCGAGGATCTGGCGCCGGTAGCGCAGCGACCCGCCCGCCAGCAGGCGCAACTCGGACAGCGAGTCGAACACCACCCGGCCGGGCTTGATCCTGTCGACCTCTTCGAGGATGCGCAGGGTCGTCTGCGTCAATTCGACCTCGGAGGGGTGGAACATGGTGTACTGGTCGTCCGGTGCCAGCGCGTCCTCGGTCGGGAGCATCTCGCGCACCTCGATGCCGCGCAGGTCCCAGCCGTGGGAGCGTGCCACGTCGAACAGCTCGGACGCGGTCTCCGAGAGCGTGATGTAGAGCACGCTCTCGCCCAGCGACGCGCCCTCGCGCAGGAACTGGATCGCCACGGTCGTCTTGCCGGTGCCGGGCGCGCCCTCCACCAGGTAGAGGCACTCGGGGGTGAGTCCTCCGCCCAGTACGTCGTCCAGTCCGGGAACGCCCATCTTCAGCAGAGGCGCTCGTTGCTCCTCGAAGTCACGGGGCGGGTGCAAGGTCGGCTCCTTTCTCGCGAAGAACAAAAGCTACCACGAGCGTCCTTCGCAGGCATCCGCGAGATGCTGTTGAGTGGCGTAGGGCAAGGCCTACAGGCTGCCCGGAATCACCCCTGCCGGGTCGCCTGGGCATCGCCTTCGCGCCGGGCGCCGGCCG
The DNA here is from genome assembly GCA_017744285.1 of Variovorax sp. Lineage (GTDB taxonomy): Bacteria > Pseudomonadota > Gammaproteobacteria > Burkholderiales > Burkholderiaceae_C > Variovorax. The sequence continues at coordinate 86,494 of JAGIBP010000008.1, forward strand.
CGCAGCCGAGCGCCATGCCGGCCGCGAACGCACCGAGCACCCACGCCGTCGACCCGCCCGCGCCCCGTCGGCGGCGCGGCGCCAGCGCCAGCGAGCAGGCGATGCCCGCGAGGGTGCCGGTCGTGAGCCCGCTGAGCAGTGCCTGCCGCGTCGACGACGCGCCTGCCGCGCCGCCGCCATGGCGGTCGCCGGATGCGCGCGGTGGAGCGGGCGCCGCCTTCGCCTTGGTGACGTTCACCGACACCGGGTCGCTGGCGGGAAAGGATTCCTCGATGCCGTGATCGAGCGCGGACTCGGTCGTCGGCTGCTCGACGGGCCGCACGGGCTGGGCCGGCGGCGCGTCGTGGCGCTCCGACGTGGGAAAGGGAAAGGGGCCGGGATCGGGGCTGTTCATCGCGCTTCTCCGTCTGAGAGGAAGGTCCGGGATCGGACCCCCCGAGCTTGGACGCCGCAGCGCCTCGGCGGACGTGCGATGCGTGCCACCCGCGCGTAGGCCGGCGCCGACAACAGGCCGTCGCCCTGCGCCGACGCGGCGCGGGCGCCTTCAGGCCACGGCCGCCGAGTACCGCTCCAGAAGCGCCTGCACCTGCGTTTCCGCCTCGACGAAGCGGGCATTGGCCTCCTCGCGCTCCACCCGCAGGCGGCGCAGGCGCTGGCTGGCTTCCTGCCACATGCGGCTTTCGCCGTCGTCGGCCAGGAAGCGCAGCGGGAAGCGCACCGTGCGCGCCGGCGCCGGGGCGGCACGGTGCGTGGGGCGCTCGATCACGGCCACGAGTTCCTCGCCCTCGACGCGGCAGGTGAACAGCCGGTCGCGCTCTGCATCGACGGCCCGGAAGCGGGCGTCGTAGCGCTCGCCGTTGCCGGCGGCCATCCACTGCGGCCGGAAGAGTTCGCGGTGCATCCGCATGCGCGCGAACAGCGTCGCGCCCAGCGCGTCGAGCAGCTCGCGGCGCCGGGCGACGCTGGCCGTCCAGCCGCGCAGCATGTCGAGTTCGGCCAGGCCCTCGGCGAAGCGGGAGGGCTCGATCTCCCCCACCGTCGGCAGGACCGCGCTGTGCAGCGACAGCGCGCGCGAGAACGGCGCGCGCGACGCGGCCCGGGCCATGGCCAGGGAAGGCAGGCGACGCGTCCGCGACGGCCGCGCGAACAGCCAGCCGTCGCCCAGGAGGAACTTGAGCAGGCTCCGGGGAGCCAGGGATGTCGCTTCGGACGCGTGCAGCATGCGTAACCTTTCTTCAGCTTCAGGACCGTCGCGGGGTCCGTGGGGAGTGCGCCGTAGGCTACCCGACCGCCTCCGAATGGCATTGGACGAGGTTCGACGGAAAGACCGCTGAGTTCGCCCAATTGACGCGAAGCGCGCGCCTCAGATCGCCCAGGCGGCGCGCATGCTCGGCCGTTCGCCGAAGGAGGCGAACCACTTCGCCACCGCAGGGTGGCGCTCGCGCCAGCGCAGGTCCTCGAAGCGCAGGTCCAGGTACCAGAGCGCGCAGGCGACCGCGATCGCGCCGATGTCGACGCGCCCTTCGAGCAGCGCCGGCCGCGCGTTCAGGTGCGCCAGCGAGGTCTCGGCCTTGTCGAGCTGCCCCGCGCGCCACTCGGGCCAGCGCAGGGGCTGCGGCCGCGCGACGTCCTCGTAGCGCGCGATCAGCCCGGCATCGAGGATGCCGTCGCCCAGCGACTGCAGCGTGAGCGTCTCCCAGCGCCTGGCGCCCGGGGCGGGGAACAGCGTGCCGCCCGCGAGGTTGTCGAGGTATTCGCAGATCACCCGGCTGTCGTAGAGCACCTGGCCGTCGTCGGTGAAGAAGGTCGGCACCTTGCCGAGCGGGTTGTTGCGGATGATCTCGGGGTCGCGCTGGACCGGGTGCGCGTTCGACGGCAGCAGCTGGATGCGGTCCGCGAGGCCGAGTTCGTGCGCCGCCACGAGGCACTTGCGCACATAGGGGGAAGTGGGGGAGAAAAGGATCTTCACGCGGTCTCCATGTCGGCAGGGGTGGTCTCTGTAGTATGGCGCGCGGCATGGCGGCCCGCGATCCAGCCGAAGGTGAGCGCCGGCCCCAGCGTGATGCCGGGCGCCGGGTACTGCCCGCCCATGACGGACTGCATGTCGTTGCCCGCGGCATAGAGGCCCGGGATCGGCGCGCCGTCGGCGCCGAGCGCCTGCGCGTGCTCGTTGCAGCGGATGCCGCAAGCGGTGCCGATGTCGCCCGCATAGACCTTCACCGCGTAGAACGGACCCTTCTCGAGCGGCCCCAGGCATTCGTTGGGCTGGTGGCCGGCGTCGCCGAGGTAGCGGTTGTAGGCGGTGCTGCCCTTGCCGAAGTCGAGGTCCTCGCCGGTCTGCGCGTAGCGGTTGAAACGCTCGGCGGATTGGGCAAGGCCCTTGGCATCGATGCCGAGTTGTCTCGCGAGTTCATCCAGCGTCGCGGCGCGATGCAGGTAGCCCGCGCGCACGAGATGCTCGCGCGGGCGGCCGCCCGGCAGCGCGAGCCCGAGGCCCCAGCGCTCGACGAAGTCGCTGTCGCACACCAGGTAGGCCGGCAACGTCGGCACCGTCTGGTGCGAGCGGTACATGCCGATCACGAACTCGTGGTAGGAGGTCGATTCGTTGACGAAGCGCTGGCCGGCCGCGTTCACCGCCATCAGGCCGGGCTTGGCGCGGTCCCACACCAGGTGCGGGTAGCGCACGTGCGTGCCGTCCGGCCGCTGCAGGATCGACACCGGCGCCCAGAAGGCCGGCGAGAAATAGCCGCTGCCCATTGCCGCGCCTGCCGCGCGCGCGATCGTGATGCCCTCGCCCGCGTTGTCCTGCGGCGACATCGACCAGGGGCCGGTCGGCTGCGGATAGAGCTGGCCGCGCATCTCGGCGCTCCACGGGAAGCCGCCGGTGGCGATCACCACGCCGCGCTTCGCGCGCACGCGCAACAGGCGGCCCTCGTGCTCGATCTCGGCGCCGGTCACGCGGCCGCCCTCGGTCGCGAGCGACTTCAGCGGGGCGCCGAGCCAGTAGTCGATGCGCCGGTCCAGCACGGTCTTGAAGAGCCGCGCGGCGAGCGCGTTGCCCAGCACCAGCCGCGTGCCGCGGTGCCAGCCGCCCAGGCGATCGCCGAAGTAGCGCAGCACCAGCTTCATGCCCTCCTTCCACGAGGTGAAGGAGCGCGTGACCGCGAGCAGGTGGTTCGCGTCGGTCATCGTGATCATCATGCCGCCGAGCACCTGGAACTCCGGCAGCGGATCGCGCAGCTCGCGGAAGTGCTTCTTGCCGAGCAGGCGGCCGTCGAACATCAGCGGATCGAGCGAGCGCCCGCCCAGCGCCGCGCCTTCGCGGTCGGGGTAGTAGTCGGGCGAGTAGGTGCGCGCGGCGAGCTTGAGCTCGGTGTGCTTCTCGAGGAAGTCCACGGCCGCCGCGGCCGAATCCAGGAAGGTGCGCTGCATGGCCTCCGGCGCGGCATCGCCGACCGTGTTGCGCATGTAGCTCCACGCCTTCTCGAAGGAGTCGGGGTGCCCGACCCGGGCGCTCTGCGAATTGAGCGGCGCCCACACCGCGCCGCCCGACACCGCGGTCGAGCCGCCGATGCGGCCGGTCTTCTCCACCAGCAGCACCGAGCTGCCTTCGATGTGCGCGGTGATCGCCGCGGCCATGCCACCGGCGCCGCCGCCGACGACCAGCACATCGACTTCCTTGTCCCACTGCGGCGCCGTCATGACACGGTGCCTCCGAGCGACTTGCCGCCATCGACGAACAGCACCTGGCCGGTGATGAAGCCCATCTCCGGCGAGACGAGGAACGCGACGGCCCGCGCGATGTCCTCCGGCCGGCCGGCCTGGCCCGTGGGCTGCAGCGCGAGTTGCGCGGCCAGGCGCTCAGGCGTGAGCGCGCGCAGGATCGGCGTGTCGATCAGCCCCGGCGCGATGGCGTTGACCAGGATGCCGCGCGGGGCCAGTTCCATCGCGCTGGCCCGCGTGTAGCCGACGATCGCGGCCTTCGACGCCACGTAGTGCGGATGGTTGCGCGCGCCGACGTAGGCGCGCGAGGCGATGTTCACGATGCGCCCGCCGTCTGGCATGCGGCGCGCCACCTCCTGCGTGAGCGTCGCGGCCGCGATCATGTTGACCTCGTAGGCGCGGCGGAAGTCGTCGCTGGTGACCTCCATGAACTTGCGCTCGTCGAACACGCCGGCGTTGTTGACCAGCGCGGAGACGGGCGGCAGCGCCTGCACCATCTGGCGCACCGCCGCTTCGTCGGTGAGGTCGACGACGCGGCACTGCACGTCGAGGCCGAGGCCGCGCAGGCGTTCGGTTTCCTTCGTGGCCAGCGCCTGGACGCGGTCGACCATCACGACCGAGAAGCCGTCGCGCGCCAGGCGCTCGACCGTCGCCAGGCCCATGCCGCTCGCACCGCCGGTGACGAGCGCAAGGGGTTTGCTGTTTTCCATGATGGTCACCTCACGCGGAAAGGAAGCCGCCGTCCACGGGCAGCACCACGCCGTTGACGTAGCTGGCCATCGCGGAGGCGAGGAACACGACCGGGCCGACGATCTCCTCGGGCTGGCCGCCGCGCTTGACCGGCACGCGGTTCATGTACCAGTCGGTGCCGCCGGGCACCTGCAGCTGCGGCGTGACCATGTCGGTCAGCATCAGGCCCGGCGCCACCGCGTTGGCGCGCACGCCGAAGGGCGCGAGGTCGCGCGCCAGCGCCTGCGTGAACGAGCGCACCGCGCCCTTGGAAGCGATGTAGCCGGCCGACGAGATGCCGCTCACGAAGGCGACGATGGACGACAGGTTGACGATGCAGCCCTTCGACTGCTTGAGCGCCGGCACGAAAGCATGCGTGACGTTGAACAGCCCCTGCAGGTTGACCTGGATCAGCCGGTCCCACACCTCGGCGGCGTTCGGGTCGTCGATGCGCGCCTTGCCCGAGATGCCGGCGTTGTTGACCAGCACGTCGATCGGACCGAGCCGCTCGGTGAGCGACTGCGCCATCTGCTGCGTGGCGGCGCGGTCGGTCACGTCGAGCGCCTCGGCCCAGGCCTCGCCGCCATTCGCGCGGATGGCCGCGGCCACCGCTTCGGCCTTGTCGCGTTGCACGTCGAGCACGATCACGCGGGCGCCCTCTTTCGCGAAGCCATGCGCCATGGCCGTGCCCAGGCCGCCGCCGCCGCCCGTCACGAGGACGAGCTTGTCTTTGACCAAATTCATCTGGAAATCTCCGTCACATGCCGAGGTAGGCCCGGCGCACCGCCGGGTCGTTCAAGAGCTGCTTCGAGGGGCCGTGGAGGCTCATCTCCCCGTTCTCGAGGATGTAGGCGTAGCTCGACACGCGCAGCGCGAGCCGCACGTCCTGCTCCACCACCAGGATCGTCAGGCCCTGCTCGCGGTTGAGCCGCTGGATGATCTCGAAGATCTGGTCCACCAGGAGCGGCGACAGGCCCATCGAGGGTTCGTCCAGCAGGATCATCCGCGGCCGCGCCATCAGCGCGCGGCCGATGGCGAGCATCTGCTGCTCGCCGCCCGAGAGCGTGGAGGCGCGCTGCTCGCTGCGCTCTTTCAGGCGCGGGAACATCGCGTAGACGCGCTCGAAATCCTCCGCGATCTCGCGGCGCCCGGACTTGCGCAGGAAGGCGCCGAGCTCCAGGTTCTCGCGCACGCTCATGTCCTTGAAGACCTCGCGGCCCTCGGGCACCTGCACCAGCCCGCGCCGCACGATCTCGTCGGAAGGCGCGCGGCGGATCGACTGGCCGTCGAAGCGGATCTCGCCCGCCGACGGCTCGATGAGGTGCGAGACCGCGTTGAGCGTCGTGCTCTTGCCCGCGCCGTTGCTGCCGAGCAGCGCGACGATGGCGCCGCGCGGCACCTGCAGCGAAACGTTCTGCAGCGCCTGGATGGCGCCGTACGAGGCGCTCACGCCTTGCAGTTCCAGCAGCATGTCAGTCATTGGCCGCTCCCTTTCCGAGGTAGGCCTCGATGACCCGCGGGTCGTTGCCCACTTCCTCTGGCGTGCCTTCCGCGATCTTCTCGCCGAAGGACATGACGGTGATCCGGTCGGAGATCGACATCACGAGCTGCATCACGTGCTCGACCAGCAGCACGGTGATGCCGTCGCGCGTCGCCAGTTCGGTGAGCAGCCGGTCCAGGCTTTCGATGTCGCGGTTGCGCAGCCCCGCCGCCGGCTCGTCGAGCAGCAGCAGGCGCGGCTTGAGCGCCAGCGCGCGCGCCAGTTCGAGCAGCTTCTGGTGGCCGAAGTCGAGTTCGCGCGCGGTGGTGTTCCGGTCGTGCGTGAGGCCCACGCGCTCGATCAGGCTGTCGACCAGGTCGCGCGTCTCGCCGTCGGGGCGGCGCAGCAGGCGCCCCAGTCCGGCGGCGCTGTGCGAATGGCAGCCGAGCAGCACGTTCTCGTACACGCTCAGTTCGCCGAAGAGTTCCAGGTTCTGGAAGGTCCGCGCCACGCCGAGGCCGGCCATGCGCTCGGCGCGCGCGGCGCTCACGTCCTGGCCATCGAGCACGATGCGCCCGGCGGTCGGCTGGTAGTAGCGCGAGATGCAGTTGAAGGTGGTCGACTTGCCCGCGCCGTTGGGGCCGATCAGGGCGTGGACCGTGCCCTTCTGCACCTGGAACGACAGGTCGTTGACCGCCCTCAGGCCGCCGAAGCGCACCGTGATGCCCTGCACGTCGAGGAAAGGTGCCGCGGCGCTCATGCGTGGCCTCCCTCGCCCTTGACGACGGCGCCGCCGCCGAGCCCGTCTTGCGGCGCCGCGCGCGCGACGCGGCGCTTGCGGTCGGCGAACAGGCCGCGCGGCTTGAACATCATGAAGCCCATGAGGATGACGCCATAGATGATTTCCTGCAGCGAGAGCGCCTGGCGCAGCAGCTCCGAGATGATCCCGAAGAAGATCGCGCCGGCCACCGCGCCGCGCACCGAGCCGATGCCGCCGACGACGACCATGGTGAGCACCAGGATCGTGGTCTGGAAGCCCAGGCTCTCGGGGTGGATGAACGAGACGAACAGCGTGTACATGCCGCCCGCGATGCCCGCGAAGGCGCCGGAGATCGCGAACGCGGCCTGCTTCATCGCGCGGGCGTTGATGCCCATCGCGGTCGCGGCCACGTCGCTCTCGCGCACCGCGCGCAGCGCCGAGCCGAACTGCGAGCGCGAGATCGCCACCGTCAGCCACAGCATGAGCGCCGTCAGGGCGATCACGAAGGGATAGGCCTGCAGGTCGTTGGTGAGTTCGAGGCCGAAGAAGCCGGCCGGCTGCAGCCGCATGCCGTTGGAGCCGCCGGTGACCGCGTCCCAGTTGAGGAACACCCACTGCATCGCCTCGCCGAAGGCGAAGGTCGCGAGCGCGAGGTAGATGTCGCGCATGCGCAGCGCCAGGAAGCCGATGACGTAGCCGAGCAGCGCCGACAGCAGCCCGCCCGCGAGGATCGACACCACGAAGGGCGGATGCCAGGCCGTGTTGATGATCCCGGCGGTGTAGATGCCGATGCCGTAGAACGCCGTGTGCGACAGCGCGAACTGGCCGGCCTCGCCGATGACCACGTGCATGCCGAGCGCCAGCACCACGAACACCATCAGCAGGTTGACCACGTAGAGCACGTAGCCGCTGGCCGCGAACGGCAGCACGCACAGCACCGCGAGCGCCACGAGCAGCGCGAGGTGGTCGAATGTGAGCTTCATACCTTTTTCACCTGCACCTTGCCGCCGAGCAGGCCCTGCGGCCGCACGATCAGCGTCACCAGGATGGCGAGGAACGGCGCGACGACGATCGCGTTCGTGGAGATGAACAGCCCCACCAGGTTTTCGACCACGCCGATGATGAGCCCGCCCAGCACGGCGCCGGGCAGGCTGGTGAAGCCGCCGACGATGGCCGCCGCGTAGGCGAGGATCGCGATGTGCGCGATGTCCGGCGTCACCAGCACCTTGGGCGTGATCAGGAGCGCCGCGACCGCCGAGATCAGGCCCGACATGCCCCACACCATCATGCGGATGCGCGACAGGCGGATGCCGACGATCTGCGCCGCGCGCGGGTTCATGCCCACGGCGCGCATCGCCTTGCCGATGCGCGTGTAGGTGAACATGAGGTAGATCAGCACCATCACGACCACGGCCGCCGCGAAGATCGCGAGGTCGAGCCGGGTCAGGACCGCGTCGCCGATCATCACCGCGTCGCTGGAGACCAGCGCGGGCAGCGAGCGCGGCGTGTCACCCAGGCCGGTCTGGCGCACCAGGCCCTTGATCGCGTAGGCCAGGCCGAGCGTGGCGATCACGAACTGCACGCCGACGCCGCGCGAGCGCGTCACACGCTCCATCACCACGCGCTGGAACAGCGCGCCGATGGCCGCGACCGCGACGAGCGTCAGCGGGATCGCCACGGCGTAGCTCACGCCGGCCGTGAGCAGCACCAGCGCGATGTAGCCGCCGGCCATGAAGATCTCGCCCTGGGCGAAGTTGGGCACGTCGGTGGTCTTGAACACCGAGACGATCGCGATGGCCAGCAGCGCGTACACGCTGCCGGTGGAAAGCCCCGACAGCACGCCCTGCTGCAGGAACAGCCAGATGTCACTGAGAGTCATGGGAGTCGGCTGCCGCCCGCGCCTTGCGGCGCGAGCGGAAAGCGGAACGAGCGTTGGGGGTTACTTGGAGGCCGGGGGGGTGTAGGTCCACGCGCTCGAATACACGCCAGGCAGCAGCGTCTCGCGCTCGCCGTCGAACTTCATGTAGATCGCCGACTTCTGGCCGGCATGGTCGGTCGGCGTGAAGACGATCGGGCCGGCGGTGATGCCGGTGTCCAGGTTCGTCTTGGCCAGCTGGTCGGCCAGCTTCTCGCGCGTCAGGTCGGGGCCGATCTTCTGGAGCGCGTCGACGATCACCTTCGCCGGCGTGATGCCTTCGGGCATGTAGGTCGTGGGGTGGCCGGGCTGGGCCGCCAGCTCGGGGTAGTACTGCTTGTACATGTCGTACACCCACTTCAGCTTGGGGCCGCCGGGCACGTCGGCCAGCAGGCCCTGCGTGTAGACGTTCTTGAAGGCGTCCTTGTTGCCCACGTTGGCGGCCAGCTGCTTGGTGTCGGAGGTGCCGTTGACCGCGATCACGATCGGCTTGGTCCAGCCCATCTCGTGCGCCTTCTTGACGAGCAGGCTCGCGGGGCGGTCGTAGGTCAGGATCAGCAGCACGTCGGGGTTGGCGGCGCGGATCTTGAGCATCGGCGCGGTCACGTCGGTCAGGGTCGGGTTGATCGACTCCACGTTCAGCGTGACGCCGTTCTTCTTCGCCTGGAACTTGGCCGCCTCCAGGTTCCACGAGCCGTAGGCGTCGTCGTGGTTGATGTAGCCGATCTTCTTGGCCTTGAGGTTCTGGGTGGCGAACTCGATCATCGAGCCGCCGACCGCGTACTGCGAGATCGACAGTGCGCCGAAGATGTAGCGCGACGGCGGATACAGCGCGCCGTCGCCCGAAGCGGCCTGCATCACCAGCGGCACCTTGGCGCGGTCGACGTATTCGCGCGCGCCGACCACCGCGGCCGAGCAGCCGCCGCCATTGAGCATGAAGACCTTGTCCTGCTCGACCAGCTTCTTGACCGCGGCCAGGAGGTCGTTGGCGTTGCAGCGGTCGTCCTCGATCACGAGCTCGATCTTGCGGCCGTGCACGCCGCCGTCCTTGTTGACCTTGTCGTAGTACATCTTCGCCGCGTTGATGACGTCGAAGCCATAGGCCATCGAGTTGCCCGAGAGCGGGCCGAACATGCCGATCCTGATGGTCTTGTCGGTCAGGCCCGGATCGGTTTGTGCGCTGGCGCCGAAGGCCATGGCGGCGGCCGCGAAGGCGGCGACGAACGGCTTGGTCATCTTCATGCTTGTCTCTCCTTGGATCGTGGAAGTTGGCGGGTGAAAGGAATAGGAGCGAGAAACGGATCGCCTCAGGCGGCGGGCGCCGGGGCGTCTTCCTTCTCGAAGCCCGGTCGCGGGATGAGGCCGAGCCAGGCCTGCGTGAGGCCGCCGTCGACCAGGATTTCCTGGCCGCTGATGTAGCCGGCGCGCTCGCTGGCGAGGAACAGCACCGCGCCGGCGATGTCCTCGGGCGTGCTGACGCGCCCGGCGGGCACGATCTGCTCGCGGCGCCGCAGGACCTGCGGGTCGGTGTAGATGCCCTCGCTCATCGGCGTGCGGATCATCGCGGGGCTGACCACGTTGCTGCGAACGCCCTGCTCGCCGAGTTCGACGGCCAGGAGCTGCGAGAGCATCTTCACGCCGGCCTTGCTCACGCTGTAGGCGCCGCTGTAGGGCTGCGGGATGCTGGCCGAGATCGACGCGATGTGCACCATGGCGCCGCCGCCGGCCGCGATCATCTGGCGGCCGAAGATCTGGGCGCACAGCAGGTAGCCCGAGAGGTTGACGGACAGGAGCTGGTTCCACCGGTCGAGCGCGATGTCCATCACGGCGTCGGCGTACAGCGCGCCGGCGTTGTTGACCAGCAGCGTGACCGGCCCCCACGCGTCCCGGACCTGGTCGGCCGCGCGCTGGATGCTGTCGGGACGCGTCACGTCGCAGGCCAGGCGCATGACGCGGTCGGCCGCCCCGAGCCCATCGGCGACCGCCTTCAGGGTGTCGGCGTCGCGGTCGAGCAGCGCCACGCGCGCACCGGCCGCGACGAGCTGCCGCGCGACCTCCGCGCCGATGCCGCCGCCCGCGCCCGTGACCGCGCAGACCCGCCCGCCCAATGCGAGCCAGCCGGCATTCGATTCTTCGATGGCGACTGCCATACACCTTGCTCCGTCTTGATACTGAATCGGCGCATTATGTATACATGAACATCGATATGAGCCAGGGATTACCCTATATATCGCGATTTCCATGCCTTTATGTATTCATGAAAGGCAACATGTATACTTGATCGTCGAAACTGAACGGATCGGCGGCCCCATGAAAACACTGGCTCAGAATGTCACCGACACGCTGCGCGACTGGATCCTCCATGGCCACGTGCGGCCCGGCGGCCGTCTCGAAGAGGTCCCGCTGGCCGAACAGCTGGGCGTTTCGCGCACCCCGGTGCGGGCGGCGCTGGGCATCCTCGCGAGCGAGGGCCTGATCGACCACCAGCCCAAGCGCGGCTACCTGGTGCGTGCCTTCAACATGGAGGAAATCGTCGCCGCCTACGAGGTCCGCTCCGTGCTCGAAGGGCTCGCGTGCCGCAACACCGCCGCGCGCGGCCTGACCGACGAGCAGGTGCAGCGGCTGCGGGCCAGCCTCGCCGAGGGCGACCGCATCCTGGCCTCCGGCCAGCTGAGGCCCGAGGACCATGAGCCCTACCAGCAGATGAACGTGACCATCCACGACACGCTGCTCATGGCGTCCGGCAACCCGTGGGTGACGCGCTTCGCGGAGCAGGCGCAGAACATTCCGTACGCCTCCGACCGGATCGTGCTGTGGGACGACCACGCGATCATTCTTCGCTCGCACGGCGACCACCACCGCATCATCGAAGCCGTGATCGCGCGCGACAGCCACCGTGCCGAGCAGCTGATGCGCGAGCACGTCTACTACGCCGGCATCATCCTGCGGCGCAACTACGAGCGCCTGCTCGAGGCGGGCGACACCGCGCCGGGCGCGCGGCCGGCGCAGCGTCCGGCCGCCGCCGCGGTGCCCTCGCCGCTCTGACGGCCCTCAGAACCGCATCCCGAGATCGAAATGCCGCCGGTTGGCCCACAGGTTGACCAGGGCATCGATCTCCGTCACGTAGACCCCCGTCTTGGGTGGACCCGAGGAGCCGTCGTGGCGCGGCAGGCTGCGGATCGTCGCGTGCCAGAGGCCGTCGGGCAGCTGCCGGTACTGGCCCAGGAATTCGTAGCCCAGCGGCGCCCGCAGCGAGAACGGGCAGCGGCGCAGAAGCAGGCCGTCGCTCGTCGATCCCTCGACGCCGCGCGTTGACAGAAGCATGTGCTCACCATCGTCCTGGAGTACGTTTTCTCTAGGCAGCGGGGCGATCGGCTCGGTCGAACGATGGGGGCGTGACGGGTTTTCCATGGCCCCTGTCTATCGGCTGCCCGGGGGCGAGTTGTAGGCCGGGCGCAGAAAAAGTGTCGGTCCCGTTCACTGCGCCCTGGGCGGCGGCATGTGCTCGTCGATGAAGCGCAGGGCGGCGTCGCCGTTGAAGTCGTGCCGTCCCGCGAACTCCATGAAGCGGAAGCGGTCGGCCGCGCCCTGCCGGGCATAGAACTGCGCGGCCTCCGGCGCGGCGCGGCGGGCGCCGTCGATCGGGAACAGCTGGTCCTGGGTCCCGGCCTCGATCAAGAGCGGCCGGGGCGCCACCAGCGCCGCCACTGCCGGATCGCGCCAGAGCGTGAGGCTGTCCGGATAGCGCCAGTCCAGGAAGCCGCCGGGCTCCGAGGAGTCGAGGACCTGTTCGCGGTCGTTGAAGTAGGCCGACACCACGGCCACGCGGATGCGCGGGTCGAGGGCCGCCGCATAGAGCGTGTAGAAGCCGCCGTAGGAGTGGCCCACCATGGCGATGCGCTCGCCGTCGATGTCGGGCCGGCGCGCGAGCACGTCGATCGCGCGCACGATCTTGGCCAGCTCGATCGCCGGCAGCGAGGTGTCGGCCTCCCAGGCGCGCACCGTGAGCTTGTCGCGCAGGCCGTCGCCGTCCCGCCCGTAGTGGACGAAGACCGGCATCCACACCGCATAGCCGTGCTGGAGGGCGTCCCAGGCCATGTCGCGGCTGCTGCGCGTCACGGCCGGCAGGCCACCGTCCTGCGTCGGCGCGGGCATGCCGCCCCGGCCGGCCGCGGCGATCACCAGCGGCAGGCGCTCCGTCGCCCCCGCCTTTTTCGGCCGCATGAGGAGGCCGGTGCTTTCCACTCCCGGCAGCACCGGGATGCGCATTTCGCGATACACCGCGACCTCGTCCTCGCCCAGCAGCGTCTCGGCCGGCGCCGCCGAGACCGGCGCATCGAAGCCCGGCGGCGGGAAGCGCAGGCTCTCGGCGAAGCGGGCCCGCAGCGGCTCCGCGGAACGCGCGTAGGCCGCGGCACTGGAGAAGTCGAGCGAGGCCAGGAGTTCGCCGCCCGGCACCTTGGCGCGCCGCTGGGCCTTCAGGTAGGCCGCGATCTGGTCGCCCTGTTCGAACGCGCGGTCGACGACATGCTGATGCGGTTCCCGGTAGAGCGACGGCTCCACGCGGGCCACGACCGCGTCGCGGGCGCGGCCGGCGACGATCGTCAGCGTGTCCCGGTTCTTCGGATAGAAGAGCACCACCGCGGCCACCACCGCGAGGCCGAGCAGTCCATAGTTGCGCAGCGCCGTCCAGGAACGCCGCGACGGCCGCGCCTCGCCCGCGCCCAACGGCATCGGGACACTCGATTTCTCGTGCTCACCCATACAACGTCCATTCAGTCCTCAAACCTGTAGTCATTTTCTCTAACATTTGCGACCGTGGCGCAACACGGCGTTGATTTCGGCGCCGAAGATCAGCGTGGTGGCGCTGATATAGAAGAACACCAGGGTCGCCACGACGCCCGCGAAGCTTCCATACAGCAGCGCCAGCTTGCCCACGGTGCGCAGCGTGTACGACAGCGTCGCCGCCGCCGCGAGCCACAGCGCCGCGCCCACGACCGCGCCGGGCAGCACGGCGCCGAGCCGCTGGCGCATGTCGGGCAGGCCCGCGTAGAGCGCGGCGTAGAGCGGAACGAGCGTCGCGAAGGCCGTGCCGTAGCGCACGCTGTTGCGCAGCCAGAGCGCCTCCTCGCCCGCACCGAAGTGGTCGTGCAGCAGCAGATACACGTACGGCAGGACCACCACGGAGCTGAACGCGACCAGGATGCCGGCGCCGCCGACCAGGGTGAACAGCGTGACCTTGAGGCGCGCCTTCCAGAACGACAGGCCCCGCTCGATGCCGTAGGCGCGGTTGAGCGCCGTGCGCACCGCCTGCAGGCCCGACGAGCCGGTCCACAGCGTGGCGACGATGCCGAAGGTCAGGAGCGCCTGGTTGCGATGGGCCAGCACCTGGGTGATGACCGGCTGCATCGCGTCGCGCACCACCGGCGGCGCGTACTCCAGCACGCGATCGACGAGCGCCGCCGCCTCGCCGGGCCGTCCGACGAAGCCGGCCGTGGCCGACAGCAGGAGCAGCAGCGGGAACAGCGCCAGCAGCCACGAGAACGCGAGGCTGCCGGCCTGGTTGGCGCTCTGGTGCCGGATGTAGTTGCGCATGGCCTGCAGCACGACCCCTACCCCGGGCCAGCCCATGGCGGTGCGTTCCAGGCGGCGGCACCCATCGCTCACCCAGTTCGTCGTCGCGCGAGGCATGGCCCCAGTGTGCCCACCCGGCCCCGCGCCGCCTGTAGGCCGGCGGCGAGGCGCGAGGTGCGGGAAATCCACCGGCGGCGCCCGGCCGGCAAGGTCGTCGGCCTACGCCGGGCGCCCCCTTCTTCCGATAGCGATGCCGCCTTCCTCGGCCCAAGAATGGCGCGATCCGGGCGCACACCATGCAGCCGCAGCCCTTCATCCGCCGCCATCCCGTGGGGAGCACGGTGGCACTCGTCGTCGCCGCGCTGGCGGTGCTCGTCGCGCTGTTCGACTGGAACTGGGTTCGCCCCGCGCTCGACCGCTATATCGCCGAGAAGACCCGGCGCGAATTCCGAAGCGCCGACCTGCACGTGCGCCTCGGCCTGACCCCGACCATCCGCCTGCGCGACGTGTATTTCGGCAATGCCGACTGGTCGAAGGACGCACCGGCGATGGCGAAGATCGAGATGCTCGAGTTCTCGATCTCGCTGCGCGACCTGCCGGAAAAGATCCTGGTTCCGCGGGTGGCGCTCACGCGGCCGGAGCTGGTCTTCGAGCGCCTCCCGGACAACCGCAAGAACTGGATTCTTTCCGACCCCTCCGACACCTCGCCCAGCAAGCTGCGCATCAGCGCGCTGTCGGTCGATCATGGGCATCTGCGCTATATCGACCATGGCGAACCCTTCGAGCTGGACGTGCGCGGCACCACCTTCGATGCGGCGGCCGAGGCCAGGTCGCGCGACGCGGACGCGCCGCCCGCCAACAGCCGCTACACCACGCAGTACGACTTCGAGGGCCGCTACCACGGCGCGACCTTCTCGGGGCGCGCACTCACGGGCGACGTGCTGAGCTTCCAGGAGTCGGGCGTACCGTTCCCCCTGCGAGGCGAGCTCGACGCCGGCACGACGCGGCTGTGGATCGAAGGCACGGTCGCCGACGCGGCGGCCATCTCCGCCATCGACGTCGACCTGCGCATCGAAGGCCGCACCATGGCCAACCTGTACCCGTTCCTGCTGCTGCCGCTGCCGGCCTCGCCGCCGTACCGCGTGCAGGGCCACCTGGTGCAGAAGGGCAACCGCTACACGCTGGACGCGCTGTCGGGACGGATCGGCTCGACCGACTTCACCGGCCAGGGCGCCTACGTCGACAGGAAGCCGCGGCCCCTCCTGACGGCGCGGCTGCACAGCAAGCTGCTCGACCTCGCGGACCTCGGGCCGATGATCGGCGTGCAGACGCGCGAGAGCGGCGGCAAGCCCGCGATCTCGCAGGCCGAGACCCGCGACCGGCCCGCGGCCAAGTCCCAGGAGAAGGCGGTCGATCCCGACCACCTGCTGCCTGCGGGAAGCTTCGACGGCAGCAGGCTGCAGAAGATCGACGCCGACGTGGACCTGGTCGCGGCGCGGCTGATGGTGCCCCAGGCCCTGCCCTTGCAGAGCCTCAAGGCCTCGCTGCGGCTGAACGACGCGCGCCTGCAGGTCGCCCCGCTGGACTTCGGCTTCGCCGGCGGCACCATCGCCTCGCGCGTGGCGCTCGACGCGCGCGAGCCGACGATCAAATCCGATGTCCGCATCGACCTGCAGCGCGTGCGCATGGACCAGTTGCTGCCCGACAGCCCGACCCTGGCCAGGGGCGCGGGCCGCCTCGGCGCCACGCTGCGCCTGCGGGGGACGGGCAACTCGATCGCCGACGCCGCCGCGAAGGCGGACGGGCGCATCACGGCCACGCTGGTCAACGGCCGGATCTCGAACCTGCTCGATGCCGCCAGCAGCCTCAACGGCGGCAAGGTGCTGACGCTCCTGGTGGGCGGCGACCGCAACATCGTGGTGAATTGCGGCGGCTTCGACTTCGATGTCGCGGGCGGTCGCGGCACGTCGAAGCTCTTCGTCATCGACACCGAGCAGACGCAGGTGCTCGGCAGCGGCGGCTTCGACCTCGCGCACGAGCGCTTCGACCTGACGGTCACGCCCCGGCCCAAGTCGCCCGGCCTGCTGTCGCTGCGCACGCCGGTGCGGCTGCACGGCAGCTTCAAGCAGCCGCAGTTCGAGATCGTGAAGGGCCCGCTGGTCGCGCGCGCGGGCGCCGCGGCGGGCCTCGCGGTGATCAATCCACTCGCGGCGCTGGTGCCGCTGATCGAGACCGGACCGGGTGAGACCACGGACTGCGGCGCCGTGCGCGGCCAGCTGTCCGGCGCCGTGCGGCAAGCCGGGCCGCCGGCCCGGCCGGGCGGGCGCCAGCGCCGCTAGCGCGGCTACAGCTTGCTCAGCGTCTGGATCAGCTCCTTGCGCAGCCACTGGTGGGCCGGGGAGCTTTCCGAACGCGCGTGCCAGTGCACCCGGACCTCGAACTCCGGCAGCGCGACGGGGATCTCGACGATCTTCAGCTTGCGCTCGCGTGCGAAGAGGCGGGCCACCCGCTCGGGCAGCGCGACGAGCAGGTCGCTGCCTTCGACCAGGCTCGGCAGCACCGAGAACTGGGGCACCAGCGCGACGATGTTGCGGCGCACGCCGCGCTGCGCCAGCGCGCCCTCGATGAGCGCATGGCCCGACACGGGCGAGGTCACCATCACGTGGCGCGCCTGCAGGAACTGCTCCAGCCCGAGGCCGCGGCGCCCGAGCGGGTAGCTGCTCGACATCAGGCACACGTAGCGCTCCGTGAAGAGCAGCGCCTCGCGCGTGTGCTCGTGCAGGTCGGGCAGGTTGCCGAGCGCGAAGTCCAGCGCGCCCGTCGCGAGGTCGCTCATGACCGTCTCCGAGAGCTGCACGAACTCGGCCTGCAGGCGCGGCGCGATGGACTGGAAGCGCCGCAGCAGCGGCATGATGAAGAAGAGCGCGCCGATGTCCGAGGTGGCGAAGGTGAAACGCCGCGTCGAGGTGCCCGGGTTGAAGGCCTGCCGCGCCTCCAGGGTGCCTTCGATGGTGGACAGCGCGACGTTCAACTGCTCGTAGAGCCGCTCCGCCACCGGCGAAGGCACGAGGCCCTGCGCGCCGCGCGCAAACAGGCGGTCGCCATACAGGTCGCGCAGCCGCGCCAGCGAGTGGCTGAGGGTGGGCTGCGCCAGCCCGAGCCGCTCGGCGGCCTGCGTGACGCTGCGGACTTCGTAGATGGCGACGAAGGCCCGCACCAGGTTCAGGTCGAACTGCACGGCCGCGGGATTCATCATTGCCTCCATCGATGTGTAACACCCATTGTATCGATTGGAGGAATAACGCTTCGCCCCTAGCATCCGCCCACCACGAGACAGACAAGCAGGAGACAAGAAGAGCTATGGAGCGTTCATTCGCCGGAGAAGTCCGGTCGCTCGCCCTCGGACAGGGCCAGACCTTCCACGGGGAAGGCATCCTCGCGGTCACCAAGGCCCTGCTGCAGTCGGGCGTGAGCTACATCGGCGGCTACCAGGGCGCGCCGGTCTCCCACCTCATCGACGTGCTGGGCGATTCGCGGGAGCTGCTCGACGAGCTCGGCATCTACTTCGAGGGCAGCGCCTCGGAAGCAGGCGCGGCGGCCATGCTCGGCGCCTCGATCAACTACCCGGTGCGCGGCGCGGTGACGTGGAAGAGCACCGTGGGCACCAACGTGGCGTCCGACGCGCTCTCCAACCTGTCGTCGGCCGGCGTGAAGGGCGGCGCGCTGATCATCCTCGGCGAGGACTATGGCGAAGGCTCCAGCATCATCCAGGAGCGCACGCACGCGTTCGCGATGAAGTCGCAGATGTGGCTGATGGACCCGCGGCCGAACCTGGGCTCGATCGTGAACGCGGTGGAGCGCAGCTTCGAGCTCTCGGAAGCGAGCCGCACGCCCGTGATGCTGCAGCTGCGCATCCGCGCCTGCCATGTGCACGGCACCTTCGAGTGCAAGGACAACCGCCGCCCGCGCATCTCCACGCGCGACCTGATCGACACGCCGACCTTCGACTACGCGCGCATCAACCTGCCGCCCTCGATCTACGAGCACGAGCGGCAGAAGGTCGAGGAGCGCTGGCCCGCGGCCGTCGACTTCATCCGCCGCGAGAAGATCAACGAACAGTTCGCGGGCGATCTCGACGACATCGGCATCGTGGTGCAGGGCGGGCTCTACAACGGCGCGATCCGCGCGCTGCAGCAGCTCGGGCTCGCGGACGCGTTCGGCGTCTCGCGCGTGCCGCTGTACGTGCTCAACGTGGTGTACCCGCTGGTGCCGGACGAGTTCCTCGGGTTCTGCGAAGGCAAGCGCGCCGTGCTGCTGATCGAGGAAGGCCAGCCCAACTACATCGAGGAGGCGCTCCAGGCCGCCCTGCGCCGCGCGGACGCGCCGACGCGGCTGCATGGCAAGGACGTGCTGCCGATGGCGGGCGAGTATTCGGGCGAGGTGCTGCTGCCGGGCATCGCCCGCTTCCTGGCCGAGGCCGCGCCGGGCGGCTTCGACGCGCGCCACGCCACGGCCGCCGCGAGCGCGATGGCCGACGACAAGGAACGCTCCAAGCAGGCGCTCGGCGCCGCCGTGCCGACGCGCCCGCCGGGCTTCTGCATCGGCTGCCCCGAGCGGCCCGTGTTCTCCGCCATCAAGCAGCTCCAGGCCGAGGTCGGGCAGGTGCACGTCAACGCCGACATCGGCTGCCACACCTTCGGCACGCTGCCGCCGTTCAACGTCGGCAGCACGGTGCTCGGCTACGGCCTGGGCCTGGCGAGTTCGTCGGGCGTGGGGCAGCTGCTGCCGAACCGCACCATCAGCATCATGGGCGACGGCGGCTTCTGGCACAACGGATTCACCAGCGGCGTGGTGAACGCGGTCTACAACAACCAGGACTCGGTCCTGGTCATCCTGAAGAACGGCTACACCTCCGCCACCGGCACGCAGGCCATTCCCTCGTCGCCCACGCAGCCGGCCTCGCGCCCCCTGACGCTGGACATCGAGAAGGCGCTGCGCGGCATCGGCGTGAAGTGGATCCGCACCGTCGGCAGCTACCGCGTCGAGGAGATGGTCGAGACGCTGCGCGAGGCCATGACCACGACCGAAGGCGGCCTCAAGGTGATCCTCGCCGACGGCGAATGCCAGCTGGAGCGCCAGCGGCGCCTCAAGCCGCAGGTCGCGAAGCAACTCAAGGACGGCGAGCGCGTGGTGCGCACGCGCTTCGGCATCGACGACGACGTGTGCACCGGCGACCACTCCTGCATCCGCCTGTCGGGCTGCCCCTCGCTCACCATCAAGCCGAACCCGAGCGCGCTGCGCACCGACCCGGTGGCGACCGTGAACAGCGGCTGCGTGGGCTGCGGCCTGTGCGGCGAGAACGCCCACGCCGCCGTGCTCTGCCCCTCGTTCTACAAGGCCGACATCGTGCAGAACCCGAGCCGCTTCGAGCGCTTCATGGCCAAGGTGCGCGGCGCCGTGCTGGAAAGGCTCGCGGCATGACGCACACGATGACGCGCCCCGTCTGCATCCTGGTCGGCGCCATGGGCGGCGAAGGCGGCGGCGTGCTCGCCGACTGGCTCATCGACGCGGCGACCCACGCGGGCTACCCGGTGCAGAGCACCTCGGTGCCCGGCGTCGCGCAGCGCACCGGCTCGACCACCTACTACGTCGAAATTTTTCCCGAGCCGCGCAGCGCGCTGGGCGGCCGCGAGCCGGTGCTCTCGCTCACGCCGTCCCCGGGGCAGCTCGACATCGTGGCCGCTTCCGAGCTGGTCGAGGCCGGCCGCGCGATCCAGAACGGCTTCGTGGACCCGGCGCGCACGACACTCGTGGCCTCGACGCACCGCGAGTACGCGGTGTCCGAGAAATCCGCGATGGGCGACGGCCGCTTCGACAGCGCCCGCATCATCGACGCGGCCACGCAGCGCAGCCGCCGCGCGATCGTCTTCGACATGCGCGCGCTGGCCCTGCAGCACGGCACCATCATCAACACCGTGATGTTCGGGGCCATGGCCGGCGCGGGCGTCCTGCCCTTCGACCGCGCGGCCTGCGAAGAGGCGATCCGCCGCTCCGGCAAGGCGGTCGAGGCGAGCCTGCGGGGCTTTGCCGCCGGCTTCGAGGCGGCCGAGGGCCGGCGCCTCGCCACCGAGAAGCTGGACACCGCCGTGCGCGCGAAGCCCGGGGTGCCGCCGCGCGTCGCGCGCCTGCCCGAGGCGCTGCACGAGGTGGTGAGCGCCGGCGTCGCGCTCACGACCGAGTTCCAGGACGAGCGCTACGCCGGGCTGTACCTCGACCGCATCGAGCGCCTGATGCAGCGCGCCGCGCCGGGCGACGAACCCGCGCTCGGCGCGGTGCGCGAGGCGGCGCGCTACCTCGCCCTCTGGATGGCCTACGAGGACGTGATCCGCGTCGCCCACCTGAAGACGCGGCGCGAGCGCCTGGACCGCGTGCGCCGCGAAGTGGGTGCGCAGAGCGGCGAGCCGATCCACATGACGGAGTACCTCAAGCCGGGGCTCGACGAGATGGCCTCGGTCCTCCCGCCCCGGCTCGCGGCCTGGCTGCGGCGCCGGGCCGCGGGCCAGGGCTGGCACCGCGGCATGACCATCCGCACCGACACCATCAAGGGGTTCCTGATGCTGTGCGGCCTTCGAAGCCTGCGCCCGCTGCGCCGGCACATGTCCCGCTACATCGAAGAGCAGCAGGGCATCGAGACCTGGCTCGCGGCCGTCGAGGCCGCCCTGCCCGGACCGCTCGCGCTCGAGATCGCCCTGTGCGGCAACCTGGTCAAGGGCTACGGGGAAACGAGCCGGCGCGGCCACCGCAACCTGGACGCGATACTCAAGGAAGTCGGCGCGGGCGCCACCGCCGAGACCGTGCGCGCCGCGCGGGTCGCGGCACTGGCCGACCCCGAGGGCCGGCAGCTCTCGGCCGCCATCGGCCAGCCGGTGGTCCGTCCGATCCAGATCGTCAGGCGAAGGCCTGCGCGCTGATTCCCATACCCTCAGATCAACACACCAAGGAGACAAAACGATGAACAAGACCCGACGCACGCTGCTCGCCGCAGCAGCACTTCTTTCGGTGGCCGCGGCGGCCACGGCGGCCGACGGCCCGATCAAGATCGGCGCGGTGGTCTCGGCGACCGGCCCGGCCTCGTTCCTCGGCGACCCGCAGCAGAAGACCCTCGAACAGTACGTCGAGAAGATCAACGCCGCCGGCGGCGTGCTCGGCCGCAAGCTCAGCCTGGTGCTCTACGACGATGCGAGCGACGCCAACAAGGCCAACGCGTTCACGCGGCGCCTGATCATCCAGGACGAGGTGGACGTGATCCTCGGCGCCTCGACCACCGGCTCGACCATGGCGATGGTGCCGCAGATCGAACAGGCGAAGATCCCCGCGGTGTCGCTCGCCGCCGCCTCCGTGATCGTCGAGCCCGTGCGGCCCTACGTCTTCAAGATGCCGCACTCGGACCGCATGGCGGCCTACAAGGTGCTGGAGGACATGAAGAAGCGCGGCTTCACGCAGGTCGGCCTGCTGTCCGACACCGGCGGCTTCGGCAAGTCGGGCCGCACCGAGACGATCAAGGCGGCCGAATCGCTCGGCATGAAGATCGTCGAGGACCAGACCTATGGCGAGAAGGACACCGACATGACGCCGCAGCTCACGCGCGTCAAATCGTCGCCGGCCCAGGCGATCCTGGTGTTCGGCACCGGCCAGGCGCCGGCCATCATCGCGCGCAACTACCAGCAGCTCGCGGTGAAGCAGCCCCTGTACACCACGCACGGACAGGCCTCGATGGAATTCG
Organism: Variovorax sp.; assembly: GCA_017744285.1. Lineage (GTDB taxonomy): Bacteria > Pseudomonadota > Gammaproteobacteria > Burkholderiales > Burkholderiaceae_C > Variovorax. The sequence goes on from JAGIBP010000008.1 coordinate 108,458, forward strand.
TGCGCATCGCAGGCAAGGCCTCCGAGGGCATCCGCATGCCTTCGCCGGCGCTGCTGATCGCCTCGTCCCTCGGCGCGGAAGACCCGCAGCGCAAGGTCAGCGTCGACTACGCCAAGAACTTCGAGACGAAGTACAAGATGGACGTCTCGACCTTCGGCGGCTACGCGCACGATGCGCTCACCCTGGTGGTGGATGCGATCAAGCGCGCGGGCGGCACCGACAAGGAGAAGGTCCGCGCGGCCATCGAAGGCACCAAGGGCTTCGTGGGCGTGAGCGGCATCTACGCGATGACGCCGCAGGACCACATGGGCCTGGACAACACCGCGTTCCGCATGATCGAGATCTCGAACGGCGCCTTCAGGGAAGTCCGCTGACGCGCGCTCATGATGCTCAGGATCTCCGACTTCCGGACGCGCGCCCGCTCCCGGCTGCCCCGCTTCGTGTTCGACTACGTCGACGGGGCAGCCGAGGACGAGGAATGCATCGTCCGCAATGAAACCGATCTGCGGGCGCTGCACCTGCTGCCCACGTGCCTGCGGGACACGACCACGCTCGACACCTCCATCGAGGTCTTCGGCCAGACATGGGCCGCACCGATCGGCATCGCGCCGATCGGCTTCGCCGGCCTGGTGCGCCCGCGCGCGGACAGCACGCTGGCGCAGGCGGCGCAGGCGCTGTGTCTTCCCTACGTGCTCTCCACCGCATCGAACGAACGCATCGAGACGGTGCGCGAAGCGGCGCCCGGCGGCCAGCAATGGCTGCAGCTTTACGTCATGTCGGACCGCGGCATCGCCGAGCAGATGGTGCAGCGGGCCCGGCGCGCGGGGTACGGCGCGCTGGTGCTCACCGTCGACGTGCCGGTCAGCGGCATGCGCGAGCGCGACCTGCGCAACGGCTTCAAGCTGCCGTTCCGGCCCGGCCTGCGCACGCTCGCGGACCTGGTGACGCACCCGGCCTGGTCGCTGTCGATGGCCCTTGCCGGCTCGCCCGGCTTCGTGAACCTCACGGCCGACAACGTGAAGGCCTCGCCGCAGCTGCAGGCCGCGCTGCTCGCGCGGACCATGGACCGCAGCCTCACCTGGGAATCGCTGCGCTGGCTGCGCTCGCTCTGGGACGGCCCCTTGCTGGTCAAGGGCCTGCTGCACCCCGAGGACGCGAAGCGCGCCCTGGCCCACGGCGTGGACGGCATCGTCGTGTCGAACCACGGCGGGCGGCAGCTCGATGCCGCGCCATCGACCATCTCCGCCCTGCCCGCCGTCGTCGATGCCGCGGCGGGGCAGGTGCCGGTCTTCGTCGACAGCGGCTTCCGCCGGGGCAGCGATGTCGTCAAGGCCCTGGCGCTCGGCGCGCGCGGCGTCTTCATCGGCCGGCCGGCCGTCTGGGGGCTGGCCGCCGGCGGCCGCGAAGGCGCGGTCGCGGCGCTGCGCCTCTTCATGGACGAGATCACGCGGACGATGACGCTCCTGGGCGCGCCGCGCGTCGCCGACCTCCAACCGCTGCACGTACGAAAAAATGTCTGACCTCTCCCAGTTCCTCTTCTCGGGCCTGACGACAGGCGCCGTGTACGCGCTCGCGGCGCTGGGGTTCTCGCTCATCTACAACGCGAGCGGCGTCATCAACTTCGCGCAGGGCGACTTCCTCATGCTGTCCGCGATGGTGACCGCCTCGCTGCTCGGCAAGGGGATGGCGCTTCCGGCATCGATCGCGATCGGCATCGCGGTGACCGTGCTCGTGGGCGTGCTGCTGTACCGGCTCGCGATCCGGCCCGCGGGCAACGCGGACGTGGTCTCGCTCATCATCATCACCATAGGCGCGTCGATCTTCATCCAGGGCGTCGCGCAGGTGGTGCTGGGCAAGAACCAGCAGGTGCTGCCGCCCTGGACCGGCGACACGCCGCTGCGGATCCTCGGCGCCTACGTGCTGCCGCAGGCGCTGTGGGTGCTCGGCACCGCGAGCGTGCTGGTCGCGGCCTGCGCCGTCTTCTTCAAGGGAACCCTCACCGGCAAGGCCATGCTCGCGGTCGCCGCCAACCGCATGGCGGCGCTGGCGGTCGGCATCCCGGCGCGGCGCATCCTGCAGCTCTCGTTCGGCCTCTCGGCGCTTCTCGGCGCCGTGGCCGGCGTGGTGGCGGCGCCGATCACGACCACCGTCTACGACATCGGCCTCATGCTCGGCATGAAGGGCTTCGTGGCGGCGACGCTCGGCGGCCTCGGCAGCGGCGTCGGCGCGGTCTTCGGCGGCCTCATCGTGGGCATCCTGGAGGCGCTGGTCGCGGGCTACATCTCCTCGGCGTACAAGGACGCGGTGCCCTTCGTCATGATCATCGTCATCCTGCTGTTCATGCCGCACGGCCTGTTCGGCGCGCGCAGGACGGACCGCGTATGAAGCTCCGGTCCTCCCTCCTGGTCACCGCGGCGGTGCTGCTTGCCCTGCCCTTCGTGCTGCCCAACAACTACACGCTCGACATCGCCATCCGCATCGCGCTGGCCGCGATCGCGGTCATCGGCCTGAACCTCCTGATGGGCTTCGCGGGCCAGATCAGCATCGGCCATGCGGCCTTCGTCGCGATCGGTGCCTACGGCAGCGCGATCGCGGCCACGCGCCTCGGCTGGAGCCCGCTGCTCTCGATTCCCGCGGCGGCCGTGGGCTCGGCGGTGATCGCGTGGCTGATCGCCAAGCCCATCCTCCGGTTGAAGGGGCACTCGCTGACCATGGCCACCCTCGGGCTCGGCGTGATCGTCAACATCGTGCTGATCAACGAGGTCGACTGGACCGGCGGCCCCGACGGCATGGCCGTGCCGCCGCTCGCGTTCGGCGGCTTCGAACTGCAGAAGCTGACCCACTGGTACGCGCTCGCGGCCGTGGCCCTGTTCGCGGCGATCGTGCTGTCGCTGAACCTGTTCTCCTCGCCCGCGGGGCGCGCGCTGCGCGGCCTGCACGGCTCCGAGTACGCGGCGCGGGTGGTCGGCGTGGATGTCGGCGCGTTCAAGGTGCGCGTGTTCATCGCCTCGGCCGTGTTCGCCAGCATCTCGGGCAGCCTCACGGCGCACTACCTGGCGTTCATCAGCCCCTCGATGGCCTCGTTCGCGCACTCGGTCGAGCTCGCGACCATGGTGGTGCTCGGCGGCATGTCGAGCACCTTCGGCGCGGTGCTGGGCGCGGCCCTGCTCACGATGCTGCCGCAGCTGGTCGGCGGGCTGCACGGGTACGAGGCGATCATCTTCGGCCTGGTCCTGATGCTCACGATGATGTTCATGCCCAAGGGGCTGGTGCCGTCGATCGCGTTGCGGCTGAAGAAGAGGAGCCGCTGATGCTGTCGGTCCAATCGCTCTCCCGCAGCTTCGGCGGCGTCTCGGCCGTCGACAGCGTGTCCTTCGACGTCCAGCCGGGGCATGTGCACGCGGTCATCGGGCCCAACGGCGCCGGCAAGACGACCCTCTTCAACCTGATCAGCGGGGTCTACGAACCCAGCGCCGGGCAGGTGTTCCTCGATGGGGCCGAGGTGACCGGCCTGCCGCCCGAGGCCCTCGCCCGGCGCGGCATGTGCCGGACCTTCCAGAACCTGCAGGTCTGCATGAACATGACGGCCAACGAGAACGTGATGCTCGGCGCGCACCTGCACAGCAACCCGGGCCTCTGGTCCGGCTTCTTCGGCTGGACGCGCGCGGCGGACCGCCGCCTGGAAGAGCGAGCGCACGAACTCATGGACTACGTGGGCGTCGGCAGCGCGCGCGGCGCGCATGCCACGCAGCTCTCCTTCGGCGTGCTCAAGCGCCTGGAGATCGCGCGGGCGCTGGCCGCCGATCCCCGGCTGCTGCTGCTGGACGAGCCGGCCGCCGGCCTCAACGACAGCGAGACGCACGCCGTGGGCGAACTCATCCGCAAGATCGCTGCGGGCGGCACGACGGTGCTGCTGGTCGAGCACGACATGAAGATGGTCATGTCGATCTCGGACCACATCGTGGTCCTCGACCAGGGCCGCAAGCTCGCCGAAGGCAGCGCGGAGCAGGTGCGCGGCAACCCCGACGTGATCGCGGCCTACCTGGGAGTGGACGCATGAACGCCGTTCTGAAGGTCACGGGGCTCACGGCCGGCTACGGGCGCATCGAGGCGGTGCGGGGCGTGGACCTCGCGCTGGCGCCCGGCCAGCTCGTCGCCCTGGTGGGTGCCAACGGCGCCGGCAAGACGACGCTGCTGCGGACCCTCTCGGGGCTCATCCATGCGCGCGGCGGACGCGTGGAACTCCTCGGCCAGGACATCACGAAGCTCGCACCCGAACAGCGCGTCCGCGCCGGGCTGGCCCAGGTGCTCGAGGGGCGCCAGGTGTTCGGTCCGCTCTCGGTGCTGGACAACCTGCGGCTCGGCGGCTGGGTCCACCAGCCCGATGCGGGCCGCATCGAAGAGATGTTCGACCTGTTCCCGATCCTCAGGACCAAGAAGGACCAGGGCGCGTGGCAGCTCTCGGGCGGGCAGCAGCAGATGCTCGCGATGGCACGCGCCCTCATGAGCCGGCCGAAGGTGCTGCTGCTCGATGAACCGTCGATGGGCCTGGCGCCACTCCTGGTCAAGGAAGTCTTCGAGGTCATCCAGCGGCTCAAGGACAGCGGCGTGCCGATCCTGCTCGTCGAGCAGAACGCGCGCGCGGCGCTCGCGATCGCCGACCATGCCTATGTGCTGGAGACCGGGCGCGTCGCCCTGTCGGGCCCCGCCGCCGAGCTCGCGGCGGACGAGCGCGTGCGCTCGGCCTACCTGGGAGTCTAGGAGATGGATGCACCGAAGATCACCGAGGTCGTCGCACGCGCGGTGAACGTGCCGATCGAATACCCCGTGCGCACCAGCGTCGGCATCGTCGACACGGCGCCGCTCGTGCTCATCGACATGAAGACCGATGCCGGCGTGACCGGGCGCAGCTATCTCTTCACCTACACGCCGATCGCCTTGGCCGCCACCCTGGAGATGACGCGCGCGCTGGGCCGGCTGGTCACGGGGCAGCCCCTCGCGCCCGCGGCGATGGATGCACTCTTCGCGTCGCGCCTGCGCCTCGTGGGGAAGACCGGCCTCGCGCAGATGGCGGCCTCGGGCCTGGACATGGCCGCGTGGGACGCCTGGGCCCAGCACCTGAAGCAGCCCCTGGCCCGCGTGCTCGGCGGCGAACTGCGCCCGGTGCCCGCCTACGACAGCCACAGCATGGACGGCATCGAGCTCGGCTGCCGGCGCGCCGAGGGCGCCGCCCGTGCCGGGTATCGCGCCATCAAGACCAAGATCGGCTATGCGACGCTCGACGAGGACATCGCGGTCCTGCGCGCGCTGAAGAAGGCAGTCGGCCCCGAGGTGCGCATCCTGGCCGACTACAACCAGGGCCTCACGGTGCCGGAGGCGATCCGGCGGATCCAGGCCCTCGAAGGGGAAGACCTCGGCTGGATCGAGGAGCCGACCGTGCAGGAGAACCTGCGCGGCTACGCAGAGATTCGCAGCCGCACGCGGGTGCCGGTGCAGATGGGCGAGAACTGGCTGTCCGCGGACGACATGTATCGGGCCCTCGAAGCCGGCGCGTGCGAACTGGCGATGCCGGACGCAATGAAGATCGGCGGCGTCACCGGCTGGCTCAAGGCCGCGGCCCTGGCGCAGACCTATGGCATCCCCATGTCGAGCCACATCTTCGCGGAGTTCAGCGCGCACCTGCTGCAGGTGACGCCGACCGCGCACTACCTGGAGCGCATGGTGCTGGCCGACCCGGTGCTCGCCAGCGCGCTGAAGTACGAGCACGGCTGCGCCGTGCCCGACGACACGCCCGGCGTGGGGATCCGCTGGGACGAAGCGGCGGTCGCGCGCTACGCGGCCTGAGCCTCACTCCACCGTCACGCTCTTCGCGAGGTTGCGCGGCTTGTCGACATCGGTCCCGCGCGCGCAGGCCGTGTGATAGGCCAGGAGCTGCAGCGGCACCACGTGCAGCAGCGGCGAGAGCGCGCCGTAGTGCTCGGGCATGCGGATCACGTGCACGCCCTCGGCGCTTTCGATGCGCGTGTCGCCGTCGGCCAGCACGTAGAGCACCCCGCCGCGCGCGCGCACCTCCTGCAGGTTGCTCTTGAGCTTCTCGAGCAGCGTGTCGTTGGGCGCGACCGCGACCACCGGCATCTCGCTGGTCACGAGCGCGAGCGGACCGTGCTTGAGTTCGCCGGCCGCGTAGGCCTCGGCGTGGATGTAGGTCACTTCCTTGAGCTTGAGCGCGCCTTCGAGCGCGATCGGGAAGTGCAGGCCGCGGCCCAGGAACAGCGCGTTCTCCTTGCGCGCGAAGTCTTCCGCCCAGCTGATGACCTGCGGCTCCAGCGCCAGCACCGATTGCAGCGCGACCGGCAGGTGCCGCATTTCCTTGAGCAAGCGCGCCTCGTCGGCCTCCGGGAGCCGCCCCTTCGATTGCGCGAGCGCGAGCGTCAGCAGGAAGAGCCCCGCCAGCTGCGTGGTGAAGGCCTTGGTCGACGCCACGCCGATCTCGACACCGGCGCGCGTGATGTAGGCCAGCTTGCATTCGCGCACCATCGCGCTGGTCGCGACGTTGCAGATGGTCAGCGTCTGTTCCATGCCCAGCGCGCGCGCATGCTTGAGCGCGGCCAGCGTGTCGGCGGTCTCGCCCGACTAGCTGATGGTGACGACCAGCGTCCTCGGGTCGGGCACCGACTCTCGGTAGCGGTACTCGCTCGCGATCTCGACCTGGGTGGGGATCTTCGCGATGGCTTCGAGCCAGTACTTGGCGGTGCAGCCGCTGTAGTAGCTGGTGCCGCACGCGAGGATCAGCACCTTGTCGATTTCCTTGAACACGCGCCACGCGGCGGCACCGGGCGCGCCGTCGGCTCCGATGCCGTCGAAGAGCTCGGGCACGATGCCTTCCACGCCTTCGAGGGTGTCGGCGATCGCACGCGGCTGCTCGAAGATCTCCTTCTGCATGTAGTGGCGATAGGGGCCCAGCTCGGCCGCGCCGCTGTGCGCCTGCACGGTGCGCACCGGGCGCGTCGCGGTCTTGTGCGCGCGGTCGACGATCCAGTACTTGCCGGGCTGGATGTCGACGATGTCGCCTTCCTCCAGGTACACGATCTGGTCGGTCACGCCGGCGAGCGCCATCGCGTCGCTGGCGAGGAAGTTCTCGCCCTCCCCCTTGCCGACGCCGAGGATCAGCGGCGAGCCCTCGCGCGCGCCGACCACGCGGTGCGGCTCGTCGCGGCAGATCGCGGCGATGGCGAAGGCGCCGTGCAGCTCGCGCACGCTCGCCTTCACGGCCTCGAACAGGTCGCCGTCGTAGTGGCTGTCGATGAGGTGCGCGATGACCTCGGTGTCGGTCTGGCTCGCGAAGGCATAGCCCTTGGCCTGCAGTGCCGCGCGCAGCGACTCGTGGTTCTCGATGATGCCGTTGTGGACCAGCGCGATGCGGCCCGGCCGCGCCGTGCCGGCATCCGCGCCGGGCCCGTGGCTGAAGTGCGGGTGCGCGTTGTGGACCGCCGGCGCGCCGTGCGTCGCCCAGCGTGTGTGGGCGATGCCGGTGAAGCCCTCGATGCGTTCGCTCTGCACCTGCGCGAGCAGATCGGCCACCCGCGAGGTGGTGCGCGCGCGCTGCAGGCCCGCGGCATGCACGGCCACGCCGCAGGAGTCATAGCCGCGGTATTCGAGCCGCTGCAGGCCCTGGACGAGGACGGGAACGATGTTGCGGCCTGAGACGGCGCCGACGATGCCACACATGGAGTTTGCTCCGGGGTTGGAAGTGGGCGCATCGTACGACCATCGACATGAAATTTTCTATCCGCTTTTTCCGCCTATGTGTCGATCGATTTCAGCGCGGTTTGATGACGTCGATTTATTTCACGACAATAGAGATAATGAAACAAATCACCCTGGACGCCACCGACCTGCAGCTCCTGGACGCGCTCCAGCAGGATGCCTCGCAGAGCAATCAGGCGCTGGCGGAACGCGTGGGCATCTCGCCGCCCACCTGCCTGCGGCGCGTACGGCGGCTGCGCGAATCGGGGTGGATCGAGCGCGTGGTGGCCGTCCTGGGCGCCGAGCGCGTGGGCGCCCTGCTGACCGCGGTCGTGGAGGTCTCGCTCGACCGCCAGGACGCCGCCGCGCTCGACGCCTTCGAGCAGCGCGCGGTCGCCGACGAGGGGGTGCAGCAGTGCTACCGCGTCTCCCCGGGGCCGGACTTCGTGCTCGTCGTCGCGGTGCTCGACATGCCGGGCTACCACGCGCTGGCGCAGCGGCTCTTCACGACCGACGCCAACGTGCGCAACGTGAAGGCGTTCTTCAGCGTCAAGCGCGCGAAGTTCGCTACGCGCGTGCCGCTGCCCGCCCCGGAGGGCGAACCAGCGGGCAACCGTTGAGCGCGGCTGCCCTCAGGCGGAGCCCGCCGGGTCGTCCCGCGGCACCAGCCCGAGCGCCGCCAGCGGCGTGAGCGCCACCAGCGCGAAGGTGATGGGATAGCTGGTGGCGGCGATCAGCGCCCCGATGGCCGGCCCGACGATCGCCGCGACGAGGAACTGGCCGGTGTTCTGGATGCCGAGCGCCTTGCCCGACCACGCGGGCCCGGCGACTTCGGCCACCGAGGTGAAGGCCAGGCCGTTGTCGGCCACGCTGACCATGGTCGCCACCACCAGCACCGCGGCACCGGCCGCCGGCCAGCCGAGCGCGCCCGTGGCGGCCAGGGCCAGCATGACCACCACGCCGCTGATCGACACCCAGCGCAGCACGCGCACGCGGCTGCCCACCCGGTCGCTGAGCATGCCGACGCCGATGCGGCCCAGCGCGCCGATGAACTGCGAAGCGGCCATGACCGCGCCGGCCGCGGCCGCCGACCAGCCCAGGCCCGTCGTGAGCCAGACCAGGCCGAAGGTCGACAGGGCGAACTGCGGCACCACCAGCAGCATCGACATCGCGTGGATGCGGTGCAGGAAGCGGTCCCGCGCATACGGGTTGGACGGCCGCACGGGCGCTGGCCGTGGTGCGCTGCCGGCCGCGCCGCCGGGCACCACCGTGGCGGTCGGCCGGGGCGGATTGCGGATGCCCCATGCGCAGGCCAGCGCGAGCACGAGCGTGACGCAGGCGGCCAGCAGCAGCGGCGCCCAGAGGCCGTAGCGCGCCGCGAGCCCGGGCACCGTCAGCGCGGCCAGGGCCACGCCGAGCGGCTGCGACATCTGCCGGATGCCCATCGCGAGGCCGCGGCGCTGGCGGGGAAACCAGCCGACCACCACCCGGCCGCTGGCCGAACTGGTGCTGGCCGAGGCGGCACCGCCGAAGACCAGCAGCACGCCCAGCGCGACATAGCCGTCGACCGGCACGGCGGCGAACGCGAACAGGCTGGTGAGGGCCATGCCGCCGGCGATCACCCAGCGCTCGCCGAAGCGGTCGGCCATCGCGCCCCAGGCGACCAGTGCCAGCATCGTTCCGATCAGCGGCGCTGCCGCCAGCAGGCCGGCGTGCGCGAGCGGCATGCCGTGCACGGTGTGAAGCAAGGGAATCAGGTAGGCAGGGGTCGACACCAGCAAGGTGCCGGCGGCCTGCGCGGCCACGCCCAGGGCCAGCATCCGCCAGGCGGCCCAGGTCGTTGCATCGGTGGGGGCTTGTTTCGCGAGGATGGCACTCATGGAACGAGCGTAAACCCTCCAGCGGGTGGGCTCCGACGTGAATGGCGATGAGTCCCATCCAGGGTGGCGAACCCTGCGAAGCGACGCCCGCGCGGCGGCCGCGCGTCAGCTCTTCTTCTTCGGCCGCTGCCAGTTCGGGAAGCTGGTCTGCCGCGCGCGCGAGATGGTGAGCGCGCCGGGCTCGGTGCTCTTGGTCACGGTCGAGCCGCCGCCGATGGTGCCTCCCGCGCCGACGGTGATCGGCGCCACCAGCACGCAGTTGCTGCCCACGTGCACGTCGTCGCCGATGATCGTGCGGTGCTTGTTGGCGCCGTCGTAGTTGGCGGTGATGCTGCCCGCGCCATAGTTGACGCGCTCGCCCACGGTCGCATCGCCCAGGTAGGCCAGGTGGTTCGCCTTCGCGCCCGCCGCGAGGGTCGAGTTCTTGACCTCGACGAAGTTGCCGATGTGCACCTCGGGGCCGAGGCGCGCGCCCGGCCGCAGGCGCGCGAAGGGCCCGACCAGCGCGCCCGCGCCCACCGTCACGCCCATCTTCCCGCCGTCGATGTGGGTGAACGGATGGATCACCGCGCCGGTCTCGATGCGCGCGTTGGCGATCACGCAGTTCGCCCCCACGGTCACGCCCGAGCCGAGCGACACCGCGCCCTCGAACACGCAGTTGATGTCGATCTCCACGTCGGCCTCGCAGGCCAGCGTGCCGCGCAGGTCGAAGCGCGCCGGGTCGGCGAGCCGTACGCCCTGGGCCATCAGCGCCTCGGCCTGGCGCAGCTGCAGGGCGCGTTCGAGCGCCGCCAGCTGCGAAGGCGAGTTCACGCCCAGCACCTCGGTCGCGTCCTCGGTGCGATGCGCCACGATCGGCACGCCGTCGACCGAGGCGAAGCCCACCACGTCGGTCAGGTAGAACTCGCCCTGCGCGTTCTTGTTGTCCAGCCGCGCGAGCCACGACTTGAGCAGGCGCGCCGGCACGGCCATCACGCCGGTGTAGATCTCGTCGATCGCTCGCTGGGCGGCGGTGGCGTCCTTTTCCTCGACGATGGCGAGCACCTCGCCCTCGCCCTCCTGCCCCTGCGCGCGCAGGATGCGGCCGTAGCCGGTCGGCTGCGGCGTGCGGATGGTGAGCAGCGCCAGCCGCCGCCCGGCGCTCTGCGCGACCAGCGCGCGCAGCGTGGCTTCGCCGATCAGCGGCACGTCGCCCGACAGCACCACCACCGTGCCGTCTTCCGGCAGATGCGGCATGGCCTGCTGCACCGCGTGGCCGGTGCCGAGCTGCGGCACCTGGCGCGCGAAGGCCGGCGTCGCGCCGGCCGCCGCGCCTTGGAGCGCCGCCTCGACCTCGGAGGCGCCGTGGCCGGTCACGACCACGATGTGACGCGCGCCGATGCGCGTCGCGGTGTCGATCACATGCGACACCAGCGCGCGGCCGCCCAATCGATGCAACACTTTGGGCATGCTGCTTTTCATGCGCGTGCCCTTGCCGGCCGCCATGATGACGACGTCGATGGGTTCTGGATTCTGCTGCGGGGTCTGAGTCATGCCACTGTTCCGGATACGTTGCCCGAGGGTGGGTCCTCGGCTGGCGCGAATTATCGGCGCGCTGCTGCTCGCGGGCGGCCTCGCGGCCTGCAGCGCCGTGCGGATCGCCTACAACAGCCTGCCGGAGGTGAGCTACTGGTGGCTCGACAGCTACGTCGACTTCGAGGCCGCGCAGACCCCGCGCGTGCGCGACGCGCTGACGCAGTTGCTCGCATGGCACCGCCAGGACGAACTGCCGAAGCTCGCCGAACTGCTGCGGCAGACGCGGGCGCTGGCCGCCGACGACGTCACGGCCGCGCAGGCCTGCGAACTGGCGGACGCCATCCGCGCCCGCCTGCTGGCCGTGGCCGAGCACACGGCGCCCTCGGGCGCGGAATTGGTCGCGAGCCTCAGCGATGCGCAGCTCGCGCACATCGAACGCAAGCACGCGCGGGTCAACGCCGACTACGCCAAGGCGTGGCTCGACCTCTCGCGCGAAGACCAGCAGGAAAAGCGCTACGAACAGTTCCTGGACCGCAGCGAGGACTTCTACGGCCGCCTCGATCCCGAACAGCGCGAGCTGCTGCGCCGGCAGGCCGCGGCATCGATGTTCGATCCGCGCGAGGTGGACGCCAACCGCAGGCGCCACCAGCAGGAGGTGCTCGCGCTGCTGCGCCGGCTGCAGGGCGGACGGCTGCCTGCGGCCGAGGCGCAGGGCGCGATCCGCGACTACGCGCGCCGCTTCGCGCAGCCGCCGGCCCCGATGCGCGAGCGCCTGCGCGCCCAGCAGGAGGAAACCTGCCGCGACGTCGCCGAGCTCCACAACCGCACCTCGCCGGGCCAGCGCCAGAAGGCGCAGCAGCGACTGCAGGCGTACGAGAACGACGTCCGCCAACTGGCCGCCGCCGCGTTCTGAGCAGGCGCACTATCCCGAACGGCACAGGTAATATCTGGCCGCAAAGTACAACGTTTGTTTACACTCGACCGGGCTGACCGCACTCGACCTCGCTTCATGAACATCGCCCTCTGCACGCTCTTCGAGAAGAACTACCACTACGGCGTCGCGGCGCTGGCCAATTCGCTGATCGCGGCGGGCTACCAGGGCGACCTGTGGGTCGGCTTCCGCGGCGAGCTGCCGGCATGGATCACCGGGGCGCCCGCCTACGACGCCGCCTCCGGCCGGTTCGAGGTCGCGCCCGGCCTCGTCCTGCGGATGATGCGGCTGGACACGCCGGTGCACTTCACCTACTACAAGCCCACGTTCATCCGCGAACTGCTCGAGAAGCACGCGCCCGAGGCGGCCGTGATGGCCTACATCGACCCCGACATCGTCATGAAGTGCGACTGGGCCGCGTTCACCGGCTGGTTCAGCGAGGACGCGATCTCCCTCATCGAGGACGTGAACTGGTGCTTCCCGGCGCGGCATCCGAAGCGCCTGCTGTGGCAGCGCTTCTTCGCCCCGCACGGCGTGGCGCCCGCGCGCACGCTGGAGCGCTACTACAACGCCGGCTTCATCGCCATTCCGCGCGCGCACACGGGCTTCCTCGACCTGTGGAGCCGGCTGTGCGACCTGGTGCTGGCGCACAACGCCGGCCAGGAAAAGCTCAAGATCGGCGGCGGCGCGGACCTCTTCCACTCGACCGACCAGGACGCGCTGAACTTCGCCCTGACCGTGACCGACGCGCCCCTGAACACCGCGGGCCCCGAGGCCATGGACTTCGCGCCCGGCGGCTACTACCTCTCGCACGCGATCGGCTCGGTCAAGCCGTGGCACGGCAAGCACATCCGGCAGGCGCTGCGCGGGCAGCCGCCGAGGCTGGCGGTCAAGTCCTACTACCAGTTCGCCAACGCACCGATCAAGGTGTACGCGGACGGCGACCTCGCGCGGCGTCGGCTCGCGATGAGGATCGCGGCCGCCATCGGCCGCGTCTATCGGTCTGGATGAAGCATCCCCCGAGCCGCTTCGCGGCTCCCCCCTCTCTCGACTTCGTCGGGAGGGGGGCACCCGGCGGCCCGGCAAAGCCGGTTCCGCGGGTGCCCTGGAATCGGCTGGGCCGATCTCAGGGGGATGGCCCCGGCACCCACAGGCCCGCCAGCCAGCGCGCGCTGCGGTCCAGGCCCTCGGCGGCGCTCACGGGCGGCGCATAGCCCAGCACCTCGACGGCACGGTTCATCGGCAGGCGCGTGGCGCAGGTGTGCAGCTGGCTGATCTCCCAGTCCGCCGCCGGCACCGGCGCCTGCGGTAGCACGAAGCCGCTGGCCGCGGGCGGCGCCGTGTAGCGGTCGAGGCCGGCCTTGACCGCGTCCTTCAGCCGGCGGCTGAACATCGGCAGGATCAGCTTCGAGGCGCCCACCTGCTTGGCCCAGTGCACCCGGTCCTTCAGCGTGCGCGGCGGGGTGCCCGCGGCGGGCACGGCCCGGAAGTCCGAGACGTCGAAACCCAGCGCGTTCGCTACCGGGCGGTAGAACTCGCGCCAGCTCAGGCAGGTGTCGTCGGCCACGTAGAACGGGCCCTCGGTCGCGCGTGCATGCGTAAGACCCAGTTCGATGGCGTGGATCAGGTTGTCGACGTAGATGTGGTTGCAGAAGCCCTCGCCGCCTTCGACCAGGAAGGCCTGCCCCGAGCGCAGCGCGCGCGGCATGCCGACGAACCACTGGCAGCGCGGCCCATAGACGATGCCGGGGCGCAGCATGCAGATCTCGACGCCCGCCGCCGAGGCGTCGCGCAGCACGCGCTCGGCGCGCACCTTGGCGTTGTTGTATTCGGAAGGGTGGTCGTCGCGCAGCGCGCTGAAGTCGTTCGTGCCCGGCGGCGGATTCTGGCCGTGCACCGAGGCGCTGCTCAGGTACACCAGCCGGCGCACCCCGGCCAGGCGGCAGGCCTCGACCGCGGCCTCGGCGGCGGCGACGATCTGCGCGCCGTCGCCGACGATGGCGTGCACCATCGCATCGCAGCCTTCGATGGCGCGGGCAAGCGCGGGCGCATCGAAGATGTCCGCCGCCGCCCAGTCGGGCAGCGCGAAGCGCGCCATGCGCGCGAGGCTCGCGGGGCTGCGCACGATCGCACGCACCTCGTGCGTGCCGCCCAGCATCCATTTCTCGAGCAGCCGGGTGCCGACGAAGCCGGACCCTCCGAGCACTGCGACACGCGTCGTCGTCATGCCGCCTCCGCCCACGCAAGGGCGCGCACGCGCTCGTCCGGTTCCAGCCACGGCATGTCCATGAGCCGCTTGCGGCGGTACATCTCTTCGACGAGCGAGAGCGCGGCGCCGGCCGTGCGGCTGGTCACGCGCGGCTCGCGCTGGTGCTGGATCGCTTCCACCACATCCTTCCACTGCGCCGTGAACGCGCCGAGGTAGCCGTGCTGCGGGATCGAATATTCGGGGCCGCTGCCATGGGCGCGCCGGCTGGTAGCCAGTTGCGGCGCGGGCACGCCGTCGATCTCGATCAGCAGGTCCGTCGCCTGCCCGGTGCGCCAGGTCACGCTGGCGCGCTCGAACTCCACGCGGTAGCGGTTGGCCAGTTCCACGTCCCAGCTCAGGCGGATCTCGCCTTCGGCCCCGCCGGGCCAGCGCAGGCGCGCGGCGCTATTGATCTCGACGCCGCCCATCGCGTCGTCGGCGTAGTCCACGACCTCGGGCACGCCGAGCCACGAGACCAGCACCTCGAGCATGTGGATGCCGATGTCCAGCGTGACGCCGCCGCCGCCCTCCTGCCGCGTGAAGAACGCGGCCGACGCGGCCGGCCAGCGGAACATGCCGCCCTCCTCCGCCACGACGCGGCGCACCGCGCCGAAGACACCCGAGGCGATCATCGCGCGCACGCTGTCGATCGCCGGGAAGAAGCGCCGGAAGTGCCCGACCGCCAGGATCCGGCCCGCGCGCTCCGCTGCGTCCTGCATGGCCTGGGCGTCGGCCGCCGAGGCGCAGATCGGCTTCTCGACCAGCAGGTGGCAGCCGCGGCGCAGCAGGTCGATGGCCAGCGTCGCGTGGCTGCCCGCCGGCGTGGCGACGAGCGCCAGATCCGCCTCGGGCGCGTCGGCCAGGTCGGTGCAGAAGCTCGCCGAGGGAAAGAGGCCGCGGCACCGCGCGAGGCGATCCTCGCTGCGGTCGACCACGCCGACGACCTCCAGAAGCCCGAGGCGCTGGGCCTCGCGGGCCGACGGCCCCTGGTATTCCAGCACCACGGCGCCGCCGCCGACGATGAGGACCCGCAGCGGCGCGGCCGCCTTGCTCTCAGTTGCGCTTGTCATCTGTCTATCCGCAAAACACGTCGTAGTTGCCAGACCAGCAGGTCCGGGTTGCGCAGCAGCACGCCGGCCGCGCGGCGCTTGCCGCCGGGCGAGCGCACCATGTCGCGCAGCAGCGGCCGCATCGACCGCGCGAAGGTGACCATGCCGGCCTGGTGCGCCTCGCGGCAGGGCCGGCAGTTCGCGTGCTGCCGGCCGCTGCGGCCCAGCACGACGCGGCCGGTGCGCCACATCAGCTCGAGGTTCTTGCTGAGGCTGCCGGGCGTCACGCTGTAGACGCTGCGCATCTCGCGCACCAGCCTGAACTTCGCTCCGGACGCGGCCACCCGCAGCCAGAAATCCCAGTCCTCGCAGGCCCGCAGCGAGGCGTCGAAGAGGCCGACCCGCGCCAGCACCTCGCGGCGCAGCACGAAGGTGTGGGGCGGCCCGATGTTGCAGCGAAGCAGGGTGTGGAAGGGGTCGGCCGTGAGGTCGACGCCGCCGAATTCGCCGAGCACCTTATCGCTGCCCAGGTCCACCACGTCGGCGAAGCCGTGCACCACGTCGAGTTCGTCGTCTTCGGCGAAGGCGCGGGCGGCCGTCTCGAGCATGCCCGGGCGCAGGTAGTCGTCGGCGTCGAGGAACAGCATGAAGCGGCCGCTCGCGCGCAGGATGCCGGTGTTGCGCGCGGCGGAGACGCCCGCATTGGCCTGACGGATGCCGGTCACGCCGGGGTAGCGGCTCGCGACTTCCAGGGCGGCGTGCGCGTCCGGCGAGCCGTCGTCGACCACGATCACCTCCGCGTCGCGTCCCTGCCGGAACACCGACTCGATCGCGACGGGCAGCAGGTGGGCCTGCTTGTAGCAGGGAATGACGACGCTGAACTCGGGCATCAGCGCGCTCCCTGCTGCTGCCGGTCGCGCAGGGTGGCGATGCCGTCGCGCACCGCCAGCGGCCAGAAGCGCACGGGCAGGCGCGCGAGTTCGCGCAGCGCCTCGGCCATGGAGGAACGCGCGCGCTGCCGCAGCACCGGCGCGAATGCCACGCGGTAGACGTAGCCCGCCGCGTTCGACAGCGCCTGGCGCGCCATGCTGCGGCGCTGCCGCGCCGGGCCGATCGGCAGGCGCGCGGCCGTGCCCACCGCCTGGCGGATGCCGCGCCACATCGCCTGGCCGTTCTTGCTGAGCGAGCCGCCGCGCAGGCGGTACACCGCCAGCGTGTGGTCCATGCGCACCCATTTGTCGGTCGCCGCCGCGATGCGAAGCCAGAGGTCGAGGTCTTCCGCGTGGTGCAGCCCCGGCCGGAACAAGCCGCTCTTCGCGAAGACCTCGCGCCGCACGATGATGCCGTTGGTGGGCACCGATTCGCCGCGCAGCACGCTGAGGAAGGCCGTCGGCGCGAGGCTGGGCGCCACGTGGCGGTTCAGCGGACGCCCTTCGTCGTCGATCACCTGCATGCCGCAGACGAACACGTCGGCATCCGGATGGGTCGCCAGCGCGGTTTCGAACGCGGCCCGGTAGCCGGGCAGCAGCAGGTCGTCGCTGTCGAGGAAGAGCACGAAAGTCGCGCGGCTCTCGAGGATCGCGCGGTTGCGCGCCACCGAGGGGCCGGCATTGCGCTGCCGGATGACGCGCACGCCCTCGCAGCGCTCGGCATAGTCGGCCGAACCGTCGCTGGAGCCGTCGTCCACCAGCAGCACGGGCACGCCGTTGCGCTCCCAGGCCGACGCCAGCGTCTCGGGCAGCGTGGCGGCGGAGTTGTACGAAGCCGTGAGGGCTTCCAGCGTCGACGGCCCCATGGGTCAGGCCTGGCGCGCTTGCTGCTGCGGCTCGGTGCTGTGGGCGGACAGGCGGCTCGCCAGGCGCAGCAGGCCGTGGCGACCCTCGTACGCGCGCGGCGCGCCGGGCAGCGACACCGGATGCACTTCGAGCTGCACGCACTCGGGCGCCCCGAAGACCTCCTTGCCCGCCACGTCGTGCAGGTAGAAGTCGACGAAGTAGCGCCCCGGCATCAGGCTCACCTTGTCGAGCGCGAGCCGGAACGCAAAGCGCCCGTCGTAGCGCTGGAAGTCGACCGATTCCTCGGGCCCCCACACCTCGGAGAGCACGACGCCGTTGGTGTCGTACCAGCGGAAGAAGGGAATGCACAGCGGCGTCGGCTCGCGCGCCTCGAGTTCGAGCTCGATCTCGAGCGGGCGCAGGAAGTCGACGTCGCCGACCGCGGTCTGCGCGCCGTTGATCTGCAGGTCCACGAGCTGCAGGTTGGACGACTTGCCGTGCCGCGGCTGCACTGCCACCGGCGCGCGGGTCGCGTATTCGGCCAGCACTTCGTCCACCGAACCGTGGCGCAGCAGCTTGCCGTTGGCCATCAGCAGGCCCTTGTTGCACAGCGCCTTCACCGCGGCGATGTTGTGGCTCACGAAGAGCACCGTCTTGCCTTCCTGGCTGCTGACGTCCTTCATCTTGCCCAGGCACTTCTGCTGGAACTGCGTGTCGCCGACCGCGAGCACCTCGTCGACGATGAGGATCTCGGGATTGAGGTGCGCCGCCACCGCGAACGCGAGGCGCACGTACATGCCGCTCGAATAGCGCTTGACCGGCGTGTCGAGGAAGCGCTCGACTTCCGCGAAGTCGACGATGGCGTCGAACTGGCGGTCGATCTCGCGCTCTCGCATGCCGAGGATGGAGCCGTTGAGGTAGACGTTCTCGCGCCCGGTGAGCTCGGGATGGAAGCCCGTTCCCACTTCGAGCAGCGAGCCCACCTTGCCGTACAGGCGCACCTCGCCCGCCGTGGGCTCGGTGATGCGGCTGAGCACCTTCAGCAGCGTGCTCTTGCCGGCGCCGTTGCGCCCGACGACGCCGACCACGTCCCCCTTCTTCACGTCGAAAGACACGTCGTCCAGCGCGCGGAAGGTCTCGTATTCCTGGCGGTTGAAGAAGCCCTTGAGCGCCGCGAAGGCGGCCTCGGTGACCCGGCTGTGCTGGGCCATGTGGGCGATCCGGTACTCCTTGCTGAGCCCGCGCACGGACAGGGCCAGATCAGATGACATCGGCGAACCTCCGCTCCGCACGTTGGAAGATCGCCGCGCCCACCATGAACAGCACCACCGAGACCACGGCGCTCCAGACGACCGAGCCCCAGTTCATCATCGGCGTGCCGAGCACGGCCCAGCGGAAGGATTCGAGGATGCCGACCATCGGGTTCACGGCCGCGAACCACTGCGCGGAGGCCGGGATGCTCGACGCCGCGTAGGCCACCGGGCTGCCCCACAGCAGGAACTGGCTGAACACCGGGATCACGTAGCGCACGTCGCGATAGCTCACGTTGAGCGCCGCGGCCCAGAAGCCGAGCCCGAGCGCCAGCATGATCGCCATGAGCATCGATATCGGCAGGAAGAGCAGCGCCGGCGTCGGCGGGATGCGGTAGACCACCATCAGCGCCGCCATCACGGCGGCCGCCACCGCGAAGTCGAGCAGCACGCCGCGCACGCTCGACAGCGGCAGGATGATCCGCGGGAAGTAGATCTTGCTCACCAGGCCCGAGTTGCCGACCATCGAGTCGCTGGCCTTCTGGAAGATCTGGATGAAGGTGTTCCAGATCAGGAGCCCCGCGAAACCGAAGACGAAATACGGGATGCGCTCGTCGCCCGTCGGCAGCTTGGCCACGGCCCCGAAGACGAAGGCGAACAGCCCCGCGCCGATGAGCGGCTGCAGCACGACCCACAGCACGCCCACGGCCGTCTGCCGGTAGCGCAGCCGCACGTCGCGCAGCGCGAGGATGCGCAGGAGATCCCGGTACTCCAGCACGTCCCGCCAGGGAAAGAAGACCGCGCGTCGCTGCGGCCTGATCACGAGGTGGGGTTCACCTGCATTCGACATTGACGAAAGACCCTCCGAGCCTGAAAGCACCGAGGAGTCCGTTCAAGACAAGCCTCAGAGACAAGAGTTGCACGATGATACACATCGAAATTAAACCTTAATTACTAGCGATTGCTCAACTGTGCAAAACGCCACGGTGCTAGGCCTGTTGTCATAGACCCTCAGATCAGGGGCGTGGGCCGCATCGGGCGCTCGAAATAATCGCCCAGCTTCTCCAGCGCATGCGGCTCGATGATGCGCAGCCACCCGCCCTCCAGGCGGTGCAGGTTCAACTGCTGCAGCCGCCGCAGCGTCTTGTTGGTGTGCACCAGCGACAGCCCGAGCGCATCGGCGATGTGCTGCTGGTTCAGCGGGAAGGCCACCCAGCCGTCCTGCACCAAGCCGAGGCGCTCCGCCCGGCGGTACAGGTGCATCAGCAGCATCGCCACGCGCTCGCCCGCGTTGCGCCGGCCGGTGGTGACGAGGTTGTCGTCCACCATCTTCTCCTCGCGCGCCGCCAGCCAGGTGATGTCGTAGCCGAGCTTGGGGTGCGCGCTGAAGAGGTCCCACAGCCTGTCGCGCTCGAAGGCGCAGAGCGTGACCGTGGTCATCGCCTCCACGCCGTGGGTGTGGCCGTCGGCGAACTCGTCCTGCAGGCCGATGAAGTCGCCCGGCAGCAGGAAGCTCAGGATCTGCCGCCGGCCGTCGGCCAGGGTCTTGAAGCGAAACGCCCACCCCGAATAGAGCGTGAACAGCAGCCGGCTCAAGCGGAACTCCTCGATCACCGACTGGCCGGCCTCGAAGACGCGCGTGCCGACGCGGAACGACTCGATGACGCGGACCTCGTCGGCGGACATCGGCAGGAAGGCCGGGTTGCGGCGCAGCGCGCACGCGTCGCACGGATGCGCGCAGGCAGGGGGCGAGACGGGCGCCGGAAGGTCCTCGAAGATCACCCGGCCACTATAGGTCGCCCCCGGATGTCTTTTGACATATCGAGCCGATCGCCGTCCTCCTAGACTGGCTGCGTCCTACGAACCGTCCCGTCATGCCCCCTCTCCAGGAAGTTCTCTACAGCAGCCTGCTCGCCCCGGATCAGTCCACTCGCGTCGTCGGCCAGATCGTGACCCGTGCGCGCGCGCGCAACCAGCAGGAGGGCATCACCGGTCTCCTGGTGTTCGATGGCCTGCGTTTCTGCCATCACTTCGAGGGCGCGCCGCCGGCGGTCGGCGCGCTGCTCGATCGGCTCCAGGCCGATCGCAGGCACGTGGATCTGCGCGTCCTGTACGCCGGCCCGCTCGCCACGCGGCGCTACCAGCGCTTCGAGATGGGACTGGCGGAGGTCGATGACCACGAGGACCTCGCCGACCTCCAGGCGCTCGAAGGCAGCGCGGCGCTCGCGCATTTCATCGCGCTGCGCTCGCGCTTCGATATTTCCGGCTGAGCGCCGGACGCCCCGGATCAGCCCGCGCGTGCGGCCGCCGGGACGGCGTCCCAGCTGTAGGTGGCGCCGTGGCTGTCCCAGGGCTCCATCACGATGCGCTCGCCGGCCGCCACCGCGAGCGATTCGCCCGGTGCCAGCACCAGGTCCTCGCTGCCCCGGTGGGCGGTGGCGTCGCGCGTGACCCAGACCCGGCCCTGCCGGATGCGCAGCACGCTGGCGCTGCCGGCCTTGAGACTCATCGCATGCCCCGCCTCGAGCTGCCACGCACCGCGGCGCACGGCCGGCGGCACGGCGGCCGTGGGGGCCGAGGCAACGGACGGAAGCGTTTGGGTGGTGCAGACAGCGGACATGTTCGACTCCTGGTGGTCAGCGCGCAATGGCGCGCTTCGGGAATGAATCATCGGCGTCGCGCCATTGGCAGTCCAATGAAAACGCGCTAGCCTACTGATTCCGGTTTCGCATCAATCCCCCGGACCCACCGTCGCCCCGCCCATGCTGCATTCCCAGACCCACCTGCGTTCCCGGCCGATCTCGGCCGGCCACCTGCGCGCCTTCGAGGCCGTTGCCCGGCACCTGAACTTCCGCGCCGCGGCCGAGGAGATGGCGCTCACCCAGTCGGCCGTCAGCCGGCAGATCCAGTCGCTCGAGGACGAGGTGGGCGTGGCCCTGTTCCTGCGCCACACGCGGGCGGTCGAGCTCACGAGCGCGGGCGCGCAGCTGCTGCTGGCGGTGCAGCAGTCGCTGCCGCGCATCGACGGCGCGGTGCGCCAGATCCGGCAGAACGCGGGGCGCAAGAGCGTGTCGCTCACCACCTTCGCCTCGTTCGCCTCGATGTGGCTGATTCCCCGGCTCGAGGCCTTCCAGCGCGACAACCCCGAGATCGACATCCGCATCGACGCCAGCGACCTGGCGCTCGACCTGGACGTGGCCGACGTCGACCTCGCCCTGCGCTACGGCCCGGGCGAGAACATGCCGGCGGGTGCCATCCGCCTCTTCGGCGAGACGATCACCCCCGTGGCGAGCCCGTGGCTGATCAAGACCAACCCGCCGATCAAGGGCCCGGCCGACATCGCGCGCTTCACCTTGATCGAGGCCGGCGACGCGCACCGCACGCACCTCGAGTGGCTGACCTGGCGCCGCTGGTTCGAGGTCCACCACCAGACGCGCGCGCAGCCGCGGCGCTGGCTCTATTTCAACTACGCCTACCAGATGGTGCAGGCCGCGCTCACCGGCCAGGGCGTGGTGCTGGCGCGCAGCTCGCTGATCGCCGAGAGCCTGGCCAACGGCGACCTGGTGGAGGTGCTGCCGCACCACCGCATGGATTCACCGATGGCCTACTGGCTCATCACCGGCCCGCGCGGCGCGCAGCGGCCCGAGATCCAGGCCTTCTGCGAATGGCTGCAGACGCAGGCCGCCGTCACGCGCGAGACGATCGGCGAAGTGCCCGATCCGGACACGGTCGACCACCTGGACTGAGGCCGGCCCTCAGCCGATCGGCCAGACCACGCCGTTGTCGTTGAGGATCGCGTCCAGCGGCAGGTCGTGCGCCTCGGGCTCGAAGTTGTCGATCAGCCCGTTCGCGAAGCCCAGCCCCACCGTGAACGGCCGCGGCTGCAGCGCCGCCAGCGTGCGGTCGTAGAAGCCGCCGCCGTAGCCGAGCCGGTAGCCGCCGGCGCTGTAGCCCAGGCAGGGCACGAACAGCAGCGTGGGCACGATCAGCTCGGTGTCCTTGGGCTTGGGGATGTCGTAGGCATCGTTCTCCATCGGGCAGCCCGGATACCACGCATGGAAGGTCAGCGTCTTGTGCACGCGGTCGACCACCGGCAGGCCGATGCGCCGGCGCTGCGGCTCGTCGAGAAGCTCGCCGTCTTCCTTCCAGCGATGCAGGGCCGGCAGCGGATCGAACTCGCCCTTGATCGGCCAGTAGGCGCCGATCACGGTGTCGGGCCGGCCGACCAGCCAGATGCGCATCACGCGCTGGAGCAGGTCGGCGCGCGCGAGCCGATCCGGCATGGCCAGACGCTGTTCGATGAGCGCCTTGCGCACCTGACCCTTGAGAAAGTTGGCAGTTGCCGAGGTGTCGCCACCGTTTGACTTGTCCATAATCCCCCGATGCAATTCGCGAGCATTTTGGCATCGGTGCGACGCCGGCCCCGCGCCGCCGTGTCCACCCTGGTTTTTTCCCTGCTGGCCGCCCTGGGCGCGGCCCCGGCCGCCCAGGCGCAGAACACCAACGACGACGTCATCCTGCAGATGCGGCAGGCCGCCCAGCGCGGCGACAAGGCGCGGCTGTCGGCGCTGCTGCCGCAGGCGCGCGGCCATGTCCTCGAACCGTGGGCCGCCTACTGGGAACTGAAGGCGCGCCTGCCGGACGCGAGCCAGCAGGAAGTCCAGGCCTTTCTCGCGCAGTACGCCGGCACCTACCAGGAAGACCGGCTGCGCAACGACTGGCTGCTGCTCACCGGCCAGCGCCGCGACTGGGGCGGCTTCACGAGCATGCACCCGGCGTTCCGCATGAACGACGACGCCCAGGTCCGCTGCTACGCGGTGCTGGTCGAGACGCTGCAGACCGGCACGGCGAGCCGCGTCCAGGTCGACGAGGTGCGCCGCAACTGGTTCGCCCAGCGCGACGGCGACGACGGCTGCCTCACGGCCGCCGACCGCATGATCAGCGCCGGCCAGATGTCGCCCAACGACGCGTGGAAGAAGGCGCGCCTCGCGATCGAGGCCAACCGCCCGCAGGCCGCCCGCGGCGCCATCACCATCGTCGCGCCCGAGGCCGTCGCGCTGTTCGACGAAATGAACGCGAACGTCGGCAAATTCCTGGCCAGCCGCGCCGTGGTCGCGGCCAAGTCGCGCCGCGAGATCGTTGTGCTCGCGCTGATCAAGATCGCGATCGCCGACCCCGACATGGCCGCCTCGCAGCTCGACGGCAAGTGGGGGCCGATGCTCTCGGCCGAGGAGCGCAACTGGCTGTGGGGCACCATCGGCCGGCAGGCCGCGACCAAGCTCTCGCCCACCGCCAACAGCTACTTCGCCAACGTCACGAAGAACAGCGACCTCTCCGACGACATGCTCGCGTGGAAGGCGCGGGCGGCGCTGCGCACCGGCGAGTGGAAGACGGTGCAGGCCGCGATCGACGCGATGAGCGAGACGCAGCAGCAGGACCCGACGTGGGTCTACTGGAAGGCCCGCGCCCTGGCGGCCCACGGCGGCGACGAGCGCCGCGCCCAGGCGCGCGCGCTGTACGAAAGCATCGCCGGCACGCGCGGCTTCTACGAGCTGCTCGCGCTCGAGGAACTCGGCCAGCGCGCCGCCGTGCCGACGCGCCCGGCGCCGCTCACGGCGCAGGAGAAGAACGCCGCGCGCAGCAACCCGGCGCTGCAGCGCGCGCTCTACGCCATCTCGATCGGCCTGCGCCCCGAGGGTGTGCGCGAGTGGAACTACGCCACCAACCTGCACGACAGGGGCGGCATGGCCGACCGCGAGCTGCTCGCCGCGGCCGACCTGGCCTGCCAGCGCGAGATCTGGGACCGCTGCATCAACACCAGCGAGCGCACCAAGGGCACGATCGACGTCGAGCAGCGCTACCCGATGCCCTTCCGCGACACGGTGGTGCGCAAGAGCCAGGAGATCGGCCTCGACCCGGCCTACGTCTACGGCCTCATCCGCCAGGAGAGCCGCTTCATCATGGACGCGCGCTCCGGCGTCGGCGCCTCGGGCCTGATGCAGGTGATGCCGGCCACCGCGCGCTGGACCGCCCGCAAGATCGGCCTGTCCGACTTCACGCCCGGCCAGATCACCGACCGCGACACCAACATCACGATCGGCACCAACTACCTGAAGCTCGCGCTCGACGACTTCGACGGCTCGATGGCGCTGGCCGCCGCGGCCTACAACGCGGGCCCCGGCCGTCCGCGCAACTGGCGCAACGGCCCGCTCATGGAGGCCGCCATCTGGGCCGAGAACGTGCCTTTCAGCGAGACCCGCGACTACGTCAAGAAGGTGCTCGCCAACACGACGATGTATGCGGCACTGCTCGGCGGCCGTCCGCAGTCGATCAAGGACAAGCTCGGTCGCGTGGGGCCGCGCGACGCCGCGGTGCCCGAACCGAACAAGGACCTGCCCTGAACCGGACCCTTCAGGGCCTGCGCGCCCAGCTGCCCAACTGGGCGATCGAATGGCTGGAGATCATCGTCCCGCTCGCGCAGGTGGCGCTCATCCTGCTGGGCGCATGGCTGCTCTACCGCATCGTGCGCCGCCTCATCGAGCAGGTGACGCGCGGCTACGCCCTGCCCGCCAACGTGGCGATGGTCACGCGCCGCACGGCCGGCTTCCTGATCTTCGGCGGCGCCGTGCTGTGGGCGCTGGAGCGGCTGGGCGCCTCGGGCGCCGTGCTCTGGACCGCCTTCACCGGATTCGCCACGGTGGGCGCGGTGGCCTTCTTCGCGGCCTGGAGCGTGTTGTCGAACATGTTCTGCGCGCTCCTGATCTTCACCACCCGCATGTTCTGGCCCGGCGACACGGTCGAGGTGATCGAGAACGGCGAGAAGCCGGGCTTCAAGGGGCGCGTGCTGGACATCAACCTGGTGTTCACCACGCTGGAGGAGAGCGGCAGCGCGATGGAAGGCACGACGCTGAAGATCCCCAACAGCATGTTCTTCCAGCGCGCGGTGCGCCGCTGGCACGGCAGTGCGCCCACGTTGCCGCCGGCGATTGCCGCCGCCGGCCCGTCCGCGACCGATCGCGTGCCCCGCTGACGCGGCGGACGTGCCGCCGCCTACAGCGGCGGCTGGTCGGGCGGGCGACACTGCACAGCCCTCCACCACGCCGCTTCGCAGCATGGCCGCCGACTCCCTCTGGCGCGAGACCACCGAGGTGCTCGCCGCCGAGTTCTCCGACGTTCCCGACATCCCGCAGCTGCTGCGCATCCTGGTCCGCCTGCTGCTCGCGGCGGTGCTCGGCTTCCTGCTCGGCTTCGAACGGGAGCAGCACGGCAAGGCCGCCGGCGTGCGCACGCACATGCTGGTGGCGGTCGGCTCGGCGCTGTTCGTGCTCGTGCCCCAGCAGAGCGGCATCGTGCCGGCCGACATGAGCCGCGTGATCCAGGGCCTGGTGGCGGGCGTGGGCTTTCTCTGCGCGGGCACGATCCTCAAGCACGGCCGCGACGAACAGCATGTGCAGGGCCTGACCACCGCCGCCGGCCTGTGGATGACGGCAGCGATCGGCATGGCCTGCGGCCTGGGACGCGAGCTCACCGCGATCATCAGCGCGCTGCTGGCGCTGGCCGTGCTCTCGCTCGTGCCGCGCCTGGTGGCGCTGGTGGAGCGCGTGATCGCCTCGTCCGAGGACGAGCGCCGCGGCCCCTGAGCATCAATCGGCTGCGCCTTCGGCATCAATCGCGCCACGCGCGCCCGCTAGGATCGGCTGCCTGCACCATTCCATCCCGAGGACCCGCGATGATCCAGCTCTACATCGGCAACAAGAACTACTCGTCCTGGTCCATGCGGCCGTGGGTGCTCATGAAGCAGGCCGGGATCGCCTTCGAGGAGGTCATGGTGCCCTTCGACACCATGGAAGCC
Source organism: Variovorax sp. (assembly GCA_017744285.1). Lineage (GTDB taxonomy): Bacteria > Pseudomonadota > Gammaproteobacteria > Burkholderiales > Burkholderiaceae_C > Variovorax. The sequence continues at coordinate 134,704 of JAGIBP010000008.1, forward strand.
GACGCGAACTTCAAGCGCACGATCCTCGCGCTCAATCCGGCGGGCACCGTGCCCGTGCTGAAGGACGGCGAGATCGTGGTCTACGACACGCTCGCCATCTGCGAATACCTCGCCGAGGCGCATCCCGACAAGGCGCTGTGGCCCGCCGACCGCACGCTGCGCGCCCGCGCGCGCAGCGCCTGCGCCGAGATGCATGCGGGCTTCGGCGCCCTGCGCACCCATTGCGGCATGAACATCGAGGCCGACCTGCGCGCGCAGGGCCAGCTCATCCTGCGCGACCAGCCCCGCGTGCGCGCCGACCTCGACCGGATCGTGGCGCTCTGGAGCGGCCTGCTCGACGCCAGCGGCGGCCCGATGCTGTTCGGCGCCTTCGGCATCGCCGACGCCTACTACGCACCGGTGTGCTCGCGCATCCGCACCTACGGCCTGCCGGTGCCGGCCGCGATCTCGGCCTACATCGACCGCGTGTTCGCGTTGCCGGGCGTGAAGGCGTGGATCGACGCGGCGCTCGCCGAAAAGACCTTCGTGCTCTTCGACGAGCCCTACCGCCTGCAGCGCTGACGCGGCCGCCTTCGGGACGCCTACACTCGTCCCGATGCAAACCTATCTCGTCGGCGGCGCGATCCGCGATGCGCTGCTGGGCCGGCCCGGCAGCGACCGCGACTGGGTCGTCGTGGGCGCCACGCCCGAGCAGATGGCCGCGCGCGGCTACCTGCCCGTGGGCCGCGACTTCCCGGTGTTCCTGCACCCCGAGACGCGCGAGGAGTACGCGCTCGCGCGCACCGAACGCAAGAGCGCGCCCGGCTACCGCGGCTTCGTCGTGCATGCCGCGCCCGACGTCACGCTGGAGCAGGACCTCGCGCGGCGCGATCTCACCATCAACGCGATCGCGCTGCCCGAGGACCGCGTCGGTACCGGGGAGCGCCTGGACGTCGATCCCGCCGAACTCATCGACCCCTTCCACGGCCGGCGCGACCTGCGCGCCAGGCAGCTTCGCCACGTGACCGACGCCTTCCGCGAGGACCCGGTGCGCATCCTGCGCGTGGCGCGCTTCGCCGCGCGCTTCCACGATTTCGCCGTCGCGCCCGAGACCCTCGCGCTCATGCGCGAGATGGTCGAGGCCGGCGAGGTGGACGCCCTGGTGCCCGAACGCGTCTGGCAGGAGCTCGCGCGCGGACTGATGGAAGGCCGCCCGTCACGCATGTTCGAGGTGCTGCGCGCCTGCGGCGCGCTCGCCGTGCTGCTGCCCGAGGTGGACCGCCTCTGGGGCGTTCCGCAACCCGAGGCGCACCACCCCGAAGTCGACACCGGCGTGCACCTGATGATGGTGCTCGACATGGCGGCGCGCCTGCAGACCTCGCTCGGCGTGCGCTTCGCCTGCCTGGTGCACGACCTCGGCAAGGGCACGACGCCCGCCGACAGGCTGCCGCGCCACCTCGGCCACGAGCAGCGCAGCGCGACGCTGCTGCGCGCGGTGTGCGACCGCTGGCGCGTGCCGGTCGACATCCGCGAGCTCGCGGACGTGGTGGCGCGCGAGCACGGCAACATCCACCGCAGCGGCGAGCTGAACGCGGCCGCGGTGGCGCGGCTGCTCGAACGCTGCGACGCCTTCCGCAAGCCCCAGCGCTTCGACGAGGTCCTGCAGGCCTGCGAGTGCGATGCGCGCGGACGCCTCGGGCTCGAAGACCAGCCCTACCCGCCGCGCGAGCGCCTGCGCGCCGCGCTCGATGCCGCGCGCGCGGTGGCGACCGAACCGATCGCGCGCGCCGCGCAGCAGGCCGGCGCGACCGGCCCGAAGATCGGCGAGGCGATCACCCGTGCCCGGGTGGCGGCCATCGCGGCGGCCGCTTCTCGATGAAGGCCTGCACGCCTTCGAGCGCGCCGGCATCCATCATGTTGCAGGCCATCGTGCGGCCGGCGTCCTCGTAGGCGGCGGCGATGCCGGACTCGATCTGGCGATAGAACAGCGCCTTGCCCATCGCGATCGCGGCGCGCGGCTTGGCGACGATCTCGGCCACCAGACGCTCGACCTCCGCATCGAGCTCGCCGGGCTCGGCGACGCGGTTCACCAGGCCCTGGCGGCAGGCCTCCCCGGCGTCGATGAAGGCGCCGGTCACCAGCATCTCGAACGCCGCCTTGCGCGGCATATTGCGCGAGAGCGCGACGCCGGGCGTCGAGCAGAAGAGGCCCAGGTTGACGCCGCTGACGGCAAAGCGCGCCTCGCGGCTGGCCACGGCGAGATCGCACATCGCGACGAGCTGGCAGCCTGCCGCGGTGGCGATGCCCTGCACGCGGGCGATCACCGGCACCGGCAGGCGCTGGAGCGCGAGCATGACGCGGGTGCACTGCGCGAACAGCGCCTCGTAGTAGGCCTGCGAAGGCGCCGCGCGCATCTCGCGCAGATCGTGGCCGGCACAGAAGGCCTTGCCGCTCGCCGCCAGCACGACCGCGCGCACGCCCTTGTCGCCCGAGAGGCCGTCGAGCCGCGCCTGCAGGGCCGCCAGCATGGCCTCGGACAAGGCATTGAACGCCTGCGGCCGGTTCAGCGTCAGCGTCACCACGCCGCGCTCGTCGCGCCGGCACATGACCAGGGGGGACGCTTCGTCATCCATGCGCATCTCCTCTGCGGCGCCCTTCATTCGGCGTCCGCCGCGCCGCGCGCCCGCTCGCGCAGCTGGAACTTCTGGATCTTGCCGGTCGAGGTCTTGGGAATGGCCTCGAAGCGGATCTCGCGCGGCACCTTGTAGCCGGCCAGCAGCGTCTTGCAGTGCGCGATCAGCGCCGCCGCATCGGCCACGGCGCCCGGCCTGAGCTCGACGAAGGCCAGGGGCGTCTCGCCCCACTTGTCGTCGGGCCGCGCCACCACCGCGCACGACACCACGTCCGGATGGCGATAGAGCGCGTCCTCGACCTCGATGGAGCTGATGTTCTCGCCGCCGGAGATGATGATGTCCTTGCTGCGGTCCTTGATCTTCGCGTAGCGGTCCGCCTCCATCACCGCCAGGTCGCCGGTGTGGAACCAGCCGCCGGCAAAGGCCGCCGCGGTGGCCGCGGGGTTCTTCAGGTAGCCCTTCATGACGATGTTGCCGCGGAACATGATCTCGCCCATCGTCTCGCCGTCGGCGGGCGTCTCGCGCAGCGTGCGGGGGTCCATCACCGTCATGCCTTCCTGCAGCACGTAGCGCGTGCCCTGGCGGCCGTTCAGGCGCGTCTGCTCCGACAGGCTCTCGCCGGCCCACGCGGGCCGCTTCGCCGCCACCGCCGCCGGGCCATAGACCTCGGTGAGCCCGTAGACATGGGTGAGGTCGATGCCGATGCGGGCCATGCCCTCGATCATCGCGGCCGGCGGCGCCGCCCCCGCGACCATGGCGCGCACCTTCTGGCGGATGCCTTCGCGCATCGCGGCCGGCGCGGCGATCAGCAGGTTGTGGACGATGGGCGCCGCGCAGTAGTGATCGACGCCGTGCTCGCGCATCGCCGCGAAGATCGCCTGCGCCTCGACGCGGCGCAGGCACACGTGCACGCCGGCCTGCATCGCCACCGTCCACGGGAAGCACCAGCCGTTGCAGTGGAACATCGGCAGCGTCCACAGGTAGGTCGGGAACTGCGGCAGGGTCCAGGTCGCGGCGTTGCAGACCGCATTGAGGTAGGCGCCGCGATGGTGCGTCACCACGCCCTTGGGGTCGCCGGTGGTGCCCGAGGTGTAGCTCACCGCGATGGCGTCCCATTCGTCGGCCGGGCCCTCGAGGCGCGGCAGCGGCGCATGCGCGGCCAGCAGCGCCTCGTACTCGTGCGCGCCGATGCGCTCGCCCGCGCCCGGGTACTCGCTGTCGCAGACGTCGATGACGATGGGCGAGCGGCCATGCGCCGACTTCAGCAGGCGCAGCGCCTCGGCCATCACGGGCGCGAACTCGCGATCGCTCAGGACCACCTCGGCCTCGCAGTGGTTCATCTGCCAGGCCAGCAGGGAGGCGTCGAGCCGCGTGTTGAGCGTGTTCAGCACCGCATTGAGCGCCGGCACCGCGTAGTGCGCCTCGACCATTTCGGGCGTGTTCGGCAGCATCACCGACACCGTGCTCCCGCGCCCGACGCCGAACGCGCGCAAGGCCGCGGCCAGGCGCGCGGAACGATCGCGCAGCGTGCGCCAGTCGAATCGCCGCCGGCCATGGATCACCGCCGGCATGTCGCCGAACACCTCGGCGCTGCGCTCGACGAAGCTGATCGGCGACAAGGCCACGAAGTTGGCGGCGTTCTTGTCGAGTCCCTGGTCGTAGATGGTCATGGCGTGCTCCTCGCATCCTCGGGGAAGGTGGCGCGCATCATCCCATGTCCGCGTTCGAGGACAAGGCCTCGGCCGACGCGGCGCGCCTCGGGAGTCTGCTATGGTTTTCCCTCCATGCAGCAGCCCCCCCGACTCACGCCCGACGCGGCGCTCTTCCTGGATTTCGACGGCACGCTGGTCGCGCTCGCCGAGACCCCGGAGGCCATCGAGGTCCCTCCCGCCATGGTGCCGCTGCTGAGCGATCTGAGCGATCTGCTCGGCGGCGCACTGGCCGTGGTCTCGGGCCGGCAGATCGACGTGCTCGACCGCTTTCTCGCGCCGCTGCGCCTGCCGGCCGCCGGCGAGCACGGCGTGCAGCGCCGCGACGCGGACGGCCGCATGCAGGAGCAGCGCCCGCCCGATCTCGCGCGCGTGCTCGACGCGGCCAACGAACTCGCGCGCGTGCACGAAGGCCTCCTGGTCGAACGCAAGCACGCCGCCATCGCCCTGCACTACCGGCTCGCGCCGCAGCTCGAGGCCGTGTGCCGCGATGCGATGCTGCGCGTGGTCGACGGGCAGCCGCAGCTCGAACTGATGCATGGCAAGTTCGTGTTCGAGGTCAAGCCCGCGGGCATCAACAAGGGCATCGCCATCGACGCCTTCATGCAGGAGCCGCCGTTCGCGGGCCGCCAGCCCGTGTTCGCGGGCGACGACACCACCGACGAGAGCGGCTTCGCCATCGTGCAGCCGCGCGGCGGCGTCGCGATCAAGGTCGGCGCCGGCCCCAGCCTGGCGCTGCATCGGCTGGATTCGCCGCTTGCGGTCTTCGAATGGCTCGTGGCGGCGCGCGACCTGCTCGCATCCAGCACCCCACCGAGGAGGACCGAATGACCACTCTACAGAAAGAAACAGAAACGGAAGCCCCGCCGACCGCGGACCGCGCCGGCGAGGCCATCGCGGCCGCCGCCGGCGCTGGCCACAAGGCGGCGCCCCATCCCGAGGCACTGGCCGGCGCGGGCGCGCGCACCGGCTTCGGCGCGCCGGCCTCGCCCTCGCTCGACGTCGGCGTGATCGGCAACTGCGCGTACAGCGCGCTCATCGACGCCCGCGGGCGCGTGGTGTGGTGCTGCCTGCCGCGCTTCGACGGCGACCCGGTATTCAACGCCCTGCTGCACCCGCAGGAGGAAGAAGCCAGCGCCTGGGCCATCGAGATCGAGGACTTCGCATCATCCGAGCAGTGGTACGAGCCAAACACCGCGGTGCTGCGCACCCGGCTCTTCGACCGCGCCGGGCAGTGCATCGAGATCACCGACTTCGCGCCGCGCTTTCACAGCCGCTCGCGCTACTTCAGGCCGCTCACGCTGGTGCGCCGGGTGAAGCCCGTGGTCGGCACGCCGCGCATCCGCGTCACGCTCGCGCCGCGCTTCCAGTGGGGCGCGACGGCGCCGACGATCACGCGCGGCAGCAACCACATCCGCTACGTCGGGCCCGACTTCGCGCTGCGGCTGAACACCGACGCGCCGGTCTCGCACATCCTCTCGCGCCAGCCCTTCGTGCTCTCGCGCGAACACGACTTCGTGCTGGGCGCGGACGAGACGCTCAACGACGGCATCGCCGACACCGCGCGCCACTTCGAGCAGGAGACCATCGCCTACTGGCGCACCTGGAGCAAGCGCCTCGCGATCCCCTTCGAGTACCAGGAGGCGGTGATCCGCGCGGCGATCACGCTCAAGCTCTCGCTGTACGAAGACACCGGCGCGATCGTCGCCGCGATGACCACGAGCATCCCCGAGGCGCCGGGCAGCCAGCGCAACTGGGACTACCGCTACTGCTGGCTGCGCGACGCCTTCTTCGTGGTGCGCGCGCTCAACAGCCTCTCGGAAGTGGGCACGATGGAGGACTACCTGCGCTGGCTCTCCAACGTGGTGATCGGCTCGCGCGGCGAGCACATCCAGCCGCTCTATGGCATCGGGCTGGAGCGCGAGCTGCCGGAGTCCTTCGTCGAGGGCCTGGCGGGCTACCGCGGCATGGGGCCGGTGCGCGTGGGCAACCAGGCGCAGGAGCACTTCCAGCACGACGTGTACGGCAACATCGTGCTCGGCGCCGCGCAGGCCTTCTTCGACCACCGGCTTCTCAGCCGCGGCGGGCTGGCCGAGTTCCCCTACCTCGAAGCGGTGGGCGAGCAGGCGGTGCGCGTCTACGGCACGCCCGATGCGGGGATGTGGGAGCTGCGCACCCGCGCCCGCGTGCACACCAGCTCTGCGCTCATGAGCTGGGCCGCCTGCGACCGGCTCGCGAAGATCGCGCGCGCGCTCGGGCTGCCTGAACGGGCGGCCTACTGGCACGGCCATTCCTCGCGCATGCGCGAGGAGATCCTCGCCAAGTCGTGGTGCGAGGAGCGACAGGCCTTCGCCGAGAGCTTCGGCGGCCACGAGCTGGACGCGAGCATCCTTCTCATGGTCGAGGTGGGCCTGATCGATGCGCGCGACCCGCGCTTCATCTCGACGGTCGACGCCATGGAGAAGTCGCTCTGCGACGGACCCTACATGCGCCGCTACGAGGCGGCCGACGACTTCGGCAAGCCCGAGACCGCGTTCAACATCTGCACCTTCTGGCGCATCGACGCGCTCGCCAAGATCGGCCGCAAGGCCGAGGCGCGTCAGATCTTCGAGACCATGCTCGCGGCGCGCAACCCGCTCGGGCTGCTCTCGGAGGACACGCACCCGGTCACCGGCGAGATGTGGGGCAACTTCCCGCAGACCTATTCGATGGTGGGAATCATCAACGCGGCCGTCAGGCTGTCGGCGCCCTGGGATTCGTGCATATGAGCCGGCTCGTTGTTGTTTCCAATCGCGTGGCCGACCCACGCAAGCCCGCGGCCGGCGGCCTCGCCGTGGCCCTGGGCGAGAGCCTGCAGCAAAGCGGCGGCCTGTGGTTCGGCTGGAGCGGCTCGATCGTGGAGGAAGGCCCGACCGGCGAAGGCGAGCTGCATCGCCAGCAGGCCGGCAAGGTCACGCTGGCCACGATCGACCTGAGCCGCGAGGACCACGACAGCTACTACCTCGGCTACAGCAACGACGTGCTCTGGCCGGTCTTCCACGGCCGGCTCGACCTCGCGCATTTCGAGGCCGGCTTCGTCTCGGGCTACCGCCGCGTCAACCAGCTCTTCGCGCGCAAGCTGCTGCCGCTCCTGAAGGACGACGACATCATCTGGGTGCACGACTACCACCTGATCCCGCTGGCGGCCGAGCTGCGCGCGATCGGGTGCCGACAGCGCATCGGCTTCTTCCTGCACATCCCGATGCCACCGCAGATCATCATGGCCGCGGTGCCGCAGCACGAGTGGCTCATGCGCTCGCTCTTCGCCTACGACCTGATCGGCTTCCAGGCCGAGCAGGACGTGCAGCACTTCGAGGACTACGTGCGCCACGAGGCCCGCGGCGAGGACCTCGGCGACCACCTCTACCGCGCCTTCGGCCAGACGGTGCGCTGCAACGCCTTCCCGATCGGCATCGACGTCGACGAGTTCGCCGCGCTCACGCACGCGAAGGAATCGCGCGACATGTACGAGACCATGAAGCGCGAGTACTCGACGCGGCGCCTCTTGCTCGGCATCGACCGGCTCGACTATTCCAAGGGCATCCCGCAGCGGGTGCGCTCGTTCCGCGAGCTCCTCGCCCACTACCCCGAGAACCGCCGCAGCGCCACGCTGATCCAGATCGCCTCGCCCACGCGCGAGACGGTCGACGCCTACGCCGACATCCGGCGCGAGCTCGAATCGCTGTGCGGCGCGATCAACGGCGACTACGGCGAGCTCGACTGGATGCCGGTGCGCTACATCCACCGCATGGTCGCGCGCAAGCGCGTGCCGGGCCTGTGCCGCGCGGCCGCGGTGGGCCTGGTGACGCCGCTGCGCGACGGCATGAACCTGGTGGCCAAGGAATACATCGCCGCGCAGGACCCGGCCGACCCGGGCGTGCTGGTGCTCTCGCGCTTCGCGGGCGCCGCCGAGCAGTTGAAGGAGGCGCTGCTGGTCAATCCCTACGACACGCACGGCACCGCCGAGACCCTGCAGCAGGCGCTGCAGATGCCGCTGGAGGAGCGGCGCGAGCGCCACCAGAAGCTGCTCGCGCGGATCCGCGAGCAGGACGTGCACTGGTGGCGCAACGGCTTCCTGAGCGCGCTTCGGGCGGCGGAGAGCGTGCGGTAGAGCGCGAGCTTACCTACCCCTTCGCCCAGAGCAGAGCCCGCGCTCGCTTTCGCCAGCCACCGCTCGTCTTACCTCCATCAAGTCATCGGTCGGGCGCCACCGCCGGGCTGCAATCTGGGATATTCAGTGCGCTGAAATCCGGGTTCATCTGAATGGTGACTTTCGCAGTACGCGCGACCGCCGATCAGTGCGACTTGGTGCCCGTGGATCGTGAGGAAGGGGTAGCCTACCCGACGTGAATCGCGCGATTGGCAGGCCCCTTCAAGACACCTTTGGCGCTGACTTTCGCATCGTCTGTTTCTGGTTCACTCCCACCCCCACCTTCTCGCGCCGCAGGCTGTTCCCCAGCGCCGTCTTGCGCAGGATCACCGCGAATGACTGCACGGTGACCGGCTGCGTCTCGCCGAGACGCCAGAGGATGCCCGGCGTGCGCGTGGGCGTCGGGCTTTCGAGCGGGATCACCGCCAGGCCCGACATGCCTTCGGGCACCGCGTTGATCGCCACGATCGTGCCGATCTGCGTGCGGGCCACGAGCCCGAGCATCGGCGCGACGGTCGACATCTCGGCCACCACCGTCGGCTCCGCGCCGCAGGCGCTGAAGCATTCGTCGATCATGGTGCGGGTGGAGAACGAGCCCGACAGCAGCACCAGGTCCTGCCGGTGCAACTCCACCATGCGGATGCGCTTGCGCCGGGCCAGCGGATGGGTCGTCGACACGACGAGCACCATCTCCTCGTTGTAGAGCGGCTCGAACCACAGGTCGGCCGGGTCCTCGGGCCGGTAGGCGATGCCCAGGTCGAGCTCGCCGGCCTTCAGGCGCGCGCAGATCACTTCGGCCGACAGTTCCTCCACGCCGAGGCGCACCGTCGGATGCCGCGCGAGAAACAGCGCCACGCATTCGGGGATGAGCCCCATGTTGAAGGTGTGCGTCGCACCGATGCGGATCTGCCCGCTGAGGTTGCCGGCGTCGGGCTTGAGCAGCGCCACGCCCTGGTCGACTTCGCGCAGCGCGCGCGAGGCGAAGCCGCGCAGCAACTCGCCGGCCTCGGTGGTCACGACCTTCTTGCCGATGCGCTCGAACAGCGGCTGGCCCACTTCCTCTTCGAGCTGGCGGATCTGGTGCGACAGCGTCGACTGGGTGACATGCACCCGCTCGGCCGCGCGGGTGAAGCTCAGGCAGTCGGCGAGCGCGACGAAATAGCGCAGATGCCTCATCTCCATGGAAACCCCCACGAATGATCGATGCCATCGATGATATCGATGGAAATTCATCATTTGCTGCGCGCGGAGGGCCGCCCTATCGTCCGGGCCTCGGCGCTCGATGGCGCCGGTCCAGGAGACAAGCACCATGTCGGAATACAACCAGGACGGCATCACGCGCGATGTGCTCGATGCCTTTGCCAAGACCCCCGACCCGCGCCTGCGCCAGCTGATGACCGCGCTGGTCAAGCACCTCCACGCCTTCGCGCGCGAGGTGGACCTCACGCCCGACGAATGGCTGGCGGGCCTGAACTTCCTCAATGCCACGGGGCAGATCTCGACCGACAAGCGGCCCGAGTTCATCCTGCTGTCGGACACGCTGGGCCTGTCGATGATGGTGGTCGCGCTCGCGCAGAGCCGTGCCAGCCAGGCCAGGGGCGCGACCGAGGCCACCGAGGCCACCGTCGAAGGCCCGTTCTACTGGGCCGGCGCGCCCGAGGTCGAACTGGGCAGCGACATCGCGAACGGCGCCAGCGGCGAGCCCACCTTCTACATGGGCCGCGTCACCGACTGCGACGGCCAGCCGCTGGCCGGCGCACTGCTCGACGTCTGGTCGGGCGACGGCCACGGCAAGTACGACGTGCAGCTCAGCACCGAGCCGTCGATGCAGGCGCGCGGGCGCTTGCGGACCGACGCGCAGGGCCGCTACTGGTTCTGGTCGATCCGCCCCAACTACTACCCGATCCCCGACGACGGCCCGGTCGGCGACATGATGCGCGCGACCGACCGCAGCATCTACCGCCCGGGCCATCTGCACCTGCAGGTGTCGGCGCCCGGCTACGTGACGCTGACCACGCAAGTCTTCGTCGGCGGCAGCCCCTACATCGACGCCGATGCGGTCTTCGGCAAGCGCGACAGCCTGGTGGTGGACTTCGAGACCCATCCGCCCGGCAAGGCCGTGGACGGCCGCGAGATGCGCGTGCCCTACCACTGCGCGAGCTTCGACGTGCGGCTCGCACCCGCAACGGCCTGAAGAGGACCGCCCATGAAGATCGGGAAAGCGACCGTGCCGCGCACGGCCATCAGCACGTCGGACGCCCACACCATCGTCATCCGCGGACAGGACCTGTCGAAGGACCTGATCGGCAAGATCTCGTTCGTCGATCACTTCTTCTTCCTGCTGACCGGCGAACGTCCCACACCGCCGCAGTCCGAGGTGCTGAACGCCACGCTGGTCGCGATCACCGACCACGGCCTGGTGCCGAGCGTGCAGGCGGCGCGCATGACCTTCGCGGCCGCGCCCGATGCGCTGCAGGGCGCGGTGGCGGCGGGCATCCTTGGCTGCGGCTCGGTGATCCTCGGCGCGTCGGAGACCGCGGGCCGCATGTACAGCGAGATCGACACGCTCGCGCGCGGCGGCACGCCGCTCGCCGACGCGGCGCTGGAGGTGATGAAAGGCTGGCGCGCGGCGGGGCGCGCGATCCCCGGCTACGGCCATCCGCTGCACAAGGAGCGCGACGCGCGCGTCGATGCGCTCTTCGCCGTCTCCAGGGCCGCGGGCACCGACCAGCGCTTCGTCCTGATCGCCGCCGCCGCCGAGGCGGCGATGCCCGAGGTGCTCGGCAAGCCGCTCAAGCTCAATGTCTCGGGCGCGATCCCGGCGGTGCTGCTGGGCGCGGGCTTTCCGGTCGAGGCGCTGCGGGGCGTGCCGATCCTTGCGCGCACCGCGGGGCTGATCGCGCACCTCTACGAAGAGATCCGCCAGCCCATCGGCTTCGCGCTCTCCTACCAGGCCACGCGCGAGATGCAATACGACGGCGAACTCCCTGCGCACTTCGGGACGAGCGAATGATCCCCGTGCTGCAGGGCCTCAAGGTCGTCGAGCAGGGCACCTTCATCACCGGGCCCGCGGCCGGCATGCTGCTCGGCGACCTGGGCGCCGACGTGATCAAGGTGGAGCAGCCGAAGACGGGCGACCCGTTCCGCGCTTTCAAGGACGGCCTCTACAGCCCGCACTTCCAGACCTACAACCGCAACAAGCGCAGCATCGCACTCGACACGAAGAGCGCGGAGGACCGCGCGGTGCTCGACGCCCTGATCGCCGAGGCCGACGTCTACATCCAGAACTTCCGCCCCGGCGTGGCCGACAAGCTGGGCGTGGGCGCGAAGCGGCTGCGCGGGCTCAACCCGAAGCTCGTCTACTGCTCGATCAGCGGCTTCGGCCCGAGCGGCCCCGCGGCGGACCGCCCCGCCTACGACACCGTCGCGCAGGCCGCCAGCGGCTTCCTGAACCTGCTGATCAATCCAGAAAACCCGCGCGTGGTCGGTCCCGCGATCGCCGATGCGCTGACCGGCTTCTACGCCGCCTACGGGGTGCTCGGCGCGCTGTTCGAGCGCGGCCGCACCGGCCAGGGGCGCATGGTCGAGGTGTCGATGCTGGAGGCGATGGCGCACTTCAACCTCGATGCCTTCACGCACTACTTCCAGGTCGACGAGGTGATGGGCCCCTACAGCCGGCCGAGCGTGTCGCAGTCGTACGTGCTGCGCTGCGCGGACGGCAAGTGGATCGCGCTGCACATGTCCTCGCCCGAGAAGTTCTGGCGCGGGCTCGCGGCCGCCATCGAGCAGCCCGACATCTTCGAGGACGCGCGCTTCGCCACGCGCGAGGCGCGCATCGCGAACCAGGAGACGCTGATCGAACTGCTGGGCGCGCGCTTTCGCCTGCTGCCGCGCAGCGAGTGGTGCCGCCGCCTGCAGCGCGAGGACGTTCCGCACGCGCCGATGTACGACACCAGCGAGGCGCTCGAAGACCCGCAGGCCAAGCACCTGCAGCTCATGACCTCGGCCGAGCATCCGGTGATGGGGCTCTTTCGCACGGTGCGTTCGCCGGTGAGCTTCGACGGCCAGCGCGCGCTCGATGTGCGGCCGCCGCCCGTGCTCGGCGAACACGGCGACGAGATCCGCGCCGCGCTGCGGCAGGGCCGCGCGACGCCCGGTGCGTAGGGATTCCGGCAGAAGAAACCAAAGGAGACAGGAACCATGAAGACGCAGACCCCCCAGGGCATCGGACGGCGCAGCGCGGTGGCCGCGATCGCGCTTGCGGCCGCCGGCCTCTCGATGGCGCAGGCGCCCGCCGGGCCGCCGATCCGCATCGGCAGCACGCTCGCGCTGACCGGCCCGCTTTCGGCCACGGCGCAGATCCACAAGCTGGTGGGCGACATCTACATCGAGCAGGTCAACCAGCGCGGCGGGCTGCTCGGGCGGCCGGTCGAATGGATCGTGAAGGATGACCAGTCCAAGCCCGACCTGGCGCGCACGCTCTACGAGCAGCTCGTCACGGCCGACAAGGTCGACCTGCTCATGGGCCCGTACGCGACGGGCGCGATCCTGTCGGCGATGGGCGTGGCGCAGCGCTACAACAAGGTGCTGGTGCACCACACGCTGGGCATTCCGTCGCTCGCCAAGTACGACATGCAGTTCCCGGCGTGGTCGATCGGCTCCGATCCCGCGAACACGGTGCCCAACACGCTCTTCGACGCGCTCGCCGCCTCGCCCAGGCCGCCGAAGACGGTGGCGGTGGTGACCAGCAAGTTTCCCTCGATCCAGTTCATGAGCGCGGGCGCGCGCGAGGTGCTCAAGAAGCGCGGCCTCACCGAGGTGCTGTTCCTCGAATGGGATTTCGGCAACCGCGATTTCGGCCCGATCGCCAACCGCATCAAGGACGCGAAGCCCGACTTCGTGTGGGTCGGCGCGATCGGCCTGGACGGCAACCTGCTGCTCGACGCGATGAAGAAGATCGACTATGTGCCGCCGCAGCACTTCTACCTCTACCCGGCGCCCGGCCCGCTGCTGGCCGCCCCCGAGGCGAAGAACGCGCTCTCGGCCACGATCTTCGAGGACCAGCCGCCCTTCACCAGCAACTACGGCGCGGCCGACTTCGTGAAGCTCTACCGCGAGCGCGCGGCCAAGGCCGGCTTCACCGACACCTCGGTCGAGACGCAGGCCGCGGCCTCGTACACCGCGTGGCAGATCCTCGAGGCGGGCATCGTCAACACCAAGAGCCTGGACGACAAGGCGATCGCCAACTACCTGAAGACGCACAAGGTCGACAGCATCCAGGGCAAGCTGCGCTTCGACGGCGTGGGCAACTTCGGCGACGACCTGATGCGCATCAAGCAGATCCAGGACGGCAAGTGGGTCGTGGTGTGGCCGAAGGAGGTCACGGCCGGCGGCGCCAAGCTGATCGCGCCTTGACATGTCGGGCTTCTCGATCCCGAGCCTCTCGCTGCTGTCCCAGTCGGTCCTCTCGGGCATCTTCGTCGGCGCGCTGTACGGACTGATGGGTCTCGGCCTGAGCCTGAGCTGGGGGCTGCTGCGGCTCATCAACCTCGCGCACTTCGCGTTCGCGTTCCTCGCCGCCTACCTCTGCTACCAGTTGGCGACGATGGGCATGGACCCGCTGCTGACGCTCGCGGTCATCGTGCCGGCCTTCTTCGCGCTCGGCGCGGCGCTGCATTGGGTGATGGCGCGCTTCGCGGTGACGCCCTTCAACTCGCTCTTGCTGACCTTCGGGCTGATGGGGATCGTCGAAAGCATCATCCAGTCGATCTGGACGGCCGACTTCCGCAAGCTCGAATCAAGCTACGGGCAGCACAAGTTCAAGCTCGGCGGGCTCTTCGTGCCGGTGCCCGAGTTGATCACGCTGGTGCTTGCCGTCGGCATCGCCTTCGCGGTGTGGGCGGCATTGCGCTTCACCGACCTCGGAAAGGCCATGCGCGCCGCCGCGCAGGACGCGCCGGTGGCGGCCGCCTTCGGCGTCAACGAGAAGGCGCTCGGGCTGCTGCTCGCGGGCACCTGCTCCGCGCTCGCAAGCGTGGCCGGCGTATGCCTGGCGCTGAGCTTCACGCTGGCGCCCTCGCAGATGTACGCGTGGGTCGGCGTGGTGTTCGCGTCGGTGATGCTCGGCGGCCTGGGCAGCGCGCTCGGCCCGCTGGTCGCGGGCACGCTGATCGGCGTGAGCGAGGCGGTGACGATGGCGGTCACCGCGCCCTCGTGGGCGCCGATCGTGTCGTTCACGCTGCTGATCTTCATCCTGCTCTTTCGCCCCCGGACATGAGCACACTCACGCAGTCATCGCCGGCCTTGCCGGCCTCGGGCGCGACACCGCGCGCCGCCGGACGCTTCTCGAAGCGGCGCACGCCCCTCGCGATCCTCGCGGCCGGCGTGGCGCTGGCCTTCGTGCCGCAGCTGGGCCTGCCGGCGTTCTACGACTCGCTGCTCTACCTCGCATTGCACTGGGTGGTGCTCGCGACCTCGTGGAACATCCTGTCGGGCTACTCGGGCTACTTCTCGTTCGGCCACGGCGCCTTCTTCGGCACCGGCATCTACACCAGCGCCAACCTGATGGCGCGCTATGACTGGCCCTTCCTGTGGACACTGCCCGCGGCCGCGCTGATGGCGGCGCTGATCGGGGTCGCGCTGGGCGCCGTCGTGTTCCGCGTGAAGGGCGTGCGCGGCGAGCTGTTCGCGCTGCTCACGCTCGCGATCACGCTCGTGATCGGCACCATCGTCGTCAACACGCCGCTCGACGACGGCTCGGGCGTGCCGCTGTCGGGCGTGCCGGTGCCCAAGATCGGGCCGACGCAGTCGTCGACCTTCTACCTCCTCGCGCTCGGCGCCGCGGTGGCCACGTTGCTGATCGCGTGGGGCATCCAGGTGTCGAAGTTCGGCGCCGGCCTGTTCGCGATCCACGACGACGAGGACGCCGCCGAGGTGATGGGCGTGCCGACCTACCGCTACAAGCTCTACGCGCTCGCGATCTCGTGCGCGCTGGCCGGCATGGCGGGCGGCATCCATGCGCTCTTCCTCTCGTATGTGACGGCCGGCGAGGTGTTCACCATCACGGTGCCGCTGACGGTGGTGCTGATGAGCGTGCTCGGCGGCACGCGCCACTGGGCCGGGCCGGCGATCGGCGCGGTGGCGATCACGGGGCTGCTCTACAGCTTCACGGCGGCCGACCATGCGGTGGCGGGCAAGGCGCTGATCGGCGTGATCCTGATCGCGGCGATCCTGTTCATGCCCGAAGGCATCCTGGAGCGCTTGCGCCGGCCCCGCCGCCCGGCACCGGCGGGCGCGCCGGTCGCGACGCCGAGCGCGATCGCCCCGACCGAGGTTCCCGCGCGGCCGGCATCGGTCGCTGCGCGCCAGGGCGAGCCGCTGCTGCGCGTGCGCGGCCTGGCCAAGTCCTTCAAGGGCGTGCGCGCGCTGGCCGGCGTCGATGTCGACGTGCGCCACGGCGAGATCCTCGGGCTGCTCGGCCCCAATGGCTCGGGCAAGTCGACCTTCATCAACGTCGTCAGCGGGCACTACGCGCCCAGCGGCGGCGCGATCGAATTCGAGGGCCGCTCGCTCGACGGCCTGCCCGCGCACCGCATCGCCGGCAGCGGCATCGCGCGCACCTACCAGATCCCGCGCCCCTTCGCGCACCTGAGCGTGCTGCAGAACGTGGCCATCGCCACGATGTTCGGCGGCGCGATCCGCGACCCCGACGCCGCGCGCCGGCAAGCCATGACCTGGCTCGAATTCACCGGCCTGCAGGACAAGGCCGATGCGCGGCCCGACGACCTCAACCTGCACCAGCGCAAGTTCCTCGAACTCGCACGCGCGCTCGCGGCGCGGCCGCGGCTGGTGCTGCTCGACGAGGTGCTGTGCGGCCTCACGCCGAGCGAGATCGACGACGCGGTCGCGCTCATCCGCCGCATCCGCGACCAGGGCTCGACCATCGTCTTCGTCGAGCACGTGATGCGCGCGGTGATGGCGCTGACCGACCGCATCGTGGTCTTCAACCACGGCGAGCTGCTGGCCGAAGGCGCGGCGGCCGACGTGATGCGGCGGCCCGACGTGATGACCGCCTACCTGGGGAAGGCCCATGCTTGAAGTGTGCGACCTGCAGGTGGCCTACGGCGCCGCGCCCGCGCTCTGGAGCGTGTCGCTCGACGTGCGGCCCGGCGAATTGCTGTGCGTGGTCGGCCCCAACGGCGCGGGCAAGACCACGCTGATCAACACGCTGGCGGGCCTGCTGCGCGCACGCGGCGGGAGCCTCTGCTTCGACGGGCACGACATCACGCGCCTCGCGCCGCACCGCTTCTGCGAGGCCGGCATCGCGCTGGTGCCCGAGGGGCGGCGGCTCTTCACGGGCATGAGCGTGCGGGAGAACCTCGAACTGGGCAGCTACCTGCCGCATGCCAGAGCCAGGCGGCGCGAGACGCTCGATGAAGTGATCGCGCTCTTTCCGGTGATCCGCGAGAAGCTCGCGAGCCCGGCCGGCGAGCTCTCGGGCGGGCAGCAGCAGATGGTCGCGATCGCGCGCGCGCTCATGGCAAGGCCGCGCCTGCTGCTGCTCGACGAACCCTCGCTCGGCCTGTCGCCGCTCATCGTGCACGACATGTTCGCCGCGATCCGCCGCATCAACGCCGCCGGCATGTCGGTGCTGCTGGTGGAACAGAACGTGACGATGGCGCTGGACGTCTCGCACCGCGCCTATGTGCTCGAAGAAGGCCGTGTCGTCGCGGAGGGCGCGCCGGACGACCTGCTTGCGCGGCCCGAGATCCAGCGCGCCTACCTCGGCGTCTGAGCCGGGGCCGGCCACGGCGCCACTCCCGCGCCGCCTCGGCTGGCCGCGACGCACCCGTCGCGGCTCGACTCCCCCTGTGACAGCAACCCACTCGCCCGCTTCGCGGGCACGGCACTTTCGCCCTTCGGGCGGACCTCGATCTCCGAGCAGGACCCGGAAGCCCGCTCGCCAGCCGCCACCGCGCTGGGGCGGACCATGCCGATCAGCAGCAGCAACATCGAGATCGCGAAGAGGAGGTCACGCGGGTTCATGGTGTCTGCCTTCCGTGTGCGGGGCGCGGCGTTCGCGCCCATGCGTCGCAATGTAGGCAGACGCCCGCGCGGCGGCGAGTGACGAGTTGGCTGCGTCCGCGTGACGCAGTTCACTTGCTCGCAGCGGCGCGAGCGTCGGCAGGCGAACCCGCTGCAGCGGCCGGGGCTGCGAGGCGCTTTCAGCCGCGCCACGCCAGCGCGCCGCTGAGCCGTTGCACCAGCCGCCCCACGCGCGTGCGGTCCTCGTAGGCGATCGGCGCCGGCCGGGGCAGCCCCGCCACCCGCGCGGCGGACAGCGCCACGATCTCGATCCAGCCGCCGCGCTCCACCACGTGCGTGTCTTGCGCGTGCACCGTGGCCTTCAGGCTGAACACCGTTTCGCCGAACCAGGACGGCGGCGACACGACCTGCACGCTGCCTTCGAGCACGCGCACCGCGAAGCCTCCATCCACGGCCACGCGCAGCGTCTGGCCGGGTTGGAGGCAGGTGATTTCGAAACAGGATTCGCTGGTCATGAAGGCACCCCTTTGGCATCGGTTCGGATGGCTTCATCGTAGGAATCCGGCCGCGGGAAAAACAGGCACAGCCACGCGCCCCACGAAGCGAAACAGACGTGCCGCGGGGCCATCTGTTATGGTGACTTTGCCCGCATCTGCATCTGTTTTTCAACGTTGCGACGCGCCACCATCGCGCTTGCCCATGGACTCCCCGCCGCTCTACCGCCAACTCGCCGCGCACTACCTCGACGCGATCCGCGCCGGATCGCTGCAGCCCGGCGACCGCCTGCCCTCGCTGCGCAGCCTGATGCGGATGCACGCCATCAGCCTCTCCACCGCGCTGCAGTTGTGCCGCGCAATGGAAAGCGAAGGCTGGGTGGAGGCGCGCGACCGCTCGGGCTATTTCGTGAAGCGCCCGCGCCGCCTCGCGCTCGCGGCCATGGAAGAGCCCGCCACCCTCGTCGCGCCCGATCCGGCGCAGTACGTCGGCATCCACGCGAAGGTGTCCGACTTCGTCTCGCGCCGGCGGCTGGGCGAGGTGCGCATCGACTTCTCGACCGCGCGCGGCGCGCCCGGGCTCTACCCCGGCGAGGCGCTGCGCACGACCATGATGCGGCTCTTGCGCCAGAAGCCCGCGCTGCTCACCACTGCCGCGCCCTCGCGCAGCCTCAATCCCTTGCGCGAGGCCGCCGCGCGACGCGGCCTGCGCGTGGGCATGACGCTCTCGCCCGAGGAGGTGCTGACCACCAACGGCTGCATCGAGGCGCTGAACCTCGCGCTGCGCGCGGTGGCCCAGCCCGGCGACACCGTCGCGGTCGAATCGCCCACCTTCTACGGCCTGCTGCAGGTGCTCGAAAGCCTGGGCATGCGCGCGCTGGAGATCCCCACCAGCCCGCAGACGGGCCTCTCGATCGAGGCGCTGGAGATGGCGCTCGATGCCTACGGCCCCATCAAGGCGGTCGTCACCGTGCCGCACCTGCAGAACCCGCTGGGCAGCGTGATGCCCGATGCGAACAAGGAGCGGCTCGTCCTGCTCTGCGAGCGCCACGGCGTGGCGCTGATCGAGGACGACACCTACAGCGACCTGCTCGACACCGACACGCCCCCGCGCGCGATCAAGTCGTGGGACCGCACCGGCAACGTGATCCACTGCGCCTCGCTGCACAAGATCCTCGCGCCGGGCATGCGCCTGGGCTGGATCTCGGCGGGCCGCTGGCAGGGGCGCGTGGAAATGCTCAAGTACACCCAGACGCGCAGCAACGAAGAACTCTCGCAATGGGCCGCGGGCGAGTACATGAACACGGGCGCCTTCGACCGGCACCTGCGGCGCCTGCGCGACCACCTGCGGCGGCAGCGCGAAGAGACGGCCGATGCGATCGCGGCGCACTTTCCTCCGGGCACGCGGCTCAACTACCCGCCGGGCGGGCTGCAGTTGTGGGTGGAGCTGCCCGACCGCCTGCCGTCGATGACCGTCTTCGACCTCGCCCTGCGCGAGCGGATCTTCGTCGCGCCGGGCACGCTGTTCTCGAATTCCTCGCGCTTCGACCACTACCTGCGCATCAACTGCGGATGGCCGATCACCGAGACCATCGAAGCCGGCCTGCGGCGCCTTGGCGAGATCGCGAGCGAATGCGCCGCGATGCAGCGCAAGGCCGCCTGAACGGTTCCCGCCCGAAGCGCCTGCGGCCCTGGATGGGCAAGCAGTAGTCCGTCTCGCCTACCCCTTCAGGGGACTTCTCACATCTGGCAACAGTCCTACACTGCGGCAAAGAAAATGAATACCTAATTCGTATACCGTCACACATCAAGAGGCTGCCATGGAAGGGTTCAACGACGATGCCGCCCGGCTCCGGGCGGAGGCCACGAAGGCGGATGCGCTGGCCCGGCGGGCCAAGCGTGCCGCCGACGAGGCGTTCAGGGTGTTTCTGAAGCAGGACGGCGCCGTGGCCCCCGACCAGGCCATCGAGGCGGCCAAGACCAGTGCCCGCGTCGCGCAGGAGGCCTGGCGCAACTACGTGCGGCACGTCGCGCTGCACGGCGGGCATCTGCACAACTGCTGATCTCGCGCGAGAGCGCCCGCGGCTAAGTCTCGTCCAGGTAGCCGCGCCGCACCGCGTCGGCCTGGTCCTGGAAGATCGCCATGGCGGTCTTCATCCGCGCGAAGCCGAACCTGCGATAGAACGGCTCCTTCCCGGGAACCGCGTAGAGGATGATCTTGCGGTGCCCGCGGGAGCGTTCCACCAGCCGCGCCACGATCTCCTTGCCGAGGCCCGTGCCCTGGTGGGCCGGCAGGACGGCGACGTCGCAGATGTACGCGCAGTCGACGCCGTCCGCGAGGGCCCTGCCGGCGCCCACGAGCCGGCCCTGCTCATACGCGAGGCAGCGATACATGCTGTTGGAGAAGGCCGTCCTGAGCATCGACGGGCTCTTGTTTCCCAGTGGGGCGGCGCGATAGAGCGCGGCGAGTTCTTCCCAATCGAGATCGTCGATGGAATCAGACCAGCGAACGGGTTCAGGCACGAGAAGCTCCTTTCCTGTGACGGACGGGTTCGGAAGCATGCGAGGGCGCGGTGGCGGCCGTGCCGCCCCTGCGCCGTCCGATCAATCGACCAGCGCCAGCGCGGCGTAGTCGCCTACCTTGTCGCCCAGCCCGGCGGGCACCAGGATCGCGCCGCGCGTGACCGCCACCAGCTTGCCGTCGATCTGCGCCTTCAGGCGCGGCAGGAGAAAGTCGCGGTTGTTCCAGAACACGCTGCCGCCCAGGCTGATGCGCTGCAGGTCGAGCGTGGCGACGAGGTTGTAGAGCATGCGCCCCATCACGCGGCACAGGGCGTCGGTGGTGGCCAGCGCCTGCGGCTCGCCGCGCAACGCCTGCGCGAAGAGCTCGGCCGCCGGCACGCCGAAGCGCCGGGCGATCCCGTTGCCGGCCGCGAGCGCCTCCACGTCGCCGTGGTTGCCGCAGCCGCACAGGGCGCTCGCGTCGTCGTCGGACACGAAGCTGTGGCCCGCATGGCCGGCATTGCCGTTCTTGCCGCGCAGCACGTGCCCGTCCACGCACAGGCCGACGCCCACGCCGGTGCTCCAGGTGACATAGGCGCAATGGTCGACGTCCTTCAGCGCGCCCCAGCGGCGCTCGGCTTCGAGCGCGGCGACGGCGTCGTTCTCGACGCGCACCTGTCCGAAGCGCTGGCGCAACGGGGCTTCGAGCAAGGCGGTCATCCACTCGTTGGGCAGCCCGCGCGCGGGACCGGCGATGCCGCCGCAGATGTTCGGAGAGGCCAGCTCGACCATCCCGCCGCGCAGTTCGAAGGGCCCCGCGGAAGAGACACCCACGCCATCGATCGTGCGGGCATCGACGCCCTGCTCGGCGCAGATCTGGTCGATGAGGCGAATGATCTGCACCGCCACGGCATCGTTGTCGCCGCGCGTGGCGGTCGGCTCGCTGCGGCGGCCGACGAGCGGCGACGTGCTGCTGGCGGCCAGGCTGACCGCCACCTTCGTCCCGCCGATGTCGACGCAGGCTTTCATGGGTTCATATCCAACGCGCGACCAGCGCCGCGATCATGCTGAGGACCAACGTGCTCGCGATGGGCAGTTGCCATTCGCGCCCGAACGCACGGAACTCGAAGTCCCCCGGCAGGCGCCCGAAGCCGAAGCGCCGCAGCCATTGCGTGAGCCCGCTCATGAGGACCATGGCGAGAACGACGACGATCAGCCAGCGAATCATCGAAGCAGTTTAGGACGCCAGCAGGGCGAGTGCCTGTCGGTGAAGTTCCCGCGTGGCGGCGGCGACCACGCGGCCGTCGGACTCCAGGCCGAGCGGACGGCCCTCCCAGTCGGTGACGATGCCGCCGGCGGCTTCGATGAGGCCGGTGGGGCCGAGGTAGTCGTAAGGCTGCAGCCCGGTCTCGACCACGAGGTCGATGGTGCCGCCCGCAAGCTGCGCGTAGCCGTAGCAGTCGCCGCCGAAGCGCCGCATCGCGCACTGGCGGCTCAGCCGGTCGAAGGCCTGCCAGTCGGCGGCGTTGAAGATGTCGGGCGAGGTGGTGACGATGCGCGCCTCGGCCAGCGACGTGCAGTCGCGCACGCGCACCGCCTGGCCGTTGCGCTCGGCGCCGAGGCCGGCCCGGCCGACCCAGCGCTCGCCGAGCACCGGCATGTCGACCATGCCCAGCTCGACGCGGCCGCCGCGCACCAGCGCGATCAGCGTGCCCCACAGCGGCGAGCCGGTGATGAAGCTGCGCGTGCCATCGATGGGGTCGAGCACCCAGACGCGTTCGGCATCGAGATGCTGGGACCCGTGCTCCTCGCCGAAGATGCCGTCCGCCGTCCGCTCGGCGCCGAGGATGTCGCGCATGGCCTGCTCGGCTTCGCGGTCGGCGCGGGTCACGGGGCTTTCGTCGGCCTTGGCGATGATGTCGAGCGGCGTGCGGAACAGGCGCATCGAATGCGCGGCCGCCGCGTCCGCCAGGGCATGGGCGACGCGCAGGTCGTCCGCGGGCATGAAGATGGAACTCATGGGACTCGGGCAGGGGAAAAGTCCCGATTAGACCCGAGCCGGCAGACCCCGAAGCTCAGAACGGGGTATCGCCCTGGATCGTGGTGCGGTAGAGCTTGCGCCGCAGGTGGTCGGGCGTGCCGGCCGCCAGGTGCATGAGCGAGCGGTTGTCCCAGAACACCAGATCGTGCGGCGCCCAGGTGTGGCGATAGACGAACTCGGGCTTCACGCTGTGCGCGAAGAGTTCGGCCAGGAGCGCGTCGCTTTCCCCTGCCGGCAGGCCGACGATCCGGGTCGTGAAATGCTCGCTCACGAAGAGTGCCTTGCGGCCGGTTTCGGGATGGGTGCGCACCACCGGCTGGATCGCCGGCGCGACCTGGTCGATCTGCGCCTGCGAAAGCTTCGGACGCCAGGGATTCCTGGCGCGCAGTTCCTCGTACTTGGCGAGGTAGCTGTGCTCGGCCTGGAGCGGCAGGATGCGCTGCTGCAGCGCCGGGTCGAGCGCCTCCCAGGCCAGGTGCTGGTCGGCGAAGAGCGTGTCGCCGCCTTCGGCGGGCAGTTCCTGCGCGTGCAGCAGCGAGCCGAGGCTCGGCTTGTCCTTGTACGAGATGTCGGAGTGCCAGTAGACACCCGCATCGCCGAGCCCGATCGGCTCGCCGTTCTCCTTGATGTTGGAGACGATCAGGATTTCCGGATGACCCTGCAGCTGGAACTGGTGCAGCACGTGGATCTCCAGCGGCCCGAAGCGGCGGCTGAACGCGACATGGTCCGCGGGCGACACCCGCTGATCGCGGAAGACGAGCACGTGGTGATCGAGGTGCGCGCGGTGGATGCGCGCGAAATCCGCCTCGTTGAGGGGCTTGGCGATGTCGAGGCCGAGGACTTCGGCGCCGACCGGCGCATCGAAGCGGCGGATCTCGAGGCGCTGCGGCGGCGCCTCGCGTGTGGAGGGTTCGACGGACGTGGCGGCGGTCATGCGCTCACTGTAGGGCGCGCCCTCGCGAATGCCAACCAAGCGTTGGTTGCTAGCTTATGCCGCGGCGGGCACGCACGGCGCGCCTCAAAGCGTGTGGCTGCGGTCGCCCTCGGCGAAGCCGAGCGCGTCCCACGCCCCGCCGGCCGCAAAGCCCACCACCTTGAAGAGCTCGCCCATCTCGTGCTCGTGGATGAGCCGCGCCGCCATGCTGCGCTCGGCGAGCGAGGCCGCCTCCATCATCTGCACGAGACCCGCGTTGATGAGGAACCTCGCCTGGTTGCAGTAGCCGAGCACCTCGAGCCCTGCGTTCTGGCCCGCGAGCGCGACACCGGTGAAATTGACGTGCGCGGTGATGTCCTTCTCGCCCACGTCCGAGAGCGGATCGCCGTCGGCCTGGTGGCCGCGGTGGCACATCACGGTGCCCATGTGGCGCTGCGGGTGGTAGTACTCGGACTCCGGGAAGCCGTAGTCGAGGAAGAAGGCCGCGCCGCGCTGCAGCCGGTCGGCCAGCGTGGCGATGAAGGCCTCGGCCTGCGGATGGATCTCGGTGAGGTAGTCGTGCGCGCCTTCGATGTCGACCGGCGGCCGCAGTGGCGTCGGGCGGTCGCTCCACGCGAAGCCCTCGCCTTGCGCGGCCACGCCGCGCTCGAACCACTGGCCGCGCACGCGCGCGAGCAGCTGCACCGGCATGGCATCGAGCACTTCGTTGCCCACGACGACGCCGTTCATCGATTCGGTCAGCTCCGACAGCCATTCGACTTTGGCGGCGTGCTTGTGCAGCGTCCGCTGCTGGCGTTCGCGCAGGGTGCCGGAGAGATCGACGATGCGGTAGCGCGCCACGCGATCGCCGAGCGCATCGAGCAGCTGCAGCGCCAGTGCGCCCGAGCCGGCGCCGAATTCCCAGACCTCGTCGGTGCCGGTCTTCGCGAGCGCTTCGCCGACCTGCGCGGCCAGCGCGCGGCCGAACAGCGGCGTGAGCTCGGGGGCGGTCACGAAGTCGCTGCCGGACGCGGGCATGCGGCCGAACTTGCGGCTCGCGTTCGCGTAGTAGCCCAGCCCCGGGGCGTACAAGGCCAGCGCCATGAAGCGGTCGAAGGGCAGCCAGCCCCCGTCGCGCTTCAGCGCGGCATCGATAATTCGGGCCAAGGGGGTGGCGCGCGGGGCGCCCTGCTCCAGGTTCATGCGGGGAAATCCATCAGGAGGGCGTGATTTTAATGCGCGCCACCGCTTCAGTCGCCCGGCACCGGGATTTCGAAATAGCCATCAAACAAAATGGATCTTCTCCAGATCATCAAGCTGGTCACCATTCCCAAATGGGTCAAGGTTTTTTCCCTCGGGCTCATTGCCGTTCTCATGGGATTGGCCATTTACGCGATTTTCGGCGGAAAGCATCTGGCGGAGGGCTCGATCGTCCAGGGAGGAATGGGATTGCTGGGCATTCTTCTGCCCTCGTCCATTGCCATTCTTTTTCTTTCCTTTTACGAATCCGGCGTGAGTCCGCTTAAGAAGGCCACCGAGAAGGTGCTGGTCCAGCTGCTGCCGGACGTGCTGAGCCATGTGCAGCCGCGCACTGGAAGCAAGGAGCCCGTGCGCGTGACCTCGACCTTTCCGCCGGAGCACACCTGCCGCTACAAGATCGAATTCGCAGGCGGTGCGCTGCTGCATCTGGAAGTGGAACTGAACGTCAAGAAGGTCGCTCTGATCCTTTATTTGAAGCAGTTGAGCATGGCCCAGATCGAAAAGGCAATTCCGCACACGCTGGCCGGCGCGGCCAAGGAAGGGTATCAAATCAATACCGTTCCCATCGTCAAGGAATGGGACGGAATTCCCCACCACTGCCTCGTGATGTACAAGACGCTGCCGCCGGATTTTCTCTGGAACTCCGCAGAAAAGCTGTATTTCTCGCAAGACCTGCAAGTCGCGGTCAATTCATTGGTCTGGGAAGCGGGCGACCTGCTGCTGCGGAAAGAAGGCCATGACCAATGAAGTCGTGATCCTCGGCGGCGGCCCCGCGGGCCTGTCGTGCGCACTGTGGCTCCACAACTCGGGCTATTCCCCGCGGGTGCTGGAGCAGGCGCCCGCGTGCGGCGGCCTGCTGCGATTCAACCATCACGAGAACGACTGGCTGCTCGGTTTTCCGAACGCGACGGGCCTGTCCATCCGGGAACGCTTCATCGAGCACGTGGGGCGGCACGATTTCCCCGTCGTCACCTCCGCCGCGTTGAGCGGCCTGCGGGCGACCGGCAGCGGTTTCGGCGTGGCCTATTCCGCAGGCGGCGAGGCCCGCGAAGCGCTGGCGGACTTCCTGGTCATCGCCAGCGGCACCCGCCCACGCGCACCCGCCGAGCTCGAAAGCCTCGCATCGCAGTACCCGCAACGATGCCTGATCGGCGCGGGCCAGCTTCGCATCGACGAGGTGCCGCCCGGCCGGCGCGTCGCGATGCTGGGCGGCGGCGACAACGCCTTCGAGAATGCCTGGCTGCTCGCCCGCCGCGGCGTGTGGGTCGACATCTACTACCGCGGCGAGGCCCGCGCGCAGCGCGACTGGCAAAATCGCTGCGCCGCGATGCCCGGGCGCATCGGCCTGCACCCCCACACCGCGACCGACGGTTTTGCGAAAGCGGCGCAGGGTCTCGAGTTCCGGGCGAACGGCGAGCTCCGGCAGGCCGATATCGTCGTCGTGATGTACGGCTACGGGCCCAATACCGACGCGCTGCTGCAGCTCGCCCCGTGGCTCGGCGACGTGGTCGACGCGCACGGGTTCGTCCAGGTGAACGAATACCAGCGCACCGCCCTGCCGCGCCTCTATGCGATCGGCGACGTGACGAACCGCCCCCTGCCGACCCTGCCGTCCGCCATCGGGCAGGGCAGCGTGGCGGCCAAGGCCATCGTGCTGGAATCCGAAGGCAGGCCGCCCGCCCCATGAACGATGTTCTCCATTCCCACCCCCTGACCCGGCCGACACCATGAGCTCTTCCGCCCTCGACCCCCTCCTGCTGACCTGCCGGCGCGTCTTCCTGCGCGACTACGAGGTCTGGATCAACATCGGCGTCCACGATCACGAGAAGCGCGCCGAGCAGCGCGTGATCATCAACGTCGACCTCTACGTGCCGCTGTCCGTGTCGACGCCGACCGCGGACGAGCTCGACGAAGTCCTGGACTACGACTTCATCCGCCGTACCGTGGCCGGGCGCCTGACCCAGGGCCACATCCACTTGCAGGAAACGCTGTGCGACGACATCCTGACGCTGATGCTGGCGCACCCGAAGGTGCACGCCGCGCGCGTCTCCACCGCCAAACCCGGCGTGTATGCCGACGCCGATGCCGTCGGTGTCGAAACTTTCCGGAGCAAATGACATGAGTGCCGTATGGATCGACGAGCCGCCCTCGTCCCACAACAGCAGCATGAAGATCGAGCGCGAGACCCACAAGCTCGAGAAGCGCCTGTGCCGCGAGGTGGGCCGCGCGATCTTCGACTACAACATGATCGAGGCCGGCGACAAGGTGATGGTCTGCGTCTCGGGCGGCAAGGACAGCTACGGGCTGCTGGACATCCTGCTGAAGCTGCGCGAGCGCGCGCCCATCCACTTCGACATCGTCGCGGTCAACCTCGACCAGAAGCAGCCCGGGTTCCCCGAGGACGTGCTGCCGGGCTACCTCACGGCGCTGGGCGTGCCCTTCCACATCGAGGAGCAGGACACCTACTCGATCGTCAAGCGCGTGATCCCCGAGGGCAAGACCACCTGCGGCCTGTGCAGCCGGCTGCGCCGCGGCATCCTCTACCGCGTGGCCGACGAGCTCGGCGCGACCAAGGTGGCGCTCGGCCACCACCGCGACGACATGCTGCAGACCTTCTTCCTCAACATGTTCTTCGGCGGCAAGCTCAAGTCGATGCCGCCCAAGCTGGTGAGCGACGACGGCAAGCACGTCGTGATCCGCCCGCTCGCCTACGTGGCCGAGAAGGACCTGGTGCGCTGGGCGCAGCACCGCCAGTTTCCGATCATCCCGTGCACGCTCTGCGGCAGCCAGGAGAACCTGCAGCGCAAGCAGGTCGGCGAGATGCTGCGCGAGTGGGAGCGCAAGCATCCCGGGCGCATCGAGAACATGTTCAACGCCATGCAGAACGTGGTGCCCTCGCACCTGCACGACGGGACGCTGTACGACTTCAAGGGCCTGAAGGCCACGGGCGTGGCCGACGAGGAGGGCGACAAGGCCTTCGATGCGCCCGAGTTCCCGCCGGCCCCGGCGCCGATCAGCATCGTGCAGCTCTGACGATGAAATCGCTTCTCGCCACCCTGGTGCTCGCCGCCGGCCTCACCGGCTGCGCCACGCGCTGGGTGGTCGACAGCGACGTGCGGACCTTCTCCGACATCACGACCGTGCCGGCCGGGGCGACCTACCGCTTCGAGCGGCTGCCGTCGCAGCAGGTCGACGAGGCCGCGCAGTTGCAGCTCGAGGCGATGGCCGCGCCGGCCCTCGAAGGCGTCGGCCTGCGCCGCGACGATGCGGCGCCGCACTACACGGCACAGATCGGCGCGCGGGTCACGGCCGAGCTCTCGCCCTGGGTCGACCCGTGGTACGGCAGCCCCTGGTGGGGCCCTGGGCCGTGGTGGGGCCCCGGGCCGCGCGGCCCCTGGGGCTACGGCGGCGGCTGGTACGGGGCCGGCTGGTACGGGCCGATGTTCCCGCCGGCCTCCAACCCCTGGTATGCGCGCGAGGTGAGGATCGTGCTGCGCGAGCTGCCCTCCCACCGCGTGGTCTACGAGACCCGCGCGCGCAACGACGGGCCCTACAGCGCCAGCGAAGCGGTGCTCCCGGTGATGTTCGAGGCCGCGCTGCAGGGCTTCCCGAATCCGCCGAAGGGCGAGCGGCGGGTCAACCTCGAGATCCCGACCGCGCGCCACTGACCGGCGGCGGCACCTGGGGTTCTCCCTAAAATCCCGGGATGGAGCCCACCCGAGTCATTGCCGTGCGGCACGGCGAAACCGCCTGGAACGTCGACACCCGCATCCAGGGACAGCTCGACATCGAACTCAACGACACCGGCCTGTGGCAGGCCCGGCGCGTCGCGCGGGCGCTCGAGGACGAGACCATCGGCGCGATCTATGCCAGCGACCTGGCGCGCGCCCGGCAGACGGCCGAGGCCATCGCCGCCCCGCGCGGGCTCCCCATCACCACCGACAGCGGCCTGCGCGAACGCGCCTTCGGCAGCTTCGAAGGCCGCACCTTCGCCGACATCGACGCCGAATCGCCCGAACAGGCCCGACTCTGGCGGACCCGCGATCCGGAGTTCGCCCCCGAGGGAGGCGAGTCCTTGCTTACTTTCCGGGCGCGGATCACGGCCACCGCGCACCGGCTCGCGGCGCGGCATCCGGGCCAGCTGGTGGTGATGGTGGCGCACGGCGGCGTCATGGACGTCCTCTACCGCGATGCCACCGGCCAGGACCTCCAGGCGCCGCGCACGTGGCAATTGGGCAACGCAGCCATCAACCGGCTGCTGTGGACCCCGCAGGGGTTCACCCTGATCGGCTGGGCCGACACCGCCCACCTGGGCGACGGCATTCTGGACGAAGCCACGGCCTGAATCCGGCCCCCTGTCGCCCAAAATTTGGGTGAAAACTACTACTTTTCTATCGTTTCCTCGTTCCATCCTGACGAGTGGCGTCAGCTTTTTGTATTCATTTGTTAGAAACAGGCGCACAATCGATTCCCGGCGCCTCGGATGTCAAGACGTCAATCGAAACCAAGTGCTTCTGGTTCGGCGGCGTGACCAAGGAGGTATGCCGCTTGACACAACTTTTGGTGAATGGTTACGGACGAGGGTCGGCGGCACCATGGAGGCGGACAATATGTTTTCTTTGTTACTAATGTTCCGCACGACACCCGGTGTTGCGTTGGTTGGTTAAACAGATGGTGGGGGCCGGCTCCATGGCGATCACGTTCATTCCCATACATCAGCGCGTCGCGGAGCGCGCAGCGGCCCAGCCGCAGGCGGTGGCCGTGCGCTGCGGCGAGCTGTCGCTCAGCTACGGCGAGCTCAACGCCCGCGCGAACCGGCTCGCGCGTCGTCTCCAGGCCTTGGGCGCGGAACAGGGCCAGCTCGTCGCGATCGGCATGGACCGCTCGATCGACATGGTCGTGGGCCTCTTGGCCATCCTGAAATCGGGCGCGGCCTACCTGCCGATCGACCTCGACTATCCGCGCGAGCGGCTCGAATTCACGCTGGAGGACGCCCAGCCGATCGCCTTCCTGACCCACTCGGCCCATGCCGCCCACCTGCCGCCGACCCCGCTGCCGGTGCTGCACGCCGACGACCCCACGCTCGGCGAGGAAGACGCCTCGGACGTCGGCGCGGCCGACCCTGACGCGGTGGCCTACGTCATCTACACCTCCGGCTCCACCGGCCGGCCCAAGGGCTGCCTGGTCACGCACGCCAACGTGGCGCGCCTGTTCGACGCCACCGAGGCCTGGTTCGGCTTCGGCCCCCAGGATGTCTGGACCTTCTTCCACTCGCACGCCTTCGATTTTTCGGTCTGGGAGATCTGGGGCGCACTCATCCATGGCGGCCGCGTGGTGGTGGTGCCCTACGCAAAGACGCGCTCCCCGGCCGATTTCCTGGACCTGCTCGTGCGCGAAAAGGTCACGGTGCTCAACCAGACGCCCTCTGCCTTCCGCTCGCTGATCGAGGCGGACCGCAGCGCCGCCCTGGCACCCGAGGCGCTCAGCCTGCGCTACGTGATCTTCGGCGGCGAGGCGCTCTCCTTCGAAAGCCTGCGGCCATGGTTCGAGCGCCACGGCGATGCGCGGCCGCAACTGATCAACATGTACGGCATCACCGAGACCACGGTGCATGTCACCTACCGGCCGATCCGCCTGGGCGACCTCGACGCGCGGCGCGGCAGCCTGATCGGCGTGCCGATCCCGGATCTGCGCATCGACCTGCTCGACGAGCAGCTGCGCCCGGTGCCCGACGGCGAGACCGGCGAGATCGTGGTGAGCGGCGCGGGCGTGAGCAACGGCTACCTGCGCCGGCCCGAACTCACGGCCGAGCGCTTCATCGACTGGACCGATCCGAAGACGGGCCGGGTGCTGCGCGCCTACCGCTCGGGCGACCTCGGCCGGCGCACGCCGGACGGCGACATCGACTACCTCGGCCGCATGGACCACCAGGTCAAGATCCGGGGCTTTCGCATCGAGACCGACGAGATCGAGAACCTGCTGCTGCGCCACCCCGGCGTGCGCGAGTGCGCCGTGCTGGCCCGCAACGACCAGGCCGACGGCGAGGCCCGGCTGATCGCGTACGTGGTCCCCCGCGCCGGCCATCTTGCCGGCCAACTCGCGACCGAGCTGCGCGCCCATCTCTCCAAGGACCTGCCGCAGTTCATGCTGCCCGCGGCCTACGTCCAGATGGCGGCGCTGCCGATCACCGAGAACGGCAAGCTCGATCGCCGCGCCCTGCCCGCCCCGCCGCGCCGGCGGCCCGACCTGGTGGTGCCTTTCCGCGAACCCGAGACCGCGCTGGAGACGCGCGTGTGCCAGGCCTTCGCCAGCGTGCTCGACATCGACCGCGCCGGCGCGCTCGACAACTTCTTCGAGCTCGGCGGCACCTCGCTCGCGGTGCTGCGCGCGCTGCGCGAACTCGACGGCGCGGGTTCGCGCAAGCTGGCCGCCAACGACTTCTTCCACGACCCGACGCCGCGCGCGCTCGCCAAGGCGCTGGGCGAGCCGCGCGGCGTGGCCGCGCCCGCGGCCGAAGCGGCTGACGCTGCCACGCGCGAGCCCGCCGCACAGGAGCCGATCGCCATCATCGCCATGGCCGGCCGCTTCCCCGGCGCGGCGGACGTGGAGCAGTTCTGGGACAACCTGCGCGCCGGCCGCGACTCGATCCGCTTCTTCGACGACGCGGCGCTCGATCCGTCCATCCGCCCCGAGCTGCGCGCCGATCCCGCCTATGTGCGCGCGCGCGGCGTGATCGACGGCGTGGAAATGTTCGATGCCGCCCACTTCGGCATCCCGCCGAAGGAAGCGGAGGTCATGGACCCGCAGCAGCGGCTCTTCCTCGAACTGTGCTGGGAATGCCTGGAGCGCGGCGGCTACGCGCCCGACCGCACGCCGGGGCCGGTGGGCGTCTTCGCCGGCATGTACGGCAGCACCTACCTGATGCGCCACCTGAGCTCGCACCCCGAGGTGTTCGAGCAGCTCGGCGAGCTGCCGGTGGTGCTGGCCAACGACAAGGACTTCATCGCGACCCGGATCGCGCACCGGCTGAACCTGACCGGCCCCGCCATCAGCGTGCACAGCGCGTGCTCGACCTCGCTCGTGGCGATCGCCCAGGCCTTCGCCGCGCTGCGCAACGGCGACTGCGAGATGGCGCTGGCCGGCGCCGCCGCCGTGACCTGCCCGCCCAACAGCGGCTATCTCTATCAGGAAGGCGCGATGCTCTCGCCCGACGGCCGCACGCGCACCTTCGATGCCCGGGCCCAGGGCACGGTGTTCAGCGACGGCGCGGCGGTGGTGCTGCTCAAGAAGCTGTCGGCCGCGATCGCCGACGGCGACACCATCCATGCGGTGCTGCGCGGCGCCGCCGTCAACAACGACGGCGCGGTCAAGGCCAGCTTCACCGCGCCGAGCATCGACGGCCAGGCACGGGTGGTGAGCGCCGCCCTCGCCTCGGCCAAGGTGGACGCGCGCAGCATCTCCTACGTCGAGACGCACGGCACCGCCACGCCGATGGGCGACCCGATCGAGATCGCCGCGCTCGCCAAGGCCTTCGGCGCGCACACCGCCGACACCGGCTTCTGCGGCGTGGGCTCGCTCAAGAGCAACATCGGCCACATCGTCGCGGCCTCGGGCGCGGCCGGGCTCATCAAGACGACGCTCGCGCTGCGCGAGCAGGTGATCCCGCCGTCGCTGCACTACGAGTCGCCCAACCCGGCCATCGACTTCGCGGCCACGCCGTTCCGCGTGGTCGACCGGCTGCAGTCCTGGCCGCGCGGCGCCGCGCCGCGCCGCGCGGGCGTGAGCTCCTTCGGCGTCGGCGGCACCAACGCGCACGTGATCGTCGAGGAAGCGCCGGTGGCGCCGCCCGCGGAAACCGGCGCCGGCCCGCAACTGCTGCAGCTCTCCGCGCGCACGCCCAGCGCGCTCGCTGCCGCCGCCACGCGGCTCGCGGACCACCTCGACGCGCACCCGGATGCCGTGCTGGCCGACGTGGCGCACACGCTGCGCGTCGGTCGCACGCCGTTCGCGCACCGCGCCTGCGTGGTCGCCGGGACGGTGGTCGAGGCCGTGCAGGCACTGCGCGACGCGAGCTCGCCCGCGCGTGTCGCGGCCGTGGTGCCGGCGCGCACGCCCCAGGCCGTCTTCATGTTCCCGGGCCAGGGCGCGCAGTACGCGGGCATGGGCGGCGGCCTGCGCGCGCACGAGAGCGCCTTCCGCGCCGCGCTCGACGAATGCCTCGCGGCCTTCGAGGGTGTGCTGACGTACGACCTGCGCGAGCGCCTCGCCTCGCCCGACGAGGACGCGCTCACGCCGACTTCGGTGACCCAGCCCGCGACTTTCGCGACCGAGTACGCGCTCGCGCGCCAGATGCAATGGCTCGGCATCGAGCCGGCGGCGCTGGTCGGCCACAGCGTGGGCGAGTTCGCCGCCGCGGTGATCGCGGGCGTGATGAGCCTGCGCGATGCCGCGCGGCTCGTGGCCCGCCGGGGCGCGCTGATGCAGTCGATGCCCGAAGGCAGCATGCTCTCGGTGCGCCTGTCGGCCGAAGCGCTCGCCAGGCAGCTTCCCCCGGCGCTCTCGATCGCGGCCGAGAACGGGCCCAACGCCTGCGTCGCGGCCGGGCCGGCCGAAGCGGTGGAGACGTTCCGCCAGCAACTCGAAGCGGCCGGCGTGATGTCGCGCCTGCTGCAGACCTCGCACGCCTTCCATTCCTCGATGATGGACGGCGCGGTCGCGCCCTTCGAGGCCCTGGTGCGCGAAGTGCCGCTCGCCGCGCCGAAGACGCCCATCTATTCGACCCTGACCGGTCGCCTGCTGAGCGATGCGGAGGCGGTCGATCCGGCCTACTGGGCCCGCCATCTGCGCCAGACGGTGCGCTTCTCGCCGGCCGCGCTGGCCGTGCTGACCGGGGTCGACCACCCGGTGCTGGTCGAGCTCGGCCCGCGCGCAGGCCTGTCGACGCTGGTGCGCCAGCACGCGACGAAGGTGCGGCCCGTCGCCGCCGTCCCCGTGCTGGCCGACAACCCCGCGCAGGAATGCGCGAGCTTCCGGCTCGCGGCCGGACGACTCTGGAGCCTGGGCTTCGAGCCCGCGCTCTCCAGGCTCGACCCGCGCCAGCGCAAGCAGCGCGTGCAGCTGCCCACCTATCCCTTCGAACGCAAGCGGTTCTGGATCGATGTCGCGGCCGCCGCGCCAGCGCCCACGCCTTCCGTTCCTTCCGTTCCTGCCTCGTCTTCCTCGATCCCGACCCCGGAGTTGTCAATGACCGCCGCCATCGCCACGACCGCCCCCGCCGCCACCCAGCCTGCACGGCGCGCCGCCCTCGCAGGGCGCCTGCGCAACCTGTTCGAAGACCTCTCCGGGATCTCGATGGCCGAGGTGGATGGCGCGGCGCCCTTCGTGGAGATCGGGCTGGATTCGCTCACGCTGACGCAGGCCGCGATCCAGGTGAAGAAGAACTTCAAGGTCAACCTGAGCTTCCGGCAGTTGATGGAGAGCTACCGCAGCTTCGATGCCCTGGCCGAGTTCCTCGACGTGACCCTGCCGCCCGAAGCGGCCGCGCCGATAGCGGCACCGGCCGCGATGGCGCCTGCCGTGGCCGCCGCGCCCGCGCTCGCGCCGCAGCCCGCCCTGGTGCAGGTCGCGGCGCCGGTCGTGCTGCCTGCCCCTGCCGCGACCTTCGCGGCCGGCGGCACGCTGGTGCAGCAGGTCATCGCGCAGCAGATGCAATTGATGCAACAGCAACTCGCATTGCTGTCGGCGGCACCGACGATGCCGGCCAGCCCCGTGCTGCCGGCGCCGGTGGTGGAGCAACCCACGCCCAAGGCCACCGCCGCGGCCACGGCGTCCAATCCCCCCGCTGCTGCCGCGCCCGAGCCGGCCGCGGCGGCCGCCGAGGAAGCGCAGCCCCAGACGCGCTACGACGTCAAGAAGGCCTTCGGCGCGATCGCGCGCATCCACACGCAGAGCAAGGAGCCGACCGACCGGCAGAAGGCGCGCCTGGCCGCCTTCATGCGCCGCTACACGGAGCGCACCGCCAAGAGCAAGGAATTCACCGCGCGCAACCGCAACCGCATGGCCGATCCGCGCGTGGTCAACGGCTTCCGCCCCGCCACCAAGGAGATCACCTACCAGGTGGTGGTCGAGCGCTCCAAGGGCTCGAAGGTCTGGGACCTCGACGGCAACGAGTACGTCGACGTGCTCAACGGCTTCGGCATGAACCTCTTCGGATGGCAGCCGGACTTCATCAACGACGCGGTGCGGCTGCAGCTCGACCGCGGCTACGAGATCGGCCCGCAGCATCCGCTGGCGGCCGAGGTGAGCGACCTGGTGTGCGAACTCACCGGCTTCGACCGCTGCGGCCTGTGCAACACCGGCTCCGAGGCCGTGATGGCGGCGATGCGCATCGCGCGCACCGTCACGGGCCGCAGCACGGTCGTGATGTTCACCGGCTCCTACCACGGCACCTTCGACGAAGTGCTGGTGCGCGCCGGCCGCGAGGGCCGCGGCGTGTCGGCCGCGCCCGGCGTGCTGCAAGGCATGTTCGGCGAGATCCGCGTGCTCGACTACGGCACGCCCGAGTCGCTCGAGTACATCCGCGCCCACGCCGACGAGCTCGCCGCGGTGCTGGTCGAGCCGGTGCAGAGCCGCCGGCCCGACTTCCAGCCGCGCGAGTTCCTGCGCGAACTGCGCGCGATCACCGAGAAGTCCGAGACCTGCCTGATCTTCGACGAGGTCATCACCGGCTTCCGCAGCGACCTCGGTGGCGCGCAGGCCCTGTTCGGCATCCGCGCCGATCTCGCGACCTACGGCAAGGTGATCGGCGGCGGCTTCCCCGTCGGCGTGATCGCCGGCAAGCGCGCCTACATGGACGCGCTCGACGGCGGCGCCTGGCAGTACGGCGACGACTCGATGCCCACGGTGGGCGTGACCTACTTCGCCGGCACCTTCGTGCGTCATCCGCTGGCGCTCGCGGCCGCCAAGGCGGCGCTCACGCACCTGAAGCAGGACAACAACAAGCTGCAGACGCAGCTCAACCTGCACACGGCCGCGATGGCCGACGAGCTGACCGCCTTCTGCCGCGAGGTCGGCGCGCCGGTGGAGATCCGCTACTTCGCCTCGCTGTGGCGCGTGACCTGGCTCGAAGACCACCCGCTGCAGGACCTGCTGTTCGCGATGATGCGCAGCCGCGGCGTGCACATCCTCGACAACTTCCCCTGCTTCATGACGACCGCGCATTCGCAGCAGGACATCGCCACCATCAAGACGGCGTTCAAGGAATCGATCACCGAGATGCAGGAAGCCGAATTGCTGCCGCGCCGCGCGGTGGCCAAGCCGGCCTTCGATCCCGCGCACCCGCCGGTTGCGAACGCGCGGCTCGGCCGCGACAAGGACGGCCAGCCCGCGTGGTTCGTGCCCGATCCGAACGCCCAAGGCAAATTCACGAAGTTCCAAGCATGACTGAAGCCGTCCTCACCTTCGACAACCCGCCTGCCGGCGACGACTTCGATCCCTTCGCCTCCGGGCTCATCGAGCGGATCGTCCCCACGACCGAGGCGCAGCGGGAGGTCTGGCTGGGCGACCGGCTGAGCCAGGAGGCTTCGCTGGCCTACAACGAGTCGCTGCGCATCCAGCTCAAGGGCTCGCTCGATGCCGACGCGCTCGGCGCGGCGCTCGACCGCCTCGTCGCGCGCCACGAATCGCTGCGCGCGACCATCTCGCCGGACGGCACGCAGATGCTGATCGGCGAGGCCGCCCCGGTCGCGCTGGCGCGGCACGACCTGCGCGCGCTCGAACCCGCGGCGCAGAAGCGCCGCCTCGAGGACGAGAGCCTGGCGGCGGTGCTGGACCCCTTCATGCTCGAAAAGGGGCCGCTGTTCCGCGCCGCCCTCTACCAGCTGTCCGAGGCCGAGCACGTGCTGCTCATGACGGCCCACCACGCGGTGTGCGACGGCTGGTCGTGGGGCGTGGTGAGCCAGGACCTCGGGCTGCTCTACGCCGAGCAGATCGGCGCCGGCCCGGCGCTGGAGGCGCCCGCGCAGTACTCGGCCTATTCGGCCTGGGAAGCGCAGGAGGCATCGAGCCCCGAGATGCAGGGCCACATCGACTACTGGCTGTCGCGCTTCGCAGGCGGCAGCCTGCCGGTGCTCGAACTCCCGCTCGACCGCCCGCGCCCGGCGGTGCGCACCTTCAACTCGCGCCGCATCGACCACATGCTCGACCGGGACCTGATCGATGCGCTGCGCAAGGTCGGCGCCGCCTCGGGCACCAGCCTGTTCGCGACCATGTTCAGCGCCTTCGCGGCAATGCTGCACCGCCTCACCGCGCAGGACGACCTCGTGGTGGGCATCGCCACCGCCGGCCAGATGCCGAGCGACATGCCCACGCTGGTGGGGCATTGCGTCAACACGCTGCCGATCCGCGTCGCGGTGGAGCCGCAGATCCCGTTCGAAGCCTTCGCCCGCTCGTCGGGCGCCACGCTGCTGGACGCCTTCGAGCACCAGACGCTCACCTACGGCACGCTGCTGCGCAAGCTGTCGGTGCCGCGCGATCCGAGCCGCCTGCCGCTGGTGAACGTGCTGTTCAACCTCGACAGCGGCGCACTGGTCACGGGCACCTTCCCCGAGATCGCGTCCGAGCAGGCGACGATCCCGCGCCGCTACGAGAACTTCGAGCTCTTCGTCAACATCTCGCCCGCCGCGAAGGGCATGCAGGTCGAGGCGCAGTACAACGCCGACCTCTACGACGACGCCTCGGTGCGGCGCTGGCTTTGCATGTACGAGCGCCTGCTGCGCGCCGTCGTGGCCGATCCGATGCAGCCGGTGGGCCGGCTCGACGTGCTCGACGACGCGCAGGCCCGCGCGCTGGCCGCCCTGCAGCCCGCGCCCACGCCGCGCGACGGCGCGCCGCTGATGCACGCCGGCTTCGCCGCGCAGGCCGAGAAGACGCCCGATCGCACGGCGGTGCGCGACGGCGCGCGGCAGCTGAGCTATCGCGAACTCGACGAGCAGTCGAACCGCCTCGCGCAGGCCCTGCGCGCGCGCGGCATGGGCCGCGGCCAGCGCGTGGGCCTGTGCCTGGACCGCGGGGCCGAGATGATGGTCGCGCTCCTGGCCGTGCTGAAGTCGGGCGCCGCCTATGTGCCGCTCGACCCGGCCTTTCCGCAGGCGCGGCTCGACTACTACGCAGAGGATGCGCAGCTCGGCCTGCTGCTGACCCGCTCCAGCGTGGCCGCCGCGCCCGCGAACTGGCGCGCCGATGCGGCCGACCGCGTGTTCACGCTCGACCGCGACGAGTGGCAGACCCAGCCGGCCACCGCGCTCGCGCCCTCGGCGCTGGATGCGCAGGCCGGCGACGCCGCCTACGTGATCTACACCTCGGGCTCCACCGGCAAGCCCAAGGGCGTGTGCGTGCCGCATGGCGCGGTCGCGAATTTCCTGCAGAGCATGCGCGAGGCGCCCGGCATCACGGCCGACGACCGCCTGGCCGCGGTGACCACGCTGTCGTTCGACATCGCGGTGCTCGAACTGATGCTGCCGCTCGCGGTGGGTGCCGAGGTGATCCTCGTGTCGCGCGACACCACGATGGACGGCAACGCGCTGCGCGCGCTGATCGAACAGACCGGCGCCACCATGATGCAGGCCACGCCGGGCGGCTGGCGCCTGCTGCTCGATGCCCAATGGGCCGGCTCGCCGGGCTTCAAGGCACTGGTCGGCGGCGAGGGCCTGCCCTCGGACCTCGCGCAGTCGCTGCTGCAGCGCTGCGGCGAACTCTGGAACATGTACGGCCCGACCGAGACGACCATCTGGTCCACGCTCTGGCGCGTCGAGCCCGCGCGGGTCGCGCAGCGCGGCGTCTCCATCGGCCAGCCGATCGCCAACACCACGGTGTGGGTGCTCGACGCCAACGGCCAGCGCTGCCCCATTGGCGTGCCGGGCGAGATCGTGATCGGCGGCGAGGGCGTCGCGCTGGGCTACCTCGACCGGCCGGAGCTCACGGGCGAGCGCTTCATCCCCGATCCCTACGGCCCCGCCGGTTCGCGTCTGTATCGCACCGGTGACCGCGGCCGCTGGGGCAACGACGGCCTGCTCGAACACATGGGCCGCTTCGACTTCCAGGTCAAGGTGCGCGGCTACCGCATCGAGCTCGGCGAGATCGAGGCCGCCTGCAACGAGGCGCCCGGCGTCGGCAACAGCGTGGTCATCACGCGCGAGGACCAGCCGGGCGACGTGCGGCTGGTGGCCTACGTCAGCGCGGCCCCGGGCGCGAGCATCGACCTGCACGTGCTGGACCGCCGCCTGCGCGAACGGCTGCCGCAGTACATGGTGCCGCAGCACGTGGTGACGCTGGACGCGATCCCCTTCCTGCCCAACGGCAAGGTCGACCGCAAGGCGCTGCCGAAGCCGAGCGCGGTGCGCGAAGCGGCGGCCGAGCGCGTGGCCCCGCGCAACGCGCACGAGAAGGCCGTTCTCGAGCACATGGAGCGCGTGCTCAACCTGCCGGGCCTGGGCATCCACGACGACTTCTTCGCGCTTGGCGGCCATTCGCTGCTGGCGGCGCGGCTTGCCACGCTGCTCAGCCGCGAGTTCGACCTGACGGTGCCGCTGCGCGCGCTGTTCGAGGCGCCCACCGCCGAGCGCCTCGCGATCGCGATCCAGGCGCTGGGCCAGGGCGGCGCGCCGCGCGCCGAGGCCATCAAGGCCCTGCCGGGCCGCCGCATCGCGCCGCTCACGCCGATGCAGGAGCGCATCCGCTTCCTCGAGGAGATGTACCCCGATCGCTCGACGTACAACGCGCCCTCGGCGCACCGCCTCGGCGGCGCGATGGACGTCGCGAAGTTCAAGGCCGCGCTCGCCATCATCATCGAGCGCCAGCCGGCCTTGCGCACCTCGTTCGGCATCGATCCCGCGACCGGCGAGCCGGCGGCGCTGATCGCCGACAAGCTCGCCTACGAGCTGCCGGTCGTCGACCTGAGCGCGCTGCCCGAAGGCGAGCGCGCCGGCGCCCTCAACGAGCAGATGCGCGAGCTGGCGGACCGTCCGTTCGCGATCCACGAGGCCCCGCTCTTCCACGCGACGCTGTTCCGGCTGGCCGCGGACGATCACGTCTTCGTCTTCGTGCCGCACCACCTGGTGTGGGACGGCTGGTCGTTCGACATCCTCCAGCACGAGCTGGCGACGATCTATGGCGCGCTGGTGCGCGGCGAATCGCACGGCCTGCCGCCGCTGGCGGTGACACACGGCGACTATGCCGACTGGTACACGCGCTGGCTCGAGTCGCCGGCCGCGCTGGTGCAGCTGCGCTACTGGAAGGAGCGCTTCGCCAAGGCGCCGCCCGCCAAGGCGCCGCGCACCGACATGCCGCGCACCGCCGGCATGAGCGGCCGCGGCGGATCGCACTGGCTCAGCATCGACCGCGAGCTCACCGAAGGCCTGCGCCAGCTCGGCCAGCGCTACGAGATGACGCTCAACATGCTGACGCTCGGCGTCTACGTGCTGATGATGAGCAGCGTGATCGGCACGCCGTCGCTCGTCATCGCGACGCCGGTGCGCAACCGCGAGGCGCCCGAGCTGGAGCCTGTGATGGGCTTCTTCAACAACCTTCTGGCGCTGCCCTTCCAGGTCGACGGCACGCTGCGCTTCGGCGAGTTCATGCAGTACGTGAGGCAGGAACTCATCTCGGTGATGGATCACCAGCAGATCCCGTTCGAGCGGCTCGCGCGCGAGCCCGAGTTCGCCGAGCGCGCGCAGGGCGTGGGCCTGTACCAGGCGCTGTTCTCGTTCCAGGATGCGCGCGAGCGCGAGAAGGAAGTCGGCGGCCTCGTGGACCGCCAGGTGCACCTGGTGCAGCATGGCGCGACGGACGACCTCGGCCTCTGGCTGATGGACAAGGCCAGCGTGATGGAAGGCGCGGTGATCTACAACGCCGACATCTACACCCCGGAAACCGGCGCCGCCTTCAAGACGCGCTACATCGAGTTGCTGCGCCGCGTGGTCGACCAGCCCGACGCGACCCTCGAGGCGCTCGTGGCGCCGCAGGGCTCCGAAAGCGCGGTCTACCTGCAGCGCCTGTCGGCCATCGACGCGCCCGCGCCGGTCGCCGAAGCCGCACCCGCGCCCGCGCCGCTCGCGGCCGCCGCCGGGCCGCAACAGGCGCTGCTGCAGCCGGAGCAGGCCCGGCTGGCACAGATCTGGGCCAGCGCGCTCAGCATCGACGTGAACGACATCCGTCCCGACGAGACCTTCTTCGACCTCGGCGGCGACTCGCTGCTGGCCATGCGCGTGATCCAGCAGGCCGAGCAGGTCATGGGCTTCCGCGTCGAGCCGCGCCGCTATGTGTACGAAACGCTGGCGCAGCTGTCGTCGGCCGCGGCCGGCACCGCCATCGAGCCGGTCGAACCGGGCGCGGTCAAGGACGCCAAGCGCGGGCTCCTCGGCCGCGTGTTCTCCGGTTGGGGACGTCGATGAAGCCTCGCCCAGCGCCGCCGGCCGGCTCCACGGGTGCCGTGGACCTCGGCGTGGCGCGTGTGTGGCGGATCGATCTCGATGCAGCGCCGGCCGACACCGACTGCCTGTCGCAGGCCGAGCGGGATCGCGCGGCGCGGTTCGTCTTCGCGCGTGACCGCGAGCGTTTCGTCGCGGCGCATGTCGCGCTGCGGCAGGTGCTTGCGGCGCACACGGCGATCGAGGCCTCCCGGCTCGAATTCGTGGCCGGCGCCAGCGGCAAGCCGGCCCTGGTGCGCCCGGCCGGCGTTCCCTTCAACCTCAGCCACAGCCATTCGGTCGCCCTGATCGCGATCGGCACCGGCGCGGCCGACATCGGCATCGACGTCGAGGTGCTGCGCCCGATGCCCGATGCCGAGGCGATGGCCGCCTCCTATTTCACGGCCGCCGAGCAGCGTGCGCTGGCGGCCGTGCCCCCCGCGCTGCGCGATCGCGCCTTCCTCACCTGCTGGACGCGCAAGGAAGCCTGCCTCAAGGCCGTCGGCCTGGGGCTCGGCGTCGATACGCGCAGCTTCGAGGCCGGCGTCGACACACGCGCGCGCGACGTCCAGATCCCCGTGGACCACGGCACGGCACGCGTCGAAGTCTTATCCTTCGACGGTGGCGACGATGTGGTGTGCGCGATGGCGCGAGCGCTCCGAGCCTGCGCGACGGCGGCGCGCCCCACCCACGAAAGCGAGTTGCACGCATGACCCCCCTGCTCTTCGGCCCCCCGTCCCGCCAGCTGTTCGGGCTTTTTCACGCGCCCGAGCGCGACGGCAACCTCGCGGTGCTGATCTGCATGCCGGTCGGCCAGGAAGCGATCCGGGCCCACCGGCTGTTCCGCGTGCTCTCCGACCGGCTCGCGCGAGCGGGCACCGCGGTGCTGCGCTTCGACTACCACGGCACCGGCGATTCGCCGGGCGACGACACCGACGGCGAGCTGCAGGGCTGGCGCCGCGACGTGTGCACCGCGCACGAGGAACTGCGCCGCCGCGTCGGCGCCCGCCGCATCCTCTGGCTCGGCGCGCGCCTGGGCGCCTCGGTGGCGGTGCTCGCGGCCAAGAGCGGCATCTGCGATCCGGCGCGGCTGATCCTGTGGGACCCGATCGTCGACGGCGCGCGCTACATCGACGAATTGCGCGCCAGCCACGTCGATGCGCTCGAACGTTCCTTCTGCGTGCCGGACCCGGCCTGGCGCCGCCGGCTCGCCAAGGACAGCGACGCCTTCACCGACGAACTGCTCGGCTTCGGCATCTCGCCCGTGCTGCGGCAGCAGGTGCGCGCGCTGTCGCCGAAGGCGCTCCAGCTCACCGCCCTGCACCAGACCACGGTGCTCGCGGATCCCGAGGACAATGCGGCCCAGGCGTGGGCGCGCGCGGAATCCGAACGCCGCATGCCGGTCACGCTGTCGTCGTTCCAGCATCCGCTGATCTGGACGTCGGATCCACAACCCAACAACGCAATGGTCCCCGCCGAAGCACTGCAACGACTCCTGGCAGAAGCACATGACTGATTCGAAGGAAACTCCCGTCCAGTTCGGACCCGACGGCTCGCTGATCGGCATCGTCACGACGCCCGGCGAAGGCCCGGTGGAACCGGTCGGCTGCCTCCTGCTCAACATGGGCGCCACCCACCGGATCGGCCCGCGCCGCATCAACGTGAAGCTGGCGCGCCGGCTGGCCACGCTGGGGATCAGCACGCTTCGCATGGACCTC
The DNA here is from genome assembly GCA_017744285.1 of Variovorax sp. Taxonomy (GTDB): domain Bacteria; phylum Pseudomonadota; class Gammaproteobacteria; order Burkholderiales; family Burkholderiaceae_C; genus Variovorax. The sequence goes on from JAGIBP010000008.1 coordinate 177,650, forward strand.
GCGGGCCTGGGCGACAGCCGCGCGGCCAGCGGCTCCGAGCACTTCCGCACGCAGGCCGTGATGGACATGCAAGGCGCCATGAACCTCATGGGCACGCTGCACGGCGTGCGCCAGTTCGTGGTGATCGGGCTGTGCTCGGGCGCCGCCAACGGCCTGGCGCTGGCCGCTGCCGATGCGCGGGTGATCGGCGTGCTGATGTTCGACGGCTACGCATTCCCGGGGCGCCGTGCGCTGTGGGAGCGCACCTTCCGCCGCGCGCTTGCCGCGGCAACCAACCCCGCGATGATCCAGAAGACCGCGCGCTGGCTCCATCGCCAGGTGTCGGCGAAGGCCGCGGCCGCCCTGTCGACCGACATGTTCGAGCCCGACACGCCGGCGGTCATGGCCGCGAACTTCCGCCGCGCGATGATCCAGACGGTGGAGCGCAACGTGGCGATGCTGTTCCTCTACAGCGGCACCATGCACGTGACGGACAGGAACCGCGACCAGCTCGGCCCCTTCGTGAACGAGCCGTTCGCCAAGCACATCGAGTACGTCTTCGATCCCGCGCTCGACCACAACCTGACCTCGCTCGCCTCGCAGGAGACCTTCCTGGGCATCGCGTCGGACTGGGTGCTGCGCGTCGCGCACCACGAGGCGCCGCAGAACCCCTACTCCGCCGCCGCCAGGCGCCCGGACGGGCTCGGCAGCAGCGCCTTCCACGGCACGCTGGCCCTGGAACGCGACGCCGTGGCCTGACCGCGCACGGCCGGCCCGGCCGGCCGTTTTCCTCAGCCCGCCGCGCCGGTCGCGTGCGGCTGCGGGAGCTCCTCGCCGGGCAGCTCCTGCAGCGGCCCGCTGCCGCTGTAGCGATCGAGCGCGAGGTAGATCGCGGGCGTGATGTAGAGCGTGATCACCTGCGAGAAGATCAGCCCGCCCACCACCGCAACACCCAGCGGCTGACGCAGCTCGGCGCCGGCGCCCAGGCCCAGCGCGAGGGGCAGCGCGCCCATCATCGCGGCCAGCGTGGTCATCAGGATCGGGCGGAAGCGCAGGCGGCAAGCCTCCCGGATCGCGTCCACCGGCTTCATGCCCTCGGTGCGCTGCGCCTCCAGCGCGAAGTCGATCATCATGATCGCGTTCTTCTTGACGATGCCGATCAGAAGCAGGATGCCGATGGTCGCGATCAGCGTCAGGTCGAAGCCGAAGAGCTTGAGCGAGATCAGCGCCCCCACCGCCGCCGAGGGCAGGCCCGCGAGGATGGTGATCGGGTGGATGTAGCTCTCGTACAGCACGCCCAGCAGCACGTAGATCACCAGCACCGCGAGCACCAGCAGCACCGCCTGGCTCGACTGCGAGCTCTGGAACACCGCCGCATCGCCGCCGTAGCTGGTGATGATCGACGCCGGCATCTTCAGCTCTTCCTTGAAGCGGTCGATCTTGGTGGTGGCGTCGCCGAGCGGCACGTCCGGCGCGAGGTTGAACGACACCGTGACCGCCTGCAGCTGCCCCTGGTGGTTGACCGAGGTCGGCCCCACCGTGCGCTTGACCGTCGAGAAGGCCGACAGCGGCACCAGCTGGCCCGCCTTGTTGCGCACCGACAGGCGCGCCATGTCTTCCTCGAACTGCCGGTCGCTGTCGGCCGCCGAGAGGATCACCTGGTAGGTGTTGCTCGCGCCGTAGATGCTGCCGATCTGGCGGTCGCCGTAGGCGTTGTAGAGCGCGGTGCGCAGATCGCCCACCGCGACGCCGAGCACGCCGGCCTTGTCGCGATCGATCTCCAGCGTGGCCTGCAGGCCGCGGTTCTGCGAATCGCTGGTGACGTCGCGGAAGATCGGGTCGGCGCGCATGCGCTCCATGAGCTTCTCGGACCAGACGTTCATGGCGCCCGCGCTGACGCTCTGCAGCGTGTACTGGAAGCGCGCCTTGCTCTGGCGGCCGCCCAGGCGCAGGTTCTGGATCGGCTGCATGTACACCGCCACGCCCGGGATCTCGCGGAAGCGCTTGCGCAGCGATTCGAGCACCTGCGGCATGCGCGGACGCTCGCTGCGCGGCTTGAGCACGACGAACAGGCGCCCCGAGTTCTGCGTCGCCGTGGGGCCGCCGACACCGATGAAGGAGTTGACGTAGTCGACGCTCGGGTCGGCCATGATCGCGTCCGAGACGCGCTCCTGCAGCGCCTTCATCGCCGGAAAGGAGATGTCCTCGGCCGCCTCGGTCGTGACCTGGATCTGGCCGATGTCTTCCTCGGGGAAGAAGCCCTTCGGGATGGTGATGAACATCCACGCGGTCAGCGCGAAGGTGCCCGCGGCGACGAGCAGCATCACCTTGCGATGGCCGAGCGTCCAGTCGAGCGTGCGCATGTAGCTGCCATGCACCCAGCGGTAGCCGCGCTCGAAGGCGCGGCCGATGGCGGTGCCGGGCTCGGGGTGTTCCTCTTCGTGGTCGAGCGCACCTTCCTTGCGCGGCACGTGCTTGAGCAGCCGGCTCGCGAGCATGGGCACCAGCGTGAGCGAGACCACGGCCGAGACCATCACCGCGAGGCCGACGACCACCGCGAACTCGTGGAACAGCAGGCCGATCACGCCCGGCATGAAGAAGATCGGGATGAACACCGCCACCAGCGAGATCGAGATCGAGATGATGGTGAAGCCCACCTCGCGCGCGCCGCGCAGCGCCGCCGCGAAGGGCTCCATGCCCTTCTCGACGTAGCGCATGATGTTCTCGAGCACCACGATCGCGTCGTCCACCACCAGGCCCACCGCCAGCGTGATGCCGAGCAGCGAGACGTTGTCGAGGCTGTAGCCGAAGGCGTAGAGCAGCGCGACCGCGCCGATCAGCGAGATCGGGATCGTGAGCGCCGGGATCAGCGTCGCGACCAGCCGGTGCAGGAAGAGGAAGATCACCAGCACCACCAGCAAGATGGTGCCCAGGAGCGTGAGCTGCACGTCATGCACCGCCTCGCGGATGGAGAGCGAGCGGTCGTTGAGCACGCTGATCTCCACCGACTGCGGCAGCTCCTCGCGGAAGCGCGGCATCAGCGCGCGCACCGCGTCGACCACCTGCACCGTGTTGGCGTTGGGCTGCCGCTGCACGGCCAGCGAGATCGAGGCCTTCCCGTTGTAGGCGCTGCCGGTCTTGACTGACTCGAAGCTGTCCTCGATGGTCGCGACCTCGTCGAGCCGTACCGGCGCCCCGTTGCGCTGGCCGACGATCACCTTGGCGAAGTCGGCCGCCTTCAGCAGCTGCTCGTTGGCCTGGATGGTGAGCGTCTGGCGCGGCCCGTCGAGCACGCCCACCGGCGTATTGGCGTTGGCCAGCCGCACCGCATTGGCGAGCTCGTCGAGCGTGATGTTGCGCGCGTTGAGCAGGTCGGCGTCGGCCTTGATGCGCACCGCGAAGCGCTTCTGGCCATAGACCACCACCTGCGCCACGCCGTCGATGGTCGAGAGCGTGGGCGAGACGAGGTTCTCGGCGTAGTCGTTGAGCTCGGACGGCGTCATCGAATCCGAGGTCATCGCGATGAACAGCACCGGGGCATCCGCCGGATTCACCTTGCGGTACGAAGGCAGCTGCGTGAGTTCCTGCGGCAGTTGCCGCTGCGCGCGAAGCAGCGCGGCCTGCACGTCGACCGCGGCCGCGTCGATGTCGCGCGAACTCACGAATTCGAGCGTGACCGAGGAGGTGCCCTGCGTGTTGACCGAGCTGATCGTCTGCAGCCCGGGGATCGTGGAGAACTGTTTCTCGAGCGGCAGCGCCACCGAGGAGGCCATCGTCTCCGGGCTCGCGCCCGGCAACTGGGCGTTCACGTTGATGACCGGCGTGTTGTAGCTCGGCAGCGCGGCGACCGGGATCTGGAAGTACGCGAAGATGCCGACCACCACCACGGCGGCGGAGAGCAGCACCGTCATCGCGGGACGACGGATGCACAGCTCGGAGATGTTCATGTGCGCTCCCGCTCCGGGACCAGGCTGGCATTGGTCGGCGCGACCGAGGCGGCGCTGCCGGGCCCGGGCGCCTGCCCATCGGTGCGCGGCGGGGCGCCGTTGCCTTCGAGGCGCACCTTGCCGCCGGGCCGCACGTTCTGCTTGCCTTCGATGACCACCTGCTCGCCCGCCTCGACGCCGCGCACCACGACCTGCGTGCCGAAGGTGTGGACCGTGTCCACCTTGCGGCGCGACGCCTTCTTCTCGGCATCGACCACGTAGACCGACGCCCCGTCGGCCAGCATCATCAGCGCCGAGGCCGGCACCACCGTCGCGTCCGCGATGGTGCGCACCGTGACGCGCGTCTCGACGAACTGGCCGGGCCACAGGCTCTGGTCGCCGTTCTCGAACACGGCTTTGGCGCGCACCGTGCCGATCAGCGGATCGACCGTGTTGTCGACGAAGTTGAGCTGGCCCTTGAGCGTTTCCTTGCGCCCGGGCACCACCGCCTCGACCGGCGTGTGCGCGCGGGCGGCGGCCAGCAGGTCCTGCAGCTTGCCCTCGGGCACGGGGAAGCTCACCGCGATCGGGTCGAGCTGCGTGATCGTGACCAGCGACAGCGTCGGCTGCACCAGCGTGCCCGGATAGATGTTGACCGCGCCGATGCGCCCGGCGATGGGCGCGCGCAGCGTGGCATAGCCCAGCGCCACTTCGGCGGCCTGCACCGCCGCGCGATCGGCCGCCACCGCGGCGCGCTGCGCCTCGAGCTGCGAGAGGGTCGCGTCCATCGCGCTCCTGGCGATGAAGTTCTGCGCCACCAGTTCCTGGTTGCGCCTGTACTGGCGCTCCAGGTCGGCCAGCATCGCCTCGTCCTTCTTCTGCTGCGCGCGCGCCTTGGCGAGGTTGGCCTGGTCGGGCCGATCGTCGAGCGTGAACAGCAACTGGCCGGCCTTGACGAACTGGCCTTCCTTGACGTGCACCTCCCGCACCGTGTTGGTCACCTGCGGCCGCAGGTCGACACTGTTGAGCGACACCACATTGCCGTTGACCTGCACGGTGACGGGCACGCTCTGCCGCTTGGCGACCGCGAGCGACACGAGCGCGGGCGCCCCGGCGCCATTGGCGCCCTTGCCACCGGCTGCGGCGGCGGATTGCGCCTTCTGGTCGGCATGGGTGCCGGTCCACCACCAGGCGCCTGCGGCGGCCGCGACCAACACCCCGGAAAGGGCGAGTACGAGTTTTTTCTTCATGGGGTATCCATCATGGATCGAAGCACGGGAGGCCGGAATGGGACTCGCACTAGGGCAATCCGTTCCACGGGGAATTCCGGCGGCGCCTATTGGATCAGTGCGCAACCGAAAGAGCCCCCGGCTTCCGTAAAGATAAGTAAAGCGGCCATGCACAACCGCACGCCGCCGCGCGGGATCCATCGGGGGCGGCCGCTAAAATCGCCGGTCCCCAGCCTCTGGATGAACCCCATGAACCGCTGCAAGACCTTCCTGAACGCGCTCCTGTCGGCCGCCCTGTGCGCCGTGGTCGCTTCCGCCGCGGCGCAGACCGCGATCATCCCGGACACCCAGAACGAAGCCGCCAACGGCGGGCGCAACTTCCCCGCCGGCACGCTGCGCGGCCAGTTCATGGTGGTGAACTACCCCGAGATCCAGCTCGACGGCAAGGCCGAGCGCCTGTCGCCGGGCGCGCGCATCATGAGCGCCACGCGCATGCTCGTGATGCCGGCCTCGATCACCGGCCAGAACCTCCTGGTCAACTACACGCGCGACGCCGCCGGCCTGGTGCGCGAGGTCTGGATCCTCACGCCCGGGGAAGCCGCGACCAAGCGCGCCTCCGCCGACAAGCCGCTCTTGAACTTCTGGCCGTTCGTGGCCTCGGACAACGGTCCGCGCGACGACGGCAAGACGCCGTTCGACCAGCTCCCCCGCTACGGCCAGTAGCCCCGTCGCCCACGGGGCCGACGCCGCCGCGCATCGCACCGCGGCGGCCGCGCCATTTTCAGAACCTCGCAGACCCGCACCCACCGGGAGATCCCATGACCCGCAAAGTTTTCATCAAGACCTTCGGCTGCCAGATGAACGAGTACGACTCGGACAAGATGGCCGACGTGCTGCGCGCCGCCGAGGGCTACGAGCCCACCACCAACGTGGACGAGGCCGACCTGATCCTCTTCAACACCTGCTCGGTGCGCGAGAAGGCGCAGGAGAAGGTGTTCTCCGACCTCGGCCGCGTGAAGCACCTCAAGGCCAAGGGCGTGAAGATCGGCGTCGGCGGCTGCGTCGCGAGCCAGGAGGGCGAGGCGATCATCGCGCGGGCGCCCTACGTCGACGTGGTGTTCGGCCCGCAGACGCTGCACCGCCTGCCCGAGATGCTGAGCCAGCGCAGCCGCGAAGGCCGCCCGCAGGTGGACATCAGCTTCCCCGAGATCGAGAAGTTCGACAACCTTCCGCCCGCGCGGGTGGAAGGCGCGTCGGCCTTCGTGTCGATCATGGAAGGCTGCTCCAAGTACTGCAGCTACTGCGTGGTGCCCTACACGCGCGGCGAAGAAGTGAACCGCCCGCTGGACGACGTGCTGGTCGAGATCGCCGGCCTGGCCGACCAGGGCGTGCGCGAGGTCACGCTGCTGGGCCAGAACGTGAACGCCTACCGCGGTCAGATGGGCGACACCGCCGAGATCGCCGACTTCGCGACGCTGATCGAGTACGTCGCAGAGATCCCCGGCATCGAGCGCATTCGCTACACCACGAGCCACCCGAACGAATTCACGCCGCGGCTGATCGAGACCTACGCCCGCGTGCCGCAGCTCGTGAGCCACCTGCACCTGCCGGTGCAGCACGGCAGCGACCGCATCCTGATGGCGATGAAGCGCGGCTACACCGCGATGGAATACAAGAGCACGGTGCGCAAGCTGCGCGCCATCCGGCCTCAGCTTGCGCTCAGCAGCGACTTCATCGTCGGCTTCCCGGGCGAGACCGACGAGGACTTCGCGAAGATGATGAAGCTCATCCGCGACCTCGACTTCGACGCCAGCTTCAGCTTCATCTTCAGCCCGCGTCCCGGCACGCCCGCCGCGGCGCTGCACGACGAGACGCCGCACAGCGTCAAGCTCGCGCGGCTGCAAGAGCTTCAGGCCGTGATCGACGGCAACGTCAAGCGCTTCGGCGCCGAGCGCGTCGGCACGGTGCAGCGGGTGCTGGTCGAAGGCGCCTCGCGCAAGAACGCGAGCGAACTCATGGGCCGCACCGAGTGCAACCGCGTCGTCAACTTCGAGGGCGATGCGCGGCTCGTCGGCCAGATGATCGACCTGCGCATCACGCAGTCGCTCGCCTACACGCTGCGAGGCGAGGTGCCGACCACCGAATCCACGAGGGCCGCGCAGCCGGCACCGGCCGCCTGATGGCCAAGCCGATGTCCGGGCGCGTCTCGTTCCAGCAACTGCTGCTCTTCGCGTTCCTGCTCATCACCGCGCTGCTGGTGGGCGTGGCGCTGCGCGCCGTGTTCCAGTACGACCTGCTCATGACCGAGAGCCGCGACGCCGCGGCACGCGCGCTCACGCTGTCGGGCGCGGCCCAGTCGCTGGCCGAGCGCACCGCCGCGATGGAACGCGCGGGCCGGCAGTCGCTGGTGCTCAACGACGCGGTGCTGCGGCGCCGCTTCGACGACGCCACGCGCGATGCCAGGCAGGTGCTGGACCGCCTCACCGCGAACGGCCTGAGCAGCGACGGCCCCGACAAGTGGCGCCAGCAGATGGAAGTCATCCAGGGCCTGATGAGCGGCGCCTCCGAAACGGCGCTCGCGCGCGAGAGCTCCATGGCGATGCAATTCCGCGACCTCGATGCGCTCAACACCAACATCGCCCAGCAGGCCCAGTTCCTCATCGAGACGCGGAACAACGCGCTGGCCGAGCGCATCGAGACCGCCCGCATCCGGCTCATGCGGCTGGTGGTGGCGGCGAGCCTCCTGGCGGTCTCGCTCGCGCTGGCCTTCGGCGTGTGGCTGGCGCGGCCGTTCAAGCGGCTGCAGCGCGCGATCGTCGGCCTCGGCGAGAACCGGCTCGACGAGCCGATCGACATCCACGGCCCCTCGGACGTGCGGCGCGTTTCGCAGCAGCTCGAATGGCTGCGGCTGCGGCTCACCGAGCTCGATGCCGACAAGGCACGCTTCCTGCGCCACGTCTCGCACGAGCTCAAGACCCCGCTGGCCGCGCTGCGCGAAGGCGTCTCGCTGCTGGAGGACGGCGTGACCGGCGCGCTGAACCCCGCGCAGCGCGAGGTCACGCAGATCCTGCAGCAGAACACGGTCGCGCTGCAGGGGCAGATCGAAGCGCTGCTGCGCTTCAACGCGGCCGCCTTCGAGGCGCGCGAGCTGCGCCGCGAGCGCACCCCGCTGCTGCCGCTCATCGAAGAACAGATCGAGGCCCAGCGCCTGCAGTGGCAGGCCCAGGGCCTCACGGTGCGCGCGGAGGGCGAGCCGATCTCCGTGGTCGTCGACCGCGTGAAGCTCGGCACCGCGCTGGCCAATCTGCTGTCGAACGCGATCCGCTTCTCGGCGCGCGGCGGCACCATCACCATGGCGGTCTCGGGCACCGCCGACACGGCCGCCATCGAGATCAGCGATGCCGGACCGGGCGTGTCCGAGGGCGACCGCGACCGCATCTTCGAGCCCTTCTACCGCGGCGAGCGACAGCCCCAGCATTCGGTGAAGGGAACGGGTATCGGCCTATCGATCGTGCAGGAGTACATTGCAGCCCATGGCGGCCGCATCGCGCTGCTGCCGGAGGGACCAGGCGCGCGCTTCCGTATCGAACTGCCGCGTACCGCCTGAGCCCGGCCGCCAGACCTTTCCCACTTTCCGATCCATGTGTCTTTCGATCTTCAGCAGGTCCGCCATTGCCATGGCGCTCGTCGTGCCGGTGCTGCTGGCAGGCTGCACCGCGCCGCCGCGCAAGCCGCCGCCGGAGCCTGTGGTGCCGGTCCTGCCGCCGCCGCCCCCCGCCGTCACGCCCGTGGAAGCCGAGCCCATCGCGCCGGCCACCCAGCCGGGCGGTATCTTCTCGCAGCTCACGCAGGGCCCGGTGGGTGCCATGCTGGCCTACGCCGACAAGATCCGGCCGCTGGGCCCGCCTGAACTCGGCAGCGAGATCGCCCGCCTCGGCGAACTGCCGGAGACGCCGACCACGCAGATGCAGACCGCGCTGGCGCTCGCGCAGACGCGCAACCCGGCCGATCTCGTGCGCGCGCAGGGCCTGCTGCAGAAGGTGATCACGAACCCGACGGCGGACGCCCAGCCCCTGCAGCCGCTCGCGCGCACGCTTTCGGCGCGCTTTGCGGAACAACGGCGGGTCGAAGAGGATCGAGACAAGCAGGTGCAGGCGCTGCGCGACGCACAGCGCCGGATCGACCAGCTCAACGACCGCATCGAAGCGCTGCGTGCCATCGAACGCAGCTTCGCGCGCCCCACCAACCCGCCGGCCGCGCCGGCCGCTCATCCGAAACCCGCACAGTGAATCCATCGGCACCGCCTTCCTCCCCGCAGCCATCCGTCTCCGGGATCGGCGACGGATCGCGCGGCGCCCGGCTCCTGGTGGTCGACGACGATCCGGACATGCTCCGGCTCCTGTCGATGCGCCTGACGGCCGCCGGCTACCAGGTCACGGCCGTGACCTCCGCCGAGTCGGCGCTCACGCAACTGGAGATCGAACACCCGCAGCTCGTGCTCAGCGACGTGCGCCTGCCGGGCCGCGACGGGCTCGCGCTCTTCGACGAGATCCGCAAGCGCCACCCGACCCTGCCCGTGATCCTGCTGACCGCGCACGGAACCATTCCCGACGCGGTCGAGGCCACCTCGCGCGGCGTCTTCTCCTACCTCACCAAGCCCTACGAAGGCCGCGAACTGCTCGACAAGATCTCGCAGGCGCTCGCGCTGGGGGCCCCGGCCCAGGTTCCCGGCAAGGGCGGCGACGAAAGCTGGCGCGCCGAGATCGTGAGCCGCAGCAACCGCATGGCCGAGCTGCTGGCCGAAGCGCGCATGGTGGCCCAGTCCGACGCCAGCGTGCTGCTGCGCGGCGACAGCGGCGCCGGCAAGGAACTGCTCGCGCGCGCCATCCACCGCGCGAGCGCCCGGGCCGGCAAGCCCTTCGTGGCGGTCAATTGCGGCGCCATCCCCGAGGCGCTGCTCGAATCCGAGCTGTTCGGCCACGTGAAGGGCGCATTCACCGACGCGGTGGCGAACCACAAGGGCCTGTTCCAGCAGGCCGACGGCGGCACGCTGCTGCTCGACGAGATCGGCGACATGCCGCCCGCCCTGCAGGTCAAGCTGCTGCGCGTGCTGCAGGAGCGGGCGGTGCGGCCCGTGGGGTCGAGCCAGTCGATCGCGGTCGACGTGCGGATCATCTCGGCCACGCACCGCGACCTCGACGCGGCCATGGAAACGGGACAGTTCCGCGAAGACCTGTACTACCGCCTCAATGTCGTGACACTGAGCCTTCCGCCGCTTTCGGCGCGGCGCGAGGACATTCCGCTGCTCGCCAACCACTTCCTGCAGCGGCTGTCGGCCAAGTACGGCAAGCGGCTGTCGGGCTTCGCGCCCGAAGCGCTCAAGGCGCTGACCACCGCGTCCTGGCCCGGGAACGTGCGGCAGCTCTTCAACGTGGTCGAGCAGGTCTGCGCACTGTCGAGCTCGCCGTTGATTCCGCTCGCGCTGGTGCAGCGTGCGCTTCGGGTTCCCAGTGTGGAGGTGCTCACCTACGCCGAGGCCAAGCAACGGTTCGAGCGCGAGTACCTGGTCGGCCTGCTCAAGCTGACCGATGGGAACGTCGCCGACGCCGCGCGCCTGGCCGATCGCAACCGGACCGAGTTCTACCGCCTGCTGCAAAAGCACGAGCTGACGCCGGGCCACTTCAAGGCCGAGGGTGCGTCGCCGGGGCCCTGAGTCAGGTCGCCGACCAGCGACACACTCAAGTTGTTGATTTCATTGGATTTTTAAAGTCAGGCGTGGGGACTTGTCGGGCTTTGGCGACAAAATCCGGGGATTCACGGGGGTTGCAGGCGATTTCGGCCGCTCGAATGCCGAAAAATCCCCCTAAGCCGTTGATCTGAAAGAGGATTTCCGAGCTGGCACGGGGTTTGCCCCTGTAAGGCCATGACAGCTCAATCCAGCCCCTCTTTCGCACTGCGTCCGCAGCGCGATGGCCTGCGTCAAAAGCAGTTTTCCCTCTCGCGCCCCCGCGCGGCGGGATCTTCGCTGGCAGCTCTCGAGGCATCCAGCGGCATCGCACCGGACTGCGTGTTCAAGCGTTTTCCGGCCATCGGCGACACGCCCCCCGCCCAGAAGCAACGGTGGTGAGTCGCGAATGAAGCCCAACGAATTCTCCCAACTGAAGGTCCTGGCGGACAGCGACTTCTCGCGCCGCGGCCTTCTGCGCGAAGAGCGCCATCCCAACTCGGTGACGGCGCCCCCGATCAACCGCGGCTCCATGGTGCCGCGCCCGTGGCGTGGCTTCTGGAACAGCATCGGCACCGCGCTGCTGGTCAAGCTGGGCATCGGCCAGGCGGCCCAAGCCGCCGCTTCCGAGCGCAAGCAGGCCGGCCGGCCCCCCCGGCAGCCGTGGCAGCGCGCCGCGGCGCAGCGCCGCTTCGCGTTCCTGGCTCTCGCGGTGCTGAGCACCACCATCGCCTCGACGCTGTTCGCGCGCGTGCAGCCCGACTACGACAACCTCTGGCTCGAATACAGCCAGATCGCCCTCTACGGCGTGCTCTCGGGCTGGGTCGTGACCGGCTTCGTGACCGCGCTGATGGGCTTCTACGTCTCGGTGTTCGGTGACAGGCACGCGCTGTCGGCCAAGCAGGTGGCGAACCACCCGATGAACCCCGATGCGCGGACGGCGATCATCATGCCGATCTGCAACGAGGACGTGGCGACCGTGTTCGCCGGCCTGCGCGCCACCTGCGAATCGGTGGCCGCGACCGGCCACGCGAAGCAGTTCGACGTGTTCGTGCTGTCCGACAGCTACACGCCCGAAGTCGCCGCCGCCGAGCGCCAGGCCTGGGAAGACCTGCGCGCCGCGCTGGCCGACAGCCCGAACCAGCCGCAGGTCGAGGTCTACTACCGCCTGCGCAAGCGCCGCACGCACCGCAAGGCCGGCAACGTGGCCGATTTCTGCCGCCGCTGGGGCAAGGACTACCGCTACATGGTCGTGCTCGACGCCGACAGCGTCATGAGCGGCGACTGCCTGACCTCGATGGTCAAGCTGATGGAAGCCAACCCCACGGCCGGCATCATCCAGACCGCCACGCAGGCCATCGGCCACGTCACGCTGCACGCCCGCGCCCAGCAGTTCGCCTCGCGCATGACGGGCCGCCTGTTCACGCTCGGCATGCAGTTCTGGCAGCTCGGCGAATCGCACTACTGGGGTCACAACGCGATCATCCGCGTCGAGCCCTTCATGGAACACTGCGCGCTCGCGCCCATCCGTGGCAAGGGCGGCATGTCCGGCGGCATCATGTCGCACGACTTCGTCGAGGCCGCGCTGATGCGCCGCGCCGGCTATCACGTGTGGCTGGTGGCCGACCTGGTCGGCAGCTACGAGCAGCAACCGCCGGACCTGCTGGCCGAACTGCAGCGCGACCGCCGCTGGTGCCAGGGCAACTTGCAGAACGCCCGCCTGATGGCGGAGCCGGGCCTGCATCCGGTCCACCGCGCGATGTTCGTGACCGGCACGATGGCCTATGCGTCGGCGCCGCTCTGGCTGGCGTTCCTCACGCTGGGCACCGCGCTGTGGCTCACCGGTTCGAGCGTGGTCGAGCACTGGCTCGCGATGCCGATGGAACTGGCCGGTCTCTGGGTGTGGACGCTCTGCCTGCTGTTCCTGCCGCGCGTGCTGGGCCTCGTGGCGGTGGTGCTGCGCAATGAGCAGCGCCAGTTCGGCGGCATCGGCGGCATGCTCAAGAGCGCCGCGCTCGAAAGCGCCCTGGCGATCGTGCAAGCTCCCGTTCGCATGCTGGCCCACTCGCTCTTCGTGGTCGTGGCGCTCACGGGCATCAAGCTCGACTGGAAGTCGCCTCCGCGGGAAGCCGCTGCCGTGCCTTGGAACATCGCCGTCCGGCAACTGGCACCGATGACCCTGGTGATCGCAGCGCTTGCCGTCGGCGTGGCGCTGATCGACGCCAGCGCGCTGACCTGGCTGATGCCGGTGGGCTTGCCGCTTCTGCTGGCGATCCCGCTGACCGTGCTGACCAGCCAGATCGCCCTGGGCAACTCGCTGCGCGATCGTGGCTTCCTGCTGATTCCCGAAGAATCGCGTTCGCCGGCCGTGCTGCGCCGCGCGTGGATGCATGCGGTTCGACTGGCACGCGCTGCGTGAGTCGGATCGACGCCAACAAGAAAGCCCGCATCCGCGGGCTTTTTTTATTGCCGATCGAGGTGTGTGAGTCAGAACCTCGGCAAGCCGCCACCGCCACCCATGCCTGGCAATCCCTTCATGCCGCCCATGCGCTTCATCATCTTCATGAGGCCGCCACCCTTCATCTTCTTCATCATCCCCTGCATCTGCTCGAACTCGTTGAGCAGGCGGTTGACTTCCTGAACCTGGACGCCCGCGCCGGCCGCGATGCGGCGCTTGCGGGTGGCCTTGAGCAGCTCGGGCTTCCGGCGCTCCAGTGGCGTCATGCTGTTGATGATCCCTTCCTTGCGGCGGATGTCGCGCTCGGCACGGGTCATGTCGGCCTCGGTTGCCTTGGCTGCAAGCTGCGTCGGCAGCTTGTCCATGATGCTGGACAGGCCGCCCATCTGCTTCATCTGCTGAAGCTGCGAGAGGAAGTCGTTCAGGTCGAAGCCGGCGCCGCTCTTGACCTTGGCCGCGAGCTTCTGCGCCGCCGCGACGTCGACGCCGGCCGTGAC
>JAGIBP010000090.1 GCA_017744285.1 Variovorax sp.
ACGATGGCCCACTTGGTGGATGCATAGGGCGTGCGGAATGCGTAGCCGAGGCGGCCCGCGACCGAACTCATCGTGATCAGCACCGGATTGACGCCCGACTCCTTCAGCAGCGGAACTCCGCGCCGGGCGAAGTAGAACTGGCTGTTGAGGTTGACGGAGACCGTGCGCTCCCAGCTGCTCGCGTCGAAGCTCTCGATGGGCCCCGTGGGGCCGGCGATGCCGGCGTTGTTGATCAGCACGTCCAGCCCGCCCAGGCAGCCGCGCACATCCGCGAATACCTGATCGACGTCGGCCGCCACCGACACGTCGGCCATGCTGCCGGTGATGCCGGGCGTCTCGGTGACCAGGCGGTCCAGCGATGCGCGATCGATGTCGCACACGTGCACGCGCGAGCCCGCCTCGTGGAAGGCGCGCGCGATGCACGCGCCGATGCCGCTGGCACCGGCGGTCACCAGCACCCGCAGTTCGGGCACGGGCCGAAGAGATTCGTACAGGGGCATGAGGTTCCTCCGCACTCGCGGGCCGCCACCATGGCGCCGCGATGTCTGCAGCAGAGTCTCCGCGCGGGGTGCATGCCGCCCTATGTGCAGGGCGCACACTTTTTGCCGCGAGCCGATGTCATCGCGCCTCATGCGCGCGGCAGGCGTCTGTCTGTTAGCCTCCCCGATCGAGCCAAGTGGATGGATTGGCGCCGCCAACACAAGAATCCGAGACAGCACGATGCGCATCACCGAAGAGGAAAGCGGCGAGCAGATCGCCTTGCAGCTGATACGCCTGCTGCACCAGGGCACGTCGACGGACGAGTTCACGCAATGCATGGTCGAGGTCGAGGCGTTGCCCGCCAGCCTGCCCGGCAAGTCCAACCTCGTCGAAGCCGTGCGCATGGCCATGGCGGTGCGCAACAGGCTCGAGCTGCTGCAGCAGCGGGAGAGCGGCATGCTGGCCGTGATCGAGTCGGCGCAGGAGCTGTCGAGCCGGCTCGACCTCACCAACCTGCTCGGGGCCATCGTGGCGCGGGCGCGCAAGCTGATCGGCACCGACCTGGCCTGGCTGTCGGTGCACGATCCGGCGCGCGACGAGTTTCGGGTGCTGGTGGCGCAGGGCGCAATCTCGCCGCGGGTGTCCGACATGGTGACGCTGCGCGGGCGCGGGGTCGCGGGCATCGTGATGTCCACGCACCTGCCCTTCACCACGGCCGACTACCTGCACGACACGCGCTTCACCCACGACGCGGGACTGGACGAGATCTTCCGCGAGGACGGCATCGCGGCTTTGGTCGGGGTGCCGCTGATCTGGGAGGGCGAGGTCATCGGCCTGCTGTTCGTGGCCGATCGCTACCACCGCGTCCACACCACGCAGAGCCTTTCGATCCTGTGCACGCTCGCCACCCACGGCGCCGTGGCTCTCAAGAACGCTCGCGATTTCGAGGCGGTGAACGCGGCCCTCGCCAAGGCCGACGAGGCGCGGGCCGAGCTGGAGCGGCATCTGCGCGGCATCCAGGCAGCGGCCGACGCGCACGAGCAGATGACCTCGCTGCTGGCGCGCGGCGCCTCGCTGTCGACCCTGTGCCAGTCGGTCGCGCAACTGCTCGGCGGCAGCCTGCTCGTCCTGGACGAGGCTGCGCAGGTGATCAGCCAGGGGACGGCCACCACCTCGGCGGCCCGGGGCCGGCAAGGCTACCAGCCGCATGGGCCGCGCAGCGCGGAGATCGCGAGCGCCCTTCGGTTGAGCCGGCAGATGGGCCGCTCCGTCCAGGCCTACGAGGAAGACGGCGAGTGCTGCCGCGTGATGCCGGTGATCGGCGGCGACGACGTGCTGGGCTCGATCGCGCTGTTCCACGAGCGGCCGCTCGAAGAGGTCGCGGTGCGCACCTTCGAGCGCAGTTCGAGCGTCATCGGCATCGTGCTGCTCTCGCAGGAGCGCATGGAAGCTGCCAAGAGCCGCAATGCCTCGGCACTGCTGCGCACCCTCGTGTCGCCGCGCCAAGACGCGCCGGCCGTGCTGGTCAACCGGGCTGAGCGACTGGGACTGGACCTCTCGCAGCCCTTGGCGCTCCTGCTGGTGGAAACGGAAGGTCCCGGTGCCGGTTACGCGGCGCGGCACTTCCGCGCGATGGCCTCCATGGAGCGCGCGCTGGTCGACGAGATCGATGGCGTGCTGGTCATCGTGTGCGGCGCCCCGCGGGCGTTCGATCTGCGCCAGGAGGTCTCCGCATGGGCGCGCCGCAATGCCGGGGCGATGCATCGCGGCGTGCTCTCGCGGCCCGTCGGGTCGCCGGCCGAGCTCCCTGCGCTCTATGCCACGCTCAGGCGCGCGCTGGGCGTGCTCGGGCGCCTTGGCGTCCAGGGCCAGGTGATCGGCCAGAACGAGCTGGCCCTGTATTCCGCCCTCTTCGAGACGCACGACCAGGCGAGCCTGTCGCAGTTCCTCGACGCGACCATCGGCCCCGTCATTGCGCACGACCGCAAGCGCGGTGCCCAGCTGGCGTCCACGCTGCTGTGCTACTTCGACTGCAACCAGAATGCCAAGACCACCGCGCAGCGCCTGAACATCCACGTGAACACCGTTCGCCAGCGGCTGGCCACCATCGAGGAGCTGCTGGGCCACTGGGGACATGCGGCGCGGGCGCTGGAGATCCACATCGCGCTGCGCCTGTGGAGCCTCGTCGCGCCGTCCTAGCCGCGCGCGAACTCCTTGCCGCCCAGGTAGAGCCGGTTGAACACCGGCGAGATCACCAGCTCGTTGATGCACACATGCGGCGGCAATTGCGCAATGAAGCGAATGGTGCGTCCCAGGTCTTCTTCCTGCAGCATGCGCGCCATGTCGTCGGCACTCGGCGCCACGGGGCGCGACTGGAGGATCGGCGTGGCCACTTCGCCGGGGCACAGGGCGGTGGCGCGCAGTCCGTGGATGCCTTCCTCGATGTTGAACGAGTGGCTCAACGCGATCATGCCGGCCTTGGTGGCGGTGTAGGCCGGGCCGGTCAGGTGCGTCAGGTGCCAGCCGGCGAACGACGCCACGTTGATCACCGTGCCGCGCCCGAGCGCGCGCATGCCATGCACGACCGCGAGGGTGCAGTAGGTGGCGCCGCTGAGATTGACGGCCACCACCTTGTCGAAGGTGTCGCCGTCCGTCTCGCCCCAGTAGCGCTTCGGAAAGTTGATGCCGGCGCTGTTGACCAGAATCCCCACGGGACCATGCGCCGCGCGGATGTCCTGGGCCACGCGCTGCACGGATGCCTTGTCGGCCACATCCAGCGGCATCGCGCGGATGCGCCCCTCCTCCACGCCGGCGGCGCGTGCCGTCGCCAGCGCCGCCTCCAGCTTGGCCGGGTCGCGGCCCGAGATCACGACGCGGCTGCCCGCGCGCGCCAGTTCGACCGCAGCGGCCAGGCCGATGCCGCTGCCGCCGCCGGTGACCCAGGCGAGCTGGCCTTCGAGCGATGAGGTCATGGATCGCTCTTGCTCAGCCCGGGCGCTGCATCTTGCAGCTCGCCTGGGCCGGCACGGAGACGGCCTCGGCGCTGAACACCTTCACCGGCTTGAAGCCCATGTCGGTGCCGTCGGCCTTGTACTTCGCGTCCTTGGACACCACCGAGACCACCAGCGGCATCTGCACCTGGTGATCGGCCGCGCGCATGCTCATCTCGCCCATCGGCGTCTGGAGCTTGCCGGATTCCAGCGCCTTCGCGAAGGCGTTGACGTCGAGCGAGCCGTTGACCGGCTTGGTGCGCTTGAGCGCATCCGTGACCATCTCGAGGCCGAACACCGTCTGCGGCTCCACGAACACCGGCGCGTGGCCGATCTTCGAGGTGTAGTCGGCCACGAAGCGCTCGCCGGCCGGGCCGGCGGCTTCCGCGTTGAACGCATGCGCCACGTAGTTGCCGATCGCCGTTTCGCCGGCGTTGCTGACGTTGCCGGGCTGGTCGAGGTAGACCGTGCCGAAGCGAGCCTTGAGCCCGCTGGCCCTGGCCGCCTTCATCATCAGCAGCAGGTCGTTGGACCAGTTGCCCGTCATCACGGTCTGGGCGCCCGAGGCGCTGATCTTGGACACGTAGGGCGCGAAGTCCTGGATCTTGTTGACGTCGTGCAGCGTCTTCTCGACCACCTGGTAGCCACCGGCGGCCGCGTTGTCGACGATGGCCT
>JAGIBP010000091.1 GCA_017744285.1 Variovorax sp.
GGCCATCGCCGAGACGACCACCGCGACTTCGTGCCCGGCGGCCTGCTGCCGGCGCACGATATTGGCGACGCGCCGGATGCGCTCGGTCCCGGCCATCGAGGTGCCGCCGAATTTCATCACGATGCGAGCCAAGGAAAGACGCTCCTGCTGGTTTCGAGTTTCGCGCGCTGTTAGGGGGGAGCCATGCCCGATGCAACTGTCGCAAATGCAACCATCCGACCCGAGGAAGCGGCCCATTTCGCCGCGCTGGCCAAGGACTGGTGGGACCCGAAGGGCAGCTCGGCGATGCTGCACAAGCTCAACCCGGTGCGGCTCGGCTTCGTGCGTGAAGCGATCGACCAGCATTGGGGCGGCGACGTCACCGGCGTGCGGCCGCTCGCCGGCAAGGCCGCGCTCGACGTCGGCTGCGGTGCCGGGCTGCTGTGCGAGCCGCTCGCCCGGCTCGGCGCCGAGGTCACCGGGGTCGACGCAGCGCCGGCCAACGTCGAGGCGGCGGCGCTCCATGCCGAGGGCGCCGGGCTCGACATCCGCTACATGGCCGGCGAGCTGGCCTCGCTCGGCCTCGGCGAATTCGACCTCGTCACCTGCCTCGAGGTGATCGAGCACGTCGCCGACAAGCCCGCGTTGCTCGCTGGGCTGGCCCGGCACCTCGCCCCGGGCGGGCTGATGGTGTTGTCGACCCCCAACCGCACCCCGCAATCGCGCCTGCTGCTGGTCGGCGCGGCCGAAGCGCTCGGCGCGGTGCCCAAGGGCACGCACCACTGGGACGACTTCGTCACCCCCGACGAGCTGCGCGAGCTGCTGGCCGAAGCGGGGCTGGCGATGGGCGAGCCGCGCGGGATTGCCTTCTCGCCGCTCAAGGGACTGCATCTGTCGAGCGACCTGTCGCTCAACTACATCGTCACCGCTCGCCGGGCCTAGACCGGACCCGTCTCAGTCCTCGAACAACGCCGAAATCGCGGCGACCGCCTCGCGCTCGCGCTCGGCCCAGTCGCCGCCGATCCTGCTAAACGGCACCGCCGCCCGCACGAGCATATCCTCGGCGATCGCTGCGAAGCGCGCGCGCTCGGCTTGGCTCCCGAACAAGCGCGTGCCGTCGGCCACCCACGGGACGTCAGACGAGAACAGCAGGTAATGCTCTGCCTTCTCGTAGGCCAGCAGCTCCGCGGGCGCGCGCCCGAACAGCATCTCCGCCCAGGCCGCGGTCATCAGCGGATCGGTGTCGAGGATCAGCAGCCTCGGCCGCTCCGCCCGGGCCTCGCGCATCAGCCGGTCCTGCTCGCGGGCGATGGCCAGCAGGTCCGCCAGCGTGAATGCAATGCCGTGGGTTTCGGCGTAAGTTCGCCCGTACTCGGCGACCACCGGGCAGTCGAAGCGCACCGCCAGCTTTCCGGCGAGGGTCGACTTGCCCGTGCTCTCCGCCCCGTGCAGGCAGACGCGGATCACACCACCGGCGCCGGGCGCGAGCGGTGCTCGGCCTCGATCCATTCCTTGAGGCCGATCAGCGACAGCACCAGGAACCCGCCGTAGAGCCCGGCCGTCGGGTACAGCCCGCGATCGATGTAGAGCGTGATCGAGGCGACATCGATCGCGATCCAGATGATCCAGTTCTCGATCCGGCGATAGGCGAGCAGGATCTGCGCCGAGACGCTCGCGGCCGCGATCCCGGCATCGGCGTAAGGCAGCACCGCGTTGGTGAAGGTGTGCATCGCCCAGCCGAGGTTCACGCTGACCGCCGCGGTGACCATCAGCCAGACCGCGCGGCTGAGCCAGTCGAGCCAGCGCACCGGCACCCGGTTGTCCTCGCCGCCGACCTTGAGCCACAGCCACCAGCCCCACAGCTGGGCGAGGATGAAGAACACCTGCAGCCCGGCCTCGGCGTAGAGCCGCTCCTGGTAGAACACCAGGATGTAGAGCGCGACCATGGCGATGCCGAACGGGTAGTTCCACACGCTGCGGAAGATCAGCAGGCTGATGTTGACCACCCCGAGCGCGGCGGCGATCCATTCGATGATCAGCAGTGTGCTACTGTCGAGAACCATCTGTCAGCGCCGCCTCCCACGTGCCGGCATCGAAGCCGACCAGCACGCCCCCTGCGTGCTCGATCACCGGGCGCTTTATCAGCGAAGGATTGGCCTCCATCAGCCGCAGCGCCTTGGCACGATCGATATCCGCCTTGTCGCCCTCGCTCAAGCCGCGGAACGTGGTGCCGCGCCGGTTGAGCAGCGCTTCCCAGCCGACCGCATCGCTCCACGCGGCGAGCTTGGCGGCGTCGGCGCCTTCCTTCTTGTAGTCGTGGAACGCGTAGTCGACGCCCTTGGCCTCGAGCCAGGTGCGCGCCTTCTTCACGGTGTCGCAGTTGGGAATGCCGTAGAACGCGACGCTCATTGCTCGTCCTTGCGCTGGAAGTGGTGGGTGCGGGGATTGTCGCAGGTGAACAGCGTGTAGCTCTCGTAATAGGCTGCGCGGCCGCGGCCCTGCACTTCGGCGTGCTCGGCGACGCGCCGCCAGGCCTGCGCCGCTTCCGCATCGGCCCACTCGGACAGGGCGATGACCTCGCCGTCGTCGGCGACGTAGCTCTTGAAGGATAGGTAGCCGGGCTGCGCCTGGGCCAGCTCGAGCATCCGCGCGGCGTCGGCCTCGTAGGCCGGGTAGTCGATGTCGGCGCGCTTGCGGTTGCGGAACACGACGAGGAACATCAGCGGGTACCCCCCAAATGCGCATCGGCGATTGCCACCGCGAGCGCGTCGGCGGCGTCGGCGCCGGCGATCGCGACGCCGGGCAGCAGCACCTTGAGCATCGCCTGGACTTGCTGCTTCTCGGCTCCGCCGGTGCCGACCACTGCCTTCTTGACCAGCCGCGCCGCGTGCTCGCTGACCGGCAGCGAGGCACGCCCGCACGCCGCCAAGACCGCGCCGCGCGCCTGCGCCAGCTTGAGCGTCGACTGCGGGTTCTTGTTGACGAACACTTCCTCGACCGCCGCGCGGTCGGGCGCGTGGGCGGCGATCACCGCGACGATCGCGTCGTGCAGGTGATGCAGCCGCTCGGCCATCGCCGCCTTGGCATCGGTCGGGACCTGGCCGTGCGCGATGTGCGTGAGGCGCGAACCCTCGGCGCGGACGATCCCCCAGCCGGTGCACGACAGTGAGGGATCGAGGCCGAGGATGATCAGCCCAATTTCTCCGCCACCGCGTCGGACACCTCGTAGTTGCCCCACACGGTCTGCACGTCGTCGTCGTCTTCGAGCGTGTCGACGAGCTTGAACAGCGTCTGCGCATCGCCCTCGGCGACATCGACCGAGAGGTTGGGCTTCCAGCCGAGCTTGACGCTCTCGGGCTGGCCGAGGCTCGCCTCGAGCGCCTTGGCGACCTCGTGCAGCGCGTCCATCGCGGTCCAGATCTCGTGCTCGTCCTCGTTCGACGAGACGTCCTCTGCGCCGGCTTCCAGCGCGGCCTCGAAGATCGCGTCCGGGTCGCCCGCGCCCGCCGGATAGGTGATGAGGCCCATGCGGTCGAAGCCGTGGCTGACCGCGCCAGAGGCGCCGAGATTGCCGCCATTCTTGGCGAAGGCGGTGCGCACGTTGGTCGCTGTGCGGTTGCGGTTGTCGGTCAGCGCCTCGACGATCAGCGCCACGCCGCCGGGGCCGTAGCCC
>JAGIBP010000092.1 GCA_017744285.1 Variovorax sp.
GCGCATGGTCGCGGGCCTCGAGGAGATCACCGAGGGCGACCTCGTGATCGGCGGCCGGCGGGTGAACGAGGTCGCGCCGCGCGACCGCGACATCGCGATGGTGTTCCAGAGCTACGCGCTCTATCCGCACATGACGGTGGCCGAGAACATGGGCTTCAGCCTGCGCCTGCGCAATGCCGACCGCGCGGTGACCGAACAGCGCGTGGCCGCCGCCGCCAAGATCCTCAACCTCGACCAACTGCTGGGCCGCTACCCGCGCGAACTCTCGGGCGGCCAGCGGCAGCGCGTGGCGATGGGGCGCGCGATCGTGCGCGACCCGAAGGTCTTTCTCTTCGACGAGCCCCTGTCCAACCTCGACGCCAAGCTGCGCGTCGCGATGCGCGCCGAGATCAAGGCGCTGCACCAGCGGCTCAAGACCACCACCGTCTACGTCACGCACGACCAGATCGAGGCGATGACCATGGCCGACCGCATCGTCGTCATGCACGACGGCGCGGTGGAGCAGATCGGCACGCCGCTCGAGCTCTACGACCGGCCCGACAACCTCTTCGTCGCGCAGTTCATCGGCTCGCCGGCCATGAACGTGATCGAAGGGACCGTGCGCCGGAGCCCCGGCAGCGAGGGCCACGTGGAAGCGCAAGGCGAACGCTGGCCGGTGCCTCCGGGTTCGCCGGCGGCCGACGGGCAACGGGTGCACTACGGCATCCGGCCGGGCGACATCACCCTGACCGCGCCGGAGGATGGCGTGCCGGCGCGCGTGGTGGTGGTCGAACCCACCGGCGCCGAAACCGAGTTGCTGGTGCAGGTCGGCGAAGCGAGCCTCACGCTCGCGGTGCACGGCCGGGTCGATGCGCAGCCCGACCAGGTCGTTGGCCTCGCCATCACGCGTGGCAGCGTGCATCTCTTCGAACGGGAGAGCGGGCGGCGGGTGGGCTGAGGGCCCTCGGGCGCTGCGGCCCGTCGAGGTTTTGGAGGGATGATCAGAGAGTTCTGATGTTGGTCCGCGCCAAAGCTCAATCTAATGAGGGCGAACACCTCGGAGGAACTGAGCGATGAACTGGATCGACACCCCTGCGCCAAAGAGCAGTGCTGCCTGCCCACCAGGCGTGCGAAGGCTCGCCGCGCCGGCGGCTTCCGACATGGCGCCCGCACAGCCATGACCTCGATCAGAACGCACTCGGTGGTCATCGTGGACGACCACCCGGCCATCTGCCAGGCGCTGCGCGCGACCTTGGAACGCAGCGGCCGCTTCGAGGTGGTCGCCGAGGCGGGCGACGGTGCGGCCGCCTGGTCCGCCATCCGGGAGCGCGTCCCCGCGCTGGTGATCCTCGACCTCGACCTGCCGGGCATCGACGGGCTCGGGATCTTGGAGCGGATCAAGCGAGCCCATCGGTCCGTCAAGGTGCTCGTGTTCTCGGCGCAGGAGGAAGGCATCTTTGCCTCCCGCGCCATGCAAAAGGGCGCGGACGGGTTCCTGAGCAAGTCCTGCGAATTGCGCGGCGTGCTCGAGGCCGCAACGTCGGTGATGTCGGGCGGCAGCGTGTTTCCCGCGTCGGCCCTGCCGACCATGGCCAAGTCCGCGGTGGCGAGCCAGGCGGAACTGCTGGGCATCCTCTCCGATCGCGAACTGATCGTGCTGCGGCATCTGGTCAGTGGCAAGAATCAACGGGAGATCGGGGAGCTCATGCGGATCAGCAGCAAGACCGTCAGCACCTTCAAGCGGAAGATCTTCGAGAAGCTCGGCATGTCGACGCTGGTGGAGCTTGTCGACTTCGCACGCGACCGTCAGCTGGTGTAGCGGGGCGTCATGGCACGATCGGCCACGTCGCCTGGTGACGCGCGGGCCCGCGAGACGTCGCCGCCGCCGGGGGCCTTCGATCCTCTGGCGCTTCGCGAGCTTTCGGACGGCATGGCTTCGGAGGAGGCGGCGTTCCTGCGCATCCTGCTGCAGGCCAACATCGCGGATCTGCAACAGCTCAGGGCGCACCTGTCGAGCGGCGCCCTTGCGGAAGCCGCGCGCTGCGCGCATCGCATCGATGGCGCCGCCCGGATCATCCGGGCCGCCGAGGTCTCCGGCGATTGCCGCGCCGTGGCATTGGCGGCACGCGCAGGGGACGGCGGCGCCACGGCGGCCGCGCTGGCGTCGCTGGTCTCTTCCTTGCAGCGCCTCAACGAGGCGATCGAGCGCTATCCGGACGGGTGAACGGCGTCCGCGACGGCGAACAAAAAAAGGGGCGCAGCGCGCCCCTCTTGTTCTGGAGTGAGTCGGCTCAGCGCCCGAACGACCGGCCGCCGCCGAAGCCGCCGCCCGAGCGGCTGCCGCCGCCGCCACCCCCGTTGCCGCCACGGCGGCCACGGTTGCGGTTGCGGCCGCCCAGGCTGTCGACGCTGGTGCGCAGCGGATCGGGCTGGCCCGCGCCGGCCGACATCGATTCGGCGCGCATGTGCGCCACCGCGTCGGCCTGCGTGGGGCTGTGGCTGTTGCCATGGTGGCGCGGCTGGCGCTCTTCGTGGTGGTCGTGTGCGTGATGGTGATGCACGGGTGCGTGATGCGGAGTACGCGCCGGTCCCTGCGGGTTGCGGGGAGCTTGTTGACCGCGGCCGCCCTGGCCGCGTCCGGCGCCCTGGCCGCCGCCGTTGGCGTTGCGCTGGCCCTGGCCCTGACTCTGCGATGGGCCGTTGCCGCCGCCGCGGCGCTGTCCGTTGCCGCCGCGCTCGCCTTGCGCGGCCTTGTTGTCGCGGATGCGCTGCATCATTTCCTGGCGCGCGGCCTTGGCGGCGGCCTGCATCACCTCGCGGCTCGGCGGACGGCCGGCGCCGCCCCAGATGGTCTGGCGGCCCATTGCGATGGGCTCGGCGCGCTCGCCTTCCTCAGGGCCGAAGCCCTCGATGACCTTGACCGGGATCTGCTGCTTGGTGAAGCGCTCGATCTCCTGCATGAAGCCTTCCTCGTCGAGGCAGACCAGGCTCACCGCCTCGCCGCTCGCGCCGGCGCGGCCGGTGCGGCCGATGCGGTGCACGTAGTCTTCGCTGACGTTCGGGATCTCGTAGTTCACGACGTGCGGCAGCTCGTCGATGTCGATGCCGCGCGCCGCGATGTCGGTCGCGACCAGGGCGCGGATGGCGCCGCTCTTGAAGCCGGCCAGCGCCTGCGTGCGTGCGCTCTGGCTCTTGTTGCCGTGCAGCGCCATCGCCTCGATGCCGTTCTTGGTGAGGAACTCGGCCACGTTGTTGGCGCCGAACTTGGTGCGCGTGAAGACCAGCACCTGGCTCCAGTTGTGCTCGTTGATGATGTGCGCGAGCAGCGCCTTCTTCTTGGTGCGGCCGACCGGGTGGATCACCTGCGTGATGCGCTGCACGGTGGTGTTGCGCGGCGTGACCTGGATGTGCTGCGGATCGCGCAGCAGGCCCGCGGCGAGGTCTCGGATCTCGTCGCTGAAGGTGGCCGAGAACAGCAGGCTCTGCTTGTCCTTCGGCACGAGCGCGAGCACCTTGCGCACGTCATGGATGAAGCCCATGTCGAGCATGCGGTCGGCTTCGTCGAGCACCAGGACCTGCACGGTCGAGAGGTCGAGCATGCCCTGCTGCTGCAGGTCGAGCAGGCGCCCGGGCGTGGCCACGAGAACGTCGACGCCGCGCTTGAGGCGGTCGATCTGCGGGTTCATGCCGACGCCGCCGAAGATCACGGTCGAGCTCAGCTGCAGGTACTTGCCGTAGGCGCGCACGGACTCTTCGACCTGGGCCGCGAGTTCGCGGGTGGGCGTGAGCACCAGGGCCCGGACGCCCGTGCCGCCGAACTTGTTGGTGGCGCTGCGCGTCATCGAGAGCCGGTGCAGCAGGGGGAGGGTGAAGGCAGCGGTCTTGCCGGTGCCGGTCTGGGCGCCGCCCAGGAGGTCATGGCCTTCGAGCACAAGGGGAATCGCCTGTGCCTGGATCGGGGTCGGGGTTTCGTAGCCCTGCTCGTGCACGGCTTTCAAGATGGCCGGGGCCAGCTTCAGTTCGTCAAAGTTCATTGAGTTCAATTAGCGCCCTACACGGCGCGGTGGGATCCGCCCGCTCGGACGTCTCGATGACGTCGAGCCAGCAAGGGCGGATGAAGGTCAGGGGTGGGAGCCTGAAGGCCCTGGCGATGCAAGGCCTTCTTCGTCCCCGGCGGAGAGCCGGTGTTGCGGGCAACTGGACCCGACAACGGCCTCTATTGTCGCATGAGTCGGGCCGCCGCGTCGGCGGCGTGCGCCCGGGACTTTTTCACGGGCGCGACAGATAGACGAAGAGGCCCGCGATCGATTCGCGCTGGTCCTCGCGGATGGGCGCGCGGACCAGTTGCACGACCTCCAGGCCGTGGCGTGCCGCGAGCTCGCGCAGGTAGCGCTCCGAGTGCGCGTAGCGCAGGCTCGCAAGCAGTTCGAATCCAGCGCTCTCGTCGGCCGCGGTCTCGGCCGAGAAGCAGAAGATGCCCCCCGGCTCCAGTACGCGGTCCAACGCGGCAAAGACGGGCGCGAGGTCGCCGACGTAGATGAAGACATCGGCCGCGGTCACGAGGTCGTGGCGTTCGTCGGTCTTCTGCAGGTGGTCCACGATGTCGGCGTGCACCAGACGCTCGTAGAGGCCGAGCGCACGGGCCTTGTCCATCATCTGCCGCGACAGGTCGACGCCGGTGAGCTTCTGCGCCATCGGTTTCAGCAGCGGCGCGCACAGGCCGGTGCCGCAGCCGAGGTCGAGCGCCGAGCGGAAGGGGCCGCGCCCCAGCGCCGCGAGATGCGTCACGAGCGTGCGGTGCGCCTGGTAGCCGAGCAGGCCCACCAGGTGCGCGTCGAAGTCATTGGCGTAGTCGTCGAACAGCGTTTCGACGTAGTGGCCCGGCGCGGCCGGGGGCGCCGCTTCCTCGCCGGTCACCGAGGCCAGGTAGTAGCGATGCAGTTCGGCGTCGGCGCCGAGCGCCAGCGCCTGCCGGAACGCGGCAGCCGCTTCGTCGCCGCGCTTCATTTCGCGCAGGAGGCTGCCGCGGTTGGTCCACGCCTGCGCGATGCCGGCGTCGGCCGCCAGCGCGCGGTCGTACGAGGCCAGCGCCTCGTGCGGCCGGCCGAGCGCCTGCAGCGTCTGGCCGTGGCGAAGCCAGAGGGGGCCAGCGGGCAGGGTGCGCAGTTTCAGCGCCCTGTCGAGGCTCGCGAGAGCGTCTGCGTGCCGGCTCAGTTGCCCGAAGGCATCGGCCCTGTGCAGCCACGCCTCGGCGTTGCCGGGTTCGAGCGCGAGGATCCGGTCGATGGCCTCCATGGCCTGTTCGGGGCGCCCCAGACGCAGCCGCGCGGCGGCCAGGTTGATCAAGGTCGAGACCCGCCCCGGGAGCAGGGCGAGCGACGCGACATAGGCCTGCTCGGCCTCGGCGAACCGGCCGGCCTGGAAGGCGGCGAGGCCGTCGAGGAAGCGTTGGCGGGCCTGCTCGAAGGCCTGGGGGTCGGGGGGTGCGACTTGCATGGCGTGTGCTGGCGGTGGAGCGACAGGGCATTGTCGCTGCGCGCGCTGGAACGCCCGCCTAGCCCTGGGCGAGGGCGTCGCGACCGATCCGAGCCTTGCGCTCACGTGGCTTCGGAACTGCGGTCGTCGCGTGGCGTGTGACTCGTTTCAGATTCCGGAAGTCACGGCGTCCAAGACAGCGTTGATCTCGTGGACGCGGTGTGCCGGCGACAGTGTCGGGCGGCGTAGCAGGCGCTTGTCGATCGCTGCGGCAAGGTGCGGCATGAGCGTCAAGGTTTCGTCGTTCACGTCCACCGGCGGGCACAGGTTTGACGGCAGCCGGGCCGCCGCGCGCGCGCCCACGCGGGACGAGGGCATCACCAATCGCGTGGGCAAGGCGTCGATCAGGCCGTTGCGCTCGAAGTCGCGGTCCTGCTCGGCCAGCCATTCCTTGTAGGTTTCCCTGAATTCACGCTTTCGGCGAATGGCGCGAATCTGCCTCGGGCGAAGCCCATCCGCTCTGCGGGGCCGCGCCCTGGGGCACGTGCGCGGGCACTGCGGTAGACTTCACCCCCAAACCCCGGTCGGACATCGCGCTGCAGCAGCAAGCGCCTGCCACGAAGGCAGACCCGCAATCGATCCTCGCGCAAGGCTCGTTGCTGGTATCCCGATCACCCCGAACAGCCCCCATCATCGAGCAGAGATAGACATGGCCCAGTACGTCTACACCATGAACAAGGTCAGCAAGACCGTGCCGCCCAAGCGGCAGATCTTGAAGGACATTTCGCTTTCGTTCTTCCCCG
>JAGIBP010000093.1 GCA_017744285.1 Variovorax sp.
CTCGCCCGCGCCTACGAGGCGGCCCTGGGCGCAGCGCAGACGGCGGCCCGTCCCGCGGCGACCCCGACGCCGACCTACACCGCCGAGATCGCCGCCCGCGGCGGCGACGCGCTGTACCAGGCGCAGACCGCGCCCGCAGCCGGCCAGGTGCGCGAGGAATATGCCCGCGCCGGGCAGTGGCTCAAGCAGCCCAACTAGGGACCAATTGGTAAACCCGGAGCAATATTCGGGAAACCATGCGTCCCAACGATAGCTTAGCCGCCCGCCGCTATCTCGAAAGGCCGCCCGCAAGGGTGATCGACGAGACAAGGGCGCACCATGACCATCCGTTTCGCAGCCCCGCCCAGCGCCCTCGCCCCGCGCATGAGCGCGCGCAAGGCGCGCGAGGCTTGCGGGCTGCCGGCGAACGACAACGGCGGCGCGCGGGCGACCGACGCGATGCTCCACGCCGCGCTGCGCCACTTCGCCGAGCACGGCCTCGCCGCCGCCCAGCGCGCGCGCAAGCAGGCCGAGGCGGCGTTCTTCGCCGGCGACCGGCAGGGCTACCAGTGGTGGCTCGAGATCTGCCGCGCGCTCGACCGGCGGATGGCCGCCGAGGTCGATTTCCGCCAGGCCGAGAACAGCGAGCGGCGCCCCTGACGCGCCCGCGGGGAGCGGCTCAGGCCTCTTCCTGCTCGACCTTGGCGACCGGCTCGGCCGGCGCCGCAGCCTTGTCCTGCGGGAAGAACACGCCCGGCGAGTTCGGCTGCGCCTGATCAGGCAGCAGGCCGTCCACCGGCCGCCCTGCCCGTCGCTGACGGCCGCCGGCGCTGGTGTCGAGCGGGATCGCCGTGATCTTGCCGTCGAAGTCGAGCCAGGCATGCGCGTCGTAATCATAGAGCCGGCAGCGCCGCAGCACGTCGCTCATGTTGCCGACGGTGAATGGCATGGTGATGATGTTCGGCTCGACCAGGTCGGCCAGCGCCGTCTGCGCCTTCTTGAGGTGATAGTGCGGGATCATCGCCGAGACGTGATGCACCGAATGCTCGAGCACGTAGTGGGTCACGTGGTTCATCCAGTGCGGGATGCCGACGTGCACCGCGGTCGATTCCGGCGGCGAGGCCATGCTGCCGACCGTGCGGTACCAGCGCAGCTGCGGATTGGTGTGCTGCAGGAACGCGGTCATCGCGAAGGTCGTGAACCAGATCGTGTAGGGCAGCACGAAGCCGCAGATCACGGTCGCGGCAATGCTGTGGCCTTGCGCCGAGGCACCAAGCACCAGCAGGCTCAGTAGCACGCCGATATAGGCCGTGAGCAGCGCGGTGTAGCCCCAGGCCGAGGCGCGGAACTTCTCCGGCAGCCAGGCGCCCGGATAGAAGTGCACGCTCGGCCAGCGCTCGAGCAGGTAGTAGAGCAGGATGCCGAGCCCGCTCGGCGAGTGGTAGGCGCGGTAGAACGCGCGGCGCACCGGCGGCAGCGCGCGGTATTCGGCGAGCGTCAGCGGCGAGAGGAAGTTGTTGCCCTTGGTGTTCGTGCGCCCGTGGTGGAGCACGTGGTGCTCGTAGACCCACAGCCGGTAGTTGAACAGGATCGCGGTGAACGAGACCACCGCGATGACCTTGTTGCCGAGCCGCGAGCGGACCACCGAGCGGTGCGCCGCCTCGTGCGACAGCGAGCCCAGGTTGACCAGCGCCTGGCCGGCGATCAAGCCGCCGGCGATCTTTCCGGCGAGGCCGCCGAAATAGAGCACCCCGGCCAGGCCGATCACATAAAGCGCGATGTCGATCGCGAACGACTTGTAGCCCTCGAACGAATTGGCACGCGCGAACGGCGCGATACGCGCATGCAGCTCGGCACGCGTGGGCACATGCTCCAAACCGGTTCGCGATTTCGGGGGCGGCGCAGCCAGGACAGTGGACATTAGTTCTCGCAGCGTCGAAATAATTGAAAGGCGACTGTGTTTTGCCGCGTTTTAACGGACTATTTACCACAGGGCAACCGCGCCCCCGGCGATGTTCGCGGTTGCGGCCGGCGCGGCCACGATACGTCCCACAGCGGGACGAAACCTTGCCTCGGGCGGCCTGAGAACGACCCCCCAACGAGTCATTAACCAGTAAGTGACGACTATTGGCTACGCGGCATGTAACAAGGAGCCGCACGATCAGCCGTTTTCGCCACTTCTTGCGGGGGCCGTTCCCGACCAGCGAGACTGACGCGCATGTGCGTCAGATCCTGATCGAGAAGCTGTACGCGCAACCCAGCGGCGTGCTGATCGGTGCCTTGTGCGGCATCATCACCGCCTGGGGCGCCGCGGCGCAGGGCGGCGACGGCCGGCTGGCGATTTCCGCCGGCGTGCTGACGGTGATCGCCATCGTGCGCGTGATCCTCGCCTACCTGCTCCCGCGGCTCAAGGACTTCGACACCCGCGCGCTCGAGCTGACTTACGAACTCGGCGCGTTCAGCTATGCCGGGATGTGCGGGGTGATCGCCGCGCAATCGCTGATGTTCGACTTGCAGTCGAGCGTGCAGACGCTGACCGTCGGCAACGCGATCGCCTACGGCGTGGCCATGGCCTCGCGCAACGCCGGGCGGCCGGCGATCGCGATCGGCCAGATCTTCCTCGCGCTGGCGCCGGTGATCGTCGTCGGGGCCATCGCCGACGACCTGTCGTACCGCATCCTCGCGCTGTCGCTGGCGCTGCTGCTGCCGGCGATGGTGCAGATCACCGGATCGATCTTCCAGGTCATGCGCGCCTCGATCGCCGCGGCCGAGACCAGCCGGCGGCTGGCCGAGAAGATGAAGATCCTCGCCCGCACCGACGTCGTCACCGGGCTGACCAACCGCGCCGGGCTCAACCACGACATGGCCGAGATGCTCGCCGCGCTGCCGGCGGGCCGCAAGCTGGCGATGTTCTGGCTCGACCTCGACCGGTTCAAGGAGATCAACGACACGCTCGGCCACCCGGTCGGCGACAAGGTGCTCGCCGAAGTCGGCAGCCGGCTGCGCACGATCCTGCCGGAAGGCGCCTGCCTCGCCCGCTTCGGCGGCGACGAGTTCATCGTCGCGATCCAGGTCGGCGACCGCGCCGAGAG
>JAGIBP010000094.1 GCA_017744285.1 Variovorax sp.
ACCTGTTCGTGCTCACGCGCGGCGGGCCGGACAACGCCTCGATCCTGCTGCTCTACCATCTCTACGAGGTCGGGTTCAGCTTCTGGGACACGGCCTACGCCTCGACGATCACCGTGGTGCTGGTGGTGGTGCTCGCGGGCATCGCCCTCTTCCAGTTCTTCGTACTCGACAAGCGGGTGCACTACAAATGAGCGCCGCGACGTCCCCGAACAGGCTCGCCTTCAACGAACCGACCTGGCTCGACACGCTGGCGGCGTGGCTGCTCGCGCTGATGTGGATCCTGCCGCTCGCGTATGCGGTGTGGACCGCCTTCCACCCCGCCGAGTATTCGACGCGCTTCGCGCTCGCCGCGCCGCTCACGCTCGACAACTTCCGCCGCGCCTGGGAGGCCGCGCCCTTCACGCGCTACTTCCTCAACACCACGCTGCTGGTGGCCATGGTGCTGGCCGCGCAACTGGTGCTGGGCACGCTGGCCGCCTACGCCTTCGCGCGCTACACCTTCAGGGGCCGCAACCTCGCCTTCGCGCTCGTGCTGGTGCAGCTCATGATCATGCCGGACATCCTGCTGGTGGAGAACTACAAGACCATGGCCCGGCTCGGAATCGTCGATACGCTGGTCGCCATCGGCCTGCCGTACTTCGCGTCGGCCTTCGCGATCTTCCTCCTGCGGCAGACCTTCATGGGGATTCCGAAAGAGCTCGACGAGGCCGCGCGCGTCGAGGGCGCGACCGCGATGCAGACGCTGTGGCGCGTCTACGTGCCGCTCGCGAAGCCGGTCTACACCGCCTTCGCGCTGGTATCGGTCAGCTTCCACTGGAACAACTTCCTCTGGCCGCTCATCATCACCAACAGCGTGAACGCGCGGCCGCTGACGGTGGGCCTGCAGGTGTTCTCCTCCGTCGACCAGGGCGTGGACTGGTCGGTGATCACCGCGGCGACCCTGATGACATCCGCGCCGCTGCTGATCGCGTTCCTGCTTTTTCAGCGACAGTTCGTCCAAAGCTTCATGAGGGCCGGAATCAAATGAAACTGGTGACCTGGAACACGCAGTGGTGCCGCGGCCTGGACGGCATCGTGAGCCCGAAGCGCATCGTCGACGGCGCGCGCGCCATGGGCGACTTCGATGTCCTGTGCCTGCAGGAGATCGCCTGCGGCTTCGACACCATGCCCGGCCAGCCCGGCGACCAACCGGCCGAGTTGCAGGCGCTCTTGCCCGGCTTCCAGGTCTTCTTCGGCCCGTCCGTGGATGAGTTCGATGGCCAGGGCCGGCGCCAGCGCTTCGGCAACCTGATCGCCACGCGCCTGCCGGTCTCGCGGGTGCAGCACCATGCGCTGCCCTGGCCGGCCGATCCCGCCGTGACCAGCATGCCCCGCATGTGTACCGTGGTCACGGTCAACAGCCCCGAACTGGGGTCGGTGCGCGTGATGACCACGCACCTCGAGTACTACTCGGCATCGCAGCGCTTCGCCCAAGCCAAGGCCCTGCGCGCGTTGCACGTGGAAGCCTGCGAGCTGGTCGCCGCGCCGCCCGTGGCCGACACGCCCGGAACGCCCTTCCAGGCCAAGCTGCACACCTCCCAGGCCATCCTTTGCGGCGACTTCAACATGCCCGCCAGCGACGCCGGCTACGACGAGATCCAGCGCCCTTTCACCGACCCCTCGCAGCCGGCGGGCGGCGCACCCGACCTGCGGCTGCAGGATGCATGGCCGCTCGTGCATCCGGAGCGGTCCAACGATCCGACGTTCCGGCTGTTCGACCACACCTACGGGCCCGACCCGATCGCCTGCGACTTCGTGTTCGTCAGCGACGCACTGGCGCCTCGGGTCCGCCGCGTGGAGGTCGACCTGCGGACGAAAGCCTCCGACCATCAGCCTGTCTTCGTCGAACTGGCGACCTGAGCCGGCCCGCGCCCGCGGCTACATCACGCCGAAGGTCCGGAATGCCTCGCAGGCGCCCATCCCCCTGCGGATGGCGTCGGCCACCTTGTTCTCGGTGCCCACCTTCTCGAGCGCCTTCTGCACCGCCTCGGTCTCGACCGCGCGTGGGATCACGAGCACACCCTCGCGATCACCGAAGAGCAGGTCGCCCGGGGCGATGCGAACGCCTTCGATCTCGATGGTGCAGCGGTAGTCGATCACCTGCCCGCGCGCGCCCTGGTCCTGCGCGTAGGTGCCGCGGCTGAACACGGTGAAACCCAGGTGCTCGATCTCGTTCGCATCGCGCACGTAGCCGTCGAGGATCGCGCCGGCCGCCCCCAGGTGCTGCGCGCGCGTCGACATCAGCCCGCCCCAGAGCGCATAGCGCAGCGAGGCACCGGTCGCGATGTAGATCTCGCCGGGCTTGAGATCGTCGAGTGCCTCCAGCATCAGGCCGAAGGGTTTGCCGGACAGCGGCCCCGCCGACTTCTGGCCGTCGTTGACGACATCGGCCTCCAGCACCGGCATCGCACGGCCGACGATGCGCATCGTCTTGGCGAGCGGCGCGATGCCCGCCGGAAGGAACTGATGGCGATGGCCCATCGTGTCGAGCACGTCGCCGACGGCCGCCACGAAGAGCGCGTCGCGGATCTGCTGGAACAGGGTGCTGTCGCTGTCGTCCATCTTCGTCGTCTCCTTCGGTGGGTGAATGCCGGGCAGGAAAGAAAAAAAGCCGCGCCCGGTCGGACGCGGCTCGGGACGGGCGCGCGGCGCTCAGCGCTCGATCGTCAACGCCACGCCCATGCCGCCGCCGATGCACAGCGAGGCGATGCCCTTCCTGGCGTTCTGGCGCTGCATCTCGTGCAGCAGCGTCACCAGGATGCGGCAGCCGGACGCACCGATCGGGTGGCCGATGGCGATGGCGCCGCCGTTCACGTTGACCTTGTTGATGTCCCAGCCCATCTCCTTGTTCACGGCGCAGGCCTGGGCCGCGAAGGCTTCGTTGATCTCCAGCAGGTCGAGATCGGCGGGCTTCCAGCCGGCGCGCTGCAGCGCCTTCTGCGAGGCCGGCACCGGGCCCATGCCCATGAAGGCCGGGTCGAGCCC
>JAGIBP010000095.1 GCA_017744285.1 Variovorax sp.
GCATCCACAGGTGGAAGGTGTTGCCCAGGATGATCTGCGCGCCCATCTCGTCGAGGCTGCGCGGCATCACGCCCTTGACCGTGCCGTAGGTGCCCACGGGCATGAAGATCGGCGTCTGCACCACGCCGTGGTTCAGCGTGAGCTTGCCGCGCCGCGCGTGGCTGGCCGGGTCGGTGGCGAGGAGTTCGAAGTTCAGCATGGATCAGGACTTTCGGGCGAGGAGCATGGCGTCGCCATAGCTGAAGAAGCGGTAGCGCTCGCGGATCGCGTGGGCGTACAGCGCCATCACGTGCTCGTAGCCGGCGAAGGCGCTGACCAGCATCATGAGCGTGCTCTTGGGCAGGTGGAAGTTGGTGACGAGCAGGTCGACGTGCGCGAAGGCGAAGCCGGGCGTGATGAAGATGCTTGTGTCGCCGGCGGCCTCGCCGCTCTTCGCCCACGATTCGAGGGTGCGGACCGTGGTGGTGCCCACGGCGACGATGCGCCCGCCCCGCGCCTTGGCCTCGGCGATCGCGCGCTGCGTCGCGGCCGGCACCTCGTAGCGTTCGGAATGCATCGTGTGCTCGGCGATGTTCTCGGTCTTCACCGGCTGGAAGGTGCCGGCGCCGACGTGCAGCGTCACGTTGGCGCGCTGCACGCCGCGTGCCTCGATGCCGGCGAGCAGCGCATCGTCGAAATGCAGCGCGGCCGTCGGCGCGGCCACGGCTCCGGGGACGCGGGCGAAGACCGTCTGGTAGCGGCTCTCGTCATCCGCCGAGTCGCTGTGCGTGATGTAGGGCGGCAGGGGCACGTGGCCGCAGCGCGCCATCAGCATGTAGGGGTCTTCGCGCGAGGGACTCTCGAAGCGGAAGCGGAACAACGCACCGTCCGCGTCGGGCCAGCGGCCGAGCAGCGTGGCGCGGAAGCCGCCGACCATCTCGAGCGTGGTGCCCGGCTGCGGCTTCTTGCTGACCTTCATGTGCGCGACCACCTCGTTGCCGTCCTGCAGCACGCGCTCGACCAGCAACTCGACCTTGCCGCCGGTGGGCTTCTCGCCGAAGAGCCGCGCCTTGACGACGCGCGTGTCGTTGAAGACCAGCAGGTCGCCGGGCCGCAGCAGCGAGGGCAGATCCTTGAAGATGCGGTCGGCGGGCGCCGTGCCGGTGCCGTCGAGCAATCGGGAGGCGCTGCGTTCGGCGGCGGGATGCTGCGCCACCAGTTCAGGCGGCAAATGGAAGTCGAAATCGGAAAGCGAGAAGTCGCGCATGGTGCTTGAGGGCCGGACGGGCCCGTGCCAAGAAGGCGGGGGGGGTGGATGCGAAGAGGCGGGCAGAATTGTCCCATGCCCGCAGCCGCCAAGTCCCCGCCACTGGAAAAGCCCGTACCGGCGCCCGCACCTGGCGCGGGCCTGAGCGCGGTGCAGCGCGCGCTGCGCAAGCTCGGCTTGCTGCGCGACATCGACTTCGCGCTCTACCTCCCGATGCGCTACGAGGACGAGACGCGCATCGTTCGTCTCGCCGACACGCGCGACGGCGATACGGCGCAGATCGAGGCCGTGGTCACCAGCAACGAGGTGGTCTACCGGCCCCGGCGGCAGTTGATCGTGACGGTCGACGACGGCAGCGACACCTGCCAGCTGCGCTTCTTCAATTTCTATCCCTCGCAGCAGAAGCAGCTCGCCGTCGGCGCGCGGGTGCGCGTGCGCGGCGAGGTGCGGGGCGGCTTCGTGGGGCGGCAGATGATGCACCCCACGGTCAAGGCGGCGGGCACCGCGCTGCCGCAGGCGCTGACGCCGGTCTACTCGACCATCGCGGGCCTGGCCCAGCCGGTGCTGCGGCGCGAGGTCCGCGCGGGGCTCGCGCGCGCCGTGCTCGACGAGACACTGCCGGCGGGCACCGCGCCGCACGGCACCTGGGACCTGCGCCATGCGCTGAACTTCCTGCACTACCCGACGCCCGATGTCGCGATGGCCACCCTCGAGGACCACAGTCATCCGGCCTGGCAGCGCCTGAAGGCCGAGGAGCTGCTCGCGCAGCAGTTGTCGCAGTTGCAGGCCCGTCGCGCGCGCGCGGCGCAGCGGGCGCCGGTGCTCGAAGCGGACGCTAGCGGCGGCCGGCTGCACAAGGACCTGCTGGCCGCCTTGCCGTTCACCCTGACGGGTGCGCAGCAGCGCGTTGGCGACGAGATCACGCGCGACCTCGCGCGCGAGGTGCCGATGCACCGCCTGCTGCAGGGCGATGTCGGTTCGGGCAAGACCGTGGTCGCCGCATTGGCCGCCGCCCGCTGCATCGACGCGGGATTCCAGTGCGCGCTGATGGCGCCCACCGAAATCCTCGCGGCGCAGCACTTCGGCAAGCTGGTCGGCTGGCTCGATCCGCTGCTCGCGGAGCGCGGCCTGCGCGTCGCCTGGCTCACCGGCAGCCAGAAGAAGAAGGAACGCGACGCCATGACCGCCGCCGTCGAGAGTGGCGAAGCGGCCCTCGTGGTGGGCACGCATGCCGTCATCTCGGAGAAGGTGCGCTTTCGCCACCTCGCGCTCGCGGTGATCGACGAGCAGCACCGCTTCGGCGTCGCGCAGCGGCTGGCGCTGCGCGGCAAGGCGGGCGACGACGTCGAGCCCCATCTGCTCATGATGAGCGCGACGCCGATCCCGCGCACGCTGGCGATGAGCTACTACGCCGACCTCGATCACCGTCGTGCTCACCAGCACCTGCAGCCGGTTGGCCGTGAAGGCCTCCATGACCGCCTGCTTCTCGGCGGTTGGCATGCGCGAATGCAGCAGGCCGACGCCGAC
>JAGIBP010000096.1 GCA_017744285.1 Variovorax sp.
AAGAATTCAACAGAACCTAACATGCCCGGATTCAAAAAATTCATCTGTGCATAAATATCAAACGTACTGCAGGGAAGCGGCGTCGATCATGGTTCCTCCCGCGTTCACAGCACCACGGCCAGCAGGGCCCCGAAGCCAAGCAGCGCGCAGGCGAGCGGCGCCGCCCACATCTGGAAGAAGGACTGGATGCAGGCCGAGTCCGGGTCCTGCGGCAGGTAGCGGACCACGACGGGCGTGCCGACGGCCGGCTTGCTGGCGCCGCCGGCACGCGCGGTGAAGCGCCGTGGATGGCCGTGGCGGTCCACGAATGCAACGACCGGCATGTACGCCGTGCCGTCCTGGGTGATGCACGGTTCGAAGCCGTCGATGCGCCCCTGCGCCAGGATGCCGTGCAGCACGAGGACCGCGCGCTTCCAGTACAACCATGCCGAGAAGACGAGCATGGCGATGCCGACGATGGCGAAGTAGGTGCGCACCCGGCGATGATGCGCCGGGACGGCGCGAAGCGGAAGCCGGGCGTCGCGTGCGCGCCTCAGGCCGCCTGGGGCGGCCCGAGGAGGTTCGCGTCACGGGCGAGCTTCCAGCGGCCGCCCACCCTGCGCAGCACGGTGAGCGTGTGCCCTTCGCGCCGCATGCGCGGCGCACCGCCCGGCGGTGTTGCCACCACTTCCAGCCGGCTCCAGAGAAAGGCCCAGTCGCCTGCCACCTGCACTTCCTGGATGTCGCTGCGGCCGTCGAAGCTGGGCGCCGAGCCGCCGGCCTGCGCGCGCAGGCCGGCCTCGAAGTCCGCCTTGCGCATGGGCGGCCGCCCCGGCACCAGGAACACGACGTCGTCGGTCATAAGGTCCATCACCGCGGCGACGTCGCCGGCCTTCGTCGCGGCCATCCAGGTCGCCACCAGGGCGCGGATTTGCGCCTCGTCGCCAGCGTTCGTGTCGGCCATGGTTCAGCGCTGCGCGCGGTCCTTTGCGTTCTGCGATTCGATGCGCTCGCGCGCGGCCTGCCAGTCGGCATCGCTCCAGTCGCGCAGCTCGTAGAAATTGCCGCCGGTGGCCAGCGCGTTGCCGCCGTCCATCATGATGCTCTGGCCGGTGAGCCAGTCGCACTGTCCCGGCGCCATCAGGAAGGCGGCCAGGTTCTGCAGCTCGCCCATGCGGCCGGCCCGCGCCATCGGGTTGCGCGCCTTGCTGCGGGCGCCGGGCTCTTCGCCGGGATTGAGCCGCTTGCTCATGCCCTCGGTGGGGATCTCGCCGGGGCCCACCGCATTGAGGCGGATGCCGTGGCGCGCCCACTCCACGGCCAGCGACTTGGGCATGACCTCGATGCCGGCCTTGCTCATCGCCGAGGGCACGACGTAGGGACTGCCGTTGTCGACCCAGGTGGTGATGATGCTCATCACGTTGCGGTATGGCTGCTGCGGCGTCCACTGCCCTGCCCTCGCCTCGGCG
The DNA here is from genome assembly GCA_017744285.1 of Variovorax sp. Lineage (GTDB taxonomy): Bacteria > Pseudomonadota > Gammaproteobacteria > Burkholderiales > Burkholderiaceae_C > Variovorax. Next base: position 1,449 of record JAGIBP010000096.1, read on the forward strand.
ATCCAGCGCTTGCCGACGGCCTGCGTCACGTAGAAGGTGCCGTGGAAGACGATGTTGGCGATGGCGTCGAAGCCGCGCGGCGACAGGCTCTCGGTGGGCGCGATGAAGTTGCCGGCCGCGTTGTTGACGAGGCCCGTGAGGCCACCGCCCTCCCAGATCGCCTGCACCATGTCTTCCACCGCCTGCGCAACGCGGATGTCGACGCCGAAGGTATCCACGCGCCGGCCCGGGAAGCGCTCGCGCCACGCGGCGGCGGTCTCGTCGCACACCGCCTTGCGGCGGCCGCAGATGGCGACGTCGCCGCCCAGCGCCAGGAAGTGTTCGGCCATCGCCCGGCCGAGGCCGGTGCCGCCGCCGGTGACCAGGATGCGCTGGCCGGCGAACAGTTGCGCTGCGTACATGCTGTCTCCCGCGGGCAGGAAGCCCGGTCGGCGCAATGTAGCAGCGGGCGACCCGCTAGAGGAAGCGCTCGGCCTGGGCCAGCAGGTCCCGCGGCGCCGGCACGTCCGTCCGCGCGCAGCGCGCGAAGGCGATGACGACGTCCAGCCGGTCGCCCACCCGCAGTTCGGCGAGCTGCAGTACCTCGTGCGGATCCATGCTGCCCTCGGGCACCTTCACGTTCATGCGGTCCAGCCGCAGCGCCGTGGAGGCAAGCGTCACGTGGTCCGCCGGATGGCCGAACACCGCTTCGATCTGCGCGATGTAGCCGTCCAGCGTGACCAGCGTCGACTTGACGGCAATGGTGTCCTTGACCGCCTGGTCCAGCTTCTGCTGCGCCTCGGCGATCTGGCTCGCGATGGTGGCGGGGTCGTCGACGATGCCCTGGGCCCCGTCCCGCGCGAGCTTCAGGAAGCGCAGCCGGGTGGCGAGATAGGACTTCTGCTGCTCCTGCGCGATGCCCTGCCGATCGATCTCCAGGATGCGCCCCAGCGCCACCCGCGCCAGCCGCAGCACGATGCGGCGCCCCACTTCCAGCCGCGTCTGTGCCTCGTCGAGCGCCAGGCCCACCAGGCGGTGGCCGGTGAAGTTCACCGTGGTCTGCGTCACGTCGTGCATGAGCAGGCCGTCGACGTAGCGCGGCGCGAACACGGTC
>JAGIBP010000097.1 GCA_017744285.1 Variovorax sp.
GGGTGCGCGGGCTCATACGGGGTCGGTCGGCCCTGCGGGCCGACTCCGCTGCGGTGCTCGGATGGACGGGCACGCGGCATAACTCGCTACGCGCTTCGCGCTGCGCTCAGACAAACGCCGCGAGTCAGATCACGAAGCAGGCCTGTCCTTCGGCAGGCCTGCAGCCCGTCCATCCTGCGCTCCTCGCCGACCCCGAAATCGCCCACGCACCCTGGGCCCGGCACCGGCTCGTGGGGACTGGCGTTGGACATCCAGGGGCACCGACTCCAGGAACCGATTCCAGGGACCAGTTCCAGGGGCCAACGCGAGGCACCGAGGCGAGGCATCCACGCGAGGGACTAGCTCGAGGGACCAGCGCCTGCGCGGACTCGCGCTCTCAGCCCGCCCCTACCCGTTCGGGCTGAGCTTGTCGAAGCCGGGACGCGATCACCAGCTTGCGTCTGAAACGCGCGTCTCGGTCCCAATGCCAGTTAATCAGCCCGTTCGCACTGAGCTTGCCGAAGGATCGAAGGGTGGCGTCTTGCACGTGCCCCGGCTTCGACAGGCTCAGCCCGAACGGTCTTTGGTTGACTGACTGGCATCGGAGTCAGGAGTAAGGAGTCAGGAGTCAGAAGTCAGGCATCGCCCCCGCCGCCTGTGCCGGCCGATCAACCCTGCCGCAGGCCCTGGTGCCGGTGAGGGCGTGGCGGCGCGCCTGTGGGGCGCCGAGGAGCGCAGGGCGGACGGGCTGCGGGCCTGCCGAAGGACAGGCCCGCTTCGTGAACTGACTCGCGGCGTTTGTCTGAGCGCAGCGCGAAGCGCGTAGCGAGTTATGCCGCGGCCCGTCTGCCCGAGCACCGGAGGGGAGTCGGCGCGCAGCGCCGACCGCTCCACTGAAGCGCCGCCACGCCCTCACCGGCGCCAGGGCCGGACCATCGCCACAGCGCATAGCTGCACAACCGCATCAGGGCGGCGGCGCAACCTGCCTCAAGCCGTCGGATACGTCCCCGGCAACAGAATGCTCCGATCCACGTTTTGCAACTGCGTGTGCCCGCAGAAGGCCATCGTCGTGTCCAGCTCCTTGTGGATGATCTGCAGCGCCCGCGTCACGCCGGCCTCGCCCATCGCGCCCAGGCCGTAGACCATCGAGCGGCCGATCATCGTGCCGCGCGCGCCCAGGGCCCAGGCCTTGAGCACGTCCTGGCCGCTGCGGATGCCGCCGTCCATCCACACCTCCAGCCGGTGGCCCACGGCGTCCACGATGGCGGGCAGTGCCGAGATGCTGCTGGGTGCGCCGTCGAGCTGGCGGCCGCCGTGGTTGCTCACCACGATGGCGTCGGCGCCGGCATCGGCGGCCATGCGGGCGTCTTCCTCGACCATGATCCCCTTCAGGATCAGCTTGCCGCCCCACTGCTGCTTGACCCATTCGATGTCGGCCCACGACAGGCGCGGATCGAACTGCTCGTTGGTCCAGGCGGCCAGCGAGCTCATGTCGCTCACGCCCTTCACATGGCCCACCAGGTTGCGGAAGGTGCGGCGCTTGGTCTGCGCCATGCCCAGCACCCAGCGCGGCTTGGTCGCAAGGTTGAGGATGTTCTTGAGCGTCGGCCGCGGCGGCGCCGTCAGGCCGTTCTTGAGGTCCTTGTGGCGCTGGCCGATCACCTGCAGATCCAGCGTCAGCACCAGGGCGCTGCACTTCGCCGCCTTGCAACGGTCGATCATGCGCGCCATGGCGTCGCGGTCACGCATCATGTACAGCTGGAACCAGAAGGGCGCCGTCGTGTTCTGCGCGATGTCCTCGATGGAGCAGATGCTCATGGTCGAGAGCGTGAACGGAATGCCGAACTTCTCGGCCGCGCGCGCCGCATGGATCTCGCCGTCGGCATGCTGCATGCCCGTCAGGCCCACCGGCGCGATGGCCACGGGCATCTTCGCGGGCACGCCCACCATGGTGGTGGCGGTGCTGCGGTTCTCCAGGTTGACCGCCACGCGCTGGCGCAGCTTGATCTTGTGGAAGTCCTCTTCGTTGGCGCGGTAGGTGCCTTCGGTCCAGGCGCCGGAGTCGGCGTAGTCGTAGAACATGCGCGGCACGCGCTTCTGCGCAAGCACGCGCAGGTCTTCGATGTTGGTGATGACGGTCATGGAAGTTCCGGAAGGGCGGGCCCGGCGCACGACGGGCGCGCCGGGCCGGGCTTGGTCAGTGGACCACGGTCAGGGTGAAGGGCCAGACGTACGCCTGCAGCGTCACATACAGGCCCACCAGCGCCGCGAGCGCGATCGAGTGGAAGAAAACGTAGCGCAGGATATCGCCTTCGTGATTGAACCAGCGGGTGGCGGTGGAGGCCACGACGATGGACTGCGCGTCGATCATCTTGCCCATCACGCCGCCCGAACTGTTGGCCGCCGACATCAGCACCGGCGACAGGCCCAGCTGCTCCGCCGTGGTCTTCTGCAGCCCGCCGAACAGCACGTTGGAGGCAGTGTCCGAACC
>JAGIBP010000098.1 GCA_017744285.1 Variovorax sp.
TTCGGAGCCAGGGAACGCCGAGCCAATGCTCTTCTTGATGACTTCTGCCGTCGGCTCGCCGATCAGCATGCCGTAGTTGCGGCGGATGTAGTTGATGATGGCCTCGTCGAAGCGGTCGCCGCCGACGCGGACGCTGCCCTTATAGACCATGCCGCCGAGCGAGATCACGCCCACTTCGGTGGTGCCGCCGCCGATGTCGACGACCATCGAGCCGCTGGCCTCGGAAACCGGAAGGCCGGCGCCGATCGCAGCGGCCATGGGTTCTTCGATGAGGTAGACCGACGTGGCACCAGCCGCTTCGGCGGCGTCCTTGATCGCGCGGCGCTCGACCTGCGTCGAACCGCAGGGCACGCAGATGATGATGCGCGGACTCGGCGTGAGCAGCGACCGCGGATGCACCATCTTGATGAACTGCTTGATCATCTGCTCGGTGATCACGAAGTCGGCAATCACGCCGTCCTTCATCGGGCGGATGGCCTCGATATTGCCGGGCACCTTGCCGAGCATCGCCTTGGCTTCGCGGCCGACGGCCTGGATCACTTTCTTGCCGTGGGGGCCGCCTTCGTGCCGGATGGCGACGACCGACGGCTCGTCCAGGACGATGCCCTTGTTGCGAGCAAAGATGAGTGTGTTGGCGGTGCCGAGGTCGATCGCGAGGTCGGTAGAGAAGTACCGACGAAAAGCTCCGAACATTGTGGAATCCTCTGGAGCACGGCATGCGCGTCGGCAGGCCGTCGCCCTCTTGCTGGGTCGTTTGACAGGGGTGGATTGAAACGTTTTTGCGGCAAATGCCGGCGCGTTCGCGGGGGTTGCGGCAAAGGCGGGATAATAACCGAATCCCTTGACGCTCCAGCGTTTACATGCACCTTTTGGGGCGCGACGCTTGCGTTTTCACGGCCGCCAAGTCTCCTTTTTTCCCATGTCCCTTACTGCTTCCGATATTGCGCGTATCGCGACGCTCGCCCGGCTCCAACTGGCGCCTGAAGAGAGTGAACGCCTGCGCGGCCAGATCAACGGCTTTTTCGACCTCGTCGAGCGCATGCGCGCCGTCGATACCACTGGCATCGAGCCTCTCGCACACCCGGTCGCCACGATTCAGGACGTGACGCTTCGCCTTGCCGAGGACGTCGTCTCCGAGCCCAACAACCGCGAAGCGAATCAGCGCAGCGCTCCCGCCGTCGAAAACGGCCTGTTCCTGGTTCCGAAGGTGATCGAATGAGCGCCGCCATCCATCAGATGGGCGTGGCCGAACTCGCCAAGGCGCTGCGCGAGCGCAAGGTTTCGGCCGTCGAGGCGGCCCGCCACCAACTCGATCGGATCGGTCAGCACAAGGATCTCGGCGCCTTCGTGGCGGTCAATGAGGAACTGACCCTGGCCCAGGCCCGCGCGGCCGACGAGAAGCTCGCCGCCGGCAACGCCGCCGCGTTGACGGGCGTGCCGATCGCCCACAAGGACATCTTTGTCACCACCGGCCTGCCGACCAGTGCCGGCTCGCAAATCCTCGCCGGCTATCGCTCGCCCTTCGATGCCACCGTGGTCCGCCGCCTCGCCGAGGCTGGCGCGGTGACCCTCGGCAAGCTGAGCTGCGACGAATTCGCGATGGGGTCGTCCAACGAGAACGTCGCCGTTCCTGCAGTCGGCTTCGACAAGGCAGTGCCGGTTCGCAATCCGTGGGATCGCGACCGCATCCCGGGTGGCTCGTCGGGCGGCAGCGCCGCCGCGGTGGCCGCGCGCCTCGCACCCGCCGCCACCGGCACCGACACCGGCGGATCGATTCGCCAGCCCGCCTCGTTCTGCGGCGTGACCGGCATCAAGCCGACCTACGGCCGCGCATCCCGCTACGGCATGGTCGCCTTCGCGTCCAGCCTCGATCAGGCTGGGCCAATCGCTCACTCGGCCGAAGACTGTGCCCTGCTGCTGTCCGCCATGTGCGGCCCGGACCCGGACCGCGACTCGACGTCGCTCGACCGCCCCGTCGAAGATTTTTCTCGCCGCCTCGGCGATTCGCTCGACGGCCTGCGCATTGGCGTGCCGAAGGAATTCCTGGGTGACGGCGTCGCGCCCGGCGTGCGAGCCGTCGTCGAAGCCGCGCTGGCCGAATATGAAAAGCTCGGCGCCCGCCGCGTCGAGATCACGCTGCCGCGCACCGAGCTGTCGATCCCGGTCTACTACATCATTGCGGCCGCCGAGGCATCGAGCAATCTGAGCCGCTTCGACGGCGTCAAGTTCGGCCATCGCGCCAAGGACTACCGCGACCTCGCGGACATGTACGCCAAGACGCGCGAAGAAGGCTTCGGCGACGAGGTCAAGCGCCGCATCATGATCGGCACCTACGTGCTCTCGCAC
>JAGIBP010000099.1 GCA_017744285.1 Variovorax sp.
GGCCGGACGCGGGCTGATGCCCACCGACGTGGAGACCGTGCGTTATATCGCGCAACGCGAGGTGCGCGAGATCACCCTGCCCGACGGCAGCACGATGACGCTGGATGCCCAGAGTGTCGCTCTGGCGCGGTTCGGCAACGACACGCGCTCGCTCGAGCTCGAGCGCGGGCGCGCGCTGTTCTCGGTGCGCCACGATCCGTCCCGGCCGTTCGCGGTCGACGCAGGGAGCCGGCGCGTCATCGCGCTGGGAACGGAATTTGAGGTCGATCGCGCGCCGTCACGCCTCACCGTGACCCTGTTCAAGGGGCGCGTGGCGATAGAGCCGGTGGCGAACGGCGCGACGGTGACGCTCGCCCCGGGCGAGCGGTTCGTCGAAGCCAACGGCCGTCCCGTGGTCCAGCGGTTCGCTGCCGGAATTGCGCCGGGCAGCTGGCGCGAAGGTTTGCTCGAGTTCGACGACCGCCCGCTCGCCGACGCCGTGGCCGAGGCCAATCGCTATTCGGCCGAGCAGCTCGTGGTGCGCGATCCCGCTGTCGGCGCGATGCGCATTTCCGGGCAGTTCCGCGCTGGCGATGCCGAGCGCTTCGCGCGAACCTTGGCCGAGATCTATCCGTTGCGCATGGTCCGCCGGGAAGACGAGATCGAGCTGGCTCCGGCGCGTTGAGGTTCCGCGCCGAAAGATCGGGATGAGGGTTTTCGCTGTCGCTGCGTCCTTGGATGCAGAGGGAGTGAACGCATGGACCCGATCTTGCTTCTCGATCCGCGCGCCGGGACGGTGCCGCAGGACGTTTCAAATCAGTCGCTGGAGCCGTTCGAGGCCGACGCCACCGTCCATCTGGTCGGCTTCGACCCCGCGGTGGCGTGCGAGATCGACGCCCTGATCACTTCGGTCGGGCTCCGCACGCGCTCGCATGCGCACCTCGGCGCCTTCGCCATCGCCGAGCGGCCCGCAGGCGCGGGCTGCGTCCTCGTGCGGGCGCGCTCCGCGCTGACCGGGGTCATGGACGCGCTCACGCGGCTGCTGCGCAACCCCGGTGTTCCGCCGATGGTCGTCGTCGCCGATCGTGCCGACGTCCGCATGGCGGTGCTGGCGATGAAGGCCGGCGCGATCGACTTTCTCGAGCATCCGCTGCGCGACCACGACGTGCTCGAAGCTCTCGGGCGTGCGCTGCGCATCGATCACGCGCGCCGGCTGGCCGAGGGCCCTCGCCAGGCGTGGCAGGCGCGGTTCGCCGGCCTCACGCCGCGCGAGCGGCAGGTCATGCTGCAAGTCGCGCGCGGACGGCTCAACAAGCAAATTGCCGGCGACCTCGGGCTCAGCGAGGTCACCGTCAAAGTCCATCGCGCCTCGGCCATGCGCAAGATGGGCGCGCGCACGCTCGCCGACCTCGTGCGGATGGCCGATGCGGTCACGTGCGGCTCAGAACTCGGCGCTCAGGACCACCTCGAGGCGCCGTCGCCGCGGATCACCGTACATGCTGTACCCGTGCCCCGTTGAATAGGGATCGGCCTCGAACGCGGGCGCCTGGTCGAACACGTTGACGATCCCGAGATCGACGCTCGCCTCGGTTCCCGCCACGCGAAACCTGCGACTGGCATAGAGGTCGAGATAGACCTGCGCCGCCACCCACGCCGAGCCCTGGACGGCGATGAAGTCGGGCGCGAGGATCTCAGTATCGTACTGGTACGCTCGGTAGCGCCCGACATATTGCAGGTTCGCGCCCAGCGCGAGCGGGCCGCGGGTGAAGTCGAAGCCAGCATTCGCGCGCCATTCGACCGGTGACCGCGCGAAGCCGACGCGCTGCTGCGCGGGGGCCGCGGGCTCGGTCAGCGTGTTGCCGATCTGCCAGGTTGCCGCGCCATAGGTGCGCAGCGTGCCGCCGAACACGGGCACCCGCCAGTCGAGCAGCGCGTCGAGCGTCTCGATCGTGCTGCGTCCGGCATTGGCTACGCTCGAATCGATCACCAGGATCCGGCCGGCGGTGTAGCCGAGCGCGCGATCCTCCTCGGTCAGCGGCTCGCGGATCACGCGTTCGGGCCAGATGTCCTCGTGCTCGAGAACCGACAGAGGAGCGAACGGCTCGCCGTGCGTGATGATGCGCGAATAGTCGAACGACACCCGCGGTGCCCGGTCGCCGAAGGGGTTGAGCACCATGCCGAGCGACAGGGTGCTCGCCTCGATCGCCTTGAGATCGGGATTGCCGGCCTGTCGCTCGAGATAGGTTCCCTCGTCGACGAAGAAGTCGTTCCCTCGCTTCGGATCCGGCTGGAACGCCCGATCGTATTCGGTCTCGGAAGGTATGAGCAGGTTGGGGGTCGGGGGCTGCAGGCCGGTGGCGTAGCTGCCGCGCAAGGTGAGCCA
>JAGIBP010000009.1 GCA_017744285.1 Variovorax sp.
CGCCCGCGTCGAGCGCGCGCCGCTGCGGCGCCCCGCGACCCGCCCGCCGGCCGCGCCGGCCTTCAGCGCGCGGCAGGCCGTGAAGGTCAGGCGCTACGGCGAAGGGCAGGTGGTCTGCGCCGACTCGGGCTCGATCACCGTCGAGTTCGCGGACGGCAGCCGGCGCAGCTTCGTGCCGGGCTCCGTCGAGGCGCTGCCGCACGCCGCGCGCGGGCCGATCGCCCCGAAGGCGGGCACCGAAGGAGAAAGGCCATGAACGTCAGCGAATACATCTGGCACCGGGTGCAGGCCTGGGGCCTCTACCGCGTCTACGGCTATCCGGGCGACGGCGTCGGCGGCCTCGACGTCGCGCTGGAAAAGGCCGGCGACACGCTCCAGTACGTCCAGGTGCGCCACGAGGAGATGGCCGCCTTCATGGCGTCGGCGCATGCGAAGTTCACCGGCCAGGTGGGGCTGTGCTATGCCACCTCGGGGCCCGGCGCGATCCACCTGCTCAACGGCCTCTACGACGCGAAGATGGACCATGTGCCGGTGGTCGCGATCGTCGGCCAGCAGGCGCGTTCCTCGCTCGGCGCGCACTACCAGCAGGAGGTGGATCTGCCCGCGCTCTTCAAGGACGTGGCCGGCGAATTCGTCATGACCGCGAGCGTGCCGGCGCAGGTGCGGCACCTGGTCGATCGCGCCATCCGCATCGCGGCCTCGCGGCGCACGGTGACCTGCGTGATCGTGCCCAACGACGTGCAGGAACTCGACTACGAGGACCCGCCGATGGCGCACGGCGCGACGCACACCGGCGTCGGCCACGCGCGGTCCGCGCAGGTGCCCGACGAGGCGGCGCTGCGCGAGGCGGCGGCGGTGCTCAACCAGGGCACCCGGGTCGCGATGCTGGTCGGCGCCGGCGCGCTCGGCGCGACCGACGAGGTGATCGCGGTGGCCGACCGGCTGCAGGCCGGCGTGGCGAAGGCGCTGCTGGGCAAGGCGGTACTGCCCGACGACCTGCCGTGGGTGACCGGTTCGCTGGGCCTGCTCGGCACCGAGCCGAGCTGGACGCTGATGCAGGAGTGCGACACGCTGCTCATGGTGGGCTCGTCCTTCCCCTATAGCGAGTTCCTGCCCAAGCCGGGCCGCGCCCGGGGCGTGCAGGTCGACATCGACGGCACGCTGCTGAGCCTGCGCTATCCGATGGAGGTCAACCTCGTGGGCGACAGCGGCGCGACCTTGCGGGCGCTGCTTCCTCTGCTGGAGCACAAGCCCGCCTCGTCCTGGCGCGAGGGCATCGAACGCCAGGTGGGCCAGTGGTGGCAGAAGCTCGAAGCGCGGGCGATGGCCTCGGCGGACCCGATCAATCCGCAGCGCGTCTTCTGGGAGCTGTCGCCGCGCCTGCCCGACAACTGCATCCTCACGGGCGATGCCGGCACCGTCGCCAACTGGTATGCGCGCGACATCCGGATGCGGCGCGGGATGATGGGGTCGCTCTCCGGCAGCCTCGCCTCGCTCGGGTCGGCCACGCCTTACGCGGTGGCCGCCAAGATGGCCTTCCCGGACCGCGTGGTCATTGCCTTCATCGGCGACGGCGCGATGCAGATGAACGGGCTCAACGTGATGATCACCATCGCGAAATACTGGCGCCGCTGGGCCGATCCGCGGCTGGTCGTGATGGTGCTGCGCAACCGCGACCTGTCGCAGGTGACATGGGAAGAGCGCGTGCAGATCGGCGCCGGCAAGACCGAGTCGACCCAGCGCGTGCCCGATTTCCGCTACGACGCGTACGCGCGGCTGCTGGGACTCGAGGGCATCTCGGTGGACGATCCCGAGCGCATCGGCGCCGCGTGGGACGCGGCGCTGGCCGCGGACCGGCCGGTGATCCTCGACTGCGTGACCGACCCCAACGTGCCGCCGCTGCCGCCGCACATCAGCGCCGAGGAGGCGAAGAACTTCATGGCGATGACGACGGGCGAGCCCGAACTCGGCAGCGTGGTCAGGAACACCGTGAAGCAACTGCTCGCGGGCATCCTCCCCGGCCGGCACGAGCAATGAGCCGCGGCGCGCGCGGCGGCAAGAACTGCGCACGCGCGGGAGGATCTGCAGCAGCTTTTACAGGCCCTGGGTCGCCACCTCGCCGCGGCGCTCGTCGATGAGTGCCCGCGCCTTCGAGGCCAGCGCCTGGATCGCGCTGACGCCGTCGCGGTGGCGCCCCGACAGCATCACGCGGCAACGCAGCGCCGAGCCGTCGTACAGGTCCGCATGCCCGCTGACGTGGCCGTCGTCGCCGGCCGCGTCCACTTCGATCGTGACGTTCCATCCCTCGTACTGGAAATCGTGGGATGCCTTGTTCTTGGGGTTGCCTTCCTCCGGCCCCAGGTGGCCGGTGGTTTGGGGGCTCGTCATTCCATCTCCTCTGATTGGCTGCTGGCGCACGGGAGCCGGGCGCGTTCAGGTGAGGCAGCAAGCGGCGTGCCCGCCCGCACCGTGCGCGGCTCACGGCTCGCGATGCCGGTAGACGAGGGCGGCGAACTCGTCGAAGCTGGGCAGCGACCAGTCGACGTCGCGCGTGAAACGGTAGCTGTCCAGCCACGCGCGCCAGCACTCGAACTGCGGCGGCGAGGGCGAGATCTGCGGCCGCTGCTTCTTCAGCAGCGCGAGCGCCTCGAGCGGCGCCATGCCGCGATGCACCAGCAGGCACAGCGCCAGCGTCGCGGAGCGGCCGATGCCCCACTCGCAGTGCACGAGCACGCGCCGGCCCGCGTCGAGGAACTCGCTGGCGAAGCGGATGCCGTATTCGAGGTCCGGCGTCTCCACGCCGCACATGTCCTCGGTGGGCAGGTGCAGCAGCGAGAGGCCGTGGCTGCGCATGACGACGGGATCGGGCACCGCCTCGCCACGCAGGTCGATCACGGCGGCGATGCGATGCTCGCGCGCGAGGGCCTCCGCCTGCTCTGCGGGAAAGCTTCCGCCCACGGCGATGAGATCGGTGATCCAGTTCAGGTTCGGCTGCCAGACGCTCACGGGAAAACTCTAGTGCCATTTGCGGCGCCCCCCGCGAGAACGCGCGCAAGGCCTACCCCCCCGGGGGGCGAATGGCTCGGCCGCTGCGCGATGCCGGACTACATGCGCCCGCGGCACCGCACCCACAATGAAACTTCTGCGACGTGCGAGGTGAGCTGATGGAACAACCTGCCGCGGTGGTGATTGGCGCCTCGTCCGGCGGCGTCGCGGCGCTGCTGGAACTGGTGGCCGCGCTGCCGCCCCGCTTTGGCGCGGTGGTGCTCGTGGTCCAGCATATCGGCGCCAACCCCAGCGTGCTGCCGGAACTGATGCGCAGCCGCGGCCCCAATCCGGCCGTGCACGCGCGCGACGGCGACGTGCCGCGGCCCGGGACCCTCTACGTCGCACCGCCCGACCACCACATGCTGCTGGAGCGCGACGCCATCCGCCTGGTGCGCAGCGCCCGCGAGAATCACGCGCGGCCGGCGATCGATCCGCTGTTCCGCTCGGCCGCGCTGCACTGGGGCCCGCGGGTGATCGGCGTGATCCTCTCGGGCCAGCTCGACGACGGCACCGCCGGCCTGCAGGCGATCAAGGAATGCGGCGGCCGCGCGATCGTGCAGGACCCCGGGACGGCGGTCGAGCCGTCGATGCCGCGCAGCGCGCTGGCGAACGTGGCGGTCGACCTGTGCCTGCCGCTCGCCGGGATCGCGCCGGCCCTGGTGCGCATGGTGGCCGCGCCGCCGCCCGATGCCACCGGTACGGCCTCCGAGCTCGTGCGGCGCGAAGTCCAGATCAACCAGGGGAAGGAGACCATGGAGAATCTGCTGCACCTCGGCCGGCCCTCCGGCCTGACCTGCCCGGACTGCGGCGGCGCGCTGTTCGAACTCGACGGCACCCGGCCCGTGCGCTTTCGCTGCCACACCGGCCACGCCTTTTCCGCCCACAGCCTGGCCCAGGCGCAGGGCGAAGTCACCGAGCAGGCGCTGCGCAGCGGCGTGCGCGCCCTGCAGGAAAAGGAGATGCTGCTGCGCCGGCTCGCGACGGTGTCGCGCGGCAGCGGCCAGGCCGCGCAGGCGGAGGTCGGCGAGCGGCGCGCCGAGGAGTACCGCCGGCATGCCAGCGCGCTGACCCGACTCATCGAAGAGGGTGATTTCGGGAACGCATAATCGCCGCCTTCAGTCAGAGGCATGAGGGCAAGATGAGCGAATTGGGCACCGAGCGTTCAGAGGAACCGGACGAATCGTCGGACAACCTCATCCCGGCGCGGGCGTACCAGACGACGCCGGTGGTGGGGCTCGGCGGCTCGGCCGGCGGCATCGCCTCGCTCGTGTCCTTCTTCAAGACCGTGCCGCCCGATTCGGGGCTGGCCTTCGTCGTGGTGCTGCACCTGTCGGCGGAGCACGAGAGCACCCTGTCGGAGCTGCTGCAGCGCTGCACCTCCATGGAAGTGGTGCAGGTGCAGGACACCCTGCGCATCGAGCCCAACCGGGTCTACGTGATCCCGCCGCGCAAGTCGCTGCGCGCGGTGGACGGCCACCTGCAGCTCGGCGAGCTCCAGTCCGATCGCGGCCGCCACGTCGCGGTCGACCTGTTCTTCCGCACGCTGGCCGACACCCACGGCCCGCACTCGGCGGCGGTGGTGCTGTCCGGCGCCGACGGCGACGGGGCCATCGGCATCAAGCGCATCAAGGAGCGCGGCGGCCTGACCGTGGCGCAGGACCCGGAGGAGGCCGAGCACGGCGGCATGCCGCGCGCCTCGATCTCCACCGGCATGGTCGACTGGGTGCTGCCGGTGGCCGAGATCGCGGGCAAGCTGCTCGAGTATTTCCGCCTCGAACCCCTGGTGCGCCTGCCGCCCGAAGACGGCCCGCAGCCCGCGCAGGCGGTGCGCCCGCCCGGCAGCGCCGACGAGGCGGCGCTGCGCGATGTGCTGACCTTCCTGCGCACCCGCACCGGGCGCGACTTCTCCTACTACAAGCGCGCCACCATCCTGCGGCGCATCGGCCGGCGCATGCAGGTCAATGGCATCGACGACCTGCAGTCCTACCTCGCCTGCCTGCGCACGCGCGCCGGTGAATCGGGCGCGCTGCTGCAGGACCTGCTGATCAGCGTGACCAACTTCTTCCGCGACAGCGAATGCTTCAGCGCGCTGGAGCAGCAGATCCCGCAGCTCTTCGTCAACAAGGGGCCGGGCGATGCGGTGCGCGTGTGGGTGGCCGCGTGCGCCACCGGCGAGGAGGCGTATTCGCTGGCGATGCTGCTGAGCGAGCATGCGCGCCTGCTCGACGCGCCGCCGCTGATCCAGATCTTCGCCACCGACCTCGACGAGGAGGCGATCCAGGCGGCGCGCGAGGGCATCTATCCGGCGGCCATCGAGGCCGACGTGTCCGAAGACCGCCTGCGCCGCTTCTTCATCAAGGAGCACCGCGGCTACCGCGTGCGCCGCGAGCTGCGCGAGATGGTGCTGTTCGCGATGCACGACGTGCTGAAGGACTCGCCCTTCTCGCGCCTCGATCTGGTGAGCTGCCGCAACCTGCTCATCTACCTGAACCGCGAGGCGCAGGCGCGCGTCTTCGACACCTTCCATTTCGCGCTGCTGCCCGGCGGGCGGCTGTTCCTGGGGTCCTCCGAGTCGGTGGAGGACGGCAGCCAGCTCTTCGGCGTGGTCGACAAGAAGCACCGCATCTACATCCAGCGGCCCACGCCGCGCGTCGGCCTGCCGGTGCCGTCGGGCCCCGGCACGCTGGCGCTGGCGCTGGAGGCGCAGCAGGCCGCGCGCGAAGGCCCGGTCGTGGCCGGCAGCGCGTTCGAGCAGGCCTCGATCTCGCTCGCGCGTTCCGCGCGCACGGGCGAGGGCCGCCAGGCCTCGTGGAGCGAGCTGCACCTGCGGCTGCTCGAACACCTGGCGCCGCCGTCGATCCTGGTGGACAGCGAATACGACATCGTCCACCTGTCGCCGAGCGCGGGTCGCTTCCTGCAGTTCAGCGGCGGCGAGCCCAGCCGCAACCTGCTGCGCGCGGTCAATCCGAGCCTGCGCATCGAGCTGCGCGCCGCGCTCTACCAGGCCGCGCAGACCAAGGGCAATGCCGAGGTGCTCGACGTGCCGGTGGAGATCGGCGGCGAGAGCCTGTCGACCTCGATCCGCGTCACGCCGGCCAACGACCTCGGCGCCGACATGTTCCTGGTCATGATGCAGGCCCAGGCGCCCACGCTGCCGCCCGCCGCGCCGGAAAGCTCGGCGCTGCGGGCCGAGGCCGACCCCGTCGCGCGCCACCTCGACCGCGAGCTCGAACGGCTCAAGGCGCACCTGCGCGACACGGTCGAGCAGTACGAGGCCTCGACCGAGGAGCTCAAGGCCAGCAACGAGGAGTTGCAGGCCATGAACGAGGAACTGCGCTCGGCCACCGAGGAGCTGGAGACCAGCCGCGAGGAACTGCAGTCGATCAACGAGGAGCTGACCACCGTCAACCACGAGCTCAAGAGCAAGGTGGACGAGCTGGGCCACGCCAACAGCGACATGCACAACCTCATGGACGCGACGGCGATCGCCACCGTGTTCCTCGACCGCGAGCTGCGCATCACGCGCTTCACGCCCTCGGCCGTGACGCTGTTCAACCTGATCCCGACCGACGTCGGGCGTCCGCTCACCGACCTCACGACGCAGCTGCACTACCCCGAGCTCGGCGAAGACGCTCAGCGCGTGCTGGAACGGCTGGTGCCCATCGAGCGCGAGGTCGGCCAGGCCGACGGGAGCTGGTACCTCGCGCGGCTTTTGCCCTACCGCACCATCGAGGACCGCATCGCGGGCGTGGTGCTGTCCTTCGTCAACATCACCGAGCGCAAGCAGGCCGAGGAGATGCGGCTGTGGCTGGCGGCGGTGGTGGGGTCGACCAGCGACGCCATCGTGAGCTTCTCGCTCGACGGCACCATCCTGAGCTGGAACGGCGGTGCCGAGCGCATCTTCGGCTACACCGCCGAGGAGGCCATCGGCCAGTCGGTGTCGATGCTCTCGGCCGACGGCGGCGGCGAGAACGACCTGCTGCTGTCGCGGCTGGGCGCCGCGCTGCCGCTGGAGAACTACGAGATCGTGCGCCGCCGCAAGGATGGCGCAGAGATCCAGGTCTCGCTGACCGTCTCGCCCATCCGCGACGGCAGCGGCAAGGTGATGGCGGGCACCGCGATCGTGCGCGACATCACCGAGGCCAAGCACGTCGAGGCCGCGCTTCGCGACAGCCGCGAGCAGCTGCGCCTGGTGATCGAGAACGCGAGCGAGTTCGCCATCTTCTCGACCGACCTGGAGCGGCGCATCACGACCTGGAATACCGGCGCGCAGCGCCTGCTCGGCTATGCCGAGGACGAGGTGCTGGGCCAGCCGGCCGATGTGATCTTCACCGAAGAGGAGCGTGCCGCGCGCGCCCCGGAACGCGAGGCGGAGCAGGCGCTGCGCGAAGGGCGCGCGGGCGACGACCGTTTCCATCGCCGCAAGGACGGCAGCCTCTTCTGGGCGAGCGGCGCGATGATGCTGATGCGCGACGCGGGCGAGCGCGCCGTCGGCTTCGTCAAGATCCTGCGCGACCAGAGCGCGGCGCGCGAGGCCCAGCAGGCGCTGGAGCTCGGCCGGGCCGATCTGGAGGCGGCCCTGCGCGACGCCCGTGCCGCGCGCGACGCGCTGGAGGCGGCCGACGCCGCCAAGGACCGCTTCCTGGCCGTGCTGTCCCACGAGCTGCGCAACCCGCTCACTTCGATCGCCGCCGCGGCGCAGTTGCTCGACGTCCACCGCACCCGGGGCGAGGACATCCAGCGCGCCGCCGAAGTCGTCCGGCGTCAGGCCGGCGCGATGGCCGCGCAGCTCGACGAGCTGCTCGACGTCTCGCGCCTGCGCCTGGGCCGGCTCACGGTGCAGAAGCGGCCCGTCGGCATCTCGACCGTGATCGAGGCGGCGCTGGAGGCCACGCACCCGATCCTCGACGCCGCGGGCCACGCGGTTTCGGTGCGGCTGCCGACCAACGAGCTCGAAGTGGACGGCGATCCCGTGCGTCTCGCGCAAGTGGTGAACAACCTCGTGAGCAACGCCGCCAAATACACGCCGCCGGGAGGCCAGATCGACCTCTCGGCCGAACTCTCGGATGACGAGGTCGTCGTGAGCGTGGCGGACAACGGCATCGGCATGGTGCCCGGCGAGATCGAGCGCATGTTCGACATGTTCTCGCAGGCGCCCCACGCACGGGAGCGCGCCGGCGACGGGCTGGGCATCGGCCTGGCTCTGGCGCGCAACATCCTGGATCTGCACGGCGGGTGGATCCGCGCCACCTCCGCGGGGCAGGGGAAGGGCAGCGAATTCCGTTTCGGGCTGCCGCTGCTGCGCGTGCTGGGCGCGCGCGAGTCGCGCCCGGCGCCGTCGGCCGTGGGTGCCGCAGGGCGCGTCAGCGACGTGCAGGTGCTCGTGGCCGACGACAACGAGGATGCCGCCTGGGGCGTCGCCAAGCTGCTCGAGATGATGGGCTACCGGACCCTGACCGCCGCCGGCGGCCGCGAGGCCCTCGAACTGGCGGCGCGGCACCAGCCCGCGGTGGTGCTGCTCGACGTGGGCATGCCCGACCTGGACGGCCACTCGGCGGCGCGCCATCTGCGCGGGAGCGCGAACGGCGCCGCGCCCGTGCTGCTGGCGATGACCGGATGGGGCCAGGAAAGCGACGTGCGCCGCTCGCTCGAAGCCGGCTTCGACGCGCACCTGACCAAGCCGGTCGACCCCGAACAGGTCAGCAACTTGATCGAGGAGCACCTGGCGCGGCGCCGCGGCGAGATCCCGCCGCCGGCCTGAAGCGCCCTGGCCGCCCGTGCCTCAGGCGCCGCCGCCCGCGACCCCGTCGCCCAGCGACAGCATGCCGACCAGGCGCCGCGCGCGATCCACCACCGGGATCCGGCGCGGCGCGCGGCGGTCGATGGTGCTCAGCACCTCGTCGAAAAGCTGGTCCTCGAAGCACCAGTAGGGGTCCACGGTCATCACCGAGCCCACGGGCGTGGTGGACGGCAGCCCGCGCGCGACGGCGCGCACCGCGAGGTCGCGGGCGGTGACGAGGCCGACGAGCTTGCCGTCCTCGCAGACGGGCACCGCCGCCAGCTCCCAGGCATCCATTGCCTGCGCGGCGGCCTGTGTCGAGGTGTGCGGCGACACCGCCCGGACCCCGCGGGTCATGAGTTCTGAAACCAAAGGCATCGAGGCGCTCCAGTTCGCAACGCGGCATGCGGCTGCATGCCATCTGCCCCGAGCCCGGCAAGCCGCATGCCCGGCCCGTGGGGGCTCAGAGGCGGTATTCCTTGAGGCGGTTGTAGAGCGTCTTCATGCTGATGCCCAGCAGCGCCGCGGTGCGCTCCTTGTGCTGCCCGCAGAACTCGTAGGTGGCGAGGATGAGCTGGCGCTCCACCTCCGCGAGCGTCGTGCCCACGCGCACGCTGAGGTGCGGCTCGCCGGTGTCGGGTGCGGCTGCGGCCGCGCCGGTACCTGCGCCGCGGGCGGGGGCGGGGGGACCGGGCTGGGGCTGGGGCAGCCATTCGTCGCCGATCTGCGGCCCGTGGGCCATGACCCAGGCCCGCTGCAGCGCGTTGCGCAGCTCGCGCACGTTGCCGGGCCACGGCAGGGCCTGAAGGCGCCGTTCGGCCTCGGGGGTGAGCCGCTTCGTGATCTGCTCCTCGCGGCCCATTTCCGCGAGGAAGTGCCGGGCCAGCAGCGGGATGTCGCCGGGCCGCTCGCGCAGCGGCGGCAGCGAAATCGGGAACACATTGAGCCGGTACAGCAGGTCCTCGCGCAGCGCGCCGTGCATCACGGCCTCGGCGGGGTTGCGGTTGGTGGCGGCGATGATGCGGGTGTCGGTCTGCTGCAGCTCGGTCGAGCCCACGCGCATGAAGCTGCCGCTCTCCAGCACCCGCAGCAGCTTCACCTGCAGGGCCAGCGGCATCTCGGTCACCTCGTCGAGGAAGAGGGTGCCGCCATGCGCGCGCTCGAAGAAGCCCAGGTGCTGGCGCTCCGCGCCGGTGAAGCTGCCGCGCTCGTGCCCGAAGATCTCGCTCTCGATCAGGTGCGGCGAGATCGCGCCGCAGTTGACCGCCAGGAAGGGCTGTTCGCGGCGGCGGCTGAGGTCGTGCACCGAGCGCGCCACCAGTTCCTTGCCGGTGCCGCTTTCGCCCTGGATGAAGACCGTGACCGCGGTGCCGGCGACGCGCGCGATCTGCTGGTAGACGCTCTGCATCGCCTCGGATGCGCCGATCATCGCCCCGAAGCGCCCGGTCTCGCGCCATTGCTCGGTCATTTGCGCGAGTTCGGCACGCAGGCGCGAAGGCCGGATCAGCCGCGACAGCAGCCCCTTGAGGTGCTGGGGGTTGACCGGCTTGACGAGATAGTCCGCCGCGCCGAGCCGCAGCGCCTTGATGGAGGTCTCCAGGCTGGCCTGTCCGGTCATGAAGACCACTTCGGTGTCGGCCAGGAGTTCGGGATCGTCGAACAGCTCCAGGCCGCTGCCGTCGGGCAGGTGCAGGTCCAGCAGCAGCACGTCGGGCGGCTGCATCGCGATCAGGCGCCGCGCGGCCGCGAGCGACAGCGCGGTGGCCGCGGAATGGCCTTCGCGCTTGACCAGCGATGCGAGCATCCGGCCGGAATCCTCGTCGTCCTCAACGATCAGCGCATGTCCCACGGCGTGACCCCTCCTGTAGTGGCTGGCTGGTTCGTCGCCCTGGCGGGTGAACCGTCCGGCAAGCGTACGTCGAACCGCGCGGCGCGCAAGATGTCTAGTCGGGATGGCGCCGTGCGAGCGCGCGCAATTCTTCTGTCAGCGCGGTCATACGCGCAAGCTGGCGCGCGATGACCTGCCTGGCCTGGGCCTGGAGCGCGGCGTCGTCCGTGGCAGTTTCCAGGAGCGCCAGGGCCGCGTTGGCCGCGCCGATGGGCGTGCGCAGCGCGTGGTCCAGGCGCAGCAGCTCCTGCCGCAGCGCGTCGGCGCCTCCGTCGTCCGGCGCGGCGGCCGCCGGGGCCGGGGCGGGCCTGGGTGGCGCCCGCAGGGCCTGCGCCGCCCACAGGGCGGCCGCGAGCAGGCCCAGCGCGGCCAGAGCCGGCAGGCGCGGCGAGCCCGCGCGCGCCTCGGGGGCGCGCAAGTTTTGCCGCAATAGCTTCCGGATCGTTTCCATTTTCCGGACTCTATTTGAAAACCAAAGGATTAGTAATACCAGGCTGCTGAGCTGGCACGGGGCTTGCGCCGCCCGGGCCATGCAGGCTCTTGCACCGCAACTGCGTCCCGCGCAGGTCACGGCGTTCTCACCCCGGCTGCAGCAGGCGGTCCGGCTGCTCCACCTCTCGTCGCAGGACTATGCCCACGCGATGCAGGCGGCGGCGGAAGACAACCCGTTCCTGGAGGTCGACGACGCGCCGCCGCCGGGCCAGGAGGCGTTCGGCCGCTCCGGCACGCTCTCGCGCGGGGCCTCGGTCCGGCACGACGAGGGCGTCGACGCGCTGCAGCGCCTCCCGGTGGCGGGGTCGCTGCGCCAGCACCTGCACGATCAGCTCGGCGTGCTGCGGCTGGACGAGCGCGAGCGCGTGCTCGCCGCGGCGGTGGTCGAGTCGCTCGACGACGATGGCTACCTGCGCATCTCGCTGGCGGACATCGCCGCGGTGGTGGGCGAAGCGGGCGAGCCGGCGGAAGCGCTCGAGGGCGCGCTGCAGGCGGCGCTGCGGCGCGTGCAGTCGCTCGATCCGCCCGGCGTCGGGGCGCGCAGCGTGTCGGAATGCCTGCTGCTTCAGCTTCCCCGCATCGAGGAGCCGCGCCTGCGCGAGACGGTGCGTCGCATCGCGTCCGATCACCTCGACCTGCTGGCGGCCCACAACTTCCGCCGCATCGCGGCCGAACTCGGCGAGCCGATCGAGGGTGTTCGCGAGGCCGGCGACCGTATCCGCCGCCTGGACGCGCGCCCGGGCTGGAAGTACGACGCCACGCCCACGCCCTTCGTCACGCCCGACGTCTTCGTGCGGCGGCAGCGCGGCGCGTGGTCGGCCGTGCTCAACGAGGCGGCGATGCCGCGCGTGAACCTGAACCAGGCCTGCGCGCGCCTCTTCGAGCGGCAGCTGCAGGGGCGCAACCCCGAGATGGCGGCGTACCTGGAACGGGCGCGCTGGACCGTGCAGAACCTCGCGCAGCGCTCGGCCACCATCCTGCGCATCGCGCAGGCGATCGTCGCCAGGCAGAAGCTGTTCCTCGACCACGGCCCGATCGCGATGAAGCCGCTCGGCCTGGGCGCCATCGCCGAGGCGGTGGGCGTGCACCCGTCCACCGTGTCGCGTGCGATCCATCACAAGTACATGGCGACGCCCGCGGGCGTGTTCGAACTCAGGTACTTCTTCTCGCGCGGCGTCCAGCATCGCAGCGGCGCGGCCACCGCGCCGAGCGCCATCCGGCAACTGCTGCGCGAGCTGATCGAGGCGGAGCCGGGCGGTGCGCCTCTCAGCGACGCGGTGCTCGCGCGCCAGCTGGCCGAGCAGGGCTTCCAGGTCGCGCGGCGCACGGTGACCAAGTACCGGCAGTCGATGAAGATCGAAGCGGTCGACCGGCGCGGCCGCCATTGAGCGCTCGGCGCGCGGGCCTCACCGCTCGAAGGCTTCCTGGCACGGCACGCAGCGCTCGCTGGCGGGCTGCACTTCCAGCCGCGCGCGCGGAATCGGCGCGCCGCAGTCGATGCACAGGCCGTAGCGGCCCTGGCGCATGCGCTCCTTGGCTGCGGCGATCTGGCGCAGTTCGAGCGCATCGCGGTCCTTCTCGGCCTGGCGGACCGTCTCGCGCGTGGCGGCTTCGCCCAGGTCGGCGAGATCGCTCACTTCCTCCTGCGGCACCCGCGCGGGTCCGTCGATCGCCTCGCTGTTGATGGCCGCGAGCTCGGCCGACAGTTCGAGCTCGCGCTTGTCGAGCCTCTTGCGCAAGGCGGCGAGTTGCTTGTCGCTGAGCCCGGTCATAACAGCACTCCTCAAAATTGGCGCTGTGCCATCAGGCCCGACCGCCGCCGCCGGCGCCTTCGGCGCGGACGCCATGCGCGGGTCAGCGCAGGCCGACAGATTCCCGCTTCCTGGTGCGGCGACGCCCCGCGCCGACTCCCTGCAAAATCCCCCCATGACGCCCGAGTTCGACTTCCACAATCCCTACTGCCACGGCTTCGCCCGCGTGGCCGTGGCGGTGCCGCGCAATCGCGTCGCCGATCCCGTGTTCAATGCCGCCGAGACGGTGCGGCTGTACCGCGAGGCGGCCGCGCAGGGCGCGGTGCTGGTCGCGTTTCCGGAGCTGGGGCTGTCGGCCTACACCTGCGACGACCTCTTCCACCAGGCGGCGCTGCTCGACGCCTGCGAGGCGGCGCTGCAGACGGTGGTCGAGGCCTCGCGCGACCTGAACGCGGTGGCCGTGGTGGGGCTGCCGCTGCGCGTGGACCACCGGCTCTTCAACTGCGCCGCGGCGGTGTGCGGCGGGCGGCTGCTGGCCGTGTTCCCCAAGACCTACCTGCCGAACTACGGCGAGTTCTACGAGGCCCGCCAGTTCGCCGGCGCCGACACCGCGCTCGCCACCGAGATCGAGCTGTGCGGCCAGCGCGTCCCGTTCGGCACCGACCTGCTGCTGCAGGCGCGCCAGATGCCGCTGCTGAAGCTGCACTGCGAGATCTGCGAGGACGTGTGGGTGCCCATTCCGCCGTCGAGCCACGCGGCGCTCGCGGGCGCGACGGTGCTGGTGAATCTCTCGGCGTCGAACATCACCATCGGCAAGTCGGCCTACCGGCACCAGCTCGTGAGCCTGCATTCGGCGCGCTGCCTGGCGGCGTACCTCTATTCGTCGGCGGGCATCGGCGAGTCGACCACCGACCTGGCCTGGGACGGGCAGGCGCTGATCTACGAAAGCGGCGAGATGCTGGCCGAGAGTGAGCGCTTCGGCAACCGCTCGCACATGATCTACGCCGACGTGGACCTCGAGCACCTGTCTCGCGAACGCATGCGGCAGAACTCCTTCGGGATCTCGGCGCAGAAGCACCGCGCGGCGCTGCAGGCCTGGCGCACGGTCGCCTTCGACCTCGAGCGGCCGCAGCCGCCGTCGCGCGGCCTGCTGCGCCGCGTCGCGCGCTTTCCCTATGTGCCGGCCGATGCCGCGCATCGCGACGAGCGCTGCCACGAGGTCTTCAACATCCAGGTGCAGTCGCTGGTGCAGCGGATGGAAGCGGCCAACATCAAGAAGCTGATCATCGGCGTCTCGGGCGGCCTCGATTCGACCCACGCGCTGCTGGTGTGCGCGAAGGCGGTCGACCGGCTCGGCATCCCGCGCGCGAACATCCTCGGCTACACCATGCCGGGCTTCGCCACCAGCGATCGCACGCTGGGCCAGGCGCATGCGCTGATGCGGGCGGTGGGCTGCACGGCGCAGGAGATCGACATCCGCCCGAGCTGCACGCAGATGCTGCATGACCTCGGCCATCCCTTCGCGGGCGGCGTGCCGCAGTACGACATCACGTTCGAGAACGTGCAGGCCGGCGAGCGCACCAGCCATCTCTTCCGGCTGGCCAACCACCACGGCGGCATCGTCGTCGGCACCGGCGACCTGAGCGAGCTGGCGCTCGGCTGGTGCACCTATGGCGTGGGCGACCACATGTCGCACTACAACGTGAACGCGAGCGTGCCCAAGACGCTCATCAAGCACCTGGTGCGCTGGGTCGCCGAGAAGGAGGAGATCGGCGCCGAGGGCAGCCGCGTGCTGGTGGCCATCGTGGAAACCGAGGTGAGCCCCGAACTGGTGCCGCCCACGGCCGGGCCGGGCGGCGAGCCGCAGGCCCAGCCGGGCCAGCGCACCGAGGACACCATCGGTCCCTACGAGCTGCAGGACTTCCACCTGTACTACACCCTGCGCTTCGGCTTCAGGCCGGCGAAGGTCGCGTACCTGGCCTGGCAGGCCTGGCACGACCGCTCGCTCGGCGTCTGGCCCGACGCGTTGCAGGGCGAGCGCAACGAATACGCGCTCCCGGAGATCCGGCGGCATCTGGGCACCTTCCTGTGGCGCTTCTTCAAGACCAGCCAGTTCAAGCGCTCGTGCGTGCCCAACGCGCCGAAGGTGGGTTCCGGCGGTTCGCTGTCGCCGCGCGGCGATTGGCGGGCGCCCTCCGACTCGGAGGCGGCAGTCTGGATGGCGGACCTGGAGAACATCCCGGCGAAGTAGGGCCGGCGCTCTCCTACGCAAGTTGCGGCGGCGTCCGACACGGCGCCGCGCATGCGGCCCTAGGGTGAACCCGATGTGAATTCGGGGTCCGAGGGCCCGGGGACTGAGCCGTGGAAATTCTGGTGGTCGTTGGCACCCTGACGGGGTACGGGGGAATCGAGGTCTGTGTCCGGTCGCTGGCGCGCGATGCCGCCGCCAACGGCGACACGGTCCGCGTGCTCGCGCTGTGCCCTTCGCTCAATGACGGCGGCTGGCACGAGGGGCTGGCCTACAGTGAAGTCAGCCACGGCTCGAGTTCGCTGAAGAAGCAGATCGTCCAGGGGCTGCCCGCCTTCGTGCGCGCCTGCAAGGAGCATCCGCCCGATGCCGTGATCGTGATCTACAGCGCCACGCTCCTCATGGTGCGGCTCGGCCTGCTGCTGGCGGGGCTGCGGCGGCCGGTGCTCGCGTGGCTGCACTTCTCGCTCGCCTACCGCCAGCGAACCAGCCTTCTGCGGCTCGCGGACGCGCATCTGTGCATCAGCGCCGAGATCGCGCAGGCGACGAAGCGGCTGCCCGGCGTGCGATCCGACGGCGTTCACCTGGTCTACAACGGCACGCCGATGGAGGCGGTGCGGGCCATGCCGCGTTCGACGAGCGGGCCGCTGCGCGTGCTGCACGTGGGCCGCCTCATGCAGGGCAGCCAGAAGCGCACCGACGACCTGCTGCTGGCCCTTGCGCAGGTGCACGGCGACTGGCACCTCGACCTCCTGGGGCCCGCCTGCCCGGAGAGCGACTTCGACGAACTCCGCACGCTCGCCGAGCACCTCTGCATCGCGGATCGCGTGACCTTCCACGGGCGCAAGACGCCGCCCTGGGAGGCCGTGAAGGCAGCGGACGTGCTGGTCCTGTGTTCGGCCTTCGAGGGGTTCCCGCTCGTGCTGATCGAGGCGATGGCGCGCGGCATCCCGTGCCTCAGCAGCGACTGTCCTTCGGGTCCCTCGGATGTCATCCGGCCGGAGGAGAACGGATGGCTCTTCGAGGTGAGCGACGTCGCGGCGCTGGCCGCTCGCCTGCAGACGCTGGTGGACTCGCGCGAGGCCCTGCCGTCCGCCGAGGCGGTGCGCGCCTCGGTGCGGGAGTTCAGCAGCAGCAAGGTGTTCCAGCGCATCCGCCGCGCCATCGAAGAGACGGTGGCCGCCTGACGGGCCGTCCCGCGGCGAGGTCGACGTGACGCGGCGTCTTTCGCGCGACGAGGCCGCCCAGGCACTTGGCGAACTGCGGGGCGAGACCGACCGCTGCCGCGAATGCCCGCTCGGCGAGCGCGCCACGCAGTCCGTGTGCGGCGAGGGCGCCGTCCACGCGAAGATCATGGTGGTCGGCGAGCAGCCGGGCGACCGCGAGGACCTGCAGGGGCGGCCCTTCGTCGGTCCGGCGGGCGGGCTGCTCGATCGCGGCCTGGCCGAGCTGGGCTGGTCGCGCGAGGCGCTGTACGTCACCAATGCGGTCAAGCACTTCAAGTACGAGCTGCGCGGCAAGCGCCGCATGCACAAGACGCCGGCCCAGCGCGAGATCGAGGCCTGCCACCACTGGCTGGAGCGCGAGATCGCGATCGTGCGGCCCGCTGCGTTCATCGCGCTCGGCGCGACCGCGGCGCGCGCGCTGCTGGGCCGGCGCGTCGCGGTCCTGAGCGAGCGCGGCCGGTGGCACGAGGACGCCGCGGGACGGCCCGTGCTCGTCACGCTGCATCCTTCGGCGCTGCTGCGCGGCGATCCGCAGCAGCGCGACGCGGCCTGGGCGGCCTGGCTGGCCGACCTACGCATCGCGCTGCCGCCGCGCTAGCGAAGTTCGCCTACGCGATTTCCTCTCTGCTGCCTTGCGCGCCGGCGCCGGGCCGCCCTGTAGCGTGGCCCCATGATCAAGGTACGCAAGGGCCAGGCGCCCCCGCCGATGTCGCGCGAGGCCTTCCACGAGCGCTTCATGCAGGCTTACCAGGACCCGGCCTTCGCGGCCGAGCACGCGGCGCTGGCCCGGCTCGAAGCGATCGCGTGGCAGGCCTACCAGGAAGGCCGCAAGGCGCCCTCGACGCGCAAGGCGGGCGAGGGCTTCGCGGACCCGGAGTACGAGGTCTCGATCGAATGGCTCGAGACCCGCGGTCGCCTGCGCCGGGCCCAGGCCGCGTGGGCCGACCCCGCCACGCCCTCGCGCGTGCTGCTCGTCAATGCCTCTCCGCGCAACGATGGCACCTGCCCCGGCGAGATGTCGAAGACCTGGCGCATGCTGCAGCTCGCGAAGACCGAGCTCGACGAGGCGCGCATCGCCTGCGACGTGCTGGACCTGAGCCTTTTGACCTCCGACTACGCGCGCCGGATCCATCCGTGCAAGGGATGCGTCTCGACCGCGATGCCCCTGTGCCACTGGCCGTGCAGCTGCTATCCCAACCATGCGCTCAACCAGACCGGCGACTGGATGAACGAGATCTACGAACGCTGGGTGGCGGCGCACGGCATCATCCTTTTCACGCCGACGCACTGGTACCAGGCCGCGAGTCCGCTCAAGCTCATGATGGACCGGCTGGTCTGCGCCGACGGCGGCAACCCCGATCCCACGAGCACCCACGGCAAGCGCCCGGAAGAAGCCAAGGCGCTCGAACTCAAGGGCTGGGACTATCCGAAGCACCTCGCTGGCCGCGTGTACGGCCTGGTGGTGCACGGCGACGTGGGCGGCGTCGAAGACCTGCGCCGCAACCTCGGCGACTGGCTCGACTGGATGGGCCTCGTCGATGCCGGCCCGAAGGCGCGGCTGGACCGCTACGTGGGCTACTACGCGCCCTACGCCACCAGCCACGACGCCTTGAACGACGACACCGGCGTGCAGGCGGAAGTGCGCAACGTGGCGCGCGCCGTGGCGGATGCGGTGGCACTCCTGCGCGCCGGACGGCTTCCGCAGCCTGACCGCGGGCTGATCGAGCCGCGACCCAAGTGAAGGGGCGCGGCCAGGGCCATCACCGCGTCATCCAACGGGCGTAGACTGCTTCCATGGTTCCACGCAGCGTCGATGCCTTTCTGGAGGTCGTGCGCGGCGACGGCATCGCCGCCGCGCTGGCCTGGCTGAACGCGGGCGTGCCGCATCGGTTCAGCGCCATCTACCGCTTCGAGGGCGCGCTTCTTCGCAACGAGTTCTTCTGCGACAAGAAGGGCGCCGCGCGGCCCGCGTTCCTGCTCGCGGTGCCGTTCGAAGTGAGCTTCTGCCAGTTCGCGTTGCGCGACGGCGCGTTCCGCACCGACGACTCGGGCACCGACGACAGGCTGCTGGGCCATCCCTACCGCGGCGTGGTCGTGTCCTACCACAGCGTGCCGCTGACCACGCTCGAAGGCGAGATCTGGGGCACCCTGTCGCACTTCGACACGGAAGCGCTTCACCTCGACGACGAGGAGTTCGCGTTGCTGCAGGCCGTGGCGCGGGAACTGCCGGCGTTCCTCTGATCCGGGCGGATCACTCTCGCGCGGTGCGTCCTTGCGTACGCCGCCGCACGAGCGCCAGGTTGGCCGTCGTCATCGCCGCGAGCAGCGTGACCAGCCACGAGAAATACACCCACAGCAGGAACATCGGGAGCGCGGCGAATGCGCCATAGAGGGCCTTGTACGTCGGCACCTTGACGAGGTAGGCCGTGAAGCCGCGCTTGCCGGCTTCGAAGGCGAGGCTGCCCAGCAGGCCGCCCACGAGTGCGTCTCGAAGCCGCACGCGCGTGTTCGGGACGAGGTAGAACGCGCAGGTCAGCGCCACCATGCCCAGCACGAGCGGCCCGAGGTCGAGCACGAAGGCCGCCGGCCGCGCGAGCGCGGCGATCAGGCCCGTCGAGACGCCCGCCAGGTACGACGTGGCCCAGAGACTCAGGCCCAGCACCGGCGGCCCGAGCAAGAGCATCACCAGGTACAGGCCGACCCGTCGCGGCAACGGCCGGTTGCGGCGCACCTGCCACATCTGGTTGAGCGCGTTCTCCACCGTCAGCAGCATCGCGACGGCGGTGCACAGCAGGAAGAGCGAGCCGATCCACGTGAGGCCGCTCGCGTTCGCGGCGAACTGGTTCAGGTACTTGAGGACCGTGCGGGCAATGTCCGAAGGCAGCAGCCTGCTCAGCAGCAGTTCCTGCAAGGAGGCCTTGAATCGACCGAAGGCCGGCACGCGTGCGAACAGCGCGAAGCTCGCCGCCAGCAGGGGCACGATGGACAGCAGGGTGGTGAAGGTCAGACTGCCCGCGACCTGCGGCAGGCGTTCCTTGCGCGCGCGCTGGATCGTCAAACGGGTCAATGTGAACATGGAATGCGGCCTCGCGCCTTCGGGCCGGTGCGCGGAGAAAAGGGCGCGATTATGCAGGCGGCACGCATCGCGCTCGTCGTGTAGATTTCTGGTCGGAGTCTGAGAAATCTCTGCAATCATTTCGATCATGTCCGCCGTCCCTTCCCACGATGAACTCGCCAGCCTCGGTGAAGAGGAACTGATTGCCTATGCCCAGGGCTGGCGTGCGCGCGCCGCGCGCGGCGACCGCTCGGCCTATGGCGTGGCCCACGCCTTGGAAGTCGAACTGCGCCGGCGCATGCGGCACAGCGCCCTGCAGCAACTCGAGGCGAAGCCCCCCGAGCCGCCACGTCCGTGGTGGAAGCGTTGGGGCGCGAGCCGCTGAGGCCGCGGCAGCCCGGCCCCTGCGAATCCCGCGGTGGCCTTCGTTCCGCGTGAGCGCCTATGAAACGGCGTTTCACGGGTAACATGCGCACCCGGCGGTCGAACGCCGGAACGACCTGCCGAACGTGCCCCCTTGCCGATGATCGATTTCTTCTTTGCGACCCGCTGCGTCCCAGGCCCGAGAGGCCCGCAGTGATTTTTTCAGGGAACGAACTCCTCGCCATCAAGGTCGTTGCGGTGGCCACGCCCGTGGCCGGGTTGGCAGCCTTCGCGCACGTGCGGGCCCGCCGCCGGCGCGCCCGCGCGATGAGTGCCGAGGGGACGCGCAAGCGCACGCGTTCCCTTGTCATCGAGGTTCGCGAGAGCGAGGCGACCGGCGCGGGCTTCGTCAGCATCGAACTCACGCCGCATCTGCTGGCCTGCCTCGCCGCGGCGAACAGCGCGCGGCTGCGCGGCTATCCCACACCCGATTCCGTGATGGTGGCGCCCGCGGTGATGGCCACCTGGAAGACCCTGGGCAAGCGCGACCTGGAAGAGGTCGAACTCGCGAGCAAGCTGATCGTGACGCGCGAATTCGTGAAGGTCCGCTCGTCGTCGCGCACGCTCGAAAGCGTTCGCGTGCCGCTGGGCGAACTGCTGCGCGCACACGGGCGCCTGCCCGAGGGCCAGGCGCTGTACTGCGCTGCCGAAGGGGACGACCCCTCCGACGCGGTCCGCGTGCGGCGCATCGCGCCGGCCGGCGCATCCAAGGACTTCTACTGGGTGCGCCAAGGGGCGGGCCAGCCCGCCGCGCCGGCGATCCGCGCGAAGCGGGACAACTGACGCGCGCCGAGCCTGCGCCGGTGCACGGGCCGGTACATTAGCGCCACATGCAAGAGAGAGATCGGGCCCTTCGGCCATCGACCCGCGGCGGTCGCTTCACACGCTTTTTCATTCATTCGAGTTTCGTCACCGGTCTTCGCGCAGGCTTGGGTGTGCTGCTTTGCACGCTGATCGTGGCTTGCGGCACATCGTCCAAGGCGCCATCGCGTTCCCGCGCGGCCGCCCCGCCGCCCGCGGCGCGCGCGCCATCGTCACCCGCGCCTGCGCCCGCGAAGGCCGACGGCGCAACGTCCGCCGAGTCGCCGAAGGCCCGTGCAAAGCGCCAGGCGGCGCGCAAGGGCGGCAAGACACGCTCCGCTTCGGCGGCCAAGGCAGGCGCCTCGAAGGCGCCCAGGGTCGCGGCATCGCCGGCACCGGGCGCGGCGGCCGGCACCTTCCTGTGGCCGGCGTCCGGCGAGCTCGCCGCGCGCTTCAATGGCGGCACGAGCAAGGGCATCGACATCCGCGGCAAGCCCGGCGACCCGGTGATCGCCGCCGCGGGTGGGCGCGTGGTGTATGCCGGCTCGAAGCTGCGCGGCTACGGCAATCTCGTGATCGTCAAGCATGGCGATGAATTCATGACCGCCTATGCGCACAACCGCAAGCTTCTCGTGCGCGAGAACGAGCAGGTGAGGGCCGGCCAGCAGATCGCCGAGATGGGCAGCACCGACGCGAACGCCACGAAGCTGCATTTCGAGCTGCGGCGAAAGGGCAACGCGGTCGACCCGCTGCCCTACCTCAAGGCACCGCCCGCGCCCTGAGGCCGGCGCGGGGCCTCAGTGCCTCGAGGGCAGGTAGCCGTGCGTGCGGGCGTAATGCAGCGCCTGCGTGCGGCTCGTGACGCCGATGCGCTTGAACAGCCTGTACATGTGGACCTTGATCGTGTGCTCGCTGATCTGCAGGTACTCGGCGATCTCTCGATTGCCGAAACCGAGCGCGATGCATTCGACGAGCTGCACCTGGCGCTTGGTGAGCTTGCCCGCCGCGGCGTTCGCGGGCGTGTCGTCGGTGTCGATCTCTTCCGAGAGCAGCGCGCGCAGCGAGTCGGCGAGTTGCGACGAGCCGGTCGCCTTGTCGATGTAGACATCGGCGCCGCTGGCGAGGCAAAGCTGCTCCATGTCCTCGGCGGGCGAGGCGGAATAGACCGCCAGCGGCACGTCCGAGAACTCGCCCTTGAGCGAGATCACGCCATCGCAGCCGGTGGCGTCGGGCAGGTTCAGGTCGAGGCAGAACAGCGTCGGCGCGCCGTGCTTGGTGATGGCGCCAGGAAGCCGCGAGAGGCGGTCCAGTTCGACGATGTTGGCGGCGGGCCGGACGCGGCGCAAGACCATCGAAACGGCGTCGCGCATCAGGGGGTGGTCATCGATGACGTAAATGCTCATCAGGCCTTCTTTGGTCAGTCAGGTATCAGGAAATTTCTGGTTGGATACTCGCACGCGTGCCTGCGCATCCGAGCTTTCTGCCGCGACAGCACGGCAGCAAGGCGAGACGTATTTCACGAAGATGAATCTCGTCCGGCGAATGGTTTTTCGAGTGAAAACTATCGACTAACACCATCCCTTCGGATTGCGTCGAGGCACTGTGCAATTTTGCGCGGATCGTGTGACGACGCGTGCAGTAAGTCGTTTGAACTCAGTCACCGTCCTCTGACAATTGCCCGAAATTTCTGGGGTCATCGCTCACCATGGAAGCCTGCTGTTCTTTCGGAGCCTTCTCGCGAATCGTCAGGCCGCTCGTCACGCTGTTCACGAAGCGCGTGGCGCCGCCGGCACCTGTGCGCCGGGACGCGGAGCGAGCCGGCGCTGCGATGCCGCCGTTCGCGAGCGCGCCGATGTCCGTGGCGCCGAGCGTCGTGCAGCCGCCCGCCGCGCCGGCGGAGATCGCGCCGGGCCCCGCCAAGCCGATGCGCACGCTCGCCGAGGTGCGCGCGGACCTGGCCCGGCTTCGCGAGAAGTCGCGCGAGCGCCAGGCGCAGGCGCGCGTCGCTCGCCCCGAGGTGGCCTTCGCCGCCACCGAC
The DNA here is from genome assembly GCA_017744285.1 of Variovorax sp. Lineage (GTDB taxonomy): Bacteria > Pseudomonadota > Gammaproteobacteria > Burkholderiales > Burkholderiaceae_C > Variovorax. The sequence continues at coordinate 22,750 of JAGIBP010000009.1, forward strand.
TTCATGGACTACCTGCCTTCGGCGCCCACGCGCCACGAGGCACCGGCGGGCGACGAGAGCTTCGCGCCCACGGCCTACATCGACTTCACCGTGCTGAAGTCGCGCTGACCCTTGCGGCAGTGCGAGACGCACCGGCCCGCAAGGGATCGGTGCCGTGCCGGGATGCATACGCACCTCGACACCTCCGTGACCCTTCGTAGCATTCGGCCCTTCAGTGTTTTGGCGATGCAGATTCAGGCGTCGTCTTACAAGCTGGGCCGGGCCTGCCGTTGACAAAAGTTGCTTCGCGAAAAAAAGGAGCACGGCATGCAGCTCGTCACATCTGCGAACTCTGTCTGGCCATCCAGCGCCACCCCTTCCGTTGCATATGCGCAGCTCGGCGATCTGGTGGAAATGCTGCTGCACCCGAAGGGCTCGGCCTTCACCACCTGCGGCTTCTGCCAGACCCTCAATCGCGAGGGCGCCACGCGCTGCCGCGCGTGCGGGGGATCGTTCGCGCCATCGGATGACGAAGACCGCGCCGGGGAAGACGGCCCGGCGGATGCGCAGGCGACCGTCGACGGCCAGCCGATCGGTGGGCGCGAGTTCTCGGACCTGCCTGCGCTGCGCACCGTTCTCTTGCTCGTGCTGGTGCCGCCGATCCTGATGTTCCTCGGCTTCGGCGCATGGAACGCATTGCGCGCGAGCCTCGGCCCGGCCGAGCAGGTCGTGCTGCCCAGCCGCTCGAGCATCGATTCGGTGTTCGCGTTGCCCGCCGCGAGCGTGCCGCCGCCGCGACGTGATGCGACGCGCAGCGCAGCGGCGCAGGCGGGACCCGATGCGGGGGCGCACCATGACAAGGAAGGCGGCGCCGGGCGCGTTGCAGGGCCCGCGGCCGCGATCGCCGCGACCGAGGCCGATCGCGAGGCGCCGAAGGCCGCGCCGGCCCGCACGGCGCCCCGGCCCGTGGCGACGCATCACGCGGAGGCCAATCCGCTTGCGGCGTGCAGCGGCTACACCTTCATCGCGCGCGCGGTGTGCGTGAACAGGAGCTGTGCGGAACCGCGCGCCGCGCAGCACGCGCAATGCCGGCAGGCAAACCGTCAGCGGCGCATCGACGAGAGCCGCCGCAATCCGGTGCTCATGGGTTGAAGGCTCCGCGCCACACGGCCGTCGTTGTGTGGACAGCCACACGGACTGTTGGCAATATGTATCCGCCCACCCCGTGGGCGTGTTCAACTTCAACGAAGGATCCCATGAGAAAGATTGTTCTGACTGCCGGCATTGCTCTGGTCCAGATGGTGGCGATCAACGCCTTCGCGCAATCGAGCGGTGACGCCGATCCCGCGCAGGCGAAGTCGCCGCCCACGCCGAAGACGACGCCTGCGGAACGGGCCGAGGCGCGAGGTGAACGCAAGGCTGCGGGATCCCAGGCCGCACGCGGACCGCAGATAGGCGAAGGTCAGAGCGAGCCCACGCCGACGGCGAAGACGACGCGCAAGGAGCGCAAGGCCGCGAACGCCAAGCGCCGGGCCGCCACACGCGAAGCCAACAAGGCCGGCGAGCTGTCCCGCGGCGGCAACGCCGACGCACCGGAGAAGCAAAAGCCGTGATCATTTCTTGAGCGAGCATCGCCCGGCTCGCTCCCCGGACTCAGCACGCGAGTCCGGGTTCCATGGCGAAGCGACTCGCCATGGATCCGCTGCAAACGGATGCCGTCCGTATCAGGAATCGGCCGTGAAGCCGATCTGTTTGACCAGCGGTCCCCAGCGTTCGAACTCGGCCTTCTGGTCGGCCGCCATGTCCTGCGGCGTGCTGCCATGGGCCACGAGACCCCCCAGCGCCAGCGCATCGATCACCGACTTGTCCCTCAGGGCCTGGTTGATCGCATCGCTCGCGAGCGAGACGGTCGCCGCGGGGGTCTTGCTCGGCGCATAGAAGCCGAACCATTCCTCCGAGGTCACGTCCGGATAGCCCAGTTCGATGAACGTCGGCACGTCGGGCAGATAGGGCGAGCGCTTCTTGCCCGAGGTCGCGAGCACGCGCACGCGGCCCGCCTTGATGTATTGCAGATAGTCGCCGCTCGGGTTCATCGCGGCCGCGATCTGCCCGCCGACCAGGTCGGTGACGCTGGGCACCGTGCCGCGGTAGGGAACGTGCTTGAGGTCCACGCCCGCGCGCAGGCCGAGCAGCGCGCCCAGCAGGTGCGGCATGGAACCCGCGCCGGGCGAGCCGTAGCTCGCCTGCGTCGGATTGGCCTTGGCCCAGGCCAGGAAGTCCTTGAGCGTCTTGACCTGCGCCGGCACCGCCGGACCCACGGCCAGGCCGTGGAACATGATCGCGCCGATCGAGACCGCGGTCACGTCCTCGGGCTTGTAGCTCAGCCGCGGGTAGATGTGCGGATAGACCGACAGCGCCGAGACGGGCGCCAGCGTCAGCACCGTGCCGTCGGAGGGAGCGGCCTTGAGCGCTTCCACCGCGATGCGGCCGCCGGCGCCTGGCTTGTTCTCGACATAGCCGGGGTTCTTGCTGTAGGGCGAGCCGCCCAGCTTCTCGGCCACGCGGCGGGCCACGCTGTCGCCCGCGCTGCCGGCGGGGAAGCCATACATGATCTTGATCTGGTCCAGCGCCTGGGCGAGCGCGGAAAGTGGGGCCAGCGCGCCGAGCGCGGCGGCGCCGCCCAGGGTGTGCAGGAAGTGTCGGCGATGTTGCATCGATAGTCTCCGGATGTGTCAGTGGAATGAAGGGTTCTGGGTCTCAGGCGCTGCCCAGTTCTCGCGCGTAGTCGATGAAGAATTCGAGGCTTGCCGGGTTCTGCATCGCGTCGGGGCTCGCGACCTTCTCGCGCGGCACGCCGAGCAGCAGCTTGCGCACCGGCACCTCCATCTTCTTGCCGCTCAGGGTCCGCGGGACGTCGCTGATCTGCAGCACCACGTTGGGCACGTGGCGTGCCGAAGCCTTGGTGCGGATCTGCGCGCCGATGCGTTCCTTGAGCGCCTCGTCCAGCACCAGGCCGGGCTGCAGCACCACGAAGAGCGGCATGAACGAAGGGCGGCCGAGGTATTCGAGGTCGACCACCAGGCTGTCGCGCACCTCGGGCAGTTCTTCCACCACGCGGTAGATCTCGGCGGTTCCCATGCGGATGCCGAAGCGGTTGATGGTGCTGTCGGAGCGCCCGAAGATGACCGAGCTGCCGCGCGTGCTGAAGCGGATCCAGTCGCCATGGCGCCAGACGCCCGGGTAGGTGTCGAAGTAACTCTCGCGATAGCGCTGGCCCTCGGGGTCGTTCCAGAAGCACACCGGCATCGAGGGCATGGGCTGCGTGATCACCAGTTCGCCGACCTCGTCGACCACCGCGTGGCCGGCTTCGTTGAACGCATAGGCCGCGACGCCCAGCTCGGCGCACTGGATCTCGCCCGCATGCACCGGCAGGGTGGGCGCGCACGCCACGAAGCCCGACGCGATGTCGGTGCCGCCGCTGATCGAGGCCAGCCAGAGGTCGGGCTTGACCGCGTCGTACACCCACCGGTACGCATCGATGGGCAGCGGCGAGCCGGTGGCGTTGATGGCGCGCAGCTTGTCCAGGCGCGCATAGGCGCGGGGACGCAGGCCGTCCTTCATGCAGTTGATGAGGTAGGCCGCGCCGCACCCGAACAGCGTGACGCCCTGTTCGTCGATGAAGCGCCAGAGCGCATCGGCGTCGGGCCAGGTCGGGTTGCCGTCGTAGAGCACGATGCTGGCGCCGGTGAGCAGGGCGCCGATCTGCAGGTTCCAGACGATCCATCCGGTGCTGCCCAGGAACAGCAGCCGGTCGCCCTCGCGCAGGTCGTGCTGCAGCGTCATGGTCTTGAGGTGCGTGAGCACGATGCCGCCGTGGCTGTGGACCATGGCCTTGGGCAGGCCGCTCGTGCCGGAGGAGTACACGATCCACAGCGGATGCTCGAAGGGCAGGCGTTCGTAGCGCGGCGGTGCGGCAACGCGAACCGCTTCGGCCCAGCCGGTGCCATCGCGCCATTGCGGCACGGCGCCGGACGAAGACGACGCGGGGCCCGGCACGTGGATCACGTGGCGCACGCTGGGCAGCCTGGCGAGCAGTTCCTGCACCTGCGGTGCGCGGTCGTGCACCTTGCCGTTGTAGCTGTAGCTGTCCGCGGCGAGCAGCACCTTGGGCTCGATCTGGGTCAGGCGGTCCAGCACCACCGAGGGCCCCATGTCGGGCGCGCAGCTCGACCAGATGGCGCCGATGCTGGCGCACGCCAGGAAGGCGGTCACGGTCTCGGGCCGGTTCGGCAGGTAGCCCGCGACGCGGTCGCCCGGACCGATGCCCCAGCCGCGCAGGGTCGCGGCGAGGGCGGCCGTGTCGCGCTCCAGTTCGGCCCACGACACCTCGCGCAGCGGCGCGTTCTCGGCGCGCGCGATGATGGCCGGGCGCTGCGTCGTGGCGTTGCGGAACAGGTTTTCGGCGTAGTTCAGGCGCATGCCGGGGAACCAGCGTGCGCCCGGCATGTCCCGGCTCGCGAGGGCCGGCGTGCGCTCGCCTTCGCCAACGACCTCGAAGTAATCCCAGATCGATTGCCAGAAGCGGTCGATGTCCGAGATGGACCAGCGCCACAAGGCGTCATACCCGCCGGTAGGAACGCCGTGCCGGTCGGCCAGCCACGTCTGGAAATGGTGAAGGCGGCTGGCCCGGACCTGCGCCTCCGAAGGCGACCACAGGCGTTGGCCGTGCCCTTCGGGCAGAGATGAGGTTTGCATGGGGGTGTTCCGTGAGCGTTGCGGGATGGGCCGGGGGCCGTCAGGAAGCCACAGGGGCGCCTGGGTGCCCCGGATTGTTTCGGGCTTCTTCGGGAGCGACCGTTCATTCGGGGACAATTGACCACAGGGATAACCCTTGCACATGGACACGCTTCTTCGCGCAACCCCACGCCTGCCCGCCGAGGCGGCGCCAGCCCCCGAGCCGTCGAGACTGGACCTGCCGGCCCTTCTCGCGCGCTCGGGCTGGTATCACGCGCTGCCCCCCGAGGCGCGCGACTGGGTCGCGCCGCGGTTCGTCGAGCGCTTCGTGCCGCGTGGCCAGCTCGTGGGCGGCCGCGGCGAGATCCCCTCGTGCTGGTTCGGCCTCGTCGATGGTGTCCTCAAGTCCTCCGTGCTCGCCGCGGACGGCCGGGTCTCGAACCTCGGCGGCATCCTTCCGGGCGCCTGGTTCGGCGAGGGCGGGCTGCTGCGCGCCCGGCCCCGGCACGGCGACTACGTGGCGCTGCGCGACAGCCGGGTGGCCGAGTTGCCGCTCGACGACTTCTCGCACCTGCTCCAGAGCCAGCCGGCCTTCAAGGACTTCGTCCTCATGCAGGTGACCGAGCGCCTGCACTACTTCATGGACCAGCTGGGCGAAGCCCGCCTGCTGCGCGCGCCCGCGCAGGTCGCCTACACGCTGTGCGGACTGGCTCATCCGCTGAACAACCCGCTGGGCCTGCGGCACCTGCCGATCTCGCAGGACGAACTTGCCGCGATCGCGGGTGTGTCGCGCCAGCGCTGCAACCAGGCGCTGGCGCACATGCGGGCCGCCGGCTGGCTGCAAACGGGGTATGGTGGCCTCACGCTGCTGGACCTCGGAGCCATCGCCACGATGGCGCGCGATGCCCGAGGGGCGGCGGCCGGCGATCTCCACCGCGTGCTGCGCTGACTCAGCCGTGGCCGCGCATTGAACGCGCGCGCGAATGGCGGGATCGAAGGGAGCACCGGAAAGGAGGCCCGCATGAACAACGCCACGACAACGCAGAGGGTCCGCGAGTTCCTCGAAGGGCCGCTCACGCGCCCGGCGCTGCGCAAGTGGCGGCTCCGGCAGTTCCTGTCGCGGGAGGGCTTCACCGCCTACTTCGGCGTGTTCGACAGCTTCGCCGACGCGCGTCGGTGGCTGCCGGAAAGCCCCGGGTTCGGCAAGGAGGAACTCGCCAGGGAGTTCGTGGACGTGCGCTGCCGCAGACTCTACGAATACGACTACCCCGTGCTGTGGTGGCTCGCCTCGGCGCTGCGCAGCGGCGCGCGCCGGGTGCTGGACATCGGCGGCTCGGTCGGCGTTCACTACTACGCCTACAGCCGCTACCTCGAGATGCCCCCGGACCTGCGCTGGCAGATCGTCGAGGTGCCGATGATCGTGTCCCTCGGCCAGGGGCTGGCCGCGGAGAAGGGCGCATCGGCACTCGATTTCTCGACGGACCTGCGCGCGAGCCTGGCCGACACCGATGCGGACCTCTGGCTCTCGGCCGGCACTCTCCAGTACATGGAAGACGCGCGGCCGGGCGACCTGCTCGGCCGATGCGCGGCGCGCCCGGCGCACATCCTGCTCAACAAGCTGCCTCTCTACGAAGGCGAGGACTTCGTGACGGCGCAGAACATCGGCTACGACTGCTTCGCGCCGGTGCAGGTGTTCAACCGCGATCGCCTGATCGGCGAAGTGGAAGCGCGCGGCTACGTGCTGCGCGACACATGGGCGGTGCACGAGCGGTCGCTCTATCTGCCGGGCTTTCCGGAACGCTCCCTGCCCAGCTTCAGCGGCCTCTACTTCACGGCCCGGACTAAGATGCCCGACCGATCACACGCCGCCGAGGCGAAGGAGCCGCAGTGAACGCTCGACGACTGCTCATGTTGATTCTGGGTTCGATGATCTCCCTCTGCGCGGCCGCGGCGGGCATCGAGGGGCCGACCTGGCGCCTCACCGGCGTACAGGGCCTGGACGCCGGGCTGCTGCCCACCGGGCCCAAGGCCGTCACGGCGCGCTTCGACGGCGGGCGCGTCTCCGGCTTCTCGGGGTGCAACCGCTTCTTCGGCAGCTACACGCTCAAGCCCGACCAGCTCGTCGTCGGCCGCCTCGCGGGCTCGATGATGGCGTGCGCCGGCGACGCGATGAAGGTGGAGAGCGCGGTGCACCGTGCGCTGGCCGGCACCTTCCGGCCGGTGGTGAGCGGCGACAGCCTCACGCTGACGTCGGCGCGCGGCGAGCCGGTGATGAGCTTCCAGGCCGAGCCGGCGCCTCGCCTCGCCGGCTTGCGTTCCACCGTCACCGGCTTCAACAACGGCCGGCAGGCGGTGGTGAGCCCGATGCTCGACACCACGATCTCGATGAGCTTCGACGACCGCGTGGTGCGCGGCTTCAGCGGCTGCAACACCTTCCGCGCGGGCTACACGGTGGAAGGCAACCGCATCACCGTCGGCCCCGTCGCGACCACGCGCCGCGCCTGCGCCCCGGCCGTGATGGAGCAGGAACGGCAATTCCTCGCGGCGCTCAGGTCGACCACCACCTGGGACTTCAGCGGCGCGCTGCTCGACATGCACCGCGCGGACGGCGAACGGACGCTGACCGGCACGCGCGAAACCAGTTGAGTATCGGAAATCAAGTCAAGGAAAACACATTCATGGATCTCGGAATCAAGGGCCGCAAGGCCGTCGTCTGCGCTTCGTCCCAGGGCCTCGGACTGGCATGCGCCACCTCGCTGGCGCGCGAAGGCTGCACGGTCTGGATCAATGGCCGCACCGAAAGCAAACTGGTCGAAGCGGCGGCGCAGATCGAGCGCGAGACGGGCCACCGTCCCGCGATCGTGGTGGCCGATATCACGACGGAAGTGGGCCGCGCCGCGCTGCTCGCCGCCTGCCCGGAGGCGGACATCCTCGTGAACAACAACGCCGGCCCGGAGCCGGGCAAGATCGCCGACTGGTCCGAGCAGGACTGGCGCGACGCGGTGGAAGGCAACATGCTCGCGCCGATCATGCTGATCAAGGCCTTGCTGCCTGGCATGCGCGAGCGCAAGTTCGGCCGCATCATCAACATCACGTCGGCCATGGTGAAGTCGCCCAACGCGATGATGGGCCTCTCGGCGGCGGTGCGCGCGGGGCTCACTGCGCTGTCGAAGTCGGTGCAGCACGATTCGGTGGCCGACAACGTGACCATCAACAATCTCCTGCCCGAGCGCTTCGACACGGACCGCCAGCGCTTCATGGCCGAGCGCATGTGCGAGCGCGACGGCATCAGCGTCGAAGAGGCGCGCAGGCGCATCGCCAGCACCATCGCGGCCAAGCGCTTCGGCAAGCCCCGCGAATTCGGCGACGCCTGCGCGTACCTGTGCAGCGAGCAGGCCAGCTTCATTTCGGGCCAGAACCTGCAGCTTGACGGAGGCTCCTACGTCGGGCTGGTGTAGGAGGAGGAGGCGTCGGGCGGCCCGGCGCGCCTCCCTCGCGTTGTGGATGACGCATCGCGGCACGTGTCTCCCAATCGAGGCTCGATCATGGATTCACGCGAAGTCGCCAAATTCTGGGAAGCCAATGCCGACGCATGGACCCGCCTCGCGCGCCTGGGCATCGACGTCTTCCGCGACGCGCTGAACAGCCCCGCCTTCTTCAGCATGCTGCCGCCGGTGCACGGGCTCGAGGGGCTCGACGTCGGGTGCGGCGAGGGCGCCAACACGCGCCATCTCGCGCGGCTCGGCGCGAAGATGATGGCGGTCGACATCGCGCCGACCTTCGTTCGCAACGCGCAGGCCGCCGAAGCCGCCGATCCGCTCGGCGTCGACTACCGCATTGCCGACGGCATGGCGCTGCCCTTCGCCGGGGGCTCCTTCGACTTCGTCACGGCCTTCATGTCGCTGATGGACATGCCGGACCCGGTGCGGGCCCTGCACGAGGCGAGCCGCGTGCTGCGGCCGGGGGGCTTTCTTCAGTTCTCCATCCTGCATCCCTGCTTCACGCCGCCGCACCGGAAAGTGGTGCGCGACGCGGGCGGCAGGGCGCGGGCGATCGAGATCGGCGGCTACTTCGAGTCGACCGAGGGCCGCGTCGACACCTGGTGGTTCTCCACGCTGAAGCCGGATGAGCGAAAGCAGGTCGAGCCCTTCAGGACGCCGATCTTCCACCGCACGCTCAGCGAATGGTTCGACATCGTGATCGGGGCCGGCCTTCTCATCGACAAGATCGGCGAGCCCACGGCGGGCGTGGGTTCGGTGCACGAGGATGCGGTGGTCGACGACACGCGCGTCGCGCCGCTGTCGCTGCACATCCGGGCCACCAAGCGGGCGCCGCGCGCCCGCGGGAAGGTGCTGGCCTGAGTCGCCGGCCCCGGGCGCGGCGCGAGGCCCGTTGTGCACCTTGGTGCTGCGGGATTCCACCAAGGCCCCGCGCCGAGCCCCGCGGCGCATACTGGCGACAGACCCGCGAGGCCCTTCCCCCAGGGCAGCGGGCGGCAGCAAGGAGACCTCATTGCAGAGAACCAACATTGCCAACCCGGCCTATTTCCACAAGGTCGTCGATTGCCAGTACGCCTGTCCCGCGCACACCCCCGTCCCCGAATACATCCGGTTGATCGCGCAGCGCCGCTATGGCGACGCCTACATGATCAACTGGGTCTCCAACGTCTTTCCCGGCATCCTCGGGCGCACCTGCGACCGGCCCTGCGAGCCGGCCTGCCGCCGCGGGCGCGTCGAGGAAAGCAACGCCCAGGATCCCGAGCCGGTCGCCATCTGCCGCCTCAAGCGCGTGGCGGCCGACATGAAGGAGGACGTGCGTGCACGCATGCCAAAGGTCGAGCCGCGCAACGGCAAGCGCGTGGCGTGCGTGGGCGCGGGCCCGGCCTCGCTCACGGTCGCGCGCGATCTCGCGCCGCTCGGCTACGAGGTCACGGTGTTCGACGGCGAGCCCAAGGCGGGCGGCTTCATCCGCACGCAGATCCCGCGCTTTCGCCTGCCCGAATCGGTGATCGACGAGGAAACCGGCTACATCCTCGACCTCGGCGTGAAGTTCCGCGGCGGCGAACGCATCGACTCCATGAAGGCGCTGATGGACGAGGGCTGGGACGCGATCTTCGTCGGCTGCGGCGCGCCGCGCGGGCGCGACCTCGACGTGCCGGGGCGCCAGGAGGCGGCGGCCTCGATCCACATCGGCATCGACTGGCTGGCCTCGGTGTCGTTCGGCCACATCACGCGCATTGGCCAGCGCGTGATCGTGCTCGGCGGCGGCAACACCGCGATGGACTGCTGCCGCTCCGCGCGCCGCCTGGGCGGCACCGACGTGAAGGTGATCGTGCGCAGCGGCTTCGACGAGATGAAGGCCTCGCCCTGGGAGAAGGAAGACGCGCAGCACGAAGGCATCCCGATCATCAACTTCCACGTGCCCAAGGAATTCGTGCACGAGAACGGCAAGCTCGTCGGCATGCGCTTCGAGATCGTGCGCGCCGAATACGACGCGGAAGGCCGCCGCAAGCTGGTGCCCACCGGCGAGGACGACGCCTTCTTCGAATGCGACGAGGTGCTGGTCGCGGTGGGGCAGGAGAACGCCTTTCCGTGGATCGAGCGCGACTGCGGCATCGAGTTCGACAAGTGGGGCCTGCCCAGGCTCGACCGGAGTAGCCTGCAATCGACCGTGCCGCGCGTCTTCTTCGGCGGCGATGCGGCCTTCGGGCCCAAGAACATCATCGAGGCGGTCGCGCATGGGCACGAGGCCGCGGTGTCGATCGACAAGCTGCTGCACGGCGAGCCCGTCACGCATCGCCCCGCGCCGATGACCAACCTGGTCTCGCAGAAGATGGGCATCCACGAGTGGAGCTACGACAACGACACCTCGAACGACCTGCGCTACCGGGTGCCGTGGGAGAAGGCCGAAAGGGCGCTCGCGAGCATCCGCGTCGAGGTGGAACTGGGCTTCGACGCGGCCACGGCCTTCAAGGAGGCGCAGCGCTGCCTGAACTGCGACGTGCAGACTGTGTTCACCGAGGCGGCCTGCATCGAGTGCGATGCCTGCGTCGACATCTGCCCGATGGACTGCATCACCTTCACCGCCAACGGCGAAGAGGCCGAACTGCGCACGCGATTGAAGGCCCCGGCGCTCAACCTCGCGCAGGACCTGTACGTGTCCGGCGGGCTCAAGACCGGCCGCGTGATGGTCAAGGACGAGGACGTCTGCCTGCATTGCGGCCTGTGCGCCGAGCGTTGCCCGACCGGTGCGTGGGACATGCAGAAGTTCCTGCTCAAGACCACGCCGGCCGGCCCGGGGGCGCGCGAGAAGCGCGTGGCGCCGCAGGGAGTCCCCGCATGAGCGCGACGCTTCCACCCCAGGGCATCGTCCGGCAGATCGAGGCCGTCAACGATTTCGTCATCAAGTTCGCCAACGTCAACGGCTCGGGTTCGGCCTCGGCCAACGAACTCTTCGCCAAGGCGATCCTGCGCATGGGCGTGCCGGTGAGCCCGCGCAACATCTTCCCGAGCAACATCCAGGGCCTGCCGACCTGGTACGAGGTGCGCGTGACCGAAGCGGGCCATCTCGGGCGGCGCGGCGGCACCGACATGATGGTCGCGATGAATCCGCAGACCTGGGATGCCGATGTGGCCGAGTTGGAGCCCGGCGGCTATCTGTTCTACGACAGCACGCGCGCCCTGCCGCCCTCGAAGTTCCGCGACGACATCCGCGTGATCGGCATGCCGCTCACCGAGATCTGCAATGCGGTCTACCAGGACCCGCGCCAGCGGCAGCTGTTCAAGAACATCGTCTACGTGGGCGCGCTCGCGATCCTGCTGGGCATCGACCCCGAAGTGGTCGAGAAGCTCTTCGGCGAACAGTACAAGGGCAAGGAACGGCTGCTGGCCTCCAACGTGCAGGCCCTGCACCTGGGCTGCGACTTTGCGCGCGAACACCTGCGCGAGCCGATCGGCCTGCAGGTGCGGCGCGCCGACCGCGTGGGCAACAAGATCTTCGTGGACGGCAACAGCGCGGCCGCGCTCGGCTGCGTGTACGGCGGCGCCACGGTGGCGGCGTGGTATCCGATCACGCCGTCGTCGTCAGTCGCCGAGGCCTTCCAGAAGTACTGCGCCAAGTTCCGCGTCGATCCGGCCACGGGGCAGCAGCGCTTCGCGATCGTGCAGGCGGAGGACGAGATCGCCTCCATCGGCGTGGTGGTGGGCGCGGGCTGGAACGGCGCGCGCGCCTTCACCGCCACCTCGGGGCCGGGCATCTCGCTGATGAGCGAGTTCATCGGGCTGGCGTACTTCGCGGAGATCCCGGTCACGCTCATCAACGTGCAGCGCGGCGGCCCTTCCACCGGCATGCCCACGCGCACGCAGCAGGCCGACATCCTGGCGTGCGCGTATGCGTCTCATGGCGACACCAAGCACGTGCTGCTCTTTCCCGAAGATCCGCACGAATGCTTCGAGCATGCGGCGGCCGCGCTCGACCTCGCCGACCGGCTGCAGACGCCGGTGTTCGTGATGACCGACCTCGACATCGGCATGAACCAGCGCCTGTGCGCGCCCTTCGCGTGGGACGACAGCCGCGCCTACGACCGCGGCAAGGTCATGACCGCCGAGGAACTGGAGGCCGGCCGCGACTTCGGCCGCTACAAGGACGTGGACGGCGACGGCATCCCCTGGCGCACGCTGCCGGGCACGCACCCGACCAAGGGCAGCTTCTTCACGCGCGGCACCACGCGCGACGCCTATGCGCGCTATTCGGAGCGCGGCCCCGACTACGTCTACAACATGGAGCGGCTGCTGCGCAAGTTCCGCACCGCGGCCACGCTGGTGCCGCAGCCGGTGGTGCGCCTCGCGGCCGAGAAGACGCCGCTGGGCGTGATCTATTTCGGATCGACCAGCCCGGCCATGCACGAAGCGCTGGAGGCCCTGCAGGCGCGCGGCATCCAACTCGACGCGATGCGGCTGCGCGCCTTCCCGTTTCCGGACAGCGTCGCGCGCTTCCTCGCGCAGCACGAGAAGGTGTTCGTGGTCGAACAGAACCGCGACGCGCAGATGCACACGCTGCTGGTGAACGAACTCGACGTCGACCCGGCGCGGCTCGTGCGCGTGCTGCACTTCGACGGCACGCCGATCACGGCGCGCTTCATCACCGAGACGATTTCCGAGCGCGTGAACAAGGAGCGTGCATGACCTACATCGCCAAGCCGAAGCTGCGCCACCCCACGCTGGCCACCAACCAGGTGGGCTACACGCGGCGCGACTACGAGGGCAAGATCTCCACGCTGTGCGCGGGTTGTGGGCACGACTCGATCTCGGCCTCGATCATCGAGGCCTGCTGGCAGCTCGACATCGAGCCGCACCGCGTCGCCAAGCTCTCGGGCATCGGCTGCAGCTCGAAGACGCCCGATTACTTCCTCGGCGCCTCGCACGGCTTCAACACCGTGCACGGCCGCATGCCCAGCGTGCTGACCGGCGCCAACCTCGCGAATCGCAGCCTGCTGTACCTCGGCGTCTCGGGCGATGGCGATTCGGCCTCCATCGGCCTCGGCCAGTTCGCGCACGCGATGCGGCGCGGAGTGCGCATGGCCTACATCGTGGAGAACAACGGCGTCTATGGCCTCACCAAGGGCCAGTTCTCCGCCACCGCGGACCAGGGCTCGAAGAGCAAGAAGGGCGTGGTCAACACCGACAGCCCGGTCGATCTCGCGGCGATGGCGCTGCAGCTCGGCGCCACCTACGTCGGGCGCGGCTTCTCGGGCAACAAGGCGCAGCTGGTGCCGCTGATCAAGGGCGCGATCAGCCATGGCGGCGCGGCGTTCATCGACGTCATCAGCCCGTGCGTGGCCTTCAACAACCACCCCGGCAGCACCAAGAGCTACGACTACGTGCGCGAGCACAACGAGGCGGTGAGCCGCATCGACTTCATCAGCGGCCGCGACGAGATCCTCGTCGACATGGCGCCGGGCGAGGTGATGGACGTGCGCCAGCACGACGGCAGCCTGCTGCGCCTGCGCAGCCTGCACCCGGACTACAACCCGGCCGACCGCTACGCCGCCATGGCGCACATGCAGCGGCACCAGGAAATGGGCGAGATCGTGACCGGGCTGCTCTACGTCGACCCGCTGGCGACCGACCTGCACACTGCGCTCAACACCGTCGAGCGGCCGCTCAACGCGCTCGGGCCGGCCGAGCTTTGCCCCGGCGCGCAGGCGCTGGAGCGGCTCAACGCCACCTTGCGTTAAGCGCGGGGCGGCCGCACCATAGGGCGATTCCGTTTGGAGGAGCGGCTCATGGCTGAACGTACCGTTTTCCAGTCCATCTCGCGCAAGCACGTCACCAGCCTCGCGCCGCAGGCGACGGTGCGCGATGCCGCCTGCGTGATGACGAGGGCCAATTGCGGCAGCGTCCTCATCATGGAGCCGCCCGACAGCCTGCTGGGCATCCTCACCGAGCGCGACCTGATGACGCGCGTGCTCGCACGCGGCCTCGATCCCGACGCCACCGCCGTGCGGGCCGTGATGACGCCCAATCCGATCTGTGTCGCGCCGGAAACATTGGTATCCGATGCCGTCGTGCTGATGCTGGAGCGCGGCTTCCGGCATCTCCCGCTGGTGTCGGGCAAGAAGATCCTTGGCGTGTTCTCGGTGCGCGATGCGCTGCCGCGCGAGCTTGGCGCGGCGCTCAGCCAGACGGAGTTCAACGAGCAGGTGAACGACGTGCTGGGCTGAGGCCCCGCCGTGTTCAGCGAACGCCGTCGAGAAAGCGTTCGAACAGCGCGACGGTCTCCGGCGAAGTCATGCCGCGATGGCTGGCGCATTGCGCGGCCGGCATCAGGGCCTGCACGCCGGCGAGGTACTCGAACAGCATGTCGTCCGCCGCGCAGGTGACGAGCGTGGGCACGCGCACCAGCGGCAGCCGGGCGCGCTTGTCGTACGCGAGCGCCGCCTGGTAGGGGATGTGGAAGGTGCGCGCGGCCTTCAGCACCTCGACCACCTTGTCATGCAGCGCGTCGGCATCGGGCAGGCCGGTCGGGCGCCGATGCGCCGCGTCCTTGCGGTACCACGGCCAGAACAGGTAGGCGTCGCGAACGAAGGTCCAGAGCAGGTGGAACTGGCTGCCGTTCTGGTCGATGGCGACGCGCGGCACGTAGCGCGCGAGCATCTCCGCCTGCTCCTCGTCGCCGTAGAGCCCGATGCCGTCGACGATCAGCGAGCGCACGCGCCCCGGATGCCCGATGGCGAGTTCGCACGCGATGTTGGCCCCGGTGTGGGTGCCGTAGAGGTCGAAGCGCTCGATGCCCAGGGCCTCCAGCGCGCGCCGGTGCGCGTCCGCGAAGTAGGCGACCTCGGTCTGCCCCTCTGCGGGCGCCGATGAGTCCCCGTTGCCGAGCGTGTCGGGCGCGATCACGTGCCGGTGCGCGCCGAGCGCACGCAAGAGCGGCTCCAGCGCCTTGGCCGACCCGGGCGAGGCATGCAGCAGCACCAGCGGCGCGCGGCCCGCGGCCGGCGTGCCGGCCTCGCGGTAGTGGACCTGGCCTTCGGCGACATCGACGAAGCCGCGGCGCACCTTCGTCATGGCGCTCACAACCCCATCTCCCGCGCGATGAGGTTGCGCTGCAGTTCGCTGCTGCCTTCGCCGAAGGTGTAGAGCCCGGCGTCGCGCCACATGCGTTGCATGTCGCTCTCCATCGCGTAGCCGGCGCTCGCCATGATCTGCAGGCCATTGCGCGTGACGTACTGGAAGGTCTCGGTGGCCGCCAGCTTGGTCTGTGCCGCTTCGAGCCGGCACGGGCGGCCGGTGGCGATCAGCCAGGCAAGCTGGTAGAGAGACAGGCGCGCCAGGTTGACGCGCACCTGCATGTCGGCCAGCTTGTGCTGGACCGCCTGGAACGAGCCGATCGCCTGCCCGAACTGCCGCCGCTCCTTGGCGTGCGCGAGCGCCACGTCGACCGCGCGCTGGGCCTGGCCGACCGCATTGGCCGCCTGGCCGGCGCGGCTGTAGTGCAGCGTCGACATCGTGTGCCGGAAGCCTTGCCCGACCTCGCCCATGACCGCGGCGTCGCCGACCTCGACGTCGTCGAAGCCGATGTCGTAGGAGGGCATGCAGTGGTGGCCGACCTTGTCGAGCCCGGTCATCGAGATGCCGGGCGTGGCGCGCGGCACGAGCAGCATGGTCACGCCCTTGGAACCCTTGCTGCCCGGCTCGGTGCGGCAGGGCACGACGAGGTAGTCCGCCGCATCGGCGTTGCTGATCCAGGTCTTGCGCCCGTTGATGCGCCAGCCGCCGCCATCGAGGCGCCGCGCGCTGGTGGTGATGGCGCCGGCGTCGGTGCCGGCCGTGGATTCGGTGAGCGCGAGCGCGAAGCGCGCGCGGCCTTCCATGAGGCGCGGCAGGATCTCGCGCTTCTGCGCTTCGGTGCCATAGTTCAGGAGCGACATGGCGCCGAAGCCCACGGTGGTGCCGAAAAGCGTGGCCGCGATGCCGGCGTGCCAGGCCAGCCGCTCGTTGACCAGGGCCGCGCTGCGCCAGTCCTTGCCGAGTCCGCCGTAGGCCTCGGGAATGGCCAGGGCGAGCAGGCCGAGCTCGCCCATGCGCGGCAGCAGGTGCCAGGGCGTCTCGTGCGCGAGGTCGGCGCGGCGCAGCGCCTCGGGCGGGAATTCGCGCGCCATCATGCGGTCGATCGAGTCGAGCAGCGCGCGGTCTTCTTCGGGGATGTCGAAATCAATCATTCGTCGATCGGGAGTTACAGCGGGTCGAGCCGCGCGACCAGCTCGGTCTTCACGACCTTGCCCAGCGAATTGCGCGGCAGTTCGTCGACGAGGAAGACCCGGCGCGGCACCTTGTACGGCGCGAGCGCCTGGCGGCACAGTGCGACGAGTTCGGCTTCCTCGACCTCGCCCTTGCGGATCACGAAGGCCGCGACTTCCTCGTTGAACTCGCGCGAGGGCCAGCCGACCGCGGCGGCTTCGAGCACGGCCGGGTGGTCCATCAGCACGGCCTCGATTTCCTGCGGGTAGATGTTGACGCCGCCGCGGATGATCATGTCCTTCGAGCGGCCCTTGAGGAACAGGTAGCCCTCGTCGTTCAGCGCGCCGAGGTCGCCCGGGTAGAACCAGCCGTCGCGGAAAGCCTCCTTGCTGGCCTCGGGGTCGCCGTGGAAGCCCTCGGCCACCGAGGCGCTGCGGTAGCGGATGCGGCCCGTGTCGCCCGTGGCGACAGGGCGGTGCGCCTCGTCGACCACCTGCACCTCGACGCCGAAGGCCGGTCGGCCGACCGAGTCGCCGTGGCGCAGCTGGTCTTCGGGCGTGAGCACGGTCACGCCGCCGCCTTCGGTCGAGGCGTAGTACTCGACGAAGTTGGGGCAGATCGTCTCGCGGATCTGCACCCGCTCCTCGCGCGTGAGCGCCGAGCCCGAGGAGATCAGCGACTTCATGCCGCGCAGCGGCGCGAGGGTGGCCGCGTCGCAGGCCAGCAGGCGGCGCAGCAGCGTCGGCACGAGGAACAGGAGGCTGCCTTGCGTGCGCCCGATCTCGGCGGCCAACTCTTCCGGCGTGTAGGGCGGCGGGCACAGCACCACGGTGCCGCCCGCGTAGAGGGTGGAGAGCGTGAAGGTGCGTCCGCCGCCGAAGTACAGCGGCGTGGCGTTCACGTAGCGCTCGCGGCTGCCGAAGCCGAGGTCCGCCCACTGCGTGTAGAAGCGGCTCACCAGCCGCTGGTGCGAGAGCATCGGCCCCTTGGGCCGCCCGGTGGTGCCGGACGACAGCGACATCACGAGCCCGCGATCGCCGTCAGGGAAGGGCACACGAGGCTCGGCGCGCGCCACTTCGGCGAGCCAGCCGGGCCCGACGTCGACGCAGGGCACGCCCTCGAAGGCGGCCCCCGGTTCGACCATCACCAGCGCGGCGCCGAAGTGCTCGGCAACGCGCTGCTTCTCGAAAGGTTTCCAGCGGCAGTCCACCGGCAGCAGCACGCCGCCGGCGCGCGCCACGGCATAGAGCATCAGCACGTGCTCGATCGAATCGGCCAAAGCGATGCCGATCACCGCACCGGATTCCAGCCCGCGCCCTTGCAGCCACGCGGCGCGGCGGGTGATCTCGGCGTCGAGCGTGCGGTAGTCCAGCGTGCGCGCGCCATGGACGAGCGCGGGCTGCGTGGGCCGCTGGCGGCCGTGCAGCGCGATCTGCGCGGCGATATTGGGAATGCGCGGGCTCGTCACTTGCGGCTGCCGTCGGGGTTGAGGCCATAGATGCGCAGCACGTTGTCGCGCAGCAGCTTGCGCCTGGGCTCGGGGCGCAGGCCCAGGGCCTCGATCTCGGCGCGCGTGCGCTCGAAGTCGAGCACCGGGAAGTCGGTGCCGAAGATCACCTTGTCCTGCCCGTAGCTGTTGATGTAGTTGACGAAGGACGCGGGCCAGTACTTGGGGCTGTGCGCATCGGTGCCGATGTACACGTTGGGGTGCTTCCACGCCATCGCGATCATCTCGTCGGTCCATGGGATGCCGACGTGGATGCCGATCAGCTTCAGCTCCGGGAAGTCGCAGGCCACCGCGTCGAGCGAGATCGGCCGGCCCACGCTGCGCAGCCGGTGGTTCGGGTCGTACAGCATCGATTGCCCGACCTGCAACTGCACCGGCACGTCGAGCTCGACGCACTTCGCGTAGAACGGATACCACCGCGCATGGTCCGGCGCGAGCTCGAACCAGTGCGGGTAGAAGTGGGCGCCGATGAAGCCGTATTCCTTGATGCCCTTTTCGAGCAGGCGCACGCCCGCCATGCCCTCGGTCGGGTCGAGCCCGGCCAGGCCGTGGAAGCGGTCGGGGTAGCGGTTCACGGCCTCGGCCACCATCTCGTAGGGGATGTGGTAGCTCGCCTTGTGCTGGATCGGGCCGTTCTTCGCGGCGATGAGGAACGAGCGTTCGATGCCCGCGGCGTCCATGCGGCGCAGCATGTCTTCGTGCGTGAGGCCCTGCAGCGTCTCGTTGCTGACCTTCATCTTGCCGCCGTAGAAGGCGTCGCGGGGCGGGCGGATCGCGCGGACCTCGGGGGTCCAGATGTTGACGACCGCATCGATCGCCTGGATGTCGTGGCTCATGGGTTTCCTCGGGTAAAGAAAGGGCCGGCCGGGACGCAGCCGCACCCTGCGCGCGGGCGGGTGCCCGCGCGGCGTGTCTCGAACGCCTTAGGGGGGCCTGGCCCCCGGCGGCGCCTATTCCTTGATGTTGGCGGCCTTCACCGCCGCAGCCCAGCGGGGCAGTTCGGCCTGGATCAGGGCCGCATAGGCCTCGGGCGTCATCGGCGCGGGCTCCATGCCGCCTTCCTTCAGGCGCGCGACGACCTCGGGCATCTTCAGGATCTCGGTCACTTCGCGGTTCAGCTTGCGAATGACCTCGGGCGGCGTGTTCGCGGGGGCCATCAGCCCGTACCAGCCGTTGACCTCGAAGCCGGGCAGCGTCTCGGCCACCGCGGGCACCTGCGGCAGCACGCTCGAACGCTGGCGCGTGCTCACCGCCAGCGGGCGCAGCTTGCCGTCCTGGATCAGGCCGAGCGCGCCGCTCAGGTTGACGAAGGCCGAGCTGATCTGCCCGCCCATGATGTCCGTCTGGATGGCGCCCGAACCGCGGTAGGGCACGTGGACCATGTCCACCTTGGCCGCCTGCGCGAGCATCGAGCCCGCGAGGTGCGTGTTGCTGCCGATGCCGACCGAGCCATACGACACCTGGCCCGGATGCGCCTTGGCATAGGCGGTGAACTCGGCCAGTGTCTTGGCGGGGAAATCGCTGCGCACCACGAGCACCGCGGGACCGGAGGCAATCAGCGTGATCGGCGCGAAGTCCTTCACCGGGTCGTAGGGCGGCTTGGGCGGCAGCGAGGGCGCGATCGCGATCGGGTTGAGGTGCGAATAGAAGAGGGTGTAGCCGTCGGGCTTGGCGCGCGCCACGAAGGCGGCGCCGATGGTGCCGTTGGCCCCCGACTTGTTGTCGACCACGAAGGGCTGGCCCAGGCGGTTTTGCAGCTCCTGCGCGACCGGGCGAATGATCGCGTCCGACGGTCCGCCGGCGGCCCAGGGGTTGACGATGGTGACGGGGCGGTTGGGGTAGTCGTCCGCGGCGGCAGCCAGGCCAGCGGCGAGCAGCAGGGTGGCCGGAGCCCAGGTTCTCAAAAGGCGGCAAGCGGGTTTCAGCAAAGACACGATGGCGCGTTCCTCAGACGAGTGTTCGGGGGGATTCCCGAGGGAGCGGCTTTGCTATATTATTCGTCTGGCGAATAGCTAAACCGCTATACGAATTGATTGTGCGGCGCGATCCGAACCGGGTCAAGCCCTGTCACACGCTGGAAATGAGAGACGACATGACGGACACCACCGCGCCCGCCGCGCCGGCATCGAAAGACCCGAGCTTCGTGACCGCGCTGGCGCGCGGCCTGGACATCCTGCGCTGCTTCACGGCCGAGCGGCAGGACCTGGGCACCAGCGAGATCGCGCGCCTCACCGGCCTGCCGCAGCCCACCGTCTGGCGGCTGTGCAAGACCTTGTCGCAGCTCGGCTACCTGGTGCCGGGCCGGACGCCCGACCGCCTGCGCGTGGGCGCGGCCGTGCTGATGCTGGGCCACGCGGCCATCACGCGGACCGGCATCGGCCACGTGGCCCTGCCGCTGATGCAGCAGGTGGCGGACGAGTTCGGCATCTCGGTGTCGCTGGCCGAGCGCAACGGGCTGGACATGGTGGTGGTGCAGCGCATCGAGGCGCCGAGCATCCTGCGGCTGAACATGCACGTCGGCTCGGCGCTCGAACTGGGCAACTCGTCGCTCGGCTGGGCCTACCTGGCGGCGGTGGAGGCGCCGATCCGCAACGCCGCACTCAGAAAGCTCGAAAAGCACTACGGCCCGGCTGCCTGGCCGCAGGTCGCCCGCGACATCGAGCAAGGCCGCCAGGAGTTCGCGCAGCAGGGCTTCGTCACCAACTTCGCCAAGTCGCACCAGGACGTCAACGCCATCGGCGTGCCCGTGATCTCGCCGGACCGCCAGCGCGTGATGGCGCTCACCTGCGGCGGTGCCAAGTCCTCGCTGTCGACGCAGAAGCTGGCGACCCAGGTCGCGCCCGCGATGCTGGCGCTGGCGGAGAAGATCGCGCCGATGCTTTCGCGGCCGGTGGGGGAAGAGCGGTAGAGGCGTCGAGGCGGGGCGTCAGAGGGCCGAGGTATCGAGCTCGGCAGGTGGGAGGGGCTTGGCGCCATGGGGCGGGGCGGCCGTCGCGCGCTGGCTCATGGGGCGATCTTCGAGGCCGGCTGCGGCGGGATGCCGCCTTGCGTCACGACGATCTCCACGCGCCGGTTGCGCGCGCGTCCGACGGGCGTCATGTTGTCGCTCAACGGCTGCGTGTCGCCCTTGCCTTCGGCCATCAGGCGCTCCCGGTTGACGCCTGCGTTTTTGAGCGCTTCTCGTTGCCCATGCTGCCGCTTGGTGCACAGCGCATAGGTGGCGCCGCGAAGTGCTCGTGTCGGATCTGCGTGCTCGCATAGATCGACTTGAAGGTTTTCAGCTCCTGCACCAGCAGGCGGTGCAGCACGTCGCGCCCCTGCGGATGCAGTTCCTTCAGCAACGTGCCAGACAAGCGCAGCATCGGCATCGACGCTTCGAGCAAGGGATTCTCGGCCGCCTCTACGGCGGCGAGGCGCTTCTTGCGCGAGAGGTCGGACGGGAGCGTCACCTCCTTGGAAGCACTGAAGACTGGCGTGTCCTCGGACTCCGGCTAACGGGTCAGGTTCTTCCGGGTAGTCACGAGGCATCGAACACCCGCCGATAGCGCACATGGCCGGCGATTCGACGGCGAGGGTTCTGTGGCTCAAGGGGACCTCCGTAACGTTTGATGAAGCGCGATGCGCAAGGCCTCGCGGCAAGTGGCGGCACGTGGGGAAATGGAATGCGCTTCCTTACGAGCGACGGGAGCGCTGCGGTCGAACTGCGCCCGATTCTTGGCGGCTGCCCCGCGCAAGAAAATCAGAACCGTCTGGAACTGCGAATGGTTCGCGCGCGCTGGGGCGCGCGTGGCGAGGTCCGCGCGACCTCAGTCAGCGTGAAGCAGGAAAGGGAGAGCACGCGGCCGCTCGGCCGCGCCTCGGTCAGTAGGCGGTGCGTCCGGCTGGTGCCGCCCCGGGCGCAGGCGTCGCCGTGGGCTCGTCAGTGCGAGCGGCCCTTCACGGCCTTCTTCTTCGCCGCCTCGAACGCCGCGGCCACGACCGGCTTGGCCCATTGCGGGACCGAATCGAGCGCGATGTGCGACACCACGTGGCCGCCTTCCATGTGCAGCAGCAGCACGGGTTGGGGCGGGATGCCGGCCTTCGGATCGCCGTCGATGCTGTTGTCGTACACGCGCAGGCTCGCCAGGTGCGGCAGCAGGCGGATCAGGTTGGCGCGGCTGCTCACGTAGCGCGCGCGGATCTTGTCGTCGGCAATGGGGTGCCCGCCCGCGAGCACCCGCTCCTTCACGCGCTGGATGTGCTTGTCGGGCGATTCGAGCCCGGCGTACCAGACGTGGACCTGCGCGCCCTTGCGCGCGCCCGAGAGCAGCATGTCCGGCAGGGTGCGCGCGCCCAGCGTGGTCTCGAAGGCGAAGTTGAGCCCCTCGGCCAGGGCGCTTTCGAGGCCCGCGCGGCCCATTTCCCAGGCCTGGGCGTTGGCGGATTCCTGCGTGAGGCCCGGATTGGCGTCCAGCAGCGCGCGTGCCGCGAGATCGGGGTTGAAGTAAGGAACCTTGCGGGCCGCGAGCGCCGCACCGCCGATGCTGCTCTTGCCGGCGCCGTTCACCCCTGCGAGAACGAAGATGCGGGCCGCCATGGTCAGTGCGAGTCCCTCATGCAACCCTGCGGGGTCACTTCGAGCCGCCGCCGACCTCTTCCAGAATCCGGGGCATGGACTCCAGGAAGGCGGTGATATGCAGCGAAATGACGCGTGGTATCTCGATCGACGTGCTGTCGCCGTACACGTGCCGACGGATCGCCAGGTGCGAGATGTTGCCGTGCAGGATCCAGCCGATCTCCTGGGCCATGGCCGGGTCGCCCGGTGACGGCAGACCCTTGTCGAATGCGGCCTCCTCGACGATGGTCAGCAGCAGGGTGCGGATGATGGCGGCGATATAGGTCGGGGCCATCTCGACCTCGGCCAGCGACGCATACAGAAACAGGCGCAGCCACCGCCGCGTGAGGATGGTCTCGTAGTACTCGCGATAGAAGGTGTTCAGCCGCTCGACCAGCGGCACGGCACGGTCGCGCAGCTGCACGAACCAGATCGCCTTGAACGGGCCGGCGATCTCGGCCTCGTACACGGCGTTCAAGAGCGCCGCCTTGTTGGGGAAGGCGCTGTAGAGCAGGCGTTGCGAAACGCCGCAGGCCTCCGCCAGCGCGCGCGTCTGCGCGGTCAGCCCGTATTCCGAGAAGAAATCAAACGCCTTGGCCTGGATCTGCGCGCGGCGCTCCACCGCCGGCATGCGCGCCGTGGCCCGCCGCTTGGCGCTGGCCGGCTTGCTGTTGGCCTCGGCGTTGGCCGAACTCGAGCGCGAGCGGGAGGAGGAGAGGGCGGTTGACTTGGCTTTCATCGGGCTGCGTTCACGACGGCGCACACGAAATCGGTGGACATGGCCCAGACTCTAGCCCAAAATCGTTGTCGTCAAGTGACGATATAAATAGGGCATGTCTGACGAGGAATGCCCCCCATGCAAGGAGCAGGCAACGTGATCTACGAAATGCGGACCTACCAGGTTCAGCCCGGCAGGGCCGGAGAATTTCTCAAGATGTACCAGGAGCAAGGCCTGCCGCTCATTTCGCGCTACGCGAAGCTGATCGGCTGCTGGACGAAGGAGAGCGGCGTGCTCAATTCCGTCGTCTTCATCTGGGCCTACGAGGACCTGGGGCACCGGACCGGCCAGCGCGCGAAGATGGCGCAGGATCCCGAGTGGGCCGCCTTCGTGCCGTCGATGCTGCCCTACCTGGTCCACCAGGAAAGCGTCTTCCTCAGCCCGGCCGCGTTCTCGCCGCTGAAGTAGCCGGGGCGTCATGCCGGTCAGCGTCTTCGAACTGTTCAAGATCGGTATCGGCCCCTCCAGCTCCCATACCGTGGGGCCGATGCGGATCGCGCGGCGCTTTGTCGGCGCGCTGGCCGAGGCGGGCGGGCTGCAGAGCGTTGCTCGCGTCGAGGTCAACCTCTACGGGTCGCTTGCGCTCACGGGGCGCGGCCACGCCACCGATCGCGCGGTGCTGCTGGGCCTCATGGGACACGAGCCCGAGACGGTCGATATCGCGCGATCGGCGGAATGGCTGAGCGATCTGCGCGCCAGCGGCCGGTTGCCGTTGCCGGGCGGCTGCGAGGTGCCATTCGAGGAGGCCCGCGACATGCTCTTTCATGCGCACCGGAGCCTGCCGCAACACCCGAACGGCATGCGCATGCTGGCCTATGACGCGCTGGGGCAGGTGCTCGCCGACCAGACCTTCTTCTCGACAGGTGGCGGTTTCATCGCCACCGACGAGGAACTGCGGCAGCCGGCGGCGAGGGCCGGCATCTCGTGGCCCTATCCCTATCGCTCTGCGGAGGAGTTGCTGGGCCGCTGCCGCGACGCCGGGATCGACATGGCCCGGCTTGCCATGCAGAACGAACTTGCATTGCGCACCGAGGCCGAGGTGCTGGCCGGGTTGGACCGCATTCGCGAAGCCATGTTCGATTGCATGGATCGCGGGCTGCGTGCATGCGGTGCGCTTCCCGGGTCCCTCGGCGTGCAGCGGCGTGCCGCCGGCCTGCACCAGGCGTTGCAGGCGCGGGGGGCGCAGCCCTTGCGCGAACTCGACTGGGTGAATGCCTATGCGGTCGCCGTGAACGAGGAGAACGCCGCGGGCGGCCGCGTGGTCACGGCGCCGACCAATGGTGCGGCCGGCGTGCTGCCGGCGGTGCTGCGTTTCTTTGAACGCTTCTACGCGCAGTGCGAGCCCGCGGCCGCTCGCACCTTCCTGCTCACGGCCGCCGCCATCGGTTCGCTCTACAAGGAGAACGCTTCGATCTCGGGTGCCGAGGTGGGATGCCAGGGGGAGGTCGGCGTGGCCGCCTCCATGGCCGCCGCCGGGCTTGCGGCGGTCCTCGGTGGAACGCCCGCGCAGGTGGAGAACGCCGCGGAGATCGCCATGGAACATCACCTGGGCATGACCTGCGACCCGGTCGCCGGGCTGGTGCAGGTGCCGTGCATCGAGCGCAATGCCATGGGCGCGGTGAAGGCGATCAATGCCGCTCGCCTCGCGCTGGCGGGTGACGGCCGCCATCTGGTCACCCTCGATCGCGTGATCGCGACCATGAAGGCCACGGGGGCGGACATGCACCACAAGTACAAGGAAACCTCGCTGGGTGGGCTGGCCGTGAGCGTCGTGGCTTGCTGAAAAACGTCACTCGTGACGATTTGCTAAGTCATCACTTGACGATATAAATTTCTGAACGAAGAATGGGAGCCTGGTCGGGTCGGCAGCGAAATGGCTGCGGGCCTGTGAACCGATCGGCTCGGCACCTCAAGGAGAAACAGGCATGAGCAAGATGTGGATTGGTGAGCCTTCGCGGCGCGACTTCCTGAAGGTGGCCGGCGTGGCCAGTGCCGCCGCGGGCGGCCTCCTGTCGTTGGATGCGCAGGCGCAGGGTGGCGCACTGAATGCGTACACCTGGTCGGCGGCAGTCGACCTGGTCAAGAGCCATCTCACCGCGTTCGAGGCCAAGACCGGCATCAAGGTCGCCTACAACACCTCGCCCTGGGCGCAGTACCGCGACACCATGGTCACCAAGTTCGTGGCCAAGGCGCCGATCGACACGCTGTGGGTCTCCGACAGCTGGCTGCCCGAGTGGGCCGATGCCGGCTGGATCGCCCCCATCAACCAGTTCCCCGATCTCCTCAAGTACAACGCCGACGCCGACCAGTTCTGCACGGATTCGATGACCTACAAGGGCAAGCAGTACGGCCTGACCTACTACTCCGACTACATGGCCTTCTTCTACGACGAGGAGATGCTGAAGAAGGCGGGCATCAAGGAGCCGCCGAAGACCTGGGACGAGGTGCTGCAGCAGTCCCTCAAGATCAAGTCGGCCGGCCTGTCGGACTACCCGATGATGCTGTCGATGGCGCGCGAGAGCTGGCTGATCGAGTTCCTGACCGCGATGGTCTACTCGCACGGTGGCCGATTCGTCCAGGACAGCGGTGCGGCCGCGATGGCACAGCCCGGTGGCGGGGCGCAGAAGGCGCTGCAATGGATCGCCGATGCGGTGCAAAAACACAAGATCATTTCGCCTGCCTGTGTGGAAACCGGCGAACTCAACGGCCTGAAGGCGTTCGGCGCGGGCAATCATGCGTTTGCGCTGCTCAGCCGCTACCGCATCCGCACGCTCAACGATCCGAAGCAGTCGCCCATTGCCGGACGCGTGCGGCAGGCCTTGATGCCCGCGGGCCCGGGCGGCTCCAATGCGACGGTCGGATGGATGCGCTTCCATGCCATGACGCCGCAGGCGGCGGCGGACAAGAGCCGCGCGGCCAACGCCGCCAAGCTCATCGAATGGTTCGGCGGCAAGGCCAACGGCCAGTACCAGTTCCAGAAGATGCTGTTCGATGACCTGGGTTCCGGCTTCGGCATCCCGTCGCTCTTCAAGGATCCCGACGTGCAGGCCAGCTATGCCAAGTACGCGGACATCAAGGTCTTCGAGGCGCAGCAGAAGCTCGCGCGCAAGAAGGACGTCATCTCCCGCTGGCTCGGCGAGTGGGACGAAGTGAACGGCGCTGCATGGCAGTCGGCGGTCATCGGCAAGTCCACGGTGGCGGACGCGCTCAAGAAGTCCGCCGGCGCGTGGAACGAACTGCGCAAGGACTCGTGAAGACGCAGCATTCAGGCGCGGGCACTGGCGCCGCGCTTCCCATTCGCGCCGCGTCGGCCCCGCCGGCGAGCAAGCCGCAGCGACGGTGGCTTCGCTATCCGTCCAGCGTCTATGACCAGCGCAGCGCGATGCTGTTCCTGGCGCCGATGTTCGCGGTGCTGATGGCGGTCGCCGTGTTTCCGGTGCTGTATTCCTTCTGGGTCAGCCTGCACGACCTGAAGCTCACGCGGCCGAACCGCGTGCCGTTCGTCTGGTTCGGAAACTACGTCAAGGTCTTTCAGGACCCGCTGTTCTGGGATTCGGTGCTGCGCACGGTGCACTTCAGCGTGATGTCGGTCACGGCGATCATGGTCATCGCCACCCTGATGGCGCTTCTGCTCAACGAGGACTTCCGCGGCCGCCGCGTGCTCTCCTCGATCCTGCTCATTCCCTGGGCGATCCCCTACGTGGCTAACGGCCTGATGTGGAAGTGGATCTACGACTCCGGCTACGGCGCCCTCAACGGCCTGCTGCTGCAACTGGGCTTCATCGACAAGTACCTCGTGATGCTGGGCGACACCGCCAAGACCCTGCCGCTGATCACCAATGCCTTCGTCTGGAAGGAAGTGCCCCTGGCCACCATCCTGCTGCTGGTGGTCCTGAAGTCGATTCGCGCCGACCTGTACAGCGCCGCCAAGGTCGACGGGGCCAACGTCTGGCAGCGCTTTCTTCACATCACGCTGCCCTCGCTGGTGCCCGGCTTTGCACTGGTCATGATCTACGAAACCATGATGGCCATCCGCCACTTCGATCTGTTCTTCGTGCTCACCGAAGGCGGGCCGGCCGAGGCCTCGCATGTCGTGGCCTGGCAGGTGTACGTGGAGACCTTCCGCAAGCTGGCCTTCGGCACCGGCGCGGCGCTCGCCTACATCATGGCACTGGCGACCTTCGTCCTTGCCTGGTTCATCATCCGCGCCACGAGCCGCAAGCTCTGAGCACAGGACGCACCATGAAAAGGTACCTTCCCGGCCGCCGCGCGATGCTGTTCGCAGCCTCGCTGCTGTTCTCCCTCTACGTGCTGGCGCCCATCGGCTGGCTCGTGTCGTCCTCGTTGCAGTCCGAGGCGGAAATCACTTCCGTGCCACCGCACTGGGTGCCCCATGCGCCCACGCTCGACAACTTCCGCGCGATCTTCAAGGCGCCCGACGAGAAGGTGACCTACGAGACCCGCAAGCAGGGCGACACCGCCACCGGCGGCTTCATCCCGTCGACGGCGGCCAACCTGCTGCCGGCCATGAAGAACAGCTTCATCGTCGCCGCCGCGGTGGTGGTGCTGAACCTGCTGGTGAGCGTGCCGGCGGCCTACGCGCTCGCCAAGATCCGCTTCATCGGACGCTCCGCATCCATGTACTTCATGCTGTCGACGCGGGTGATTCCCGACATCGCGCTGGTGGTGCCGTTCTTCCTGTTCGTGCAGAAGCTCGGGCTGATGGACAACCTGCTCTCGCTGGTCATCACCTATCTCGCGATCACCGTGCCATTCAGCATCTTCATCCTGACCGGCTACTTCGAGTCGCTGCCCGACGAGCTCGACAAGGCCGCGCGCGTGGACGGCTGCTCGCGCCTGCAGACGCTGGTGCTCGTGTTCCTGCCGCTGGCCCTGCCTTCGATCGTCGCCGTGGTGCTGTTCACCTTCCTCACGAGCTGGAACGAGTTCCTGCTGGCACTGATGTTCACGCAGACGCCGGCCTCGCAGACCATGCCGATCGTGGTGGCCTCGTTCACCTCGGATTTCAACATCAGCTTCTCTTTCATCAATGCCGCCGGCGCGCTGGCGATCGTGCCCCCCGTGCTGGTCGCCATCGTGTTCGAGCGCTACATCGTGTCCGGCCTGACCGCCGGCGCCGTCAAGGGCTAAGGCAATCCATGGCACGCATCCAGTTCGAATCCGTGCGCAAGCAGTATCCCAACGGGTACACCGCGCTCGAAGACCTCAACCTCCACATCGCCGACAAGGAGTTCCTGGTGCTTCTGGGGCCTTCGGGCTGCGGCAAGTCGACCACGCTCAACATGATCGCCGGGCTGGAGGATGTGACCGAGGGTCACCTGCGTTTCGACGCCGAGATCATGAACACGGTGCCGCCCCACAGGCGGGACGTGTCGATGGTGTTCCAGAGCTATGCGCTGTATCCGCACAAGACGGTGTACGACAACATCGCCTTCGGCCTGAAGATGCGCAAGTTCGACAAGGCCGAGATCGACCGCCGCGTGCGCGATGCCGCCCGTCGCCTGGAGATCGAGCCGCTGCTGGAGCGCCGGCCCGACCAGCTCTCGGGCGGCCAGCGCCAGCGCGTGGCGCTGGGCCGCGCCATGGTGCGCAAGCCGCAGGTGTTCCTGATGGATGAGCCGCTGTCCAACCTCGACGCGGCGCTGCGCATCTCGATGCGCGCCGAGATCAAGCAGTTGCACCAGGCCATGCAGACCACGTTCGTCTATGTGACGCACGACCAGGCGGAGGCGCTGACGCTGGCCGATCGCATCGTCGTGATGCGCAGCGGCGTGGTGCAGCAGATCGGGACGCCCGATGCGATCTACGAGCGCCCGAGCAACATGTTCGTGGCCTCGTTCCTCGGCAACCCGCCGATCAACTTCATCCGCGGAAGCCTGGCCCGCCAGCCGCAAGGCCTGGTGTTCCGGTGCGGCGAGACCGTGCTGACGCTGCCGGATGCCGCGGCGCAGAAGCTCGCCGGCCACGACGGCCGCGAAGTCGTGCTGGGGATCCGGGCGGAGGACGTGGCCGAAAGCGGCGATGCCTCCGAAGGCGCGCGCCTGGGTGGACGCATCCTTTCCGTCCTGCCCGTTGGCTCGGACCAGTTCCTGGAGATGGAGGTAACGCAGACGAAGCTGTTCTTCCGCGTCGGCAAGGAGTGCCAGTACAAGGCGGGCGACCAGGCGCAACTGGCGATCCATCTGAACCGCCTGCACGTGTTCGACGCCGAGACGACCCGGAACCTGCTCTGGGCCTGAAGCCACGGTGAAACCCACAGCCTTCACGTACCACCGGCCGACCTCTCCCGATGAGGCGCTGTCGCTGCTCGCCCGTCACGGTGCGCACGCCAAGGTCATCGCCGGAGGGCAAAGCCTGGTGCCCATGATGAACATGCGGTTGGCCAGTCCGGCCCACCTCATCGACATCAACGACCTGAGCGAACTGGCGCAGGTCCGCCTGCGCGGCGACTCGCTCGAAGTGGGTGCGCTGGCCCGGCATCGCGCGGTGGCCGAATCGCCGCTCGTGCGCGAGCACTGCCCGCTGCTCATGCAGGCGGCGCGCACCATCGGCCACTACGCCGTCCGTGAACGCGGCACGGTCGGCGGCAGCCTCGCGCATGCCGACCCTGCGGCGCAGCATGCGCTCGTCGCGGTGACGCTCGGCGCGAAGCTGACGCTGGCATCGCGGGGCGGCGAGCGCGTGGTCGATGCGGGGGAGTTCCTGACGTCGGCGATGAGCACGACGCTCGCGCCCGACGAGATGGTGCTGTCGGTGCGCTATCCGTGCGCCGGTCCGGGGGAGGTCTCGGCCTTCCGCATGTTCAACCAGCGTCACGGCGATTTCGCGCTCGTGGCGGTGGCCGCCACCCTGACGCTGGTCGAGGGGCGCGTCGCTGCGCTGCGCGTGGGCGTGGGCGGGGTCGCACCGGTGCCGCAGCGGCTCGAAGGCCTGGAACGCTTTGGCGGCCGCGTGCCGGACATCGACTGGGTGGCCGAAGTGGCCCGCGCCGCGCGGGAATCCGTGTCACCGGAAGAGCATCCGCGGGTGCCGGCGCTGTATCGCAGCGAACTCACGGAAACCCTGGTGGCGCGCGCGCTCGCGCGCTGCGTGGAAAGAAGCGGGGCGTTTGCATGACCATCCAGCGCATCACCCTCACGGTCAACGGCCGCAACGTCGAGTTCGACGCGCCGCATCGCAAGCTTCTGTCCGACGCCCTGCGCGAGGACTGCGGCCTGACCGGAACGCACGTGGGCTGCGAACACGGCGTGTGCGGCGCCTGCACGGTGCTCGTGGACGGCCGCCCCCAGCGGTCGTGCCTGAGCTTCGCGGTGCAGATGGAAGGGCACGAGATCGAAACCGTCGAGGCCGTCGGCACGCCGCAGCGGCTGTCCCCCCTGCAGCAGGCCTTGCACGAGTGTCACGGGCTGCAGTGCGGCTTCTGCACGCCGGGCATCGTGATGACCTTCGAGGCCTTCCTGAAGGACCAGCCTGATCCGAGCGAAGCGCAGGTGCGCGAGGCGCTCTCGGGCAATCTCTGCCGCTGCACCGGCTACCAGAACATCGTGGACGCCATCCTGCTGGCGGCGCGCCGCATGCGCGAGGGGGCGAGCGATGAGCGAACCTGAATTCCGTTCCATCGGTCGCCACGAACCGCGCCGCGAGGACGCGCGCCTGCTCACCGGGCGCGGGCGCTACGTCGACGACATCGTGGTGCCGGGCGCGCTGCACGCGTGCTTCGTGCGCTCGCCGCACGCGCATGCGCGCCTCGTGGCAATCGACACGGCCGCCGCGCTCGCGATGCCGGGCGTGGTCGCTGTCTATACGGGGCGCGACATCGCGGCGCACACCACCCGCCACCGCATGGCGCCGCCGATCGAGGGCTTGCAGCCCATGGAATCGGACACGTTGCCGATCGACAAGGTGCGTTTCCAGGGCGACCCGGTGGCCTGCGTGATCGCCACGGACCGCTACCTCGCCGAAGACGCCGCCGAGCACGTCGACGTGGAATATGAGGTGCTGCCCGCGGTGGCGACGATGGCGCAGGCCCTCGAAGCGCATGCGCCGCGCGTGGACGATGCACTGCCTTCGAACCTGCTCTCGCACCAGCACGCGAGCTGGGGCGACGTCGACGGGGCAATGGCCCGCGCCCACCGCGTCATCGAAAGCAGTTTTTCGATGCACCGCCAGACCCATCTGCCGATCGAAACGCGCGGCTGCATCGCGAGCTGGGACGCCGGGCGGGAACATCTGCTGTTCCAGGTCGGCACGCAGGTGCCGCACCCTTACCGGACCACGCTGGCGGGCCGCCTGCGGCTGTCCGAATCGCAGGTCACGGTCGCGTCGCCGGACGTGGGCGGCGGCTTCGGCCAGAAGATCGCGGTCTATCGCGAAGAGCTCACGGTGGCGGTGGCTTCGATCCTGTTGCAGCGGCCCGTGCGCTGGCGCGAGGACCGCATGGAAAACCTGCTGGCTTCCTCGCAGGCGCGCGAGGACTTCTGCCACACCCGGGTGGCCGTGGACGCACAGGGCCGCATCCTGGCGCTGGACCTTCAGATCGTGGAGGACTTCGGCGCCTACAGCTTCTACCCTGGCAACTACCTGGCGCGCGTGGTGGCGATGATCATCACGGGCCCCTACCGCATCGCCGACTACCGCTACGACGTGAAGGTGGTGCTGTCGAACAAGGTGGGCAACGGGCCCATGCGCGCGCCCATGGCCATCACCAGCTGGGTGATGGAAGGCACCGTGGACAACGTGGCGCGCGAACTCGGGCTGGACCCGGTGGCGGTGCGGCGCATCAACATGCTCGAGGGGCGCGACTATCCCTACACCATGGCCACGGGCGAAGTGCTGGCGGACATCACGCCACGCGAAACCATGGAAGCCGCGCTGGCGGCGATCGACTACCCGGCCTTCCGGCAGCGCCAGGCCGAGGCGCGCGAGCGGGGCGAATACCTGGGCCTGGGCCTCTGCACGGTTGTCGAGTCCACCACCTATGGCTCGAAGTTCTACAAGGCCGCAGGCATCCCCGGCTCCGGCCACGAGGCCGCCTGGGTGCGCATCGAGCCTTCCGGCGTGGTGAACGCTTCCGTCGGACTGGGCGCCACGGGGCAAGGCTACGAGACCGCGCTGTCGCAGGCCGTGGCGGAAGGGCTGGGCGTGCCTTCGTCGTGCGTGAAGATCCACCTGGGCCACACCGATGTCGCGCCCTACGGCATGGGCAGCCGCGGTGCGCGCGGCGGTACCGCGGGCGGCGGCACGCTCTACCTGTGCGCGCTGGACGCGCGCCGCGCGGTGCAGACCATCGCGGCGCACCGTCTCGGGCTGCCGCTCGATGCCGTGCGCCTGCGCGACGGCGTCGTGCAGCAGCACGTCGAAGGCGAGTGGCGCGAAGCCGGGCTCACCCTGGCCGATATCGCGCGGCTGGCGTACCTGGATCCGCTGGCGCTGCCGCCGGGCTTGGCGCCCGGCCTGGAGTTCCACAAGACGTACGAGCCGCCGCCCATGACCTATTCCAACTCCAGTCATGCGTGCATCGTGCGCATCGACGCGGCCACAGGTGCGGTGCAGATCGAGCGCTACGTGGCCGCGGAGGATTGCGGCACGGTACTCAGTCCGGTGGTGGTGCAGGGGCAGCAGCATGGCGCGATCGCGATGGGCCTGTCGGGCACCCTGATGGAGCACATGGACTACGACCCGGACACGGGGCAGAACCTGTCGGGATCGCTGGCGGACTACCTGGTGGCGACCGCGCACGAGATTCCGCGCATCGAGCTGATCCCCATGCACACGCCCAGCCGGGCGACGCCGGCGGGCATCAAGGGCATGGCCGAAGGCGGCGTGATGGGATCGATCGGCGCCCTGATGAACGCCGTGAACGACGCGCTGGCGCCCCTGGGCGTGCAGGCCACCCGCCAGCCGCTCGCACCGGCCTACATGCGCAGTCTGCTGCGCGGCAATCCAACGATGGAGAACAAGCAATGAGTGAAGCGAATTCCGCGGCCCGCATCGGGTTCGTGGGCCTGGGCATCATGGGCCAGCACATGGCCCGGCACCTGCTGGCCGCCGGCCACCCTTTGCGTGTGTACAACCGATCGGCCGACAAGGCGCGGCCGCTGCTGGACGAAGGCGCGATCTGGTGCGACACGCCGGGCGCCGTGGCTGCCGGCTCGGACGTGGTGATCACCATGGTGGGCCATCCGCACGACGTGGAGGAGGTCTGGCTGGGCGCGGATGGCATCCTGGCCCATGCATCCGGCGCGCTGCTGATCGACATGACGACCTCCAGCCCCGAACTGGCGAAGCGCCTGGCCCACGAAGCGGCCAAGCGCGGCTGCCGCGCACTCGATGCGCCGGTGTCGGGTGGCGACGTCGGTGCGCGCGAGGCGCGCCTGTCCATCATGGTGGGCGGTGACGCCGCGGCATTCGACCAGGCGCTGCCCATCCTGCAGCGCATGGGCAAGACGATCGTTCACGCGGGCGCTGCCGGCAGCGGCCAGCACACCAAGATGTGCAATCAGATCGTCATCGCCTCCACGATCATGGGCACCTGCGAGGGCCTGGCCTATGCCCGCGCCGCGGGTCTCGACCTGGATCTCGTGCTGTCGTGCATCGGTGGCGGCGCGGCGGGCAGTTTCCAGCTGAACGTGATGGGGCCGAGGATCGTCAAGGGCGACTTCGCGCCCGGCTTCATGATCGAGCACTTCCTCAAGGATCTGTCGATCGCGTTGGCCGAAGCCGATCGCATGAAGGTCGCGCTGCCCGGGGCGGCGCAGGCACGCAAGCTCTATATGCAATTGTCGGAGCAGGGCCATGCGCGTGATGGCACGCAGGCCCTCGCACGCCTGTATGGAGCTGCCGCATGACCATGGAGATCACCGGCGAGTACCTGGTGCCCGCACCGCAGGCGCGCGTCTGGCAGGCGCTGAACGATCCCCAGGTGCTGCGCGCCAGCATTGCCGGCTGCCAGTCGCTCGAGAAGGTGTCGGAGTCCGAGTTCTCCGCGATCGTCACCACCAAGGTGGGCCCGGTGTCGGCGACGTTTCGCGGCACTGTCAGCCTGTCCGATCTGGATGCGCCCCATGGCTATACGCTCACCGGTCGAGGCCAAGGCGGCGCCGCCGGTTTCGCGAAGATGAGCTCGCGGGTCGCGTTGCAGCCGCAGGGGGAGCAAACGCTGTTGCGCTACACCGCGCAGGCCGAGATCGGCGGCAAGCTCGCCAGCGTGGGCAGCCGCCTGATGCAGGCGGTCGCGAAGAAGAACGCCGATGAGTTCTTCGCCGCGTTCACACGGCAGCTCGGCGGTGCGCCGCAATCCGCGCCGCAGCCGCTGGAAGAGGCGGCGCACGGGGACAGTGCGATCTCCGCGAGCCCTGCTCCCGTCGCCGCGGGCGGCGGCCTGGGTGCGCCCGTGCCTGCATGGCTGGTCGTGTTCGGGAGCGGCCTCGGAGCGGGGCTCGGCTATTGCCTGGCCCTGGTGGCGCGATGAAGATCATCGAGGCCATCGGCGCGCAGGCCGGGGAGGCACGTTCGTGGCGGCGCGATATCCATGCGCATCCCGAGCTGGCATTCCAGGAGCAGCGCACCTCCGACCTGGTGGCCCGGCTACTCACCGAGTGGGGCATTCCAGTGCATCGCGGATGGGCTGGAACGGGCGTGGTCGGGGTCGTGCACGGGCGAGATGGCGGCGCCTGCGGCCGGGCGCTGGGATTGCGCGCCGACATGGACGCACTGCCCTTGCAGGAGCAGAACGATTTCGCGCACGCGAGCCGTCATGCGGGCCGGATGCACGCGTGCGGCCACGACGGCCACACGGCCATGCTGTTGGCGGCGGCGCGCCATCTCGCCGGGCACCGCGATTTCGATGGCACGGTCTACCTGATCTTCCAGCCGGCCGAAGAGGACGGCGGCGGCGCGGGCATGATGGTCAAGGAAGGGCTGTTCGATCGCTTCCCGATGGAAGCAGTCTTCGGCATCCACAACTGGCCTGGCGGCGCGGTGGGCACCTTTGCCGTCAGCAGCGGCCCCGTGATGGCCTCGTCCAACGATTTCCGCATCGTCGTTCGCGGGCGAGGCAGCCACGCCGCGATGCCGCACAACGGCGTCGATCCGATCGCTGTGGCTTGCCAGTTGTTCTCGGCGCTCCAGACCATCGTTTCGCGCAACCTCAAGCCCATCGAGGCTGGCGTGATCTCCGTGACCATGTTCCACGCGGGTGAGGCCACCAATGTGCTGCCCGATGCCTGCGAGCTGCAGGGAACGGTGCGCACGTTCACGCTGGAAGCGCTCGACCTCATCGAGCGGCGCATGCGCGAGATCACCGAGAGCACCTGCGCGGCCTTTGGCGCGCGCAGCGAGTTCACCTTCCGGCGCAAATATCCGCCGACGATCAACTCGGCGCGCGAGGCGGCCTTCGTGCGCGAGGTCATGGCCGAGATCGTGGGGCCTGAACAAGTGCGGGAGCAGGAACCGACCATGGGTGCCGAAGACTTCGCGTTCATGCTGCAGGCCAGTCCGGGCGCCTATGCCTTCATCTCGAACGGTGATGGCGGGCACCGGGAGATGGGGCACGGTGGCGGCCCCTGCAACCTGCACAACCCCAGCTACGACTTCAACGACGAACTGCTGCCGCTCGGGGCGACCTTCTGGGTTCGGCTGGCGCAGCGATGGCTGCAGTCGCGACTGGAGCGGTGACCACCGGCTGCTCCGGCAGCCCGTCGAACGACCCGGCGCGTTTCACCTCTTGGTGGCCTTGCCGCCGGCGGCGCGCACGGCCGCCTTGCCCAGTTCGGCCGGCGACATCGCGAAGGCGTCTTCCATGGCCTGGGCCGCCGCGTCGCCCTGCATGCGGGCGAACATGTCATCGAACTGCTGCGTCAGCGCATCCAGGTCGGGTTCGGCCGCCTGTTCGAGCGCGAGGTAGCGGTCGATCGACATCAGCACCATGGCCGGCTCGTCGTGGCGGGTGACGACCACGGCGCCGTGCGTCATGACCGCGCTGGTCACCTTCTGCATGCCCGCCACCAGCTTGGTGGCCGAGACGGCAGGCAGGCCGCGCGTGAAACGGTCGATGGCCTCGGGGCGCGAAATGGTCGATGGCGTGGTGGACATGAGAAGCTCCGGGGAATCCCTGTTTTTCCTAATTTGGGTATTTTAGGTATTTTCCAAGGATCCTGCCATCAACCCTTGCGCGGCGGCAGGCGCTTCAGCACCGCGGCCGCGGCGCGCCGGTAGGTGCGGATCATCACGGCCAGGCCGGCGAGGGCGAAGACCGACAGGGCCGCGAATGCGGCGTTGAACACCATCGGGATGCCGTCGTTGTAGGTCAGCACGGCCAGCACCAGCGAGCCCAGGAAGAGGCCGCCCCAGCGCAGGATGTACATGTCCATGTACGTCTTGAGCCAGAGGTCGTTGCGGTAGACGATGTCCTCGGCCTCGCGGGCATCGGCATCGGTCGGGATGCGTTCGAGCATGCCGCTGGGCGACCAGAAGCGGCTCCAGATCGAGCGCGTGGGGGAGGGCGCTTGCATCGGTCAGCCGCGCAGGGGCAGCGCGACCCCGATGGCGACGAACACGCCGCCGCAGGCGCGGTTGAAGCGCCGTCCCGTCCTGCGCAGCCAGGGGCTGATCCGATGCGCCATGCTGGCAATGAAGAGTTCGGTCGCGATCTCGATCGCCGCGAAGGTGCCGGCCAGCACCAGGAACTGCACCCACAGGCTGCGCGCGGGATCGATGAACTGAGGCAGGAAGGCGGCGAAGAACAGGATGCCCTTGGGGTTCGTGAGCGCGGACAGCGCGCCCTGGCGGAACAGCGAGCGGCCGCGCGCGGACACGGCAGGCGCCGGCGCCTCGATCCCGATCGGCGGCGCGCGCCAGACCTGGATCCCGAGCCAGACGAGGTAGGCGCCGCCGAGCCACTTGAGCACCGTGAGCCAGGCCAGCGATGCCTTGAGCAGCGCGCCGATGCCGAACATCGACAGCGCGATGACGATGACGAACCCGAGCGCGCCGCCGGAAATCGTGTAGAGCGTCTTGCGCCGTCCGTGCAACGCGCCGTGCGTCAGCGCCAGCAGGCCGTTGGGGCCGGGCGACAGCGACAGGCCGATGGCCGCCAGCAGGTAGATGAGCCAGGTGTGGAGATTCATGGTCCCGAATGCTCGCGGGCATGGCGCAGGCGGTCAAGCGCCGCCCGCCTGCGCGCAGGGGCGTGCCGCCTTAAGTGTCATTTAAGAAATGCGCAGGACACTTCGATCCGGCGGCCCTGCTTCTTCTCTCCCCCTCCCTCCTCCATGAAGGGCTGCCCTTCACCCGCTTCGGCGGGCTTTTTTTTGCGTGGCGTTCAGCGCTTCGCCGCGAACTGGTAGCCCACCCGCCGCGTCGGCGTGAGCGCCCCGAAGCTCGGCCAGGCCAGCAGCACGCCCTGATGGCCGAGCGTGCGCTGGAAATCGCGCAGGCTGTCCGCGTCGGCGCGCACCGAGCGCAAGGGCTGCCTGCGCGCCAGCGCGAAGGCGGCCAGCGTGCCCGAGGCCTCGCCGATGCTCCATTCGGTCGCGTGCTCGCGGTACGCGCCGTTGGTGATCCGCGTGCAGCCCAGGTTCTTGCAGGCCGGCAGCAGGTTCTCGACCCGCACCGGCAGCAGCGCCCCGAGCGGAATCCGGAAGGGGAACGCGTCGATGTCGACGGTGTTGCGTCCCCGCGTGCTCGGGTGCAGGTCGATCCGATAGGCCCCGATGCCCACGCTGTCCTCGAACGGCTCGGCCGCATCCGCACCCGGCCGCGCCGCCACCCCGATGTGCTGCTCGAGCACCGTGAACTCCGCGCGGATGCGCCGGCCTTCGCGGTAGTAGGCCTGCTTGGCGAGGCCGTCGGACGTGCCCAGCACATCGCCTCGCAGGCGCAGGCCCGGATAGCCCTGGCCGCCGTCGTGGCGCGGCGCTTCCGTCTGCATCCAGTAGAAGAAGGCCAGGCTCAGCGCGCGCGCTTCGTCCAGCGCGCTCGCCTGCTCCTGCGGCGAGACGCCGACCACGGGCTTCTCCCAGTAGTCCATCTGGGGCCAGTTGGCGAGCGTGATGTCGCTCGCGTAGCTGCCCGGCCGGAAGTTGCGCCGGTAGGCGATGCGCCGCGCATGCCAGAGGTCATAAAGCGACTCGGCGTCGGTCGGCCCCACGAACAGCGGGCGCTCCCGCGGCTCGTGGGTCACGAAGTCGCTCAACGTCCAGCTCAGCTGCGGGCCGGGCCAGCAGTCGAGCTGCAGCGTCCGCAGGCGGTCGTAGTCGCGCGGCTTCTCGATCGTGTGGTCCTCGCCCGGCAGGTAATCCGCCGCCAGGCACCAGGTGATGGCCTGCTGGTCGAAGGGGTCGGCCTCGGGCAGCGCGTGCGGTTCGTTCGTCTGCGCCTGCGCCTCCGCGCCGACGACATGCTCGGCGCCGGCCAGGTCGAGCAGGTCGCCGATCTCGGTGGCGTCGATGAAGACCCGCGCGGTCAGCACCTTGTCGACTTGCGCCTCGAGGTCCCGCAGCTGCACGGCACGCACGTGGTCGCCATGGGTCTCCACCTTCGAGGTCCGATGCCGGCGCAGCACCTGGAGCCGTCCCGAGGCCACGTGCGGCGCGAGCAGTTCGTCGATGACCTTCACCGCCACCCAGGGCTCATGGCAGAGCGAGCTGACGTTCCCCTGGCCCGGATTGAGCCGCACCCGCGTCCGCGCGGCGTCCGTCAGCGGAAGGTGCCTGCGGTAATAGGCACGGATGGCCTCGCGGAAATCTGCGTAGCTCTGCGATGCCGTGAGATGCTCGATCCACGGGTGTTCGTCGGGCGGCACGCCCTGCGCCGTGAGCTGGCCGCCGAGCCAGTCCAGCTCTTCCACCAGGACCACCTGCGCGCCCATCCGGGCGGCGGCCAGCGCCGCGGAAACGCCGCCCAGCCCGCCGCCGATGATCGCGACATCCGTCGCCAGTTCCTTGATCGCCATGCGCCGGCTCAGTCCGCCTTGATGCCCAGCTTGCGGATGGCCTCGCCATAGCGTCGGGTGTCGCTGGCAATGAGCCGGCCGAAGTCCGCGGGGCTGCCCGTGCCCGCCTCGATGCCCAGGGCCTGGAGCCGGGCCTGGGTGTCGGGGTCGTTCAAAAGGGCATTGATGTCCTTGTTGAGCCGCGCGATCACCGGCTGCGGCGTGCCGGCCGGCGCCAGGACGCCGAACCAGCCGGTCACCTCGAAGCCGGCAATGCCCTGTTCGGCGACCGTGGGCACCTCCGGCAGCACGCTGGAGCGCGCCGGGGTCGTCACCGCGATCGGGACCAGCTTGCCCGACTTGATGTGCGGCAGCGCGCTCGACGGAATGTCGAAGCCCAGGTCCACCTCGCCCGACAACAGCGCGGTGAGCGCCGGGCCCGACCCCTTGTAGGGCACCATGACCATGTCGATCTTCGCGTCGTTCTTCAGGAACTCGGCGGCCAGGCTGGTGGTCGTCGCGCCGCCGCCGCCGGCCGCGTAGTTGAGCTTGCCGGGGTTCTTGCGCGCGGCATCGATCACGTCCTTGAGCTTGCGCAAGGGCCCGCTGGCCGGCGCCACGATCACCACCGGGGAGGCGCCGAGCTTGGCCACGGGCTCGAAGCTCTTCTGCGGGTCGTAGCTGAGCTTGGGGTAGAGCGCGCCGCTGCCCGCGTGCCCGCTGGTGACCAGCAGCAGGGTGTGGCCGTCGGGCTTGGCCGCGGCGACCGCGGCGGTCGCGATGGTGGCGCCCGCGCCGGGCTTGTTGTCGACGACCACCGGCTGGCCGAGCGAATCGCCGAGCTTCTGCGCCACGAGGCGCGCGAGGATGTCGGCGGAGCCGCCGGGCGCGAAGCCGACCACCAGGGTGACGGGCTTGGCCGGATAGGTTTGCGCCTGGGCGACGGACAGTGCCAGCGCGGCACCGGCGATCAGCAGGCCTTTGAGAAGGGGGCGGAGGGTCAGGGGCATCGGTTGTCTCTTGTGCATCGAAAGATCCTCCGGATGCTAGGAAGGCGCGCCGCCGCGGTCCAATACCAATGCGGGCGGGGGCTATAACATCGTGTTCTAGATACAGCCCCATCCGCATGAATCTCCGCCAGATCGAAGTCTTTCGCGCGGTCATGTCGACCGGCTCCACCACCAACGCGGCGCGGCTGCTGCATGTCTCGCAGCCGGGGATCAGCCGGCTGATCCGGCACCTCGAGCTCCAGCTGGGCGTGCCGCTCTTCGAGCGGCGCAATGCGCGCCTCATCCCGACGCCCGAGGCGCATGCGCTGCACGCGGAGGTCGAGAAGGTCTATCGCGGCGTGCAGCATGTCCAGAATGTCGCGGCGCACCTGCGCTTCGGCGACCATGGCACGCTTCGGGTGCTGTCCAGCGCCAACACGGGGCTGCAGCTGGTGCCCCGCGCCACCGCGAAGCTGCTGCAGCGCTTCGCCCATGCCAAGGTCTTCTTCGAATCGCTACCCACGCGCGAGATCGTGCAGACGCTGGTGGCGGAAGAGGCGGACGTGGCGATCTCCAGCGCGCCGCTGGACCACCCGGTGCTCGACGTGCGCGAGATCGGCCGCTGGAACCTGCTGTGCGCGGTGCCCCAGGGGCATCCGCTGCTCGCGGGCGGAAAGTTCAAACTCGAGGACGCGCTGCGGCAGCGCCTGATCGTCTACAGCCCGGAGGCGCCCCAGAGCCGCGTCATCGATGCCTGGCTCGCGAAGTTCGGCATCGCGCGCCAGGTGGCGGTGGAGGTGCGCTCGGGCTATGCGGCCTGCGCCATGGCGGCCAGCGGGGCGGGCGTGGCGTTCGTCGACGAGTTCTCGGCCCGCGCGCACCGGGCACAGGACCTCGCGCTGCTGCGGATCCCGAGGGCGCCGAGCTTCGCCATCTACAGCGTCACCAACGTCAATCGACCGACCTCGCAACTGGGCCAGACCTTCGTCGAGCTGGCGAAGCGCGAACTCGATCAGATCCGGCGCGGCCCGCTGTAGCCGCCGTTCACGGGGCGCTGCTCGTAGGCGAGCCGGCCTGCCGGCGCGGCGTGCGGGTCCGTGTCGGCGGCGCAGGCGGCGAGCCAGTCCCCGTCGATGCCGCGGGCCTGGCTGCCCTTCATCCACGGCAGGGGCGCCGCGTCGGGAATGCGCTCGGCCAGCAGGCTGCCGGCGCTGGCCTCGGCAGGGGCCAGCGCGAATGACCGTCGGGCGTCCGCTTCGGTCTGGCAGGCGAACGCGAACAGAAGGTGCGCGTCGAATGCGCCACGCAGCGCTCGAAGCTCGCACACCCACCGCGAGATGTTGTGCAGATGCGGGCGCATCCTGGCGCTCAGGGGCGTGGGATGCGCCAGCAGGCGAAGGTAGGGCGCGCTCGCAAGGACGTCCGCCGAGCGCAGGCCGTAGAAGGTGAGGTAGCGCGGCCCCGGTGTTCCCGGGCGCGTGGCGTAGCGCCGGGCCCAGAGCATGCCGGGCACCGTGAGCCTTTCGGGCACGTGCTCGTTCGCGTGCCAGTCGTTGTAGAGCGCGTCCACCTCGGGCTCGACGTCGTTCCACAGCGCGAGCAGGGCGCTTGCGCGCGGCTCATGCATGGTCGTGTTCCGGCCTGAGAAGGACCTTGCAGCCCTGCTTGTCATGCGCGAGCGCAAATCCCTCCAGCGCCCGCGAGAGCGGGAGCACGTGGCTGACCATCGGGGCCAGCACGGGCCCCAGTTCCTGCATCAGCGCGAGCGCCAGCGGCCAGTCCGACTCCGGCGGGCGGAACGATCCCCTCAATTGATGCTGGTTGCGCACCAGCGGGGTGAGGTCCAGTGCAAGCGGTCGCGCGT
This sequence comes from Variovorax sp., assembly GCA_017744285.1. Classification (GTDB taxonomy): domain Bacteria; phylum Pseudomonadota; class Gammaproteobacteria; order Burkholderiales; family Burkholderiaceae_C; genus Variovorax. Next base: position 64,888 of record JAGIBP010000009.1, read on the forward strand.
GGATGCCGGTCACCACGACGATGCCGTTGCGGCGCAGCAGGCCCAGGGCGTCGTTGATCGTCTCGGGCACGCCCGTGGCTTCGAAGACGACGTCGAAATCGGCCCCGGCGGTGAGCCCCCGCGCTTGCTCCGCGAGCGACTGCCGCGACACGTCGACGAGGTGCTCGAAGCCCATGCGCCGCAGCGCCTCGAAGCGCGCGGCGTCGTCGAACCCGCTGACCACGACCTGGGCCGCTCCCGCGCGCCTGGCGAGCAGCGCGATGCCCTGGCCGATGGTGCCCGGCCCCATCACGAGGACGCGCTTGCCGTGCAGGTCGCCGGCGATGCGCAGCGCCTGCATCGAGATCGTGAGCGGTTCCGTCAATGCCGCCAGTTCGTCGGGCAGGCCGTCGGGCACGGGCACGCAATTGCGCAGCGGCGCGCGGACCTTGGCGGCAAAGGCGCCGTCGCGCGTCATGCCGATGCCGCGGCGGCGCTCGCACAGGTCGTGCTGGCCGGCTGTGCAGGCCGGGCAGGCGCCGCAGGTCACCGAGGGACGGACGACGACCCGGCGGCCGGCCAGCGGTCCCGTTTGCGCGACGCCCACGAACTCATGGCCGATGGTCACCGGAAGGCTCGGGGCGATGAAGGCGTAGCTCGGCGTCCAGGTGTCCACGTGGAGGTCGCTGCCGCAGATGCCGGCGGCCGTGACCGCGACCATCACATCGTCGCTGTCCGGATCGAGGCGCGGCTCCGGCACGTCCACCAGTTCCAGACCCGCGCGGGGGTGCGTCTTGCGCAAGGCTTGCATGTCGTCTCCCGTGCTCAGTCGATCCGGATGCCGGCCTTCTTGATGATCGGTCCCCACTTGCTGCTTTCGCCTTGGATGAAACTGCGGAATTCCTCGATGGAGCCGCCGCCGATCACCAGTCCCTGCTGCGCGAAGGCTTCCCGGACCTCGGGGTCCTTCATGACGGCGTTGAAGTCTTCGTTGATGCGCTTGAGCACCGGCGCGGGCGTTCCCGTGGGGCTGAAGACGCCGTTCCAGGCCAGGGCCTCGAACCCCGGGAAGCCCGACTCCTCGACCGTGGGCAGGTCCTTCATGCCCTCCATGCGCCGGGCGCTCGTGACCGCGAGCAGGCGGATGCGGCCGCTGCTGATCAGCGGGAGGAGGGCCGGCGCCACCGTGAAGAGGGCCTGCGTCTCGCCCGAGGCCAGCGAAATCCCGGCCGGCGGCGAGCCCGCGAAGGGCACGTGGGTCGCTTCGAAGCGCGCGGCGCTGCGAAAGAGTTCCATGGTCAGGTGCGACGAGCTGCCGGCCCCGACCGAGCCGTAGTTGATGCCTCCCGGCTGCTTGCGCGCCCAGGCCACGAATTCCTGCAGGTTCCGGGCCGGATTGCCCGCGGGCACCGCCAGGACGTTGGGCTGCGAGGAGGTCAACACCACCGGCATCAGGTCCTTCGCGGGGTCGTAGGCCATCTGCTTGTACATGAACGGCGCGAAGGCGATCGGGCCGTTGAATCCGATGCCCAGCACGTAGCCGTCCGCGGGCGCCTTGGCCACGGCCGTCATGCCGAGCATGCCGCCCGCGCCCGCCTTGTTGTCGACGACGACCGGCTGATGCCACTTGGCGCTCAGCTTGTTGCCGAGCGTGCGGGCAATGAAGTCCAGCGAGCTGCCCGCGGGCGCGGGGACGACGATTTTCACGGGCTTGCCCGGCCATGGCTGGGCCGCGGCGGCAAACGCCAGGGGAAGAAGTGCAAGAGCGATCAGCCGTTTCACGTGCGTGTCTCCAGGAAGGGGTCTTGTTCGGTGTCCCGATTCTGGAGGCGGCCCGCTGATACGGCAAACATCGATGATGTATCGTTCCCATATGTGAAAGATATGGAGGCGCCGTGGCCGTCGAACTCAGACACCTTCGCTATTTCATGGCCGTCGCGGAGGCCGGCAACCTGAGCCGTGCGGCGGAGAAGCTCTTCATCGCGCAGCCGCCGCTGTCGGTGCAGATCCGCCAGCTCGAAGAGGACCTGGGCGCGCCCCTCTTCGTGCGACATCCCAAGGGCGTGCGGCTCACCGGTGCCGGCGAACGGCTTCTGCCGGAAGCGCGTCATCTGCTGAACCGGGCCGCGCAGCTCAAGGGCCACATCGAAGGCAGTGCGCAGTCCGGCAGCCTCGCGATCGGCTATGTGCCCTCGGCCGGCAGCACGGTCTTGCCGGAGCTCGTTCGAAGCCTGCGGGCGCGGATGCCTGGCCTGCAGCTGGAGCTTCGCGAAATGATCAGTTCGGAGCAGGTCGACGCGCTGGTGGCAGGCAGCATCGACGTGGGACTGGCCCGCACGGAACCCGGGCACCCGCGCATCCAGGTGGCCTCGCGCATGGCCGATCCCTTTGCCCTTGCCATGCCTCGCGCGGATGCGGCGAAGCTCCCGGGGCGGGTCGAACTGAAACTCTTCGCCGACCGGGACTTCATCGCCTTCACGAGGCACCGCGGCCCGGCGTATTTCGACCAGGCGATTCATCTGTGCGCCAAGGCCGGGTTCTCGCCGCGCATTCGCTACGAGGCCAGCACCGTGCATGGCGTGCTCGACCTCGTCGGCGCGGGCCTGGGCGTGGCCCTGGTGCCGGCCTCCAGCGCGCTGCTGCAGTTTCGCGGACTGGCGTTTCGCCCCTTGCGCGGATCGCACGCCGGCGAGGTCCTGGCCCTGCTCCAGCGCCGGGGCGACCCGGGCGCCACCATCGCCGCGACGCGCGAGACCTGCGGCGCGATCTTTCCGAAGCTGCGCGCCCGCCTGCTCAGGAAGCTGGACGCCCGTCCTTCCGCCGAGGCGTGAGCGCCGCCAGCACGAGGGCCGCGAGCACCAGCCCCGGCACGTCGCCCCACAGGTGGCCGCGCTGCCCGGGCTGCTGGATCGCCTGGATCGCCATGATGGCCGCGTGCACCAGGCTCGACCAGACGGTGAACCAGATGAGGCTCAGGTGCTGGTACGGATCGACCGAGGCCCGGACCAGGAACACGCCCAGCGTGGCATAGAGGCCGATGATCATCCACGCATAGTCCGAGTGCCCGACATGCCAGGCCCAGCCCGACGGCCAGACGATCATGAGCGGGTAGAGCGAGAAGCACGCCAGTCCGACGAGGACCAGCGCCACGCGCAGCATGCCGATGCGTCCCTGGGTGTCCATGCGTGCTCCTTCGCGTTGGTCTTACGGTTCCGGGCGCATCAGGGCCGCCATCTCCCGCAAGCCGCGGGCTTCCAGCGCATCGGAGGCACCCTGGCGGTCGCGGGTTTCCTTGTTCTGGCTGAGCTTGGCCTTGCCGACGAGCGAGGTGACGGCGATCTCCAGGCCGACGATGTTGCGCAGCAGGCCGTCGATGTACTCGGGTTCGGCGTCGCTCATCTTCCAGGGCCGGGGCTCGGCCGCCTCGTGCGTGCGCGTCAGGCGCGCCACCAGGCCGCGCACGAAGCGCTCGTCGTCCCGCACGGTCAGGACGCCATGGGCGTGGACCACCTCGTAGTTCCAGGTCGGGACCTGGCGGTGCGCCTCGTGCTTGCTGGGATACCAGTTGGGCGAGATGTAGGCCTCCGCGCCCCGGAAGACCACCATCACGGCGGTGCCGCTCGGCGCGCGCTGCCAGACGTCGTTGGCGCGCGCCACGTGCGCGAGGAGCGTGCCGTGGGGGCCCCTGTCGGCGTCGTATTCGAAGGGGATATGGTTGGCGTCCAGCCCGTCCGGGCCGTGCGTGACCAGCATGCCGAGCGGGTGCTCGCGCATGATGCGGTGCAGGGCCTGCGGGCGGGTTTCGGCGAAGTGGGGCGGGATGTACATGGTGGGCAGATTACGCGGTCGGGATTGGCACTGTCCATCAGTTCTTCAGGGGGCCGAGGTCTTGTGCCTCGCGGCTTCGTACACGTGCGGCCGCGTCAGCACTTCGTGGCGCAGGGCCTCGTTCAGTTCCTCTTCCGACATCAGCTGGCGCTTGAGCACCACCTCGCGCACGTTCGTGCCGTTGGCGAAGGCCTCGGCCGCGACCTCGGTCGCCTGCTTGTAGCCGATGATCGGATTGAGCGCCGTGACCAGCGCGATCGAGCGCTCGATGCTTTCCTCGAGCCGGGCCGGGTTGGCCGTGATGCCCTTCACGCACAGGTCGGCCAGCGTCATGCAGGCGTTCGTCAGGTGCCTGAAGCTGCGGAAGAGCGCATTGGCGATGATCGGCTCGAAGGCGTTGAGCTGCAGCTGGCCGGCCTCGGCCGCGAAGGTCACGGTCACGTCGTTGCCGAACACCTCGAACGCCACCTGGTTCACCACCTCGGGGATCACCGGGTTCACCTTGCCGGGCATGATCGACGAGCCGGCCTGCATCGGCGGCAGGTTGATTTCGCCGAAGCCGGCGCGCGGCCCGCTGGACAAGAGCCGCAGGTCGTTGCAGGTCTTCGAGAGCTTCACCGCGATGCGCTTGAGCACGCCCGACAGCTGCACGAAGGCGCCGCAGTCCTGCGTGGCCTCGATGAGGTTCGGCGCGGTCGCGAGGTCCAGCCCCGTGATGTCGCGCAGCGCGGCCAGGGCCTTGCCGGCGTAGTCGGGGTGCGCGGTGATGCCGGTGCCGATGGCCGTCGCGCCCAGGTTGATCTCGCGGATCAGCGCCGAGGCCTCGGTCAGGCGCGCGATGTCTTCCTCGATCATCACCGCGTAGGTCGAGAACTCCTGCCCGAGCGTCATGGGCACCGCGTCCTGCAGCTGCGTGCGGCCGATCTTCAGCAGGTGCGCGAACTCGTCGGCCTTGGCGGCGAACTCGGCGCGCAGGTGCTCCATGGCACGGCGCAGCCGCTCGATCGCGAAGCAGGTCGCGATGCGGATCGCGGTCGGGTACACGTCGTTGGTGCTCTGCGCCATGTTGACGTGCTCGTTCGGATGCAGGTGCTGGTAGTCGCCGCGCTGGTGGCCGAGGATCTCGAGCGCGCGGTTGCAGATCACCTCGTTGGCGTTCATGTTGGTGGAGGTGCCCGCGCCGCCCTGGATCACGTCGACCACGAACTGGTCGTGCAGCGATCCGCGCCGGATCTCGCGGCACGCGGCCACGATGGCGTCGCGCAGTTCGGGCGCCAGCAGCCCGAGCTGGGCGTTGGCTTCCGCGGCGGCCTGCTTGACCGACGCGAGCGCGCCGACCAGGTCGGGGTAGGCCGAGATCGTGGTGCCCGTGATCTGGAAGTTCTCCTTGGCGCGCAGCGTGTGGACGCCGTAGTAGGCGTCGTCCGGGACTTCGCGGTCGCCGAGCAGGTCGTGTTCGATCCGTACGTTGCTCATGTCTCCTCCTGGCGTTGGACGGTTCAAGCGGGATGCGACGAGACCGGAGCCATCGTAGCGCGGGGGGCGCGCGCTGGCGACTGAGCGAACGCCGCTAGGCGCTTCTTTCGGCGAGGTAGTGCCGCATCACCACCGGCTCGCCCGCGAGCTGGAAGCTGCGCGCGTGCGATTCGAGCTCCATGGTCGCCACCGTGGCGCGGGAGCGCTGGCGCAGGTAGTCGGCCCACGAGGTGACGATGAAGCGCTCGACGTAGCGCGTCGGGTCGCCGAGGTCGCGGTAGATGCGCCAGAAGGTCGCGCCGTCGCGGCGGCGCGGGACCGCGAGCAGGCGCACCGCGTCGAGGAAGCGCGCCGCATCGGCCTCGCGGATGCGGTAGACCACTTCGACGGCGACCGGCCCGGCCTCGAACTCGGGCTCGCTCGCCACGCTGACGTCATCGGACTGCGCGACCTGCGTGACCTCGTCGTCCGCGCCCACGCGCAGCGGGTAGGGCCGCGCGAGCGCCACGCTCGCCAGCATGCCCGCCGCGGCCAGGCTCAGCGCGACCGGCAGCCCGAGCAGTCCCGACAGCGCGCCCCACAGCGCCGAGCCGAGCGCGAACGAGCCGAGCGAGCACAGCGTGTGCATCGAGGCCGCGCGCGCCCGCACCCAGGGCGAGGCGCTGGTCTGGGTGGCGGCGTTGAAGGTGGACATCATCGTCATCCATGCCGCACCGCCGAGCACGAAGCTGACGTACACCAGCGGTCGCCAGGTGACGAGCGCGCCCACCAGCATCGCGATGGCGAAGATGACGCAGCAGGCGGTCGCGAGCGTGTCGAGGCCGAAGCGCGCGCGCAGGCGGCCGACGAAGAAGCCCGCCGCGACCGCGCCGCTGCCCAGGCACGCCATCAGCAGCCCGAAGCCGGCGGCGCCGAGTTCGAGCCGCTGCTGCGCGATCACCGGCAGCAGCGCCCACAGCGCCGAGCCGATGCCGGCATAGGCGGCGGTGCGCACCAGCTGCGCGAAGATCGCCGGCGAGTGGCGCGCATAGCGCAGCGCGCTCAGCATGCCGCCCCAGAGCCGCTCGGCCGGCAGCTTGCCGGCCGTGGGCGGGGCCGGCGGCCAGCGCTTGGTGGCGTAGCTCATTCCGATGGCGGTGAGCACCGCGATCGCGAACACCGCGCCGCCGCCGGTCCACGCGAAGATCAGGCCCGCGAGCGCCGGGCCCACCGCGCGCGCGCCGTTGAAGGCCATCGAGACCAGCGTGATCGCCTGCGGCAACTGGTGGCGGCCCACCACGTCGCTGACCGTCGAGTTCCATGACGGCGACTGCAGCGCGGTGCACACGCCGAGCACGAAGGTGAAGAACAGGAGCGTCATGGGGCCGGCCCAGCCGGCGAACGAGAGCGCCGTGAGCAGCAGCGCCACCACCGCGTACACGCCCTGCACGCGCAGCATCAGCTCGCGGCGATGGGTGGTGTCGGCCAGCACGCCCGCCGGCAGCGACAGCAGGAACATCGGCAGGAAGGAGGCGGTCTGCACCAGCGCCGAGAGAAACGACGAGCCGGTGACCTCGATCATCAGCCACGAGGCGGCCATGTTGAGCATGGCGTTGCCGACGAAGAAGAGACTGCCGGCCGTCCAGAGTCCGCGGAAGGCCTGGATCTTCAGGGGGCTCCAGATGGAGGGCGCGGACGGGTCGGCGGTGGCGGCGGCGGGGGTGTTCAAACGCGGGGCTTCATCGGCGGGCTGCGGCGATTATCGGCGCGCCGCTGCGCGCGCGAGTCGCCGGCCTGACAGCGAGCGGCGCTCCTTCGAGTCGGTTGACATGTTTTGTCGCACCGCGTCACCATGCACGGACCCCAGCTTTCGACAAGGAGCCCTCACTTGTACGCCTGCTCATCCCTCACTGGCGAAACACTCGTCAGACGCGCCGTGTGCCTGTGCCACCGTCCGGAGATCCACGCGGTCACCCGCCGCATCGACGCGGACCTCACCCGCCGGGGCTTCGTGGCCGGGATGGCGGCCTCGGTGGCCGCGCTGGGACTGCCGTTCAAGGCGCGGGCGCAGGCCACGCCGGCGCCGCCGCGTTCGACACTGTTTACCAACGTTCGCGTTTTCGACGGTCGCTCCGCATCGCTTCGCGACGGCTTGCATGTGCTCGTCGAAGGCAACCGGATCAAGTCGATCGCAGGTGGCACGCCCGCCACGCCCGAAGGCGCGCAGCGCATCGACTGCGGCGGCCGGGTCATGATGCCGGGCCTCATCGACGCGCACTGGCACGCGCTGTTCGCGGCCTTGCCGCTGCCCGTGCTCCTGCAGGGCAACATCGGCTACATCCACCTCGCCGGGAGCGCCGAGGCGGAGCGCACCTTGCAGCGCGGATTCACCACGGTGCGCGATCTCGGCGGACCCGTGTTCGCGTTCAAGCAGGCGATCGACGAAGGGCTGATCCCCGGGCCGCGCATCTACCCCTGCGGCGCGATGATCACCGGCAGCGGCGGCCATGGCGACCTGCGTCCGCTGTCCGACGTGCCGCGCACGCCGGGCGTGCAGGGCTTCACCGAGCGCACCGGCGCGGCCTCGATCGTCGACGGTCCCGACGAGATCCGCATGCGCGTGCGCGAGCAGCTCACGCAGGGCGCCTCGCAGATCAAGATCGTGGGCGGGGGCGGCGTCTCGTCGCCGCGCACGCCGCTGGACCTCACGACCCTGAGCGAGGTCGAGGTGCGCGCGGCCGCCGAGGTCGCGAAGGACTGGAACACCTACATCACGGTGCACGCCTATGCGTCGAACACCGTGCAGCGCGCGATCAACGCGGGCGCCGCGTGCGTGGAGCATGCGCACCTGATGGACGACGCGACCGCGAGGCTGATGGCCGACAAGGGCGTCTGGCTCAGCACCCAGCCCTTCCTGTCCGACGAGGACACCGGGCGGCTGCCGGGGCCGAGCATGGCCTCGGCGCAGCAGCTCTTCGGGGCCACGGACGGCCTCTACAAGCTCGCGAAGAAGTACAAGATCAAGACGGCCTTCGGCTCCGACATGCTGTTCTCGCCCGCGCTGGCGCAGCGGCAGGGCATCATGCTCACGCACCTCACGCGCTGGTACTCGAACAGCGAGATTCTTGCGATGGCAACCTCGGGCAATGCGCAGCTGCTCGGCCTGTCGGGGCCGCGCAACCCCTATCCGGGCAAGCTGGGGGTGATCGAGGAGGGCGCCTTTGCCGACCTGCTGCTGGTGGACGGCAACCCGCTCGACAACATCGCGCTGCTCGCCACCCCGCAGACCAGCCTGCTCGTCATCATGAAGGACGGCAAGGTCCACAAGAACACGTTGAAGACCTGAGCACGGGCGAGGGCGCGTTCAGCGGGACTTGGCGCGGCCGCTCTTGCGGGCCATGTCGGCGCCGGGCGCGCCGCTGGCGGGCGGGCGCGCGTTCATGTCGTCGAGCCACAGCAGGCCATCGACATGCGCCATGAACCGGTTGAGGTACTCCGGCGAGAGCTCGTGCATCAGCGTGAGCGCGCGATGGACGAGGTGGTGCGAGTTCAGCGGGCCGGCGTTCTCCGGCACCTTGGCCCGTGACTGCGTCAGCCGCCGGTCGGCGCTCAGGCGCGACCAGGTGCTCTTGAAGTAGCGCAGGGTCTTCAGTTCGCCGGAAGGGGCGGGGGCGGGCGCGGGCGCGGCGCCGCGTGCCGTCGAAGGTGGGGGTGCCGATGCATGCTGCCCGAGCAGGGCCACGAGTCCGGCGAGGGCGCCGGGTTCGCGCGCGGGCGCCGCGGTGTCCGGGGCCATCGGCGCGCCGGCCTCGCGCGACTTTCGAAGCGCCTCGCCGTAGGCCGCGACGTGGTTGCGCAGCTTCTCGTCGAGCAGGCGCCGCGCGACGCCTTCATGGCCGGCGGCGCGTCGGGCGAGCGCTTCGATGAAGCGGAAGCGCACCGGATCGACGCGGTGGTCGCCGCGCTGGCGCCATGCCGCGATCGTGGGGTCGATGCCGCCGCTCGCGTCGCCTTCGTCGCTACTCACGGTGTCCCGGGATGTCGTTGGTCGGGCGGGACGTCGGCGACATCTCGACGCGGCGGTTGCGGGCGCGCCCTTCCGCGTCGGCGTTGGACGCCACGGCCTGCCCGGAGCCGAAGGCGGCGGCGAAGACCGAGGAGGCGGGCAGGCCCTCCTCGATCAGGGCGCGCGTCACCGTCAGCGCGCGCTGGGCCGACAGCTCCCAGTTGTCGGCGAACTGCCGGCTGCCGCCGCGCACCTGGCGGTCGTCGGTGAAGCCGCTCACCATCAGGATCTCGTCGCGTGCGCGCAGGTAGGCGGCCAGCGGCGCGGCCAGGCTGCGCAGCAGTTGGCGGCCTTCGGGCTGCAGGTCGGCCGAACTGACCGCGAACAGCACGCTGCCGCTGATGCCGATGCGGCCGTTGTTCAGCGTCACGCGCCCGGCGGCGAGCGGGCCCGCGAGGGCCTTCTCGAGCGCCTCGCGGCGCTGGGCCTCGATGCGGCGCTTCTGCACCTCGCTCTCGAGCTTGGCCGTGAGGTCGAGCTGCATGCCGATCGCGCACACCAGGATCAGCACGAAAGCCCCCAGCAGCCCCGCCATCAGGTCGCCGAAGACCGCCCAGACCGGGACGGCCGGCTCGGCGCCGGCGTCGATGTCCTCGTGCATCACGCCTCGCTGCCCGCCGTGGCGGCCTGCTGGCCTGCGATGCGCTGGAGGTCCTCGACCACCTGCTTCTGCGACATGATGCTCAGGTCGATCACCTCGCGGGCCTGCGCCACGTAGTAGGCCAGCTGCTCGTCGCTGCGCGCCATGGACTGGCCCAGCGCCGCCTCGATGCGAGAGAGCTGGCCGACGAGCTTGTCGTTCGATTCGCCGAAGAGCTGCACCGCGGCGCCGAAGGCTTCGCCGAGGCTGGCCACTTCGACCGCGCTGCCGGTGAGCTGCGCGGCCGCCTCGCTCATCCGGCCGGTTTCGCCCTCGAGCTTCTCGGTGAAACGGCTGCCCACGCGTTCGAGCAGTTCCGCCGACGAGCCGACCAGCGCGTCGATCGCCGCGCGCTGCTCGGTGGAGGCATGGTTCACGGCGTCGAGCAGCGTCTTCAGGGTGTCGAGGATGTGCGAGCGTTCTTCCAGCATGGCGTTGTCGCGCGCCATGCTGTCGGACAGTTTCTGGCGCAGCTCGGCGACCACCTCGGCCGCGGCCTTCGGGGCTTCGGTGGCGGCCTGCAGCAGGCGGGTGGTTTCGGCGATCGTCGTCCTCGCGTGCGCCTCGGCCTGCGCGGAGATGTCGCGGGCGGTCTGCGCCATGGCCTCGCCGAGCTGCTGCTGCTGCTGCGCGGCCTGCGCGCCCGCCTGCTGCCATTCCTTTCGCAGCGAGTCGGCCATGCCTTCGAGGGCGTTCGTCCAGCCCGACAGGCGCTGCTCGTCTCGCGACGCGAGTTCGGCCTGCAGGTCGGCATGGGACCGGTCGACCTGAGCCAGCAGCGCGGCGGCGTGCTGCTCGAAGCTCGCCGCCGCGCCGGCCAGCGCCTGCTGCGTGTCGCCGGCCAGCTTCTCGCTCGTGCGCTGGTGCTGCGCCAGCGCATGGCTCCAATGCTCCGACACGCCGGCGGCACTGCTGTCGAGCCGCGCCGCGACGCCGTCGACCAGCGCCGCCGAGCGCTGCTCGAAGGCTTCGGTGAAGCGGCCCAGCGTCTGGCCCAGTTCGCCGGCGAGCGTCTCGCTCGTGCGTTGATGCGTCGCGAGCGCGGTCGTCCAGGTGTCGGCCACGCGGTTGGTGGTGGCCTCGAAGCGGCCGGCGAGCCCGTCGAGCTGCTGCTGCACCGCATCGGCGAGCTTGTCGTGCAGCGAGGCGGTTCCGCGCGCGATGCCGGCCATCGTGGCTTCGACCACCGGCTGGATCGTGGCGCCCGCCATGCGCGCGCTCTCGGTCAGGCTGTGCTGCAGCGACTGGCCCACCGAGGCGGCGAGCCCCGCGTAGGCGGCCTCGGCCTTGGCGTGGAACTGATCCTGTCCGGCGGCCAGGCGCTCGCCCGCCGCCTGGTGCTGGCGCTCCATCGCGGCCATCATGGCCTGCAGTTGCAGGACCAGCTCGGGCATCACCTGCGCCTGCTGCTGCAGCAGCCGGAACGATTCCTCGCGCCGATGCGCCAGCGAGTACACGCGCAGGCTCGTGCCAATGCGCGTGTCGAGCATCTGCCCGGCGCGCAGTCGCTCGCGGCGGCACAGCGCCGACGCCAGGCCCAGCATGGCCGACGCCGCCACGCCCGCGACCGAGGTGCCGAAGGCCAGGCCCAGACCCTTGACCGGCGCCGACAGCGAGGCCCGCACGGCATCGAGATCGGTCGCGCTTTCGAGCGCCAGGCCGGTGCCCTTGAGCGTGAGCACCATGCCGACGAAAGTGCCCAGCATGCCCAGCAGCACCAGCAGGCCCGCGAGGTACGGCGCCAGCGCCGGGCCGGGCAGGCCCACGCGCTCTCCTTCGACGCGCAGGCGCACCGCATTGCGCAGCGACGGATGCAGCGTGTCGAGCCAGGCGGAGAGTTTCGCTGGCGGCTCCGCCAGCCCCGCGGTGGCATCCACCAGCGTGGACGTCGCCTGCTGGAAGCGGTGCAGCTCCAGCGCGCCCACCGCATAGAAGACGGCGATGAGCACGGTGGCCACCAGCGCCAGCGGGTTCGAGCCGACGTAGCCCACGCCCACCCAGGCCACGGCGACGAGGCCGGCCGCCAGCACGGCGCGAAGAAGAGATCTGTTCATGAAATGCGGATCAGGTCGTGCGAAGGGCGTCCAGCAGCCCTTCGACAGGTTGAAATCGAAAATCCAGCTCGGCCAGAAGGAGATCCCGCGCGTCGCGGCGGAAGGCCTGAATCCAGGCGCCGCTCGCGGCGGCTTCGGCGTCGCGGCAGAGGCGCCCGAAGTGCCTCTCGAGCACGGCAGGAACGCTCGACAGCAGGCTGCGCTCGCGCGCGCTCAGCACCTGTTCCATGACCACGTCCACCGCCGCGAGCCGGGCCATGGCAGGCGACCGCGCTGCCAGCCGCGACCGTAGCCGGCTGCGCAGCGCGCCGACACCCGCCTCGATCGCCTGCTGCCGCGCGAGGTAGCGCTGGCGAAAGGGGGCGAAGTCGGCTTCCGAGGCGGCGAAGGTGTTGTCCTCGGCGATGGCCTTGGCGAGCGCGCTGCGCACGCGCTGGCATTCGCCTTCCTCGGCGGCGGGCGAGGTCCGGGCGGCCGAGGCGCCGGCGGCCGGCGCGCCGTCGAGTGCGGCGGAGAGCGATATCGCGTCCGTCCAGCCGAACCATTGGCTCAGGCGGTCCGATGTGGACGCCGCGGACTCGCGAACCTCGTGGCCGGACAATCGATCGAGCAAGCGAATGAGCGCCGAGCCGGTCAAACCCCTGCGCATTGACACTTGCACCATCCCGCCAGCTGGAAAAACCCAGCAGTCTAACTGATGGCCCTGCGCGCACCGCCCCGCGCCGGCCGCCCGGCGGTAAGCATCTGCAACGCGGCGCGCGCCCCTAGTCGAGCCAGGCCTGCGCGCTCAGCGCGCTGTCGTAGCGCGCGGATTCCTGCGGCGTCATGGCGGCCTCGAGCTGGGCGAGTTCGAGCCGCTCGTCGTCGTGCGAGACCCACTCGAACAGGTGAGAGGGCGGCATGGCGGACACCTCGTCCTGGTCGCTCCACGCCTTCAGGCGCGCCGGCGCGCTGTCGAGCAGCAGGCGCAGGAAAAGCGCCCGCTCCAGCCGCACCTGGGCGCGCTGCTCCACGCTCATGGCGTTGGCGAGCGCGTCGATGCGTTCCTGGTAGATCGTCATGCGCGTCCAGAGCTCCCCGCTGGAGAGATCGGGGTAGTTCCACATCTGCGGCGAGAGGCGCTTGCACCCGAAATGAATGCGCGCGCAGGCCAGCGCCTGCAGGAGTCGAAGGACCAGTTGCTGCTGCGGCACGCTCATGATGGGCGGATGACATCCCACTTGGCGCGCCGCCGGCGTAGGACGATTTGCCGACCTGGGGCGAGGCCGTGCCTAACGTGATGCGAGCGCCCGGTGGGCCAGCAGGAAGGTGGCGGCGTTCCAGCTCTGCCCGGCCATGCCCATCGGCGCCAGGGTGCGGCCGTGGAACCACTCGGTGAAGCGCCAGTCGCCGTGCGCATTCGCCTGCGCGAGCTGCGCGAGCGCCTGCCATGCCGCCTCGCGCAGGCCCAGTTGCGCGAGCGCCAGCACCCAGTAGCCGCCGACGAAGGGCCAGATGCCGCCGTTGTGGTACTGATGTGTCATGTTCTGCCGGTGCCGCGCCATGTATGGCCGCCACAGCGCATGCTGGTGCGAGAGCGGATGCAGCACCACGCGCACCGGCCAGGGGTCGGCCGCCTGGGCGGTCGCGACGGTGCGCACGATGCGGTGCGCCATCGCGTCGTCGGCCAGGCCGCTGGTGATCGCCAGCAGGTTGCCGAACACGTCGCCCTCGTCCCCGACCACCGAGAGATTGACGAAGCTCAGGTACAGGCCCGGATCCCGCCGGCCGCGCCGCGCGTAGTGGCCCAGCAGCCGCGCCCGGTGGTATTCGGGCAGGTCGCGCTGGAAGGGGTTGAAGAGGTGGTTGAAGTGGTAGTGCGTTTCCTGCGCGTGGGCGAGCGCGTAGCGGCGCTTGGCCTCGTGCCAGAGCGCGTTGGTATAGAGCACGTAGCCCGAGCGGGGCATGATGTCCGCCCAGTCGCTGGCCTCGTTCTGCTGCAGCAGCCTGAAATGCTGGTGTTCCTGCGCCAGCAGCCAGCCGATGGCGCGCGCGACCCCGTCCTGCCAGCGCGCGGCGTCCACCCGGCCGTGGCGGCGCAGATGGTCCACCGCGATCAGCCACCACAGGGTCGCGTCGATGCAGCCGAGATACCAGAAATCGGCGTCGCGGCCCTCCGGATCGACGTATTTGGGAATCTGCCCGTTGGGCGCCTGCCGGGCGGCGAGCGCCTCGACGCTGGCGATGGCGCCCTGTTCGAGGGCAGGCACGCCGCTGCCGCACATCGCCATCACGCAGATCGCCGCATCGCGGCCGAAGATGCGCGTGTAGCGGCGCGCCTCGGCCGCTTCGTTGCGGCTCGCGGCGAGGATGCCGTGCGGCGTCAGGTTGCGCGCCAGCAGGTCGAGCGAGGCCCGCGCGCAGGTGTCGATGAGCGCGAGGTCGGAGGGATCGAGATTCGTCATGGGCCCGGAGGTAATGTCGTCGGCGCCGCCGCCGGGGCCACTGTAGCGGTCGAGCGCGCGCTCGGCGTCAGCCCGCCGCGTGCGGCAGGTAGCGCACCGACAGCACGCCCTCGATGGCGCCGATGTCGTCGAGCACCGCGCCGCGCACCGCGCTGTCGACGTCGACCAGCGTGTAGGCCATGTCGCCGCGCGACTTGTTGACCATGTTGTGGATGTTGAGGCCGGCCTGCGCCATCGCCGTGGAGATCTGCCCGAGCATGTTGGGCACGTTGGCATTGGCGATGGCCACGCGCCAGGCGGACTCGCGCGGCATCGTCACGCCGGGGAAGTTCACCGCGTTCACGATGTTGCCGTTCTCGAGGAAATCGACGAGCTGGTCGGCCACCATCACGGCGCAGTTGTCCTCCGCCTCGCGCGTGCAGGCGCCCAGGTGGGGCAGGCAGGTCACGCGCTCGTGGCGGTGCAGCAGCGCGCTCGGGAAGTCGCACACGTAGTGCCCGAGGTGCCCGGCCGCGAGCGACGCGAGCACCGCGGGGTTGTTCACCACGCCGTCGCGCGAGAAGTTCAGCAGCACCGTGCCCGGCCGCACCAGGCCGAGGTTCTCGGCATTGACCAGGTCGCGCGTGGCGGCCATGAGCGGCACGTGCAGGCTCACGAAGTTGGCGTTGCGCAGCACTTCGCCCACGCTGCCGGCCTTCTTCACCTGCGAAGGCAGGCTCCAGGCCGCGTCGACGGTGATCTCGGGGTCGTAGCCGAGCACCTGCATGCCCAGCTTGATCGCGGCATCGGCCACCAGGCAGCCGACCTTGCCGAGGCCGACCACGCCGAGCGTCTGGCCCGCGAGCTCGAATCCCGCGAAGCGGCCCTTGCCGCCTTCGACCGTCCGGTCGAGATCGGCGTGGCCGGTGTCGAGTTCGTCGACGAAGCGCAGCGCCCCGGACAGGTGGCGTGCCGCCATCAGCATGCCCGCGATCACGAGTTCCTTGACCGCGTTGGCGTTGGCTCCGGGCGCATTGAACACCGGCACGCCGCGGGCGCTCATCGCCTCGACCGGGATGTTGTTGGTGCCCGCGCCGGCGCGGCCGATGGCGCGGACGCTCGCGGGGATCTCCATCGCGTGCATGTCGGCGGAGCGCACCAGCACCGCGTCGGGCATCGCGAGATCCTTGCCCGTCTCGTAGTGCTCGGCCGGCAGTCGGGCCAGCCCCTGGGGCGAGATCTGGTTGAGCACCAGGATCCGCAGGCGCTCAGCCATGGCTCGCCTCGAACTCCTTCATGTAGGACACCAGCGCCTGCACGCCTTCGATGGGCATGGCGTTGTAGATCGATGCGCGCATGCCGCCCACCGAACGATGGCCCTTGAGCTGCACCATGCCGCGCGCCTCCGCGCCCTTGAGGAAGGCGCTGTCGAGCGATTCGTCGCGCAGCTTGAAGGGCACGTTCATCAGCGAGCGGTCCTCGCGCGCCACCGGGTTGTAGAAGAACGAGGTCGTCTCCAGGTGGTCGTAGAGCACCGCGGCCTTGCGGCGGTTGCTCGCCGCGATCGCCTCGAGGCCGCCTTGCTGCTGGATCCAGTTGAACACCAGTCCCGCGATGTAGATGGCGTAGGTGGGCGGGGTGTTGAACATCGAGTCGTTCTCGGCCTGGATCTGGTAGTCGAAGGCCGAGGGCGTGATCGGCAGCGCCTGCCCGACGAGGTCGTCGCGCACGATCACGACGGTGACGCCGGCCGGGCCGATGTTCTTCTGCGCGCCGCCGTAGATCAGGCCGTAGCGGCTCACGTCGACCGGCTTCGACATGAAGTTGCTCGACATGTCGGCCACCAGCGGCACGTCGCCGGTGTCGGGCGTCCAGTGGTACTCGACGCCGCCGATGGTCTCGTTGGAGCAGATGTGCACGTAGGCGGCGCGCGGGTCGAGCTTCCAGGTGTCCTCCGGCGGCACGCGGGTGTAGCCCTCCTTCTCGCTGCTGGCGGCCACGTTGACCTTGCAGTACTTCTTCGCTTCCTTGATGGACTTCTTCGACCATTCGCCGGTGTCGATGTAGTCCGCGCTCTCGCGGCCGCGCAGCAGGTTCATCGGCACGATCGCGTTCTCGGCGATCGCGCCGCCCTGCAGGAACAGCACCTTGTAGTCCTTGGGCACCGCCAGCAGCTCGCGCAGCCGCCGCTCGGCCTCGGCGTGGATGGAGATGAATTCCTTCCCGCGATGGCTCATCTCCATGACCGACATGCCGCTGCCGCGCCAGTCGAGCATCTCGTCGGCGGCCTGCCGCAGCACCGTTTCGGGCAGCATCGCGGGGCCGGCGCTGAAGTTGAAGACACGGGTCATCGTGAAATCTCCTGCGAGGGGCGGGCGTGCACCCTATCGCATCGGCGTGCGTCTCACAAGGGGCGGACGCCCCTTGGCCGACTCGATCGGCCCGGCCGCGGTGCGCCGGCCGGCAGGAGGTCAGCCCGGCACGAGGCCGGCCGCCTTGACGCCGGCTGCGCAGATCGCCTCGTCCTCGTCGCCGGTGCCGCCGCTGGCGCCCACGGCGCCGAGCACGCGGCCGGCCGCATCCTTGATGAGCACGGCGCCGGTTTGCGGCAGGAAGCGGCCGTGGGCGGTCGCGGCCAACGAGACGAAGAAGTTCGGATTGCCCTTGGCGCGCTCGCCGAGCACCCGGCTCGACACGCCCATGCCGACCGCGCCCCAGGCCTTGGCCTGCGCGACCTCGAAGCGGAACATGCTCGCGCCGTCTTCGCGTGCGAAGGCCTTGAGGTGGCCGGATTCGTCGAGCACCGCGATGCCCATGGGCTGGAAGCCGGAGCGCTTCGATTCGGCGAGCGCGGCGGCGATGATCTGTTGGGCCTGGTCGAGAGTGAGAGGGGTCATGCTGAGGTTCAAGAGGTTGGACGGGTGAGCGCGTCGAATCCGAAGCGGTTCATGCTGCCGAACGACGGGCTCGCCGGGTGCGGCACGAAGCGCGTCCGGGCATCGATCACCGCCGGCAGGCCGGAGGCGAAGGCGCGTTCGATGGCGGGCGCCATGTCCTGCGGCCGGGTCACGGTGTCGCCGTGGCAGCCGAAGCCGCGCGCGATCGCCGCGTAGTCGGTGCCGCCGAGGCTGGTGCCGAATTCGAAATCGAGCTGCGCCTTCTGGCCGGAACGGATGATGCCCCAGGATTCGTTGTTGTGGATCACGGTGACGACCGGCGCGTTCTGCCGGCGCGCGGTATCGAGCTCGTTGAGCGTGAACCCGAACGACCCGTCGCCCGTGATGTTGACCACCGGCCGGCCCGGTTGCTGGAGCTGGAGCGCGATCGCATAGGGCAGCCCGAAGCCCAGGTGGCTCATGCCGGGCTCGTGGAAGCGCGTGCGCACCGCGCGCACTGGCGTGAAGTCGTTGCTCCAGAAGGTGGTGTGGCCGCCGTCGAAGACCGCAAGCGCATCGGCGGGCAGGGCATCGGCAACGGCGCGCGCGAGCGCGGCCGGGTGCATCACTTCCCCGGTCTCGGCGGCCATGGCGCCGAGCCGGTCTTCGTAGGCGGCGCGGACCGCGCGCACCCGCTCGCGCCAGCCGGCCTCCATGGCGCGGGGCGGATCGTCGCCGAGCGCCGCGAGCAGGTCGTCGAGCGCGAGCCGCGCATCGGCCTGCATCGCGACCTCGTGCAGCGCCGGATGCCCGAGCGCCGAGGGGTCCAGGTTGATCGCGATGGTGCGGTGATGGCGCCGCGCGAAGGCGCCGCGCTCGTCCCACATCCACGACGAGAAGCGGCAGCCGACGCAGAGGATCACGTCCGCCCCCTCGAAGGCGGCGCGCACCGCGTCGCCGGCGATCAGCCCGCCGTGGCCGATGAAGCCGCGGTCGTCGCTCGCCACCACGCCGAGCGCCATCTGCGTCGGCACCACGGGCGCGTCGAGCAGGTGGGCGATCGCGCGCACGCCGCCCTCCGCGCCGCTCGCGACCACGCCGCCGCCGGCCACCACCAGCGGGCGCCGGGCCGTGCGCAG